>DAOTMG010000075.1:0-2002 GCA_035450185.1 Syntrophales bacterium | reverse complement strand
TGTTTTTTTCGGATACCCCGGATGGGATATCCCCCCTTTTCAACATGCGGCCTCAACTACCGCATCTCCCGGGAATGGAAGATTATATCCGCCGGCCCGGGAACTCGATCTTTCCTTATGAACCACCTCCCTTCCTGTTTTCGGGGCAAACCTCCCCCTAAAGAAAATTCGGGCACAAACTAACATCGCTCAATCGCCCTGTCAAGCTTTTTCTGACCGCCGGGAAACCTCCGGGGCCGGTCTTGCCGGGGTCTTTGATTCAGGAGGAATTGCGGAATGATCCTGATATCTTGCCTCCTGATTGCGATGCGCCCATGTTGTGAGCAAGTTGTATACCATGAAGGACAGCCCCTCTCGTTTAAATAAACAATCCCGTGATTTGATTGCGGATTTGATAAATTTCATATGCAAATCCCATCGACGCCCCGGCATCGGGGAAGTCCGCAGGTGTGTTAAAACTGCAACAGTCCGGGGACCGTTAATGCTTTTTTACCACGACGGCTGCTCCCTGCCCGTCCCGTCAGCGGTTATTGCCGTCCGAAAGGAATTCAAGATTCGAAAACAAATAAATTTTCGCTTGACATGCAGGGGAGGCTAATTTATACTCCGGCGACTTTCACGGAACCCTCCGTTTCAAGAGCCGGGACTATTATTATAACTCACCGAGTTGTAATGTGAATTTGACATTTCCCCGGGCTCTCGTTCAAGCGGTCATCTGTGATTTCGCTTTGACAGAAAAAGTCGAATGTAAAACGGGCTCCGAATGGCGGGTCCCGATCCTCATGCCCTGCGGCAACGGGGGGAGTGAAATTCCTGCGAACGGCACGGGGGAGTTTTCCAGCCTTCACGGGGCTTGAGACAAGGAATGGTCTCCCTTTGACGAATAAAGCAGAAACTATGGAGGTGGAGGAAAGATGGCTGAAGTACAGTTGAAAGAAGTGTATCCAGTCCCGGAGAAAATCAGGAAGATGGCGTACATCAGCGGGATGGACGCCTACAAGAAACTCTGGGAGCGTTCCATCAAGGAATCCGAGAAATTCTGGAGCGAGGTCGCCTCGGAGTACGTGACCTGGTTCAAGAAGTGGGACAAGGTCGAAGACTACAACTTCGACGTCCGCAAGGGCGACATCTACGTCAAGTATTTCGTCAACGGGAAACTCAATGTCTCCTACAACTGCCTGGACCGGCAGCTCGAGAAGAGAGGCAACAAGATCGCCATCCAGTGGGAAGCCAACGAACCCGGCGAGGACAGGGCCTACACCTACCGGCAGCTCTACGAAGAGGTCTGCAAGTTCGCCAACGTCCTCAAGTCCCTCGGCGTGAAGAAGGGCGACAGGGTCTGCTTCTACCTGCCGATGATCCCCGAGCTCGCCATCGGAATGCTCGCCTGCACGCGCATCGGCGCGATCCACAGCATCGTCTTCGGCGGCTTCAGCGCCGACTCCCTGAGAGACCGCATCCAGGACAGCACCTCCAAAATCCTGGTCACCTGCGACGGGACCTTCCGCGGCGCCAAGGCCGTTCCCCAGAAGACGAACGCCGACGACGCCGTCAAGGACTGCCCCTCCGTCGAGAAGGTCGTCGTCGTGAAGCGCGTCGGCGAGAAGATCAAGACCGACATGGGCGCCAGGGACCTCTGGTGGCATGATGCGATGGCCAAGGCGGCTCCCAAGTGCGACCCCGAGTGGATGGACGCGGAAGACGCCCTCTTCATTCTCTACACCTCCGGCTCCACGGGAAAGCCCAAGGGCGTCATGCACACCACCGGCGGCTACCTCACCTTCTGCGCCTACAGCCACAAGATGATCTTCGATTACAAGGAAAACGACATTTACTGGTGCACCGCCGACATCGGCTGGGTGACGGGCCACACCTACATCGTCTACGGCCCGCTGGCCAACGGCGCCACCTCGATCATGTTCGAAGGCGTTCCCAACTACCCCGACGTGAGCCGCTTCTGGAAGATCGTGGAGAAGTACAAGGTCAACATCTTCTACACGGC
>DAOTMG010000074.1:0-2086 GCA_035450185.1 Syntrophales bacterium | reverse complement strand
CCCCAGAAGCCCGGCCTGTTGAGCCCCTCGAAGTATTTCGCGTCGTAGGGATGGGCCATGGTCATTGCCTCGGTTGTTTTCGCCACTCGGCGACCTGCCATTTCAGGATACCCCATCCGAAGGCCAGAGCCAGGGGCGGCAGGTAGAGACAGACGAGAGGGATATCCGTCCAGCGCCTGCCCAGGTAAAACGCGGCTGCCAGAAGGCCGGCAAAAAGCATCCCGCATAAAAAGAGAAGAAGCCCGGCCGACGACAACGCGCCAAGCAGGAAAAACCCGAGGGTAATCCAAGCCGCCCGGTATGCCATTCGGTACCTCCCGCCGGGCCTGAGGTAAAAATCCGCGAACAGCGGGCCCCGCTGAAAGACATGCGGCAGGACACGCCCCGCAGCGGTTCTCTGGAGGTAGCGGACCCGGATGGAAGGGGTCCGCAAGATGGGCCGTTCCTCCACGATCTTCTTCAGGATGCGGGTATCGTCGCTTGTGGATCGATCAAAGGACGCGGGCTGGCTCCGAAGCCAGAGGGAACGGTCGCAGACGAAACAGCCGGTTCCCTTCGGCACGGCATTGAAATTTTCCGGCGTGATCAGGTACTCGCCGGATTCCGGGGATGCGGGATAGTATGGGGCATACCACCTGGATCTCAGAAGGTAAAACAGGCGCGCATAGCCCCAGGTGATTCCATCGTCGGCATCCACCTCCGGCATGAGGGGCTGATAACCCCTTCCGTTCACGCGAGCAAGAAGTTGAGGCCCGGGGATCACTCCTGCATCGTTGAAAACGAGAGTGTCGAAACGGGCCGCTTCGGCTCCTGTGTTTCGAGCCACGATCCTGCCCCGGTTGGCCCCGAGGTCAATCAACCGCACGTCGTAACCGGCCGCAATCTCCGCCGAGGCATCCACAGAGCCGTCGTTGACTACGATCACTTCGAATTGCCCCCCGGGGTAATCCTGACCCGTGAGAGCGGAAAGACACTCCCTGAGCGTGTCCGCGCCGTTGTATACCGGGACGATGACGGAAAAAAAAGAGAGCGCCTGTCCGGTTGTTTCATGCATAAGCCGCAACGTGGTCGACGATAATCCCCGAGGGGTGCACATCCTGCACATCGGGGTTTTTCCGCCTCAGGTCGGGGAGCATTTCAAAGAAGCGGTCGATGCGCTCTTCATTGAAGCCGGCGAGATAAGCGTTATCTCCCAGGCCCTCCATCCGCTCCGTCTTGGCCCGCATGATCAGGCACGGGACGTTCAGATAGTGGCTTTCCTCCTGGATGCTCCCCCCGTCGGTGACGATCAAATCCGCCCCGGCCAGGAGATTGACGAAGGCCATGTAGGGCTGTAGCTCCCGCATCTCGACGCCCGGGACATTCTTCAGCCGCTCGAGGATCCCGTATCGGATGAGCCGCTGCCGGGTGGGTTCGTGAAGGACGAAGAGAACCCTGCGATCCCGCGCCATCCGCTCGACGAGGGAGGCGACCCGCTCCATTCGGGCTCTTGAAAAGAGGGTTTCCACACGGTGGATGGTGACGACCGCGTATGGGCCGGGCAGGGGTCTTCCGGTCCCGGTCTTCGTCCTGGCATAGCGGAGGGTGTCGATGATGGTGTTGCCGCCGGCGTGAACGCTCTTCGGACCGTAATTCATCCTGGAGAGATTGTCAAAGGCCCAGTCGGAAGGCGCAAAAAGCAGATCGCTGTACCGCATGGCGATGAGCCGGATGATCTCCTCCGGAAAGGGGTCGAAGAGGTGGTAGCTTCTCAGACCCGCCTCCACGTGGGCGACCTTGAGACCGCAGCGCTTGGCCATGAGCAGGGAAAGAAGCGTCGTCAGGGTGTCGCCGTGAATGAGGCAGATGCCGTTTTGCCCCCGGAAGACCTTTTCACAGACGCCGCCCGCATCCAGAAGGGCAGAGGAGATGTGAGTTCCCGCCCAGTTCAGCGCCTTCGTGATGGAATCGATGTTGGTCTCTTCTTTTCCGAGGGAGATGTCGGGTCTGCGGAGGTCGAACTGGCCGATGAGCTCAGACACCACCGCCGCGTGCTGGCCCCCGTCGATCAGGTTGTAGCGGATGGCTCGTCGATTCAGCTCCTGGA
>DAOTMG010000073.1:0-2450 GCA_035450185.1 Syntrophales bacterium | reverse complement strand
AGGACGCGAAGGCCAGCGGCGCCGAGGCGATGGTGTACCTCTGCCCCATGTGCTTCACGGTCCTCAACAAGAAGGTCCGCGAAGCAGGCCTGAAGAATTTCATGATCAGCGACCTCTGCAGGCTGGCCCTCGGCGAGGAACTCCCGGCCGACCGGCCGCAGTAACGTCCCGTCGAGGGGATGCGGGGCCGGACCTGGTCGGCGATGCCTGGAAGACCGGGAGGGCCCTCGATGGATAAACCGGAAGACCCGTGATGGAAAAGAGAGGCGGAGCGCCCTGCCTCTCTTTTTTTTGTCTTGCCGTCAGAGGGGGCGGCTGAGAGGCGGGGACCGGGTGCCATGCCGATCTGGCCCGGTCCGTATCGGCACGGCCGCGATACATCATCGACATCATTCAATATTTTGCGTTGCCGGGTCACGACAGAATCCTCCCTGCGGGCCGGTCGGGTTCGCACCGCCGCGCCTGTAAAATCGCAACGATTCGATATTGTTGTAATTTCTGTCACAGTGGGACGCGACGACTCGCTGGTATCATCCATGCTCAAAGGAGGGGCAGCCACAACAGGAAAGCCGGTGCAGGATGTTGTGAAACGGGTTTGGCGAAAGGCAGGTTTACTTCGAACAAGCAGCCGGAGGGGATTCACCCTGATCGAGCTCATTGCCGTGCTCGTCCTCCTCGGGGTTCTCAGCGTCGTTGCGGTGCCGCAGTTCATGGAGCTGAAAAGGGAAGCCGAAAACAGGGCCGCCCTGCAGGCCGTGATGGAGGGGAAGAACCGGCTGACAAGTCAGTTCGCCATCAAGCTGATGACGTCCGAAGAGGAGGCAAACGACCTGGCCGCTATCGCTGCGGCCGTCAACCCCGATGCGGGCGATTACACCCTGAGTTTCGCCGTGGCGGGAAGCGACGTGGAGGTCACCGCGACGGGCGTGCCGGAACGGGGGGTTTTCGGGACGGCAAAGGGAAAGTGGAGGAACCGTTAGGCCCGGGGGCTGCCCCCCGTGGAGCGGCCGGACGGGTTTCTTTCGGCTGGAGGATTTATGCAGCAGTCGGTCCCTGTCCATGAGTTAAAAGTCGGTATGCAGGTCACTATCCCCGGATCGTGGTTCAGGCATCCCTTCCTGCGAAGCCGGTTCACCCTGAACTCGGCCAGAGACATCGAAAAGATGAAGCACTGGGGGGTCGAGACGGTCAGCGTCGATTCCCCGCGAATCGGCGCTCCCCTTGCCGCCCACGACAGCGCCACGCCCGCTGCGGAAGAAGCCATCCCTTCGGATCTGATGGAGATCCTTCACGACCAGGGAGTAGCCCCGGACTGCAGGGCCGCCGCCGTGAAGGCCTGTTCGAAAATGGTCATGCAGCGGCTGATGGAAAGTGCCCCAGACCAGGAGACCATCCAGGAGGCCAAGGAAGGGTTCTACGAGGTGATCGACTGCATTTTGGAGGTGGATCACCTGAGCCGATATCTTCTTTCCATACGGGATTACGACGCCTACACCTACTCGCATTCCGTCAATGTGGGCGTTCTGTCGCTGCTGGTGGCCCGGAGATACTTCGGCCGTTCGAGCAGCCACAACCTCCGGGAGCTGGGCATCGGATTTTTCCTTCACGACCTGGGAAAGACCCGGATCAACCCCGGAGTGATCATGAAGGAAGGGCGCCTGACCGACGAGGAGATGACGGAGATGCGCAGGCATCCCCTGTACGGGTTCGACATCCTGAAAGAGACGAACCAGCTGACCACCGAGTGCAAGCTCATCGTGCTCGAGCATCACGAGCGGGAGGACGGGCGGGGTTATCCCTACGGCCTCTACGGGGGCGAGATCCACGTGTACGCGAGGATCTGCGCGCTCGTGGACATGTACGACGCCTTGACCTCGGACCGGCCTTACCGGGGGAAGATGCTCCCCTTCCAGGCGCTGAACCTCATCAGGGGCAAGCTATACGACAGGACGCAGAGAGAGCTTTTCGAGAATCTCGTCATGGTGCTCGGCGAGAACTGACCCCTTCGAGCCCTGCCGGGAAACGAAGCGACCACGGCCGGACCCATGGAAGATGGCGGCAACGCTGCTCCCTGTTTCCGCCGCCGCCATCCGCCCACTCTGCTGACGTCAGGCGTGCGTGCCGACTTCCAAAAGATGTATCCGGCAGCGATTACAATGCATCATCTCCGTATAGCCGTCCGGCAAGGTCTGAAAACTTCATCCCTGTAAAGATCCGTTCCCGTCCTGTCGCCGCTCCGGGGCCCCTGCCCCGAAAGGCCCATAAAACGGGCGAAATCGACGTCTTTTCACTTGACAAAATGGAGGTTTTTGTATACGGGAGTGATCGGGTCTGTCATTCACGGGTCTCAGGGAAGAATACGTTTCAAGGAGTGTATATGGCTTGAATCTTTCAGAATTCACGGACAAGGAGGGAGGAAACGTGTATTTCGCAAAAGAAGTTCTCGAGTC
>DAOTMG010000072.1:0-2924 GCA_035450185.1 Syntrophales bacterium | reverse complement strand
ATCAGATGCTCTCTGCTTTTTCAAAGAACAGGTAACGTGTATTTTATGCTATCATATCGCTACCCTTTTCGGCGTGAAACAGGTGTATCCGGGACGATACGAGCCGGAGATGCTTCTGAAGCTGATCCTCGGCGAGAAGGTGACGTTCTCACACTGCGTGCCCACCATCCTTCACATGCTCGTGACGAGCCCCGTGGCCAAGAAAGTCGATCTTTCGAAGTGGAAGGTCGTCATCGGCGGTGCGGCGTTGCCAAGAGGGCTCGCCAAGGCGACGATGGACCTCAACATCGAGGTCTTCTCGGAGTTCGGGATGTCGGAAACCTGCCCGGTTATGACGATTGCCAATCTCAAGCCGCATATGCTGGGCTGGGAAAAAGACAAGATTCTCGATATCATTATAAAAACGGGATTCCCCATACCGCTCATCGAACTGGAGATCGTGGACCCCGCCGGGAAGCCCATGCCCCACGACGGGAAAACGACGGGCGAGGTCGTGATGAGGAGTCCCTGGCTCACACAGAGCTACTTCAAGGATCCGGAAAGGACGAAGGAACTCTGGCCAGACGGCTGGCTCCACGGGGGAGACATCGGCCACATCGATCCCGAGGGTTACCTGACGATCACCGATCGCCTGAAAGACGTCATCAAGACGGGCGGCGAGTGGGTCTCGTCCCTCGAGTTGGAAAGCCTGGTCAGTCAGCACCCCGCCGTGTCGGAGGCGGCGGCCATCGGCGTTCCGGATGCCAAATGGGGTGAACGGCCCATGATCGTCACGGTACTCAAACCCGACTTCAAGGACAAAGTGACTCCTGACGACATAAAGGCATTTCTACAGAAGGCCGTTGATGAGGGCAGGATTCCCAAGTACGGGCTTCCCGACAAGTACGCCATCGTGGACGCGATCCCCAAGACGAGTGTCGGCAAGATCAACAAAATCGCCCTGCGGGATCAGTTCGGGAAGTGAAGCGTTCAACACGATATTGAGTTTTGAGTGTCGAGTGGTGAATTGGCGGTAGGAGTTGGTTTCATTTTGCCAATTCAGCATCTGTATATTCAATTCATATCAGAGAGATCGCTCATAATACGAGGCTCAAAGCTGCCGCAGGTCAGGCTGTTCGAGTTGCACCGCGCGGCAGGATAACTCATAACTCAAAACTGTCTGACGTGTCAGACTTTTAAGGAGGATTGTCATGGATTTTAATTTGACAGAAGAGATGAAGATGTTGAGGGACATGACCTACAAGTTTGCCATCCAGGAGATACAGCCGGTTTCCAGGGAATGTGATCTTCAGGAGAAGTACACGCCCGAGATCAGGAAAAAGGCGGCGGAAAACGGGCTTGTCGCGGCCTGGATCCCGGAGCAATACGGCGGACCGGGGGCGGGGTTCCTGGGCAACGCGATCATCACGGAGGAACTCTCCCGCGTGGACATGGGCATCGGCCTCAACATCGCGGCGGCGTCCTTCGGGTGCGAGGGGGTTTACTTCTTCGGCACCGAGGAGCAGAAGCAGAAATACCTGCCGCCCGTCTGCAAAGGGGATGTGGTGAGTGCGGGGGCCTTCACGGAGCCCAACGCGGGCACGGACGTCGCCGGCTACAAAACCAGAGCCGTGAAGGACGGCGACGACTTCGTGATCAACGGAAACAAGATGTTCATCACGAATGGAACCGTCTGCGACTGGATGCTCACCCAGTGCATTACGAACCCGGAAGAGAAGAGACACAGCAGCTTCAGTATGATCATCGTGCCGGCTGATGCGAAGGGCGTGACCCGGAACAAGATTCACGGGAAAATGGGTATCCGCGCCAGCGACACCGCCGAGATCGCTCTCGAGGATGTGCGCGTTCCGCAGGGGAACCTCGTCGGCAAGCCGGGCAGAGGGTTCCATCAGGTCATGCACTTTTTTGATGTGACCCGCATCCTGGTCGCCGCGCAGGGGCTGGGCCTTTCCGTTGCCTGCCTCGAAACCTCGGTGAAGTATTGCAAAGAGAGGACGGCCTTCGGGGCGCCGCTGGCGAGCTACCAGATGTCCATGCAGAAATTCACGGAGATGGCCATTCGCATCGAGGCGCTGAGGGGCCTCGTGTACAAGTCTGCGTGGCTCGTGGACACGGGCAAACCCGACTACACCCTTGCGGCCATGTCGAAGTACTACAGCGGTCAGACGGCCGTCTTCTGCGCCAACGCGGCAGTGGAGCTACACGGCGGCTACGGGTACATCGATGAGTACGATGTCCAGAAGTGGTATCGCGACGCCAAGATCCTCGAGCTCTACGAGGGCACCAAGGAAGCCGAGATCATGACGATCGGCCGGTACCTGGCATCGAAGTAGCCGGGGCGGGATCTGCCCGACTGTAACGGGTGTTTGACGATTTTGGTCAACAAGCGGGGCTCAGGAATTTTCAGACTGAGCCCCGTCTTACAGACAAGCCTGCCGGATAAAAAAATAGACTGTCGTCTTTTTTTCAAAATTTCGGCAGGCTTCGGTCTGCGACAAAGGAGTGTGCCGATGGCCTTGGAAAACATCATATACGAGAAAAAGGGTACCGTGGCGTACGTCCGGTTCAACCGGCCGAAGAACTTCAATGCCCTTGACGGCGGTCTCATCAAGGATTTCACCAAAGCGATGGAGATGTGCTCCGACGACGACAGCGTCCGCGCGGTCGTCATCACCGGAGAGGGCAAGGCATTCTGCAGCGGCGGGGACATCGCCGTTTTCAGGAGTTTTTTCGATAAGGACCGGGCGGAACCCTTCCGGGAGCTCATCAAGGCCCTGAATCCCGGGATTATCACCCTGCGGAGGATGAAAAAGCCCGTCATCGCGGCGGTCAACGGCGCCGTCGGCGGTGCCGGAATGAGCATTGTTGCGGCCTGCGATTTCAGGATATGCGCCGCCTCGGTGCGTTTCCGCGCGGGTTACCCG
>DAOTMG010000071.1:0-3187 GCA_035450185.1 Syntrophales bacterium | reverse complement strand
AAGCTCCGGCAACCGCATCCACCAGGCCTACCACCTTGCCCGTTTCGAGGAGGCCACCGGACAGCCGATCAGCCGGTTTCCGCTGATCATGGAGTTCGGCGGCGGTTACGGCAGCCTGTGCCGAATCATCTACAAGCTCGGGTTCCAAGGAAGATACTTCATTTTCGATCTGCCTGAATTCACCGCCCTTCAGAAATACTATCTCGGCTCGCTCGCCATGGAGCTCATCGAGGCAAAGGCCTTTTTCTCCGGGAGGCGGGGCATCCTCTGCACCTCCGATCCCGAGTTACTCGGTTCAATGGCCGCCAGCGAGGCCCGGACAGGGCTCTTCGTCGCCACGTGGTCCCTCAGCGAGACCGCCCAAGCCCTCCGGGAGCATATCATGACGCTGCCGGCCATGCATGCTGCAAGCGCGTACCTCATCGCCTACCAGAACGACTTCGAGGGAATCGACAACACGCACTTCTTCGATGCGTGGCGCAAAAGCAAGCCCGACATCCGATGGGTACAAAACGAGATTGCCCACATGCCGGGGAATCACTATCTCTTCGGAACGGTGGCGACGTCATGAAACCAGTCATCTCCGTCATCCTCACCGCCTGGATGCGGCCTCAGTACCTGGAGGAGCAGGTGGAGCGCGTCCTGAACCAGACCGTACCACCGCACGAGATCATCCTGTGGTACAACGCCCCCCCGAAGAAGATGGGGTGGATCGAGCGCAAGCAGCTCGTCTCGTTCAAAAACGAGCAGCGGGTGAAGAAGATCATTTGCGACTACAATTTTGGAATTATCCCCCGGTTCACCCTGGCCTCCTGCCTGGAGGGAGAGTACGTCTGCATCTTCGATGACGACACGATGCCCGGCGAGCGGTGGTTCGAGAACTGCCTGCAGTACGTGGACGCCGAGAAGACGCTTTGCGGGACGATCGGGCTTCGCTACCTCTCCAGAACGGAGCTCAAGACCGAGAAGCCCCGGATGGGCTGGGAGGGAATGAACGAGCAGATCGCGTTCGTGGACCTCGTGGGCCACAGCTGGTTCTTCCGCCGGGAGTGGGCCCGTTTCTTCTGGGACGAGGAGCCCGTGCTGCGGAGCTTCGGCGAGGATATCCACTTCTGCGCCATGCTCCAGCGCCATGGCATCCGGGCGGCCTGCCCGCCGCACCCCGCCGGGGACCGTTCCCTCTGGGGATCCGTGAAGCCCGAGCGGGGCGTGGACCGGGTTGCCATCAGTTGCAGCGAAGATCGATCGGCCGATTACTGGAAAGTCGTCAAGGCCGAGATGGACAGGGGATACAAGCCGGTACTGCTATGATCCTGATTGCCTTCGGCACCCGGCCGGAGATCATCAAGCTCTTCCCCGTCGTCCTTGCGCTCCAACAGCGCGGAATCCCGCACAGGACTCTCTTCACGGGCCAGCAGACGGACCTCTACGAGGACGTCAAGGATCTCGTCCCGCCCCCGGATTTCAGCTTCGCCGAGGCCTTTGCCGGCGTGCAGAAGCATAACAGCCTGGGCGGAAGCTACGTGAAAATCTGTGAGGCTGCCGAGGCGCTCTACGCGCGCGTGCGCCTCGACACCGTGGTCGTCCAGGGCGACACGACAACGGCCTGGGCGCTCGCCCAGATGGCCTTCTACAACGGCGTGCGGGTCGCCCACGTGGAGGCGGGCCTTCGAACCTTCGACCTCATGAACCCCTATCCCGAGGAACTCAACCGCACCCTGATCTCCCAGATCGCCGACTACAACTTCGCCCCGACGCGTCAGGCCTTCGAGACCCTTGCGAAAACAGGGGCGCGGAATATCCATCTCGTGGGAAACACGATCGTCGACGCGGTGGATTATTTCAAAAAGACGCTTCGGCTCGAGACGCAGACAACGCCCTTGGTCCCCGTGACCCTGCATCGGCGGGAGAACCATGCCATCATGAAAGATCTCTTTCAGGAGCTGGAGACCATCGCCGCCCGGAACGGGGACCTCGAGTTCGTCCTGCCGATCCACCCCAATCCCAATGTGCGGAAACACCGGAAGCTGCTTCAAGCACAGAACATCCGGGTCATCGATCCCGTGGGATACCCGGACATGCTCAGGATGATAAGCCGGGCCGCCTTTCTGATCACCGACAGCGGGGGGATCCAGGAGGAGGCCACCTGCTTCAACAAAAAAGTCATTATCGCCAGGGAGAAAACAGAGCGGCCCGAGGTGGTCGAAATCGGCCTGGGAAGGCTCGCCGGACGCAGTCTCGAAAGAGAAATTGCCTGGGCTCGCATCCCCCCGGGGGATTCGGATGCATCTCCCTATGGAGACGGACACGCGGCGGAACGCATTGTGGACGTCCTTGTCGGACTGACTGCATGAAGCATGTAGACGCGAAAAACGACGACCGGATGTCTTCCCGGTTTTTCACGACGGCCGACAGCAAGGCGGAGAACCTCGTGTTGCCGCTGCCCGCCGTCTGGTGGAGCCGGCCGTACGAATATGCCTGGGCAGCAACGTTTGCCGAGGGGGCCGATCGAGTGTTGGACGCCGCCTGCGGCGTGGAGCACCCCTTCAAGTTCTATCTTCTCGACCACTGCGGGCAGGTTGACGCCTGTGACCTGGACGATAGGATTTTATGCAGGCAGGCGACCCTTGAGGGGCTCAGAAACACCTATGGGGATGAAGCCGTGGAGGGTCTGCCCGAGCGTTACCTCTCGGGGATTCGATACGCGCGGGCATCGGTGACGCACCTGCCCTACCCGGACGGCATCTTCGACCGGGTCTTTTGCGTCTCCGTGTTGGAGCATCTGAACGACTACTTCAATCGCCATGCGCGATCGCGTGCGCCGAAGTTCTTTTACTTCGCTTTCAACCGTGATATATACCAGGCTCTCCGGGAGTTCCGGCGAGTATTGAAGGACGGCGGTTTCATCGTTCTCACCTTTGACTATCCGGACATCAATCTAGATTACCTCGCCCGCATCGCAGACGAGTTGGGGCTGGTACCCGCCGGACCGGTCAGCAGGGAAATCCCGCCCAATGCGCTCTATTTCGAGCCCTTGAACATACACTGTTTCCGGATGGTCCTGAAAAAAACCTATAAGGCAAAAGATCGGGGAAGCAAAGCATGATGAAACAGGAATTCAAAGAGGACTTCTTCGAGGTTCTGCGGATGATCGTGGAGTCCGACTCCATGGCCCTCTCGCGCTATG
>DAOTMG010000070.1:0-3881 GCA_035450185.1 Syntrophales bacterium | reverse complement strand
TCTTCTCGGATCGAACCAGCATGGAGAGAATCCTCTATGCCATCTTTACCCATGAGAACCTGAAAGAAAATACCATGACCCCTTTCCTGATCATGACACATAACTCTTGACGTTACCCACCCAAAAGACAATCCGGGCGGACCGAATGGGCCGTCCGTGCGAAAGAATCTTCAGCCCTTTCGGACAAAAGACTTGAAAACATTGAAATTTTAATCTATTTCCTCTATATAGCATTTGTGTTTGTTTGTCTTTCTGGCTTCATTTGACAAGGAAAAAGGGAAGCGATTCTTGCACCGGGAGAGGATTTAATCCTCTCTCTCTGCCATCGCCGGGAGCAAAGAGATGAAAAAAACAGCCACCGAAAACATGGACGTATACCTGAAACCGACGTTTTTCATCGACAGCGACTCGCCCGTGATCAGTTCCTTTGCCGCCGCCCATGCGGACGGCGCCGGAGGGGACATCGAAAAAGGCATAAAGCTCTTCTATGCCGTTCGCGATGAAATCCGCTACGACCCCTACAACATCGTTCTCAAACCGGAGGCCTTCAGGGCGAGCAACATCCTGAAAAAGGGATTCGGCTATTGCGTGGCCAAGGCGGTTGTCCTGGCAGCCGTGGCGCGTGCCGAGGGGATCCCCAGCCGGCTCGGCTTTGCGGACGTGCGAAACCACCTGAGCACCGAACGCCTGAGAAGAATCATGCAGACGGACGTCTTCGTCTTTCACGGATACACGGAGCTCTTCCTCGGCGACCGCTGGGTCAAAGTGACGCCCACCTTCAACCGATCACTCTGTGACCGCTTCGGCGTGAAGCCCCTCGAATTCGACGGGAGGCGTGACTCTCTCTTTCACCCCTATGACGCCAAGGGGAACCGCCACATGGAATACGTCCACGATCACGGAGCCTTTGCCGATGTACCTTTCGAACGGATCGTCGAGGTGTTCCGGACAGCGTACCCGCAATTCTTCAGCGAATCCGGCGAGGTCACTGCGGGAAGCTTCGACGAGGAGGCTCAGCGGGAACGGGAGCGGTAACCGCTCCGAAGCCGGCCTTTCCTTCCGATGGAAAACCGAACCCGGGAGCAGCCCATGCCTCTGGTGACATTTTATTTCCAACTTCATCAGCCTTTCAGGCTTCATCCGTCACGGGAAAAATTCCTCTGGGATGAAGTCAACCGGGAAAGTTTCCTGCGCCTTTCGGAACGGTGCTACCTGCCGGCCCTGAGCATGTTCACCGAGGTCCTCAGGAATCACACCTCCTTCCGGATGACCCTCGGGCTCTCCGGGACGTTTCTGGAGCAGGCGGAGCTCTACGGTCCCGAGGTGATCGACGCCCTGCGCCGGCTTCTCGATACGGGGGCGGGGACAAACCAGATCGAGTGTCTCGATGAGACCTACTATCACTCGCTGGTCAGCCTCTTTTCGGACCCGCAGAAGCAGGAATTCCGGGGCCAGGTCTCCCTGCACAGGGAAAAGATGAGAACCCTCTTCGGCGTCGTCTCCTCTTCCTTCAGAAACACCGATCTCATCTACAACAGCGACATTGCCGACGTCGTCGCCGACATGGGCTACCTCGGCATGCTCGCCGAAAGGAGGGACGAAATCGTCACGGCGGAAGGGCATCCCGCCGAATCCGGCCGGGTCTTCCGCAGCGCCGGCGGACGCCTGACCGTCCTCTTCCGCGACAGGCCGCTCAGCGAGACCGTGTCGCGACGCTTCCTCGAGGAACCTCTGGCGCCTGAAGACTACGCCTCCCGCATCGCCGCCTTCGCGAATGACGTCCTGCTTTTGGGCTTCGACTTCGAGCATATCGGCGTGCGCATCCCGGCCGACAGGGGCATTTTCGAGTTCTGGAGAAGACTCCCCGAGGCCCTTGCCCGTCAGGCGACGGTCGAGATCGTGAATCCCTCGCCGGTCGTCGCCCGCTTTCAGGACCGGCCCTGCCCGGTCCTTGAAGTCCAGAAACACTCGGCGACGGCCTGGACCGACCTCGAGAGGAACACCGGCGGCCGGCTCGGAAGCCTCACGCAGTACGAGCTTTTCAGAGACATCGAGAAACTGGAGGGGGAAGCCAACACAGCAGGGGGCGATCTTCTCCGGAACTGGAGACATCTCACCACCTGCGATCACCTTTACTACCTCGACGAGCGCGACCACGCAGGCCTCACCCTGCAGGGTTATTCAAACCCCTATGAGGAGAAGAGCGAACAGGCCACGCACATCCTCACGCGGAAGGTGGACTACCTGGAAATGGTCCTTCGGAGATTCATGACCCTCAAGAAGAGCGAGAGGACGGCCGTGCTCATCATCAGCCCCGAGACGGGCCGGCTGCCCGAGGAAATGGGCGTCCTGGCGAGGTACGTCTCGGGCAAAAGCGGGGGCCAGGGAGAGGTCGTCACCGCCCTGTGCGAAGGACTCATCGAAAGGGGCATCGATGTTCACGTGGCGACCCTCAACCTGAAAAAACGGTTCCAGAAGGAATCCCGCATCGACGAGAAAGCCTGGCGTGAAATCCGTTATCGCGTCGACCCGGACAGGATCCATCTCGTCAGTTCCTCGATTTTCGCGGGACTCCCGAGCGCCTACGCCGGAAACCCCGTCCTCAACGCGGCGGAGTTCCAGCGCGGACTGGTGAACAACATCATCAAGACGGTCCGCGCCAAGAGCAAGGGCAAGCTCATCCTCCACACGCACGACTGGATGGCCGGCGGGGTCATCAACGCCTATGCCCGGTCGCGGGGCATCCCCGTTCTGCACACCGTCCACAACATCTTCACCGGTCACATCCCCCTGGAGGCTCTCTTCGGCGTCGAGCTCGACCAGCTGTCGGAATTTCTCTACTTTTCGGAGGACAAGGGCAAACGCTGCATCGACTGTCAGGCCACGGCCATCAAGAACGCCTCGGTCATCAACTTCGTCGGAAAGCGATTTCTCCAGGAGGTGGTCGAGGGTTATTTCATGGACCGGCACATCATCCCGTCCAGCGTGCGGGGGGAGGTGCGGGCAAAATACTATCACGGGACCGTGACGGCCATCATCAACGCCCCTTCGCTTGCCATGTACCCGGAGCGGTGTCCCTATCTGGTCCGGAATTACGGTCCCGACGATGACGTTCTCGAGGCCAAGCAGGCGAACCTCATGGAGTTCCAGAAGCGGACGGGTCTGAACGTCCACCCGGAGGCGATCCTCTTCTTCTGGCCGTCACGGCTGGACCCGAGTCAGAAAGGCGTGGAACTCCTCGAGCATATTGCGCGGCGATTCATCGACAGTCACGGTGACGTCCAGATCGCCGTCGTCGGGGACGGGGTCGGCAACGACCGGTCCCACGAGGAAATCATGGGCCGGATCGCCTGGTCTTCGGGCGGCAGGATCTGTTATCAGCGCTTCGACGAACCCCTGTCCATGCTCGGTTTCGCCGCGGCCAGCGACGTCTTCGGGGCTTCTCTTTATGAACCCTGCGGCCAGATCGACCAGGTCGGCAATCTGTTCGGGGCCACGGCCACCAATCGCGACACGGGCGGTTACCACGACAAGATCCGGGAACTGCGGATGAAGATCGACGGCTCGCCCCAGGATGTGGGCAACGGGTTTCTCTTTCGCGACTACGATCCCGACGGGCTCTGGTTCGGCCTGGAGAAGAGTACCCGTTTCCACCGGATCCCCCGGGAGATCCGGGAAGCACAGATCAAACGGATCATGAGAGAGGTCCGGGAGCGATATGATCTTCGCAACATGATCGCGGAGTATATCGGCCTTTATGAAAGATTAAACGACGGGAAACCGCTTATCTGACGGACAATAAAAAACCCCCGGCCTTTTTCAGCCGGGGGGTTTTTATTTTCGGAGGACACTCCGGTCTGTCTGGTCAATTGGTCTCCTGG
>DAOTMG010000069.1:0-4147 GCA_035450185.1 Syntrophales bacterium | reverse complement strand
CTGCCCTTCTCGCCGCCGATCGGCATGAGCTCGATGAAGCGGATTTCGTAAGGCTTCTCCAGGGTGAGCCGGGCAAAGGACAGCGCCTCATCGTCGTTGAAGCCCCTAACGGTGACGACATTGATCTTGATCGGCGAGAATCCGACCTGCTCGGCCCGTTCCAATCCCCGCAGAACGGTGGACAGGTCACCGCCCCGGGTGATCCGGGCGTATCGTTCCGGGTCCAGGGAGTCAAGGCTTACATTGACCCGGGACACGCCGGCCCTGCGGATCGGCTCGGCAAAGGTCTCCAGGAGTATGCCGTTGGTCGTGAGGCTGACGTCTTCGAAGCCCAGCCTGCTGAGCTCCCCCAGGAAGCCGGTCACGCCCCTGCGGACAAGCGGCTCGCCTCCCGTGACCCTGACCTTCACGATGCCGAGTTTCTGCGCGATGCGGATGATCCTCAGCATCTCCTCGTATGTCAGGATGTCGTTGTGACCGATGAGCGAGACGCCTTCCTTCGGCATGCAGTAGACGCACCGCAGGTTGCAGCGATCCGTCACGGAAACCCGCAGGTAGTTGATGTCTCGTTTGTACTTGTCGAGCATGGCGAATCAAACAGGGCCGCCTCAGGCAGCCCCGGTATGTTGACGCTAGCATAACCAAGACCCCGATGCAAGACGGGAAAGCACGGCCGGCTGGCCTGAATTCACTTGACAGTCCGAATGATTCTGTGTACATGATGCGACAAATATCCGTTGTTGCCTTCGGGCACTGGCGGATATTTATTTTTTTGCCTGAGGGACCGCAGGGGAGGAGTTGCGATGGAGAAGATGCCCATCACGAAGGCCGGGTTCGAAAAGCTGAAAAAGGAGTTGGATCAGATCAAGAGGGTGCTGATCCCCGAAAACATCCGGGCCATCGAGGAGGCGCGGGGCCACGGCGACATCTCGGAAAACGCCGAGTACCAGTATGCCAAGGAGCGGCAGTCCTTCCTGCACGGCCGCCTCCAGGAGGTCGAAAACTGTCTGGCCACCAGTCAGATCGTGGAGCTCAACGGCGTCACGGGCGATCGGGTTGTCTTCGGCGCCACCGTCTCCTTTGCCGACGTCGACACGGGCGACACGACCCGTTATCAGCTCGTCGGCCCCTACGAGTCCGACGTCTCCAACAACCGGCTCTCCGTCACCTCCCCCATCGGCAAGGCCCTCATCGGCAAGAACGTGGGGGACGTCGTCCGCGTGAAGACCCCCGGAGGCGTCCGGGAAGTCGAAATCATCGACATTGCCGTCGAAGACCCGGCGGAACCGTAGGGAAATCCTCCTTCCCGAAACCGGGACAGGGGCACCCGCAAGACGGCTCCCCTCCCGTCCCACCGGGCATGCGGGTCCGCACCAGACGGTCGGGACAGTCGAGGCCGGCGCGTTTGTGATTCATCCGATGCGCCACCCGGGGTTGCCGCTTCCTGTTTCACCGGGCCTGGTTCCTCACCGCCGGTTCATTCGGGTTTTCCCGGGCCCTTCGCCTCTCGGGCTCCTCTGGCCTTCGCGGATTTCAAGCTCCCTGTCGCCACGTCGGCCTTTCCGCCGCAAGGCGAGTGTTCTCCCCCGGCAAAGATGCGACCCTTCCCCGCACAATCGCCGGGTTGGCGCCGCCTCGCGTCCGGTCCCGGTTCCCCGGCTCGCCGCTTCGCCCTGCATTTCCTCCCCGCGCTCAGCCTCCCTCGCGCAGCCGCGCTTCGCTTGCCACGGTCAACCCGCGGGGGGACTTGCCCATGCGGGCGGGTGCCCATGCCGGGCGCACCAAGCAGGGAGGAGGCGCCGCGCACGCCCCTTTCTACCCGGCGACGGCCTTGCCATACTCCAGCTCGATGGCGCCCAGCTCGATCAGTTCGTTGTGCTCAATACGATCGTAGTAATCGATGACCGCTTTCGCATCGCCCGTTGCGCGTCCGCTTCCGTTGATCTCGTAATCGTGGAGCGGCGCATAGGCCTCGATTCCCTTTGCCTCTTCCCGGATGTCCTCCTTGACAGCATAGTCCTGCAAAGCCACCCCCGCAGGGGGATTGCGAAAGGCGTCCTTCAGGTCCTCTCCGGCCTTCCTCGAGTAGGTGCGGAAGCTGAAATCGAAGCGTGCGCCGGTGATCTCGCGAATCGAGAGGACCTTCAGGTCCAGTTCGGGACTGGCCTTGCCGAGCGCCTCCCGCAGCTGAAGGCCGACCCCTTCCCCGACGATGAGGCGGGAGGTGTCTCCCCGGCGGCCGAGATGCCGCAACAGCTGGCCCAGTCCCTCGCCGTGCCGGACGTGCCGCTCGACGGAAAAGACGGCCTCGCCCTCGATGCCCCGCCCTTGCAGAAAACCGAGCACGAACCCCCTGATGAGGTCCAGCGATCCCTCGACGGCCACCTCGTAGTATTTCTTTGTCATGCGCTTTTCCTTTCTTTTCCCATTCCCTTGCCCCCTAGAAGAACACGAAAGTCACGAGGATGAAAACCGGGATCAGGATCGGGATGGAATACTTGAACATGTACCCGAAAAAGCTCGGCATGGGGATTCCCGCTTCCTCGGCGATGGATTTCACCATGAAGTTGGGCGCGTTGCCGATATAGGTGTTGGCCCCCATGAACACGGACCCCGCCGAGATTGCCTTGAGCAGGGCGACAAACTCGGGGTTGTGCGTCACGTCCCCCACGGCACACGCCCCCGGGACCATGGACTCCGTCATCCCGAGTTGTCCCAGGGCCATGTAGAAGAAGGTGAGGTACGTCGGGGCGTTGTCCAGGAAGGACGACAGCGATCCCGAGGCCCAGAAGTACGTGACGGGACTCTTCACGTACGCGAGGAATCCCGCCATGGCACCCTGGCTTCCGGCCTGCAGGATTCCGAGCGCTGGGAGAATCGTCATGAAGATCCCGGCGAAAAGCTTCGCCACCTCGATGATCGGGGCCCACCCGAACTCGTTGGCCTCGCGGAGTTTCCCGGGGGTGAAATACAGGGAGAGCAGCCCCATTACGATGATTCCCGCGTCCCGGACCAGATTCTGGTAGTGCACCTCGGTACCCATGACGGTGAAGCAGCCCGGTTTCCAGTAGCCGCTCTGAAGCACCAGCCCGACAACGCCGGCCAGGAAGAGGAGGTTCTGCATCCCTTCGATCCGGATCGGCGTCCTGTCCCCCGGGTCGCCCGAAACACGCCCCTCCTTCCGCTCTTTCCTGTAGTAGTAGCTGTCCATCACGTAGAAGATCGAGAGGAGGATGGCGCAGACAAGGAGCATGTGCGGGAGGATGGCCTTCGTGACCCAGAAGAAAGGCACGTTGTGCAGGAAGCCCAGAAACAGGGGGGGGTCTCCCAGCGGGGTCAGCGCCCCGCCGACGTTGGACACGAGAAAGATGAAGAAGATGATGATATGGGCCTTTCGCTGCCGGTCGCGGTTCGCCTTCATGACCGGCCGGATCATGACCATGGAGGCCCCCGTCGTGCCCACCCAGGAGGCGAGGAATGTCCCGATCAGCAGCAGGACAGCATTGACGAGCGGTGTTCCGCGCAGCGATCCGGAGACGACAATCCCGCCGGCGATGGTAAAGAGCCCCCAGAGAAGGATAATGAAGGGGATGTAGTCGATGAGGTAGATGTGGATGATCGGGAGGACAGCCATCTCGCGATAGACATAAACGGCGGGCACCGCGAAGGCGATCGCCCAGAAGGCCGACACCTTGCCGTAATGATGGTGCCAGAATTTCGGAGCGAGCAGGGGGCACAGGGCGATGGACAGGAGGATCCCCGCGAAGGGGATCACGGACCAGAGGGGAAGGATCGAGCCAAGCCCCGGGTGCGAGGGATCCGCGCTTGCAGCGGCGGCCAGCGGGTCCAGGAAGGCCGCAAGCAAACCGAAGCCGGTATACGTCAGCAGTTTCAGTGGGTGGATCATAGGATTTCCTCTTTCTTTTCTGGAACGAATTGGCGTTTATACACCGGATACACAAAAAACAAAAGGGCCGGGTGATTCCCGGCCCTGCTTTGCAATTGTACAGGGGAAACGTCTAGCAGGGTATTTAAAATCTGACTTCTTTTTCTCGTTTGTTCTTTTTATCGGGTCAAACAAGTGTGCTGATAGCTTAAACTGTATTTTTTGCTCTTTCACATGGCTGATTCATAGGGCCTCAGCTGC
>DAOTMG010000068.1:0-4160 GCA_035450185.1 Syntrophales bacterium | reverse complement strand
GTCCATGTCGTTACTCCTGTCCCCTGCGTGTCCGAAGAGGGTGCGACGCCGCCGGTCTGACCGAACGCAGTCCGGGGAGCTTCGTTCCGGACGATTCGTCACGTCGGTGCGGGGTGGCATAAAGGGCCCCGGCTGTCGCCGGGGCCTTTAGGGGTTCAAAAGGGATTTATTTCCTGATCAGCTTCAAGGTCTTACTGTCGTTCAGCGTTTTGAGGACGAGCGTGCCCGTCCTGCCTTTGCCCGGACTTCCGTACACGAAGAGAATGTCGATACCGGCATCGGCAATGATCTTTGATATTTTTTCCAGTTGGCCGACCCTGTTCGGCACCTCCACTGCGATCACATCCTCTTCATGGACCACCGTGCCCAATCGGGTGATCACCTTTTTCGCCTTGGCGTGTCGGTTGGTGATCATCATGAAAAACCCGTAGCCTCTCTCATAGGCGCAGATCGCTTCTATGTTGATCTTGGCTTTCGCGAGCGCGGCCGCCACCTCCGCCAGTAGCCCGATCTTGTTGGGCAGGGAAAAACTGAGCTGCTTCACCTTGCGTGCCTTTGCCATGTCCTGTACCTCCTTCTGTTAGAACGTCTTCGTCATGCCGTTTTGAATCCATGCCATGCCCGTCTTCTTTCAGACAAGCGCGGGATACCATATGTCGTAAGCGATAAAATCTTCCTCGATATCGTGAGGCTGGTGCATCGTCCCCTTCGGGATCCGCAGGAAGGTTCCTGTCACCAGCGGAACGTCACCGACCCCGTCAACCCACATCTTGGCTCTGCCCTGCAGCACGTAGACAATGTCATCGGAGTTCTCGTGCAGATGCCTCTCCACCGTCGAACCGACCGGCAGATGGACGAGGGCACCGGTGATATTGACGTTGTCCGCTCTTTTGGTGAGCAGATAGGATACTTCCACGCCGGGCAGTTGCGGGTGGGGGTCCCACTTCCTTTCTTCCGGTTGAATGCACTTACAGTCATCCATCTTTTTTTCCTCCTGGTTCACCGGGCGGTCAAGAACGCCCGCGGCTGACGGTTTCTATGCAGTGGAACGGCTACCGTACCGCAACTTCTTTCCCGAGCTCGAGTTCCGCGATCACCTGCGCGCCCAGCAGAATGATCAGCGCCGCGGCTTCGACGCTGAGCAGGAACACCACCACCGAAGCGAGGGAACCGTAGATGATGTTCACGAAGGACAGGGTTGAGTAATACCAGATGACCACACGGCGAGTGATCTCCCACAGAATCGTCGCGACCACGCCGCCGGTGAAGGCGTGACGGAAACGGATCAGCCCGACGGGCATGACCAGGTACAGGGAGGTGAGAAGAAGGGTCTCGCCGATCAGCCCCAGCATATAAAAGAGAATTTTCGAGGTCTCCTGAAAGCTCAGATCCCGCCCGAAGACGATCACGCGAATGTCCCCATAGGCCTCCAGCGATCCCGCGATAAAGGACACAAACAGGATGCCCAGGGCGATGAAGGATATGTAGAGGTAGGGGATAATCGCCGAGACCAGAAAGTGGCGTCGCTTCGCCCTGACACGGTGGTGAAAAATCACCGACATCGCGTTTTCGAGAACTGTGAAGGCGATGGAGCTGAAAAACAGCATGATCAGCAGCCCGACCATGCCGATGACGTGCCGGTACTGAATGAACACCCGCACGTGTTCCGTCAATGTCGAAGCCATGCCCGGCAGGGCCATTTCCAGGTACGGTGACAGGATCAGAAGCAGATTTTCCTGTTCCGTGAAGTGCGAAAGCACAATCAGGATCAGGATGGAAAGAGGAACGATCGACAGAAGAGTGTAATAGGCGATGGCGCCGGAGAGGAGCAGGCCCTGGTTGCGCCTGAAGCCGGCCAATACCCGGAGCACGAAACAGAAAAAATGTCTCACTTCGCGTGTCGGGTTTTGAAGTTCTTTCCCCATGGGCAGGCTCAGCGTCGGTTTTGAATGGTTACAATATTTTCGAAAAATGGGTGTCCACCTCTCCCCGGCTTCTTACCATATTTCAACACAGACTTCTGCCATTTTCTGTACCCCGATGCCGGCCCATGGATCGCGCCCGGACTATTTACTTGATATAGCGGACATCATCAGATACGTTACCTCCTCAACGGGCTGTAGGGTTGGCCGCTGAGTCATCCCCAGGGGGACCCCAAATCTGTACTTTTACCGATTACGAGGACATTCCGCCGGAGGGCAAAATGAGCCGACGAGACGATGTGTATCGCAGGCTGGCACGGGAAATCGACAAGATGCCCGTTCCCTTCACCGAGACGGCATCCGGGGTGGAGCTTGAAATCCTGAAGCATCTCTTCACGCCCGAAGAAGCCGAGGTAGCCCTCAACCTCAACATCCTGCCGGAGACCCTTGATCGGATACACAAGCGGGCAAAGAAGAACGGCATCACCATGACCGGGGAGGCCCTGGAGGGAATGCTGGACAACCTCGTGGCCAAAGGGGCCATCACGGGCGGCCGTTCCAGAAGGAAAGGGAAGCTATACGGCCTCGCGCAACTGGCCGTCGGGATATTCGAATACCAGATCAATCGGCTGACGCCCGGTTTTGTCGAGGATTTCGAACGGTACGTTAATGAACAGTTCCACAAGGACCTGTCCCAGGCAAAGACGCAGCAGATGCGCACCATTCCCATCAGCCGGTCCCTCACCCCCGAGCTTCACGTGGAGCCGTACAACGACATCAGAGCTTACGTGCGAAATTTCAAGAGTGACATCAGCGTGGCGAACTGCGTTTGCCGGCAGTCGACGGACGTCACCGGCGGCACCTGCCGCCACTCCGACATCCGGGAGACCTGCATGCAGTTCGGCAGTGCCGCGCGCTGGTGCATCGAAAAGGGGGTCGGAAGGGCCGTTACGAATGAAGAAGCACTGGCGATCCTGGACCGGGCCGAAGAGGCGGGCTTCATTCTTCAGCCTCAGAACGCACAGGCGCCGAAATTTCTCTGTTGCTGCTGCGTGGACTGCTGTCACGCTCTCAAAGTCATGAACATGCATCCGCGGCCGGCCGAGCTGTTCACTTCAAATTATCACGTGATCGTTGAAACGTCACTCTGCACCGGATGCGCCCAGTGCGTCGGCCGGTGCGGCATGAAAGCCATCGGAATGTCGGGCGACGTAGCCGTGGTCGATCTCGACCGCTGCGTCGGCTGCGGGGTCTGCACCGTTGCCTGTCCGACCGGAGCCCTCCGCTTGCACAGGAAAAACGGACGGCATATTCCGCCGAAAACACAGGGTGATCTGTACAGGAACATCATGGTGGAGCGCTTCGGTTTGCTGGGGGCCCTGAAGACCGCGGTCCGGGTGTTGAGCGGGAGGAAGGCCTGACGCACCCGTTTTTCCCGCCATGCATCACGAACCGACATCTCAGACAGTGAATAACCCGATTGATGATCCTGATTTCCCCGGCGGGCCGTCAGCTTTGCCTTCGATATCAAAATCATCTATAATTTCTCCGCCAAATCCCAATCCGATGCGAAGCCGGGCATTAGACGGCACGGGACAGGGAAGGGCGGGTGTAGGGATCCTATGGAATCTCGCCTCAAGAGAAAGCTCTTCATAGCAGGCGCCGCTTCTGTGATCGTGCTGGCGGCGACGGTTGTCTTTCTCCTCGACCAGTCGAACCGGATCATCAAGGAGCGGCTGGTGAAGGTCCTGGGCGAGAATTTCGCGGTGGAGGGCCTGTCTCTGCATTGGGACGGCGTCGAGCTCCTCGAGCCGAGGTTCATGCGGGACGGGCAGGTAGCCGCGCAGGCGAAACGAATCATCCTGAAGGCGGAGATTCTGGCCCTCCTGAAATCGGGTCTCCCCATTTCAGGTGTCGTCCTCGAAGAGCCTTCCCTGACGCTGCAGGTCGACAGGCGCGGGCAGTGGGTGATGCCGTTCGACATCGGGAAGCAGGCGGAATCCACCCTGGACTCGGAAATCGGACCCCTCTCCATCGCAAGAATCGAGGCCAGGGGGGGCACGGTCTTTTTCCAGGATCACCGGCGGCCGGAGGCAGATCGTTTTGAGTTCCGGAATGTCCACCTGACTCTGAATCACGTCTCCTTTCCTTCGGAGGATGCGCCTTCGACATTCGCCCTTCAGGCGCACCTGGCCGGCAGTTCGTTCTCCGGATCCCTGGGCGGCAAGGGAACCATTC
>DAOTMG010000067.1:0-4382 GCA_035450185.1 Syntrophales bacterium | reverse complement strand
GTCATCGTCTACCTCTACGGGACCGTTACCCACGGGTCCCAGCGCTGGATCAACCTTGCGGGCTTCTCCTTCCAGCCCTCGGAACTGGTGAAGCTGACCCTTGTTCTGTCCCTGGCCCGGTACTTCAACGATCACAAGCAGCCGGAAGCCTTCACGCTCCGCGGCCTCTTCATCCCCATCCTCATGGTCCTGATCCCCTTCGGGATGATCGTCCGGCAGCCCGATCTCGGTTCGGCGCTCCTGCTGCTCATCCTCTTCGGCTCCATCGCCCTCTTCGTGGGCGTGAGGTGGCGCTCCCTTTTCCTGGTGGCTTCGACGGGCCTTCTCCTGGCTCCCTTTGTCTGGAATTTCCTGCACGACTACCAGAGAGAGAGGGTTTTGACCTTTTTCGACCCGGGGCGGGATCCCCTGGGTTCGGGATATCATATCATCCAGTCGATCATCGCCGTCGGCTCCGGGATGTTCTTCGGAAAGGGGTACATGCGCGGGACGCAGAGCCAGCTCAAATTTCTCCCCGAGCAGCAGACGGACTTCGTCTTTTCCGTCTTCGCCGAGGAGTGGGGGTTTCTCGGGGTCCTCATCCTTCTGATCCTGTACCTGGCCTTCATTCTCTGGGGGCTGAAGATCGCCCAGCAGGCCAGGGATTACCTCGGCACCCTCGTCGCCTACGGTCTGACGATGCTGGTCTTCTGGGGGTTTTTCATCAACATCGGGATGGTGATCGGGATCCTGCCCGTGGTGGGGATCCCCCTGCCGTTTTTGAGTTACGGGGGCTCTTCCATGGTGGGGCTCCTCACCGGGATGGGCCTTCTGATGAATGTGAGCATGAGGCGTTACCTGCTCCATCACGATTAGGGCAAGATTCGTTGCCGGAGCCGGTCATCGACGGCGCCGTCACCGGATCGGATCACAGGGAGGTGAAATTCCAATGCTGACCAGGAAGAAAAAGGAAGATGACGAGATCAAGGCCTTTCTGGGCAAGGGCACCGAGTTCGAAGGGAAACTCGTCTTCAGCGGGTCCGTCCGTCTGGACGGACGCTTCAAAGGGGATATCATGGGCGGGGGAACCCTCGTCGTCGGCGAGGGGGCCCAGGTCGAGGCGACCATCTCGGTGGATAATCTCCTCATCGGGGGTAACCTCCAGGGCAGTGTGGAGGTCAAGAAACGGGTGGAGATCTTCTCGACGGGGAAATTCATCGGGACGGTCACCGCACCCGTCTTCGTGATCCAGGACGGCGGGGTTTTCGAAGGGGATTGCCGGATGGTCAAAGGACCGGCCCAGGAGCCCTGAAGGAAGGCGACCTCTCCCGGAGAAGGGGCCCCGTAAGCCTTCCGGCCCTACCTCCCCGGCACGTCCGCGGGGCCTCCGACTCGCTGTGTTCCTTGTTTTTTTCACTCACCGAAACCCCCTCGAAGGAAAGAAAAAAAGTATTGACAAGGTCGGTCAGTTATGATTAGTAGTCAGCGCTTTGAGCAGACCTTGCCCGAGAGGGGATGTCGTGGAAAATAGCAGTAATATCAACTGTTTATCTTATTGCCGCCGCGATGTCGAAACAGCCCTTCTCCGGGTACCAAGACAGTCTCCGTAACCGAGAGGACATCCTATCCCCTCGGTTTTTTTGTGTTTTTTCAACATCGTCGGAAGGACCGGGAAGATGGTAGATATCAACAGTACCGTATTCATCCAGATCGTCAATTTTCTGGCCCTGATCTTCATCCTCAATGCGCTCCTCTACAAGCCCATCCTGCAGATCATGGAGCGCAGAAAGGGGATCCTGGATGCCGCTGAGGAGGAGATCCGGCGCCTGCAGGAGACCATTGACCGGAAGATGGCCGAGTACGAGGCCAAGATCGCTCAGGCCAAGAGCGAGGCCATGGCCCAGCGCAACGAGATCCAGAAGGAAGGGGCAGAGAAGGGGAAGGAGATCCTGGACGCGGCGAGATCGGAGATCCAGAAAATGATGGATGATTTCCATGTGCAGCTGACCCGGGAGGTGGAAAGCGCCAGGACCATTCTGAGGGGTCATTCCGAGAAGATATCGAGAGAGATTGCCGAAAAGGTTCTGGGAAGGAGTGTTTAATGGAAAGGTGTCGAGCGAGGAATCTCTGGAGGAGATTCTTTTTTAGTGCCCTGCCGGCGGTCCTGGGGACGCTCTTCCTGGCGGCGGTGGCTTTCTGCGCCTCCGCCGAGGGGGAAGTCGACCACAAGGCGCAGCTCCTGGACTTCGCCTGGCGGCTCCTAAACTTCGCGGTTCTCCTGTTCATCCTCTACAAGATCGCCTGGAAGCGCCTGGTGAATTTCTTCCGGAACCGCCGCGAGGACATCAAGGCGTCGCTCGCGGAAGCCGAGGAGCGGAAGCAGGAGGCGGAAAGCCGGTTCAAGGAATACGAGGTCAAGCTGGCGAAGGCGACCGAGGACATCGAGGGGATCTCCGAGATGATCAAGGCCCAGGGCCTCACCGAGAAGCAGAAACTCATCGCCGATGCCGAGAAGGCCGCCGAGAAGATGAAAGAGGACGCCAAGGCGAGAATGGACCAGGAGCTGAAAAAGGCCCATGCCCAGCTCCGGACGGAAGCGGTGGAACTCTCCATCCGGGTCGCCGAGGACATTCTCAAGAGGAACATCAGCAAGGAAGACCACGAGCAGATGGTGAAGGAATACATGGACAGGATGGTGAAGGGGAATTGATCGGGAGCGACATAGCAAAGCGTTACGCGAAGGCCTTTTTCGATATCGCGGCCGAGGAACAGAACTACGAGGGGTACTACAACGAACTCAGGGCTTTTGCTTCCCTCGTCGAGGAGAACCGGGACCTGCGGGAGTTCCTGGCCAACCCGGTCTTCGATCAGTCGGAAAAAAAGGCCGTCATCGAGCAGATCCTGGCCCGGGTCCGGATGTCCGCCATGACGGCGAATTTCCTGCGGCTCCTGGTGGACAAGAAGCGGATCGGCATCATCGGCGAGATCACGGAATCCTACCGGCAGCTCATGGACAGCAAGCTCCGGAGGGTGCGGGTGGCCGTGAAGACCGCCTTCCCGATGGACGGCGACATTGCCGCAAACCTCAAGCAGCGGATCGCCGAGATGACCGGCAAGGAAGTGGAAATGACCATCGAGGAGGACCGCTCCCTCATCGGAGGGGTCGTCGTCCGGGTCGGGGATACCCTCTACGACGGAAGCATCAAGACACAGCTGAACAACATCAGGAAGCTCTTGGGAGAGGAGATATAGGCGATGGAAGCGATCAGGGCAGAAGAAATCAGTCAAATCATCTCTAAGCAGATCAAGGAGTACGAAAAGAAGCTGGACATCAGCGAGACGGGTACCGTCCTTTCGGTCGGCGACGGCATCGCCCGCATCTACGGTGTCGAGAACGCCATGGCCATGGAGCTCCTGGAGTTTCCCGGAAACATCCTCGGCATGGTCCTCAACCTCGAGCGGGACAACGTCGGTGTCGCCATCCTCGGGGAAGACACGCATATCAAGGAAGGGGACATCGTCAAGAGGACGGGCCGGATCGCGGAAGTCCCGGTGGGGGACGAGCTTCTGGGGCGTGTCATCGACGCCACGGGCCGACCCATCGACGGCAAGGGGCCCATCGAAGCCAAGCAGACCCGACGGATCGAGATGATCGCCCCCGGCGTGATCGCCCGCCAGCCCGTGAACCAGCCCATGTACACCGGCATCAAGGCCATCGACGCCATGACCCCCATCGGCAGGGGACAGCGGGAGCTGATCATCGGCGACCGCCAGATCGGGAAGACGGCCATCTGCATCGACACGATCATCCGCCAGAAGGACACGGGCGTGAAGTGCATCTATGTCGCCATCGGACAGAAGAAATCCACCGTGGCCCAGGTCGTGGAGGCCCTGCGCCGCAACGGCGCCATGGACTACACCGTCGTCGTCAGTGCCTGCGCGAGCGATCCCGCCACCCTGCAGTACATCGCCGCCTATTCCGGTTGCAGCATCGGGGAGTACTGGCGCGACCGCGGGCAGGATGCCCTGATCATCTATGACGATCTCTCGAAGCAGGCCGTGGCCTACCGCCAGATCTCCCTGCTCCTCCGGCGGCCTCCGGGACGCGAGGCGTTCCCCGGAGACATCTTCTACAACCACTCCCGGCTCCTCGAACGGGCCGCCCGCGTGAACGCCGATTACGGTGGAGGATCCCTGACGGCCCTGCCCATCATCGAAACCCAGGCCGGCGACGTCTCCGCCTACATCCCGACCAACGTGATCTCCATCACCGACGGCCAGGTCTACCTGGAACCGGGTCTTTTCTACTCCGGTGTCCGCCCGGCCATCAACGTGGGCCTTTCCGTTTCCCGCGTCGGCGGCGCAGCCCAGGTGAAGGCCATGAAGCAGGTGGCGGGCACCCT
>DAOTMG010000066.1:0-4617 GCA_035450185.1 Syntrophales bacterium | reverse complement strand
GCCCGTCGGCCTCGCACATCCCGCCTTCATCTCTTCAGCCAATGCTTCCACCTCCTTATCTGTGGATGCCGTATACCCCGTTAGGCCGGCTTGTCCTCCGGCAGGGTTTCCCCGAGAGCCAGACGACAGATATCGCTGATCATGTAGTTCTTCATCCCCGCCTCCCGGGTCTTCTTGTTCAGGGCCGCGAAGCACATGGGACAGAGATAGACCATGGCCTCGGCACCGCTCGCCTTCGCATCCTGAACATTCTTCTCGCGGAAAGGCTCATAGTTTTTCCCCCGGGGGAAAAGTTTGAGACCCGGCCCGGCGACTTCCACCCCGCAGCAGAGGGCGTCGATGCCGTCGTATTTTCTTTTCACCCGTTCCACGCCGATGAGATCGAAGATCTCGTCGAGCATCGGGTCCTTCTCCGGCGTCAGGCGCGAGGCGCAGGGCCGCTGGTAGGCCACCTTCATGCCCAGCTTTTTCACCTTCCCTTTGTTGGCCTTGAGATAATCCCGCAGGTACTCGAAGACATGAACGGGCCGGAAGGGAAGCTGGATGCCGTACTCCGGCGCCATGCCTTTGAGAAGCCCGTAGCAGTCATCGTGGACGAAGACGATCTCTTTAGCGCCTGATTTCGAGAGATTGTCCACCATGGCCAGGAGCCGATCCCGCATGATGGACTCGTCCCCCATATGGGCGAAGAGCACATTGCAGAAATAGTGCTTGCCCTTGAGAAGCGGGATGTTCTCGAAGAGCTGTCCCTGGACGGCCCAGGGCATGTTCCCCTGCATGACGCAGATCGACATGACCCGGTCTCTGGGTTCCACGGGCCTCGGCTCCCCCTCCGGCTTGAACCGCTCGGCCATTTTGGCCCGAAGTTCGGGGTCGGTGAAGTTCCCGGCTTCCTCCATCCGCTGGAGAATCAGGTCGAAGGGCCTCGCATCCCTTGGACAGTACTCGTTGCAGGCGATACAGGTCACACAGTCGAAAAGCCAGTCGACCTTTTCGCCCTTCACCAGTTTCTCGAACTCTTTTGAGCCGCTTTCCTTGTCGAAAGGAAGATAGTGGCACCTCGCGAGACAGTCACCGCAGAAATCGCACCGGTCTTCATGAAACATAATATACCTCCTCACGTTTTTCCTTCTCTGTATCCGTGATCATTGTTCAACGAAACGGCTGCGGGCACCGGACAAGCCGGTCGTTCCAATGAAGGAAGGTCACCTCTTGAATCTTCCGTCATCCTTTACCGCGGGCACCTTTTTGATCAGGCCTTCGAGCCATCCAATTCTTACGGTCTCGATCAAATCAAATTTCGGGACGTAGGGTTTGATGTCGAGCAAGGGCGTTCCGTTGACAATATCGATATCCCGAACATGCAGAATCGTCCCTTCAACCCTGTTGAGCCGGACGACGGAGATGCCGATAGGGTTGGGGCGGCTGGGGCTCCGGGTCGCAAAGACACCTCGCAAGAGGCTGTCCAGGTAAGGCCTGACCCGCAGGGACGTTTTTTTCGATAAGTGAAAATGGTAAACAAGGATGATGTGTGAAAACCCCTCAATATCCATGAGACCGTCCGCAAACTCGGGGAAGACATCCACCGTTCCCTCGGCTCCACGGGCACCGGCCGGCTGGATGGGCGTTCCCTCGGGCTTGTCAAAAGGGGAATGGATGATCCCGATCGGTTGATACTGAACCGAATCCATCTGGGGCATCTCCGGGACGGCCCTTTCCGTATCAAGGCTTCAGACGTTTTTTACCCGCCGCGTAGTTCCTCAGAGCCCGATGGAGAGTCGTGGCTGCAAGCAGGGCGCAGTGCTGATCCTCTTCCGGAAGCCCCCCCAGGTGTTCCAGTATCGCGCTCTGGTTGACCCGTATGCACTCCCGAACGGTTTTACCCCTGGCGAGCACCGTGGCCGCCGAGACGGCTGCGTGTGATGTCATGCAGCCGTCGGTTGTGTAGCGGATATCGTCGATCCTGCCGTTTTGAAAACGAAGATATATCTCAACGGTGTCGCCGCAGGGACCGGTCACCCTGGCAAAGGCATCGGGGTTTTCCATCACGCCGCAATTCCGGGGATTTAACCCGTAATCGACTGCCTTTTCAGAGAACGTTTTCCCCGTGGCGGCGGACAGGATTGCAAGAATCTCTTGAATATCGGGTGCCTCATCACTCAATGCTTTACGACTCCTTCCAGCCGGACCGGCCTGCGGGTGCCGAATTCCCGCAGGGACGTCAGGGACCGGGCAATTCGATACAGGCCCTTTCATAGATGTCCTCGAAGCCACCCCGGTAGGCATCTCTCATGAGCTGAACGGCAAGCTCCCCCGTGCAGTGAGTCGGGCCGATTTTTGCGATCCCCAACGACTTGAACTTCCGGATGACCGCGTGGATTGCGTCTCTGTCTTTATCTAGCAGATGAAACCCCCCCGTGACCATATAAATTTTTTCATTGAAATGGTCCCTCACCTTTTCGACGATGGGGACGATCCCCGGATGGGCGCAGCCCGTGATGATCACGAGCCCCTGGCGCGAGGTCACCACCAGCGCCTGCTCGGGCATGGGTTGGCCGCCGTATTTTCCCATGATTTCTCCCGTCGTGTAAATTCGGTCTTTGATTTTCATAAAGTCTGCAGGCTCGACCACTTCGGCACCGAAATCCTGGATTCTTTCTTTGAGCGTTGCCTCAACGCTCGGACATAGATAAACCGTCACGCGATTGTTTTTCAGGAGGATATCCCACAGGCCCGAAGTGTGATCCCAGTGATTGTGGGATATGACGATATGCCTGATCCGGGAGGGGTCGATGTCCAGTTTTTGCATGTTTCTCTGAAGTACTGCCGGTATCGCAAAGGTGTCAAAAAGAACGTCTCGATCAACGAGAAAAGAAAGGCCCCAGTGGCCGGTTACGCGCTCCTGGACCGACGAGCCGACGGCGACGATCTGAATTTCCATGACATGACACTCCCGGTTTTTGAAGGGATTGGAGACGGCGGGTCATTTACGGCAGATCCCGGATTCCGAACAGGGCGGGGCGTCGCAGCGCTCGTCCCTGCCGCAGCACGTTTTGCCTGCCCGGGGCGACGATCCGCTTCCGCTCTTTGCGATAAAGCTTCTGGAGAGGAGCTTCGTCAATTTTCCGCTTCCGCACGTCGGGCAGCAGAGGCGTGTTTTCTCGGAGGTCATCCCCTCGAGAAATTCGGAAACGGTCCCGCAGTTTGCACATTTGTACTCATAAATCGGCATAGGGCTTCTCCGGAGTTTTCACGATGATCGTTCGTCGGGGCTATACCTTGCCCCTTCTTTTCAGCGTGTCCTCGCCGCTGATGGGTCTTACGCCCTTCTTCACGGGGCTTTCATAGACACTGACCGCTTTCATATCCCTGAATAGGCGCACGATGGCGGCGATTGCCTCTTCGGACAGGGGTTTCACCCGGCAGGGTCTCAACGGTGTATTGATCTGGACTTCGTCGGGTCGAATGTCCCGGGCGAGCGCAGCCAGTTCCCCGGCGCCGCCTTTGTTTGCATCGATGAACATGATCTGCAGAGCCATCCTTCCCCCGTAGGCATTCCTGAACTGTCTCAAACCGGCCAGGATACGCTCAAAAGTGATGCCCGGTGCCGGCCGGTTGACGGCCTGGAGCGATTCCTGCGAATAGGCATCGAGCTTCGCAACGACAAAGTCGGCCTTCAGCAGGGCGTCCCGGACACCGGGATGATCTGTCATGGTGGAGTTCGTCAGGACGGCGACGGGTTCACGCCTGATTTTCTTGATCCCTTCGATGATCGGTTCCAGGTTTTCAGCCAGGGTGGGCTCACCGGTCCCGGAGATTGTGATGAAATCGACAGGCACGTCGGGGAGACGTTTCAACTCGCGAAAGATCGCTTCGGGTTCCACGTACGGTTTCCGTTCGAGACTGTAAACACGGGTCCGGCCGAGCTGGCAGTAGGCGCAATCGAAACTGCAGACTTTTTCCCCCTGCGAAAGGGGGTCAATACCAACGGAGGCCCCGAGCCGCCACGACGGGACGGGGCCGTACAAATACTTGAATGCCTCTTTCAATGTCGGGTGCTCAGGAATGCTTCAATTTTGATCAAAATCTCGGCGAAAACCCTGCCCGCGGCCGAGTCTTTGCGCGCGTAAACAAAGGGGATCCCCTGGTCCGCAAGATCCACCAGCTCGGGCTCGAAAGGGATTCGCCCCAGAAAGGGGACACCGATGTCCCGGGCCGCCTTTTCTCCGCCGCCCTTTTTAAACAGCTGAATTTCTTTGTGGCAGTGAGGGCAGATGAGGCCGCTCATGTTCTCGATAATGCCGATCACGGGGATTCCCAGCCGCTTGGAGAAGTAAACGCTCTTGCGGGCATCAAGGATGGACATATCCTGCGGGGTGGTCACAATGACGGACCCGCTGATATCGGGAATAAGCTGGCAGACGCTCAGCGGCTCATCACCTGTGCCGGGCGGAGAGTCGATGACCAGGTAATCCAGGGCGCCCCAGTTCACATCCCCGAGCAGCTGCTTGATGGCATTGAATTTCAGGGGGCCTCTCCAGATGATCGGGTTATCCGGGTCGTAACCCAGCAGGGCAAGGCTGACGGCCCGGAGATTCGGCAGAACGCGGACCGGCT
>DAOTMG010000065.1:0-4753 GCA_035450185.1 Syntrophales bacterium | reverse complement strand
CCGGTCCTCCGGCGCCTTGCGCGCAAGCCCGCTTTTCAGGTATTCAATCCAGGTTTTCATGCTTATGAAATGGGGACCTACCCTTCTTTCCCCAAAAGATGCCAGAATCATGCCCGGTTAGGTTACATGAGGACTGGCCTCACTTTGTGCTCATCACCAAAAAGGAGTCGCAGTTTCCATTTTGAGGCGCATTATGGAACTTGTTGAAAATAATATCTTTTTGTCCTTTCCAGTTTTTCGACTTGATGCTTCACAAGAAATATCGTAAAAAGGAATCGATACTTCCATTTTGAGGCGCATTATGGAAATCATTGACAGATTTTTCAAGCCGCCGGCATCCAGTTATTTCCTTTTCGGCCCGAGAGGCACCGGCAAATCCACCTTCGTGAAACGACAGTATGGGGATGCCATCTATATCGATCTACTTGACCCGGAGCGCATTCGTTCTTTCTCCGCCCGGCCGGAGCGCTTGAAGGAGATCGCAGACGCCAACCCCAGTTCGGTGCATATCGTTGTCGACGAAGTTCAGCGCGTTCCTGAGATGCTCACCGTCGTTCACAAACTGATAGAAGAAAACAAAAGAAGGTCATTTGTATTGACGGGCTCCAGCGCGCGCAAGCTCAAAAGGGCCGGCGTGGATCTGCTGGGGGGCCGGGCCTTGCTCCATACCTTGCATCCCTTCATGGCCGGCGAGCTGGGCAATGAATTTAATCTTGACCAGGCGCTACAATACGGCCTCCTGCCCCTCGTCATCCATGCCAAAGATCCCGAAGAAGTCCTCAGATCCTACACGGCTCTCTACCTGCGGGAGGAAGTCCAGATGGAAGGTCTGGTAAGAAATGTGGGCAATTTTTCGAGATTCCTCGAGGCGATCAGTTTCTCCCATGCCTCGATCCTCAACATCAGCAACGTATCGCGTGAATGCGAGGTGGAACGGAAAGTCGTGGAGAGTTATGTGACGATCCTCGAAGACATCCTCCTGGGCTGGCGCCTTCCGGTCTTCACCCGCAGGGCAAAGCGGGCACTGGTTGCCCATCCAAAATTCTACCTTTTCGACACGGGGGTTTTCAGGGCACTGAGACCCCGAGGGCCTCTCGACCGGCCTGCAGACATTGAAGGGCAGGCCCTGGAAGGGTTGGTTGCGCAACATCTCAGGGCTTGGACTGCATACTCCCGCATGAGAAGAGATCTTTACTACTGGCGCACGCGCTCCGGTGTCGAAGTCGATTTTGTCGTATACGGGCCCGAAGGCCTCTGGGCAATCGAAGTCAAATCCTCTTTAAAAATTACCTCGGGCGATCTGCGCGGTCTTCTTGCTTTCCGCGATGAGTATCCGGACAGTAAAACATTCATCATTTACAGGGGGCAGGATCGGCTGATAAAGAGCGGGGTTGCCTGTGTTCCCTGCTCCGATTTCCTGATGGGACTTCATCCCGAACGCAGCTTGGATAATCTCGACACGAGATAAAAATGGGACCTGCCCCATTTTTAAGGCAGGGTTCGCTCATCCACGAAGATCCGGAAGGGCCGACGGATGGTCCATGTATTGGTATCTGCTGGGCGCCGCCCGATGACGCGCTTTCCAAGGACAAGCTGCATCTCCCTGGCTCCCTCCCGCTCGAAGCTGACGACCCTCGGTCGCAGCGCGGAAGGAAGGAATGCCCGGAAAAGGCCGCGGCGGGCGAGGCCCCGGTAGCAGGGGTTCAGGACATGGGAGGCCAGGTGGTCCGCCCTGCGCACCGCGCGGATGCAGAAGGCGATGATGCGCCCCGCAAGGCCGCCCGCGACGGGGATCGCCGTGCCGCCGCGCTCGACGGCCACGGCGCGGCCGGCAAGCTCCGCCGGCCCCAGAACCCAGGCATCGGCGCCCGGGTTCGCATCCCCCCGGGTTCGAATCCCGTGGATATCTATGGACACGACACGGTGAACGACGCGTTCGTCCCGCCCCTGCGGGGTGAAGAGGATCACGTCTCCCCGGCGCACCTCCTCGGCACGGCAGGGAACGAACCGGATCCGGTCCCCCGGCCGAAACAGCGGTTTCATGCTCTCGCCGCGGCAGAAGACAGCGTTCTTTTTCTTTTCATCCGTTCCGGTCATGCCGTTTTCTGCCCTCTCGTCTCACGCTGAAAAAGGGGACTGTTCCCATTTTCCAATACCTCTTCGATCTTCTCCCAGAAGCGGCCCGTGAGGCTCAGGCGGAAACGATAGGCCGGAACGGTCAGCGCTATCGATGCCGCACTGGCGTAAAGGGCCCTTTTCACCGCGGGCTCTTCCCGGCTCGGAAATCCGAAGTCGATCGACCGGAAGACCTCAACGGCCGAGCCGGCCAGGGAAATGGCAGCCGCGCTCTTCTTCAGTTCCAGGCACTCGTCCACGGGGGACCTTTCGAGAAAAAAGAACGCCCGGAGGGGGACCGACGAAGCCGACCGGCAAACGCCCGACGCGCCGTCCTCCCTGAAGTCGCTCCACGTCGGCAGGGGATGGACACGGTAGTCCGAAGGGCCGTCCGGCATCACCAGGCAAAGATCGTCCCCGATCACCTGCCACGGATGCGGCAGTCTCCTGCACGCCGTGGACTTGCCCGCGCCGCTTCGGCCGGCAAGGATCACCCCCTGGCCGTCAACCGCGATCAGGGCCCCGTGAATCGGCAGACCGCCATGAGCCAGCGCATCGGTGTAGACCGGCAGGAGAGAACGCCGCATCTGGTCGACCCGGCGCCTCCACTCCTCCACGGGTTTTAATTCGCAAAGGAGTCCGTCGAAGGACGGGTGTTCGAAGAAGGCGAGGTCATTGAATTCCCGGACTTTCCATTTTCCCCTTGGCAGTTCCTTCAAACACCGTTGGAGAACGGGCCCGAAGAACGCGTTCGGACGCATCTGCATCTCCTCGAAAAGGATTCTCCGACCCGTGCCTTCTCGGGCCGCAGAGAGCCCCAGGGCCTTTACAAAACTCTCCAGCCAGCCCGCTGCCGCTCCGGCGCCGCCGAACACCCATGACGCACTATGACCAAGACACAAGGTAAATTCAGCCACAATTGTAATAATATCCCCCGCTCGTGCAATCCGACGAGGCCATGGAGCCATTAGTCCAGCAATACGTTGAGGCACGCCCTCCGGTTTGGCATAAATACTGGCTTGCTGCGCTATCCCGTACACTGTCCCCGCCTGAGCAGTATGCGGCACAATACAGGGTATTTTCGCATGCCGTAGGTCCATTAATGCACGCCTGCGTATTTAACCCGGTTTGCAGATGGAGTTTATTGGACAGCTTCCCTCCGTGCAATTGTCGCCGGTTGCATTAATTCCTGTCGGGGAACAGGTGGCCCCCACGGCGCTTTCGCCGTTTAGATCAACGAGTGCCGGTTTCTCATACCTTAACCGCGCTTTCGTCATGTACCTCATCCTCGTGATCCGGCTCAGATGCAAGGCAGGTGGGCATCTTCGCTCCCGCCTCGAACGCCATGCGAAGGCCGCTCAACGACAAGAGCCATCACGCAGATGATTTCCTCCACTGCCGGGTGGTCGAAAAGGACCTGGTCGGAAAACTCGCGGATTCTCCAATCCCTGGACGGCATGGCCTTCGAATAGCCGTGCAACAGCGGCCCGAAGAACTCCCCGGGCCTCCGGGGCATGATCTCGAAATGGACATGCCTCTCCGCGCAGCTGCCTCCCGGAGCAAGGCCCAGGGCGGAGGCAAACCTTTTGAGCCAGCCCTCGGCCGCCGCGTCGGCACCGAAGGACCAAACGGCGCCGCAATCAAGGGGAAGCCGAAAGCTCATGGACAACTCTCCGCAAACCCTCCCGTCGTGCAAGCAGCATACTTGGTCGCCAGATTTCCATACGTGCAGTTCCACACGGCGAATCCTCCCACGTTGCAGTTGCAAACACCCATTCCAAGGCCGGAAAAGCTCGACCCGGATTGACAGCAACCCAGGCATGTCGAATTGGCGTCGCAGGCGAGTTGCCCGGTGGGGTAGCACGCCTGGGCGCCGTTGCCCGCGGAGCATTGGCTCGCTTGAGGACAGCTCCCGGTCTGGCAATCCGCGTTACTGGCATTAATACCCATGGCACTGCACGTCGCTCCCAGCGCGGACTCCGCTGAGAGATCCACGAGGAGTGGGATTTCGTATCTGAGCTTCGGCTTCATGCGATGGCTACCCTCCATGCGCAACAGGCATCTGTAAAGCCGGATGGGCCTCTGCCTGCAGGGCCCGCGGGCCTGCGTCCCCCTTGCCTCGGGTCGTCTGCGCGCGGAGACGCGATCCGGGGAACAGCCCTGCTCTCTGCGCCTCCTCGCAATACCAGTGGGGGGCCCAGAGGTTGCGGCTGCGGTAGTAGTTCTGGGCGACGCAGCTCCCCAGGCAGACTCCCTTCATGAGGCACTGCCCGCAGATCCCCCCGAGCTTCCGAGGCATGCCCTCGCGAATCTCCCGCAGAACGGGGTTGTCCCTCCAGACATCGGCCAGCGCGTCCTTCGCGGCGTGGCCGAAGACGAGCTCCGGCACCGTCTCTCCGATCCCGCATAGGGCGTAGGAGCCGTTGCCCAGGACACCGAGTATTCCGTAAATGCCGCAGACGCCGCAGCCGGACCCCTCCCTGCCGTACATCTTCCCGAGGGGACGGAACGCTGCCGGGTGGGAGTAGAAAAGCGGAATGTGCGCGCCCGCGGAGAGTTCGCCTTCCACCCGCTCGCCGAGCCCCACGATCTCCCGGATCGACAGGGTTTCGCCCGCCTCGTGCATCTTCACGCCCCG
>DAOTMG010000064.1:0-6091 GCA_035450185.1 Syntrophales bacterium | reverse complement strand
CCGTGGCCTGCACGGAGGTGCCGCGGATCCAGTGGGTCATCGGGCCCGACCACGGCGCCGCCAACTTCGGCATGAGCGGCAGGACCTTCGATCCGCTTTTCATCTTCGCCACGATGCGGGCGAGGACGTCCGTCATGTCCGGGGAGACGGCGGGGTTCATCCTCACGAGCCTGGAGCGGGTCAACCGCAAGAAACGGGGCGAGGAGATGGACGAGGAGGCGGCAAAGAGATTCCAGCAGAGGATGATCGAGAAGTACAACCGGGAGGCCCACCCCTTCTACATGGAGGCAAGGCTCTTCAACGACGGGACGCTGCCGCTCAAGGACTGCCGCAACGCCCTGGCGCTCGGTTTCGAAGTCGCCCTCCTGCAGCCGATCAAGGAATCCAATTTCGGGAACTTCAAGTTTTAGAGGGCGACGGGAAGCCATGCCCCCGGGACCCCCCAAGGGTCCATCGGGGTTCCGTGTAAACGTCTTGACAGGGGCTTCCCCCTGAACTAAGAGATGGCTCGGGAAAGGGCGGTATCCGGGGTCACCCCGCCCTCTTCCCTTCATTCAGTACAGACAGGACGGGATCCACGCCATGGGAAAGAACAAAAAAAAGAAAGCCGAGTCCGCAGGGACAGGGGCGCCCGACGAGATAACACCCTGGAACGCCATCCTCAGGCTCCCGGAGCGGCAGAAATACCGTGTACTCGCCTTCCTCGTCTGGCTCCTGGGGATGTTCATCATCCTCTGGGTCTTCCGGAATTAAACAATCGCCCTCCAGAAGGACGGTGATGATGTCGGTGCCTCCGACTGCCCTCGGGGCCCGTTTCTTCAGGCGATGTAGCGAAAGCGGCCCTCTGATCAGGGCCGCCCCGCCGGATGATATGATCCCGAATCTACTACTTTTTTCTTAGTCCATCTCATCCTTCCGGCACCCGTTCCTCAGGCCCCTGGAGAGGTTTTTCCTCTTGACAAGAGGGGGCCTCCTTTGCTAACAAAGACGTGGGAGTTTCGTTTTTGGAACCTTGACGAGATTCCCGTCCAAAGCACTTAACCACGGGGGGCTGAGTTCTTTCATCGCATCACGCGAGTTCCATCCTTTTTATCCACACATTTTATAAAAGATAATGCCTGACGGTAACAGGCATATCTCAAGATTTGCGGAAAGGAGGTGAGGAAGAGAACGAATTAAGAGGTGTAAGTGCTTACCCATTTCATGACCCATTTCATATTAACCGAAAAAAGGAGGATTTTTTATGGCGCATGAACATACCTTTGCATCGCCCGCTCCTGCGGGACTCGGGGCTCTCGCAGTAGCCTGCTTTGGTTTCGCCGCAGTATTTCTTGGATGGGTAAAGGTGGAAGGCCTTCCCATCCTCTTTGCGTGGCTCGTGGGCGGCGGTGTCGTCCAGTACACCGTGGCCGTCATGGAGCTCAAGGATCATAACATCACGGGCGGTAACGTCTTCCTGTTCTTCTCCGCCTTCTTCATGTTCGGTGCCTCTCTCAGCGTGCTCTCCAAGTTCTTCATGATCAAGTTCGGTATGGCTCCTCATGCCTACGTTGAGGGATGGACCTGGATGGCCGGGGCCGGCTTCCTCACCGTCGTGACCCCTGCTTACCTCAAGGGCAACAAGCTCATCTTCATCCTTGTTATCCTGCTCGACATCGTTCTGTGGTGCATCGTCGGTCTCGACCTGGGCAAGATGGATCCCGCGGTCGGCAAGCCCATCGTCGGCTGGCTGCTCGTGGTCTCCGGCTGGATCGGTGTGTATCTGGCCGGCGCCGTGATCTGCAATACCGTCTTCGGCAAGGTCATCTACCCGATCCCCGCGCCCTTCGTGAAGTAATCCGCTTCGCGACGGCTTGACGTCAAAAGGGGCAGGTTCCTTGAACCTGCCCCTTTTCCTTTTCACCCCGAGTCATCGATTTGCAGGGTGGAAAAACCGGTTGCCGGTTCCGGGGATTTGGGATAAAGACAGACGACAGGCATCAGGCACCAGGTTTTGAAGAGTTCTCTTTAACTCAAATTGATCCTACGCCTTCAGCCTTCAGCCTTTTTTGATTCATGATCCCGATCCGCGACCAGATCCAGTCCCGAAACTACCCCGTCGTCAATACGGCCATCATCGCCGTCAATGTAGGACTCTTTCTGGTTCAGCTCATGAACGCGGAAAACATGGAGGCCTTCATTTTCACCTACGGTCTCGTGCCGGCCCGGTACAGCCACCCGGAAATTGCAGCCCATTTCACCCTTTTCGAACAGACGATCCCTTTCCTGTCCTTCATGTTTCTCCACGGGAGTTTCTGGCACCTGTTGGGCAACATGTGGTCCCTCTATATCTTCGGAGACAATGTGGAAGACCACCTCGGGTCCTTCAGATACCTGGTCTTCTATCTGCTCTGCGGCTGGGCTTCGGCCGCGACCCATCTTTATTTCAACTGGGAATCCCAGATCCCGACGATCGGGGCGAGCGGGGCCATCGCCGGCGTGATGGGGGCTTATCTTCTCCTCTACCCCCACTCGAGGATCCTGACGCTCATCCCGATTTTCTTCATTCCCTACTTCATCGAAGTCCCCGCCCTCTTCTTTCTCGGGCTCTGGTTCGTTTTCCAGTTCCTGTACGCATCCGTTTCCGATCCGCAGATGGGCGGCGTGGCCTGGTGGGCCCACATCGGTGGATTCGTCGCGGGCATGGCCCTGACGAAGCTGGCCGCCTTCCTGCCGGATTTCGGGCTTTCGGAACGCCTGAGCCATGAAAGGACGACCACGCCCCGCCTCCAGATCGTCCGGGCGGCCCCCCCGGCGGAGGACCTGGACCTCCACGGCCGGATCGCCGTCACAACGAGGGAAGCGATGAGCGGGACCCGAAAGATGATTACCATCGTCCGCGACGGGGAGAGAAAACTCGTCAACGTCATCATCCCGCCCGGCGTGAGGACGGGCACCCGGCTGAGGCTGCCCGGCCTGGGCCGGGAAGGCGCAAGCGGCGAGCGGGGCGATTTCTATCTCGAGATCGTGATCCGGGGGGAATAGGACGGTGGACCGCTGGAGGGTCGTCTGCAGGGCATCGGGCATGACCCATGCCAGGATCGTGGCGGGGCGGCTGGAAGCCGAAGGGATCCCCTTCCGGTTGAAGTACGAGGCGGCCGGAGAAATCTACGCCATCGTCATCAACGGTCTCGGTGAGGTCGAGATCCTCGTTCCGGAGAGCGATTTCGAGACCGCTCAGGAGGTCCTGTCGACTCCCTTCGATGAAAGAGACCTCAACTGGAAGAACCCCTCCGAGTAGGTAATCCCGGGCACGGCGAGAAGAGGAGGGGCGGCCCTGTCAGCCGCCGATCTGGGGCATTTCCTTCCGGGGTCTTCTCTTCGGCAGGACGCCGCCGTCGAGGGCATGTCTCTGCGGTTTCTTCAGGATGGATTGCCGGATCATGTCCCTCAACTCCTGATCGGTGCATCCCGACCGCAGCGGCGTCTTGAGGTCCAGCTCGTCGTCGGAGAGAAGACAGGAACGCAGGTGGCCGTCGGCGGTCAGCCTCAGGCGGTTGCAGAGATCACAGAAATGGCTGCTGACGGGGCTGATGAAACCGATCTCGCCCATGGCGCCTTCCATCCGGTAGATGCGGGCCGGCCCGTCGATTCCGCGGCCGTGCCTGTCTGCGGCATGGAGCTTTCGGAACGCGCCGATCCGGGCCATGATGACGTCGGCGGACAGATACCGCTCCGACACATCCGCGTCGATCCTGCCCGTCGGCATCAACTCGATGAATCTCACCTGGTAGGGCTTTTCGAGGGTGAGGCGGGCGATGTCCAGGATCTCGTCATCGTTGATCCCCCTCAGGGCGACGGTATTGATCTTGATCGGGGCGAAGCCGATCCGCTCCGCCCTCTCGATGCCGCGAAGGACCGAGTGGAGGTTCCCTCCCCGGGTGATCCGGGCGTATTTCTCGGGATGGAGCGAGTCGAGACTGACATTGATCCGCCGGATGCCGGCATCGAAGAGTTTTTCGGCATACACCTCCAGCAGGATCCCGTTCGTCGTGAGGCTAAGATCCTGCAGGGGAAGCTGCTTAAGGGCGTGAAGGAAATCCAGAAGTCCCCTGCGGACGAGGGGCTCCCCGCCCGTGACCCTCACCTTGGTGATCCCGAGCGCCACGGCCTCCCGGATGACCCGCAGGATCTCTTCGTAAGAGAGGATGTCATCGTGCCCGAGAAGAGAGACGCCTTCCTTCGGCATGCAGTAGAGGCACCTGAGGTTACAACGGTCCGTCACGGAAACCCGCAGGTAGCTGATCTCCCGGTTGTAGGAATCGCGCATGGCCGGAAACCCGCCTTCCAGATCGCTTCCTTCCTAACACAGTTCAGGGGCCGTGGCAAGGCCGGGGACCGAAATCCCCTTGACAGTGCCGGGATTCTCCGGTAGAAAGGACCCATCCGTTATTGCGTCGATAACGGATATCTTTTTTTTCACCGGTCCGTCCAACGACCGATGCCGGAGATGAATTTCATGCAGAAGATGCCGATCACGAAAGCGGGGTATGAAAAGCTCAAGAGGGAGCTCCAATATCTCAAGGCGGTCGCCATCCCCGAAAATGCCCGGGCCATCGAGGAGGCACGGGGTCACGGCGACATCGCGGAAAACGCCGAGTACCAGTACGCCAAGGAGCGGCAGTCCTTCCTGCACGGCAGGCTGCAGGAAATCGAGAATAACCTGGCCTCCTCCAAGGTGATCGACCTGAAGGGCTTGACGGATGAAAAGGTGGTCTTCGGATCGACCGTGTCCATCCGTGACACGGACACGGGGAACGTGGTGGACTACCAGCTCGTGGGGCCCTTCGAGTCGGACGCCTCCCATCACAAGATTTCCGTGACCTCTCCCATCGGGAAGGCCCTGATCGGACGGGTGCCGGGGGACACGGTCACGGTCCAGACACCGGGGGGGGTCCGGGAGTTCGAAATCGTCGGGATCACCGTCACGGAAGAGTCCTGAGGCGGAGGCTCAGGAAAAGTCCAGTTCAATCTCCCCTAACTCGATCAGCTCGTTGTGCTCGATCCGGTCGTAGAAGTCAATCACCGCCTTGGCGTCGCCCGTGACACGTCCCTTCCCCCGGATCTCGTAATGATGGAGCGGGGCATAGGCCTCGACACCCTTGGCTTCCGGGCGGACATCCTCCTTGAGATCGAAACCCTCCACGGCAACTCCAGCCGGAAGGTTCGTGAAGGTCTCCTTCAGTCCCTCGCCCGCCGCTTTCGCATAGGTCCGGAACTTGAAATCGAAGTGCGCCGACTTGATTTCCCGGATGGAGAGCACTTTGAGGTCCAGCTCATCCCCGATCCTGTCCAGAGCCTCCCGGAGCAATCGGCCGACCCCTTCCCCGATGATGATGCTGGATTTGTTTCCCCGGCGGGTGAGTTGGCGCAGCAGATGGCCGATCCCTTCCGTCTGCCTGACATGACGTTCGGCGGAGAACACGGCCTCACCCTCGATGCCCCGCCCTTGGAAAAAACCCAGGACGAAACCCTTGATGAGATCGAAGGAGCCCTCGACCACGACTTCATAGTACTTCGCTGTCATGCGCTTTTCCTTTCCTCCCGGACCTCCCTCCGACTCAGAAAAACAAGAAGGTCACGATCAGGAACACGGGGATCAGGATCGGGATGGAGTACTTGAACATGTATCCGAAGAAGCTCGGCATGGCGATGCCCGCCTCCTCGGCAATGGACTTCACCATGAAGTTGGGCGCGTTTCCGATGTAGGTGTTGGCTCCCATGAAGACGGACCCCGCCGAGATCCCCTTGAGCAGGGCGACGAACTCGGGATTGCCGGTCGGGGTGCCGATCGCGCAGGCCCCCGGGACCATGGCCTCCGTCATCCCGAGCTGGCCGAGGGCCATGTAGAAAAAGGTGAGGTACGTGGGAGCGTTGTCGAGGAACGAGGAGAGCGACCCCGACACCCAGAAATACGCCACGGGCTCCTTCACGTAAGCCAGCAGGCCCGCCAAGGCGCCCTGGTGTCCGGCCTGCAGGATGCCCAGCGCCGGGATGATCGTCATGAAGATCCCGGCGAAGAGCTTCGCCACCTCGATGATCGGGGCCCACC
>DAOTMG010000063.1:0-6638 GCA_035450185.1 Syntrophales bacterium | reverse complement strand
GGGCCCGCGGTCGATGTAGTCCCCGATGAAAACGAGGGTGTCTTCCCGCGGATCCGCGTCGATCAGGGAGATCATCTCTCGCAGATGGCGAAGGCAGCCGTGGACGTCGCCGATGGCAAAAATTTTTCCCATACTGCTTTTCCTCAAGAAAGGGGATGAAACCCGCGCGGGCCCCTCCGGGGAGAGGGATGCTGTCCGCCGATGGGCTTCACGCAAAAAGGGCGTCCGTATATTCGACGCTGTTGAACACCCTCAGATCGTCGGGGGCCTCGCCGATGCCGATAAAGCGGATCGGGATCTGAAGCTCCCGGGCGATGCGGATGATGATCCCGCCCTTCGCCGTGCCGTCGAGTTTCGTAAGCACGATGCCCGTCACCCCGACGGCATCGTCGAACATCCTGGCCTGGGCCAGGGCGTTCTGTCCCGTCGTGGCGTCGAGCACCAGGAGGATTTCGTGAGGGGCGCCGGGCAGTTCGCGACCCATGATCCGCTTCACTTTCTTGAGCTCCTCCATGAGATTGACCTTCGTGTGGAGACGCCCCGCCGTATCGATGATCAGGATGTCCGCCTTTTTCGCCCGGGCGGCGTGGAGGGCATCGAAAACGACGGCGGACGGATCGGCCCCCATCCGCTGACGGATCATGGGCACCCCGCATCGCTGGCTCCAGACATCGAGCTGCTCGATGGCCGCCGCCCGGAAGGTATCGGCCGCGGCGAGCATCACGCTGTATCCCCGGTCCTTGAAACCCATGGCCATCTTGCCGATGGTGGTCGTCTTTCCCGTTCCGTTCACTCCCACCACCATGATGGTAAAGAGCCCTCCCTTCGGAATGTCCAGCGGAGCCTCACGCTGTTTCAGGATCAAGGCGATATGATCCCGGAGGAGCTTCCGGAGGATTTCCGGGTTGTTGAGGTCCCGCCGTTTGGCGGTGTCCTTCATCTCGTCGATGAGTTCCTGGGTGAATACGGCCCCCACATCGGCCGCGATGAGGTTTTCCTCGATCTCTTCAAAGAGGTCCCGCTCGATGACCCTCTCGCCGAAGATCATCTCATCGATGGACTTGACGAGGCTCCTGCGGGTCTTGCTGAGCCCCCTCTTCAGCCTCTCGAACAGGCCGTATTCCTTTTTTTCTTCTCCCGTCATAGGAACGAACTCCGTGCCCGGATTCCCCGGCGGCACAAAACAAAAGGGCTCCTCAATGCCGGAGCCGGTCATGCTTTCGATGCTCTTGATCTTATCGGGATTGCGGGCTCGGAGTCAACGCCAATCTTAGGTCCGGAGGTTGACGGAGACCAGGTTGGAGATCCCCTTCCTCTCCATGGAAACGCCGTAGAGGTTGGAAGCGACTTCCATGGTTTTCTTGTTGTGCGTCACCAGAACGATCTGGCTCTTTTCCGAGAGCTCCTTCAGGAACTGGTTGAAGAGGGCGATGTTCGCGTCGTCGAGGGCCGCGTCCACCTCGTCGAGGACGAGGAAGGGGGTCGGTCGGTAGAGAATGATGGAGAAGATCAGGGCGACGGCCGCCAGCGCCTTCTCACCTCCGGAGAGGAGACTGATGCTCTGCAGACGTTTCCCGGGCAGTTGAATCTCGATGTCCACGCCCGTCTCGAGCATGTCTTCCGAGTCCGTGAGCCTCAGCATCCCTTTCCCCCCGCGGAAGAGTTTCGGGAAAATGAGCTGGAAGCAATCGTTCACGGACTCGAAGGTCTCGGCAAACCGGGTCTTCGATATCTGGTTGATCCGGGTAATGGTCTTCTGGAGGGTCTCCAGGGACGCCTCCAGGTCCGCGATTTGTGAAACGAGAAAGTCGTGCCGCTGCTTGAGCTCTTCGTGCTCGCCGATGGCGAGCAGGTTCACCTCGCCGAAGCTCTCGACCTGCTCCTTTCCCTTCTCGAGCTTCTCTCGAAGGAGCCCGACGGTTTCCTCGTCCATGGGGGTGAACTCCGCCGCCAGGGCGTTCAGATCGGCGTTGTATTTCTCGAGAACGCGGTTTCGCAGGCTTTCGATCTCGAAGGAGATCTCCCGGATCCGGATGTCGAGCCCGGCCGCCTCCCGGAGCAGGTCATCGAGCCCCTTCCTGAGCTCCTTCTCTTCCCGCTCCCGGCCGGCCAGCTGCGCCACCTTTTCCTCGTGGGAAGCCCGGCTCTCCGAAGCCTCCCGTTCCCGGGCCTCGAGCTCGCCGTAAAGCACCGCGATCTCCCTCTCGTCGGCCGCCATCTGTTCCGTGACTTCACGGATCGTCCGGTCGCATTCCTCCAGGTCTTTCTCCCTGGCCTCCGCCTCCCCGATCACTTCCCGGAGAAGGGATCCGAGATTCGCGAGCACCTTAGCGTCGGAATTCCGTTTTTCCTCGAGGGATGCCAGGGTCACCCTCTCCCCGGTCAGGACCTTTTCCTTTTCCTCGAGGGACTTTCTCTTCTCGTCCCATTCCTGCTGGAGATTCAGGATCAGCGCGTTCGCCTCTTCCCCCCGAACCTCCTGGGCGGCCAGATCGGCCTCCGCGGCCGCGATCCTCTCCAGGATTTCCTTCTCCTCGGAGAGCATCGCCTCGCGGCTGAAGCTCAGGGCGGAAATCCGCTGTCCGAGCCACCGGAGTTCCCCCTCGAGGCGCTCGATGTCCTTTTCCCCGCCCGCGATCTCGAGCTCAAGCCGCCGGATCCTTTCCCTCAGATGCTCGAGCGCCTGGTCCCTCTCCCCGAGGAGGGAGGCGACCTGGCTGCGGCTTTCCGTCCGGTCCTCGAGGACGGCCTCGATTTCCCTGACCTCTTTCTCGAGGGCCGCGATCTCCCTTTTCTTGCGCAGGAGGCTCGTCTCCTCCGTGACGGTCCGGCTTCCGCCCGTCAGCACGCCGTGAGGACTGATGGTGTCTCCGTCGGGCGTCACGAAAGTCCCCCGGAACCCGTTTCGCTGCCAAAGCGACACACCCTCTTTGATATCGGGCACGAGGACGATCTCCCCGAGGAGATAGTCGGCGATGTTCCTGAAATCGTCCCGGACACGGACCACGTCGATCAGCCGGGTGGCGCCCCTGAGATAATCTTTCCCGTCCAGGTCCTCGCCGTTACTCCTCACCTTCAGGGGAACGAAACTTCCGCGACCGGCGGAGGCGGTTTTCAGGTAGTCGATGGCCTGAATGCCCTCTTCCTGGCTCCTCACGATGATGTACTGGAGTTTATCGCCGAGAACGGCCTCCACGGCCACCTCGTAGGGTTCGGGCACATCGATGTGATCGGCCACGAGCCCGAAGAAGGCCTCGGCCGAGAGATTCCCCTCTTCCCGGGCTCGAAGGACCGACCGGATCCCGGCACTGCACCATTCGTAACCGTTCTGAAATTCCCGGAGGGACGCAAGCCGCGACGACTTCCGGCCGAGGTCTTCCTTCAGGCCGGCCACGGCCGCGTCGAGGGCCGAAAGCTCCTCGTTGTACCGCCCGATCTCGATGACGGCCCGGCCTTCTTCCGCACGCAACCCCTCCAGCTCCCGGAGGGCTCCATCGAGTGACGCCCGGATCTCATCGATCCGGCCCGCGACGGTCTTCGCCTTCGCCTCGTTCTCCGTCAGATCCAGATAGTCCTTCTCGGCCCGCCGTCTCAGATCCTCCAGACTCCTCAGGAGCGCGCCGGCAACGTTCTTGATTCTCGCTCTTTCCGCCTGAATGTCGAAGTAACGGATCTTCCGTTCGTCGACCTCCCGGCGCAGGACTTCCTCGCGGGCCCTGAGCTCCTCCGTCTCAGCGGTCAGGCGTTCGATGGTGGAGCGGACGGCTTCGATCCTGCCGAGGGATTCCTCACCGGCCCGGTTCAGGATACGGATCTCCTCCTCGACCTTGAGCTTTCTCTCCCGGAGGGCTTGAATGTCCTCCTGGTCCTTCTGCCGGCGGACCCGGAGATCGATGATTCTCCCCTTCGAGAATTCCATCCCCTTCTCTTTGCCCCCGATCTCGTTCCTCAGGGCGTAGATCCTCTCCTGACGGGCGGCCATGGCCTCTTCGCTCTGTTGGAGATCGTTTCGCAAGGCCAGGATCGCAGCCTCCGCCTCGGCGAGCTTCGTCCTCATCCCCGTCACCCGGGCGTCCGCCTCGGAGAAACTCCTCTGCAGCGCCTCCCTGTTCGCCGCCAGTTCCGACCGCCCCTGGAGGCAGAGCTTGATCTCGGCATCGCGGATCTCCCCCCGGAGGGCCTTGAACTTCTCCGCCCGCCGGGCCTGCCGGGAGATCTGGTTGAGCTGGGTCCTGACCTCGCGGAGGATGTCGTTCAGACGGGTGACATTCGCCCGGGTGGCCTCCATCTTCCGGAGGGCCGCTTCCTTGCGGCTCTTGTACTTGGCGATCCCTGCGGCCTCTTCGATGAAGGCGCGCCGCTCCTCGGGCTTGGCCTCCACCATGTTCGCGATGCTCCCCTGTTCCACGAGGGAATAGGTGCGGGCCCCCACCCCGGTATCCATGAAGAATTCCCGGACATCGAGCAGTCTCACGGGGACATTGTTGATGCTGTATTCGCTCTCGCCGTCCCGGAAGAGCCGGCGCGAGATCATGACCTCTGCACAGTCCGCGTAGGCCCCCGGGAAATTGTAAGGGCCTTTCTCGAGGATCATGGTGACTTCCGCCAGGCCGACGGGCGGGGCGTCCTCGCTCCCGTTGAAGATAACGTCCTCCATCTTCTTCCCGCGAAGCATCGTCACGCGCATCTCGCCCAGAACCCACCGGATGGCGTCCACGATGTTGCTCTTTCCGCAACCGTTGGGGCCGACGATGCCGGTGATCCCCTCGGGAAAGTCGAGGACCGTCCGGTCCCGGAATGACTTAAACCCGAGGATTTCAAGTCTTTTCAGTCTCATTCCCTTTCCCCTCGATCCCGATCGAAGTCTGGGCCTTTATCACAGGGCATGGCGGGCTATCAATAAATTTTTGACACAGTAGCAGAATAGGAGCCGCTTGTAAAGAAAAAATACAACAAAATGTATGTTCTCATCTCATGACCACTACATATTGTGTAGCATCGGGGGAACGCGGGGAAGGAGACGAAAGAAAAAACGGCGTTTTCCATCGAAAAATCCGCAAGAAAAGTGGACTCCGGCCGTTTTCGTCGCCGCCATCTTTTTCCTTGACTTTTATGGATCGGAAAGATAATAGCAACCCCATAAAGCGCCTGTCCTCGATGAATCGAAAGCCTTCTAAATTCCTCGAATAATCAAACACAGAAAGGGGGGATCCCGCCGCCGTTTTCATTACTATGTTCAACGCGTGCCTGTTGGAGAGGTCCTTGTTCGACACGCAGGGGATGGAACTTTTACAGAAATCAATATTTTAAAAGGAGGAACGGAATCATATGGCCCAGAAACCGATCGAAAACAAACTGAAGATTATCACGCAGACACCCATTCAGCAGAAACTCAGAAACAAGATCATCACGGCGAAGAAATGGGCGGAGATGGTCAAGCCGGGCGACTGGATCAACCGCGGCGGCCCCGGTTCCGACACCCTACCGACGATGGAGGCCCTGGCGGCCCGGTTCGGCAGCGGCCCCGGCGACCTGAACAACATCGAGATCTGGAACCAGGCGATCATGCTCGGCAACAACTTCTTCGCGGCAGCCGACCCGGAAGGGAAGTATCACGTTCTCCACGAGGCCTTCCTCCTCCCCACCCTGCGTGGCCTCGTGACCAAGGGATACAAAGGCCTCGACTGGAAACACTGGGGATGGGCCATCGGTATGGACGCTGAATACGCCCGGTTCTACCGGAAGGAAAAGGCCAAACGTGCCATGGACTGGGGCGTCCAGGCCTGCGCGGTGCCGGAGGCCGGTTACGTGAACGCCAGCTACGGCGTGAACAACTTCATGATCACCGCCAAGTCCTGCAAGAAGTTCGTCTGCGAGATCCGCGACGACTACGCCTGGTGCGAGGCGGGAAGGGGTATGTACCTGCCCATCGACGACGTGGATTACTTCGTCGAGGTGGACACCAGCCAGGAGAAGTACCAGTGGATGTACATCGCCGAGAAGGACATCAAGCCGAACGAGGTCCAGATGGCGATCGCAAAACACTGTCTCGAGATCATGCGCGACGGCGACTGCATCCAGGTGGGCATCGGCGCACTCCCCACGGCCGTGGTCATCGCCCTGAGGGACTCGAACCTGAGGCATCTCGGCGTCCACAGCGAGATGATCGGCGAGTACGCCTTCACGCTTGCCGAGGCGGGTGTTGTGGATAACTCCCGGAAGACCATCGACAAGGGGAGATGCTCCTGGGCCTACATCATGCCCGTCGACACGCCCCGCTACTATGAGTGGATGCATCGCAACCCCTTCTTCGCCGGCTATGACATCGGCTACACCAACAACTGGGTCACACTGTCCCAGAACGACAACATGGTGACCGTCAACAACTTCGCCCAGATGGATCTCCGGGGGCAGGACGCGGCGGGCAATGTCGCCGGCCGTCCCATCTCCTCGACGGGCGGGCAGTTCCAGTTCGCCGTCGGCGCCTCCCTGGCCAAGGGCGGCAGGGCCATTCTCGCCGCGACGTCAAGGGATGCCAAGGGCAAATCCCGCATCGTCCCCATGCTGGATCCCGGAAGCGTCGTGGCCGTGCCCGACTGGCTCGTGACCTGGGTCTGCACGGAATACGGCATCGTCAA
>DAOTMG010000062.1:0-7296 GCA_035450185.1 Syntrophales bacterium | reverse complement strand
CGCTGATCAGCAGGAGCACCGAGGCCGTGATGATCGTGTTGCGGGTGTCCTGGGCGTGGGCCTCCTGCACGGGCGTCCTGTCGAGTCCTACGAAGATCACGTAGGCGGCCCCCTGCCGCCGGCCGCTGAAGCCCTCGAAGGGCTCTTCCCTCGGTGCAAACCTTCGAAAGACCTCGAAGGTGTCCGGCCCGCCGGCTCCCTCGATGACTCTCCACTGCGCACGGCCCTCTCGGGAGAGGGCCGTCAGGTCCAGCCCGGTTTCATACACCTCGCCGATCACACCGGGATCGCTGTCCGCGAGGATCCGGCCCTTCGTGTCGGTGATGGTGAAATACTCCACTCCCGGCTGCTGGGCGGTCTCAATGAGGAGCTTCTGCAGCTCGAAGCTGCCCCACCGCATCCCCTCGCCGGCCCTCGCCCCGGCCTCGAAGGAGCGGATGATGGCCTCGCCCTTCTCCAGGAGGAGCCTCGTGCTCATGTCCTTGTGGCGGGAGACATTCTCCCAGGTGAAAAAGGCAAACAGCGGGACGAGGATGGCCACGGCACCGAGGATCACCCAGGGAGGAACCAACAGCCATATTTTCTTCCGGTGCGCGGATTCCACTCTCCGTTTCCTTGTCGTGATGTACCGTTTCAAGCGGTCGAAGTCAGGAAGCCCGGAATGCAGGACTGGGATTTCTTACTCTCGATCCTCGCTTCTGGAATCTTGCCTGAATACTTTCTTCTCTCCTGTATACACTTTATGGATACATCTTATCCACTTTTTTCTCGCCCCAAAGCCGCAAGGCCAGACTGAAACATAAAAAAATAAGCTGATTCGATAAGTTATAAAAAACCCCTCCCGGTGGCACGGTCGTTGCCCTATGGTCTATGCAAGAAAACAACTCCAAAGGAGATGGAACCCATGAAAAAGATGATGATCGTTCTCACAGCCCTTCTTCTCGTGACGGCCTTCGTGATGCCCGCCGACGCGAAGGGCGGGAAAGGCCGCGGATACGGCTTCTGCAACGGCAACGACCTTTCGGGCGTGCAGGGCCTGAACCTGACGGCGGAGCAGAAAACGAAGATCGCCGACCTGCGGACCGCGCACCTGAAGGACATCAAGCCCCTCGAGGACAAGATGCACAGCAGGAGGGGCGACCTGAGGCTCCTGTGGCTCGAGAAGAGCCCGGACGAGGCGAAGATCCGCGCGACGGAAAAGGAAGTGCGGGCGCTGCGCGACCAGATCGACGACAAGAAGACCGACTACCGCTGGGCCGTCTACAAGGTGCTCACCCCGGAGCAGCAGGAACTCCTCAAGCAGAACCGGACGATCGGGCGCTGCTTCGGCCCAGGGCCGGGCGCAGGTAAGGGCATGGGCCCGGGCAGAGGCCCCGGAATGGGCCCCGGTACCGGCCCGAGGATGGGTGCAGGCATGGGCGGGGGCATGAGGTAACGGGCGAGCGCGAGACCTTCTTCCAACGAGACACCTCCCCCTTCGGGATCACCCGGCCGCCCTCGGCCGGGTGATCTTTTTTATCGCCGCGGGAACGGATCGCTTCCTCATGCCCTGTACCCGATCGCCGCAGCCGACTCCCCGCTTAAAACCATTTGACTTTTGAGCGAAAGCAGGTCAGAAGAAACGCCATCCCCTGCGTGGCGGGCGTGCGCCGGCCGGACTGGATGGAACGGGACATGCAGAAAGACGAGCTGGACCGGCAGCAAGGCCGATGGGACCGGGCTTATGCGGCCGAGATGGATTTTTTCGGCGAAGAGCCCAGCGGTGCGGCCCGAAGGGCGGCGGAACGCTTCCTGGAAGGGGGCTGCAGCCTCCTGCTGGAGCTGGGTGCCGGGCAGGGACGGGACACCCTCTATTTCGCGGGCCTGGGCCTCCGGGTCTATGCCCTGGACTACAGCGAGAGCGGCCTCTGGGGGATCATCGACAAGGGCATCAGGACGGACCTGGGCGAGATGATCGCCCCCGTCTTTCACGACCTCCGCAAGCCGCTGCCTTTCGAAGACGCCTCGATCGACGGCTGCTTCTCCCACATGCTGTACTGCATGGCCTTCAGCCGTGCGGAGATCGGGTTTCTCAACGGAGAGGTCCGCCGGGTTCTCAAGCCGGGAGGGCTGAACATCTACACCGTCCGCCACAAGGGAGACGCCCACTACGGCCGGGGAACCCCCCTCGGCGAGGATCTTTACGAGATGAACGGTTTTGTCGTACACTACTTCGACAGGGCCATGGTGGATGAGCTGGCCGGCGGGTTCGATATCCTCGGCATCGAGGAGTTCGAGGAGGGCACGCTCCCCCGGAAGCTCTTCCAGGTCACCCTGCGGAAAAAAGAAGGAAGCTAGACGGGAGAAAGACCGGAAGAGCGGGAAAGAAGACACGCTGCCGGGCGGATATCCGGAAATTGCCGGGCCTGGTTTCCGAAGACGGCCGAGAGGCGGACCCGGAAAATCGGCTTACCCGGACAAAGGGACAACGGGCACGAATGATGACGAAGAACATCACCATGAAGACCGCCCTGACCGGAAAGGAAGAACTCACCATCTTCCTGGGGCTGCTGCTCTGCGCGGCCTTCTTCAACGTGTCGGTGACACCCTCCTACGCCGCGGAGCCCCTCAAGCCCGTCTTCGGCAACGGCCGGGTCCACGTGCGGCTCTACAGCGACTACTTCTGCGGCCCCTGCTCGAGGCTCGACCCGGAGATCGCCCAGCCCATCGCGGATCTCGTGAAGAAGAACGCCATCCGGGTGACCTTCGTCGACACGCCGGTCAGCCCCTACACCACGCTCTATGCCCGCTATTTCCTGTATGCAATCAACGCGAAAAAGGATATCGACTACGCCACCCGGGTGCGGCACGCTCTATTCCAGGCTGCCGCGCTGAACATCACGGACCCGGAAAAGCTCGAGGAGTACCTCAGGAACAAGGGCATCCGTTACAAGGTCTATGACCCGACGCCGACGTTCAGCTTCCTGACGGGCCATCTCACCGAGGACAGGGTCCGCTCGACGCCCACCGCCGTGATCCTCGACAGCGGCAGAAAGCAGGTCTTCAAGGGTACCGCCGATATCGTCAGGGCGATCCGGGAAATCCAATAGAGAGGAACATTTTCTCCGGCCCCGGGGCCCGACGGTTTGCCTTGTCGTCGCGGTTCGGGCTGCCCCTTCCTACGGGGCGCTCCCGATCATTTCCTCGAGATTCTAAAAGTGGTCCTCCATCATGCCGAGGCACGTCTTCCGGATCGATTCGTACGGATCCGCCCGCTGCCGGGACATTTCTTGCGGCCCTTCCCGCAGGACACCGCGGTTCCGGGTCATCTCCGGCATCGCCTCCCCCTGCTCCCGCACGGCCGCCATGGTCTTCATGTCGGCCACCCTCCGGGCCTTTCAGAGCCGCAGGATTTCCTTCGATGCGCTCTTCAGGACCGATCCCTCGCCTCTGTTTTGTTGACCTGAAAAAGCGTCACCCGGCATCCGCGCAGGCAGTCAGAGCTGCAGGACGCAATTTTCGCCGCCGTATGGATTCGGCCGGCGGATGCGGCAAGCCGGATCGTCGACCCAGGTCCCGTCGACGACGAATCGGTATTCATGCACGCCCGGAGGTAGATATTTGACGGCTTTCCAGCCCGAGGGCTGCTTCTTCAGGGGATCCTTGCGCGGGTCCCAGCCGTTAAACGTACCGGCGACGAAAACTTCCTTCGCAACGGGCGCAGGGCAGGAAAACGTCACCCTCCGCCTCGATTTTTCCTCGATCCTCTTCATGTGCATCCCCCCGAGGTCTCGAATATCGGTCACTCCCCGCCGCGGACGATCAGCACATCGCAGGCGGCATGACGGATGACACGGTCCGCCGTGCCGCCCAGGAGATGTTCCTTGATCCCCGTCTTGCCGCGCGGGGCCATGACGATGAGATCGACGCGCCGGTCGGCCGCATCCTGCACGATCTGCTCGTAGGGGATGCCGCTCCGGACGTCCGCTTCGACCGGGACCCCCTCGGCCTGCGGGAACTTGCCGACGAACTTCACGACCTCGTCTCTCGAGGCCTTCTCGATGTCGGCCTGCACGCGACGGATCAGCGGTTCCTCGAGCCAGTAATCCCCGACGCTCAAGGGCAGCATCCTCACGACGTGCAGGACGACGAGTTTCGCCGAATAGGCCTTCGAGATGTCGATGGCCTTGCGAAAGGCCCTCTCGGAAGACTCGGAGAAATCGGTCGGCACCAGGATGGATTTCGGCTGGAACATGGTTCACCTCCTCGCTTCTCGGGGGTAAATCCCCAGGTGGATTCTTGAGGCCCGCGGGGCCGCCGAGCCGCCCGCGCTTGCGGGCGTCGGCTTTCCCCCCGGCGCTTTCCCTACCCTGTCGACGGCCGAGCGATCGTCAAGCGACCGTTTGACCGGCGGCGTGTGTCATGGAACGGCTTTCCCGATGCGATGGCGCATCGGCGATCGGGCAATCGCGGCAACGCAGCAGGCCGCTCTTGTAGACGTAATCGAAGTAGTCTCCCTTCGTGAGGTCCGTGAAATCCTCTCTTCGGGCCTGCGATTTGCGCCGCCTGCAGCCCCAGAGAGTGATCCTCAAGTTCCCCGGCTGGTAAGGACACCTGATCATTCGTCTGCGGTTTCTGCGAAGCCATTCTTCAATCTGATACGCTGTCATCCTCATGATCCAGACTCCTTTCCGCAACCGACAATCCGGGACAGAAGAACCTCTCGACCTTGTAGATGAAGCCGGGCGGCAACCGGGTTCTCGCCCGCAACAAAGAGCAGGCCATGAAGACACGAAACGGCACGACGGGACTCGGAACATCGGGTATGAGCGAAGCAGAGTCCGGGCAATGGACGAAACGCCTTGGACGTTTGGAAGATAACCGGTATTTTTTTACTTTTTCCGCAGCAGGAAGTAGATCGTCCCCTTTTCGTCTTCGATCCGAATCGGACGGGTCTCGACGGGACACGGGAAATCGATGCTCTGACCGGCGGAATCGCCCCGTGCTGCACCCCCCAGCATCAGGCAGGTCTCCGCGATCGATATCTGGAGATCCCCGGGAATGCCGTCGGGAAACGACAAGGAGACGACGATGGCCTTGACCCCGTCCCACATGGTGATTTTGGGGTTCTTGCCCTCGCCGCAGGTGACATGCGCCCACGGGGAACGCTGGAACCCGGGTTCCCGCCGTTCCCTTTCCCCCGCCTGTCGGCCGAGCTGTACGTCAGGTTCATGGATGGAGGGTGCCATGGGGTCCTCCTGCTCTTCTATCGCGCGAAGCCCTTCCCGAGGTGGTAGTCGAGATATCTGTCGAAGGTCTCCAGCATCGTGATCTCGTCTTTCAGGCTTCGGGAGGCCTCCCCGCTTACTCCGAAAAAGCGCTGCATGGACGCCTTGAAGGACGATTGCGCCGCGCGATCGTTTTGCCGCCCCGACGCCTTCCTTTTTAAGACGATCGAGATGAGCCCATTTTGGTTTTGCACTTCCACCTCATCGTCATCGACCGCAAAAGGCAGATCCAGCGCATGGCTGAACGTCTTCGCGGGTCTCCTCACTCGATGATGTTCCCTTTTTCCGGACGGCAAGTCCGAGCGGAGATTTCCGTGGAAGGTCAGGCGCGTGCCCTCTACACGAATCTGGAGATCCTCCAGACCGAAGCCGCGCAGATCCGCCGAGACAAAAAGGCTGTCAGACCCGGCCCACAGGGTGATTTCAGGGGCCTCCGTCCCCCCGGGGCCGTTAGGTCTGCTCAGGGACACCGATCTGGTGCGGATACGGCTCAACCCTTCCGCTCGCGGCAGGGGCACGTCCGCCCGATACGCGTGCCGAGACATGGGGAAACTCCTTCCACGTTCAAGAGGGCTTGTTTCCTGATGGTGAACTTCTTGCCCGGAAATCGGGGACACGGAAACGGCGGCTGCCGGATGACGCTCGAGGGGCCTCTGATCACCCGCCTGTTCTCTCTCTGGTTAAAATAAATAAGTTGAAATGCCCGGAATTTCAATAATGAAAAAATAGTGGATGAATAGTGTAAAAAACCACTATTCCATGAGGGAAGAAAGATACGTCCTCAGATTGGCTTTCTTGTTGGTCAAGCCCAGCTTGCTCCTGATGTGGGCGCGGTGGGTGTCGACGGCAAACTTGGACAGATCCATGAACCGCGCGATTTCTTTTGTCGTCTTGCCTTCCCTGATGAGATTGGCAACCTGGATTTCCTTCTGCGTGAGATGCAGAAATTGCAGGGACAGCTTCTGCGCAAAGGGGGATATGATCCCCTGCAGATTCGATTCCAGGATCTGGAGGCGGGTCAGTTCCTTTTGACCGGACAGGCATTTCTTCAGCTCCCGGAGGTGCGGGATGACAAGCTCTTTCATGCTGGCCAGGATCCTCTTTTCCAGCTCCGTCTTGTCCTCTTCCCTTTGCTTCAGCAGCACGCGCAGCGCCGCATTCATCTCCTCCAGGGCATGGGTCTTGGACGTCAACTCCTCGGACATCGTCCGGAGGGATTCCTCGTTGCGCTTTCTGTCGGTGATGTCGAGAAGGGACAGCACCGTTTTCTTCGTCCCCGGCATCATGGCGACCGTCGCGTAGACGTCACGGATCCGTCCCTTCCTGTCCGTGTAGCGAAACTCGTAGTTCCTCGGGGCCGCTTCCGGATCGAGCCGCCTGAGACGGTGATACCCCATCACCCGGTCCAGATCCTCTTTCAGGATGAACTCGGTCCAGCTTTTTTTGCCCTCGATCTCCCTCGCATCATATCCCGTTTGTGTCGCGAACTCCCTGTTGACCATGGAAATGGTCGTGTCCTCCTCGATGATCATGGTCGCCGCAGGCGTCGTCTCGAAGATGGTGCGGTACATGCTTTCCGACTTCTTGAGCTCTTCCTCCACACGCTTCATGTCCGTGATGTCGGTCAGGGTGCCGATCCATTCCCGGATCCCTCCGTCCTCATCAAAAAGGGGAACAGCGCGGGCGAGCCAATGCCGGTAGACGCCGTCGTGTCTGCGCACGCGGCATTCGATCTCGTAGGCGCTTTTCGCTGCTTGGGCCTTGCGCCAGGCCTCCAGGGCACGTTCCCGATCGTCCGGGTGAAGCGCATCGGCCCATCCCGCGCCCTTGATGTCCTCTTCGCTCTGGCCCGTGAAAGCCCTCCATGCGGGAAGATCCTCCACCACTTCCCCGGCGGCATTGGCCGTCCAGCCCAATTGACCGGTCAGCTCGATGTAGGACCGGTGGCGCTGCTCGCCGGCGCGCAGGGCCTTGGCGGCCCGCTGCCGCTCGGTGATGTCCTCGACCATTTCGATCGCCGCCACGACAC
>DAOTMG010000061.1:0-7308 GCA_035450185.1 Syntrophales bacterium | reverse complement strand
CAAGCCCTTCGTGAAGCCCTCTCCGGAATCTGGGATTCATTCCGCGGGGAATACGAAAATATCGCAGAAGAAAATCTGGAGAGGCGTTATCTTAGGTTTCTTCGTGTGACCCTATTAGATGGTCCCGAGCAGAAAGACCGGTTCAATGAAAGTCCAAAAATTTGACGAAGCTGCCACAAGCAAGCATGATGATGTTTTTGTTGGAGTAAACGACCTTCTAAGGTAACCTGATGGTCAGTCTCGTTTTCGAAAGCCATCGGCTTTTCCTATCCAAAGCTTATTAAATTATCACAATCCGTTGCGGCTCGTCCACGAACAGCAGATAGCACTCGACCGGACGCCCTGCGAACAGCCCCTGGAGAATCATCCGGTAGCGGAGCATCTGGGGCCGATACTTGTCAGCCAAATGGCCGACGCGACCCGTCTTGAAGTCGATGAGGGTGATGCGGTCGGGGGCGATGATGAGCCGGTCCACGATGCCGAAGGTGCGGGTGTCGGAGATGTGCTGTTCGACGAGGACCTTCCCGGGTCGGAAGAGGATCTCTCGCACCTTCTCTTCGTGCAGGAACCGCTCGACCACGGCCTGCTCTTCTGCGGCGAGGCTGTCAGGGGCAATCGTTTGGCGATCGCATGTGAGGCGGGCGAGGATCGCGTGGATGCGAAGACCGCGCTCAATTCCCGCCTCGATGGCGGCGGAGCGCAGGGCCGCGTCCATTTCGTCGCTGTCGGCTGGCACGGCGGGGAGATCGCCCAGATCAGGCTCGATCAGATCCTCATGGTCCGCGGGGCGCGGCTTTTCGAGGCCGTAGTCATGCCGCCAGCCGAATTCGGTGCGCTCGGCGTCCGCTATAGGTTCCTGGGCCGTTGTAAACATTCGCTCACTGTAGCCCTTCAAGGCGCCCTCCCGGTCCGCCCGCAGGAGGATCGTCAGACTCTTGGCGGCGCGGGTCGCGGCGACGTAGATGATATTGGCCGTCTCTTCGGCCCTTTCTTCCTTCACAACAGTTACCGCCTCGGCAATGGCTGCAGCTCCTTCTATCGGGTCGGTAGCGAGAAAAGCCAGTTCGTCTTTGCTCAGGCTGAGCGGACAGCCATCTTCGGGGTGCGGAATTTCGGGCGCCCTGTCGTGCTCCTCTTTCCAGAAAAGAAAGACATGGGGAAATTCAAGGCCCTTGGTACCGTGGATCGTGGCCAGCTTCACCCGGTCAGCATGCTCTCCCTCGGGTATGGTGATAAGGTGCGACATGGTGAGCAGGTAACGCAGGAAGGCGGCGGCATCGACGGCATCGGGCCGGACGAAGTATCGCTCCGCCTCATCCCAGAGCGTCTCGATGAGGATGCGCGGAAAATGAGGCGCAAGGTCGCGCAGGGCGGATGCGAAGGCCGCGAACCGGTGCGGCCGGGGCGCGTTGCCGACAGTTTCGGCGAGCTGCGCGACGGCGGACATCAATGTCGCGCCCTGGGCCTCGCCATAGTCCAAAGACTTGAGGGCGCGAGGAATGAAGCGGCCGTCGTGGGCCGTGAAAAGCGCGATGAGCGAAAGATAGAGCGCCGTTCCCTCCCGGAGTGACAGCATCTCGCGGCCGCGGATCCCCGAGGTGGGGATTCCGGCTCTGGCCAGCGCCGCGGCGGCCCTATCCATATGCCTGTTGGTGCGGCACAGCACTGCGATATCGCCCCAGGGGCGACCGCACTCCGCCTTTTTTTTGACAATTGCTTCGATGAGCCGCTCGTACACCGGCTCGTCTCCCGCTCCGCAGGCGACCGGGATAACCGCCACCTCGGAGATGCCGCCGTAGGGGTGCTTCGGATTTTCCGGCGGCGCCTGCATGTTGACTTTGTCGGTTCCGGCGAAGAGGTCGGCGACCAGATGGTTGAAAAATTCGATAAGAAGCGGTGTCGAACGGTAGTTGTAAGGAAGAGTCTCGGCAGCAATCTGTCCGCTCGCGAGGGCTGGGGTGAGCGAGGCCCGGAGCATATCGGGCGCCGCCCCCCGCCACTGATAGATCGACTGTTTCCAGTCTCCCACGAGGAAGATCGACCGGTCTCCCTCGGCATTGCTCCCCACGGAGCCGAGGATATCTTCGATCAAAGGCCGAAGCAGGGTAAACTGGATTTGCGACGTGTCCTGAAACTCGTCGAGGAGCAGATGGGCCGTTCGGTGGAAGCCCATTTCATAGAGGCGTGCAGCAAAAAGCGGTCGGTCGGGGCTGTCCGGTCCATCAAGGGCGATGAGCTTCCGTGGGACGTCGTCGAAGAAGAGCCGTCCGAGTTTTTCCTTCTCCTCGGCAATGACGTCGGCACGCAGGGCGATGAAACGCTTGAGAAGGGCGCTTCGCAACCGTTTCGTGTTGATGAGGTGTTCGGAGATCAGAACGCGCATTCGCGGATAGAGGTCCTCCAAGGCCGCGTAGGCGGGCGTGGCGCGATCGGCTGCAGCTACGCGAACATCAGCGAGGTTGTCTTTGAGGAAAAGCGCCCGTTTGAGGTCCACCCCGGCGAGCGGTTCAAGCAAGGGGGCGGCCACCTGGCTGCGCAGGGCTCCCCGCGTCGCTTCCGCGACGACTTGCACCTTGGCACGCAGCTGATCGTACTCGGCGACAAGCCGCGACTGTTCGCCCTTGAGTGCATCGAGCAGACGCTCGGGGCAGTCCCATGCCTCCAGTGACTCTCTGCCCTTATCCAGCTCCGCAATCAGGGAATCGGGTTGCAGATGGAGGATTCGGGCCGCGATCACGATGCTTTCGATGTCGGCCAGAACGCGCGGATGCTGGAAAAAACGCGTGTCGGCGAGCGTGGCGATGATCGCCTTCTCATGGTCGTCTGCCAACTGCGGAACATAGGCTTCAGTGGAAAGAAACTGGTGAAAGAGCGCATCGATCGTGGAGAAGTGGACCCTAGCGGCCCGCATGATGAACCGCAGCTTGTCGACGGGGCTCTCCTTCCCTTCGTCGATAGCATCGAGGATCCTTTTTTCCATTTCTGCCGCCGCGGCGCGGGTGAAGGTGGCGGCGACAACGAATTCTCCCTCCCGGTCGAGGTGGCTGCGGACCTCACGGGTCAGGCGGAAGGTCTTCCCCGAACCGGCCGAGGCGGTGACGAAAAGGCTCTTCACCATGGGTGGCCTCCTGGTCGTCCTATCGTCTGATAGAGGTCTGGTTTGAGGCAGAGAGCCTTGTAGGGGCAATAGGAACAGCCGTCGGCGCGGAAGTTCGGAGTGAAGCGTTCCAGGGCCAGCAGCGCATCAAGTCGCCCGGCGATGCCCTCCATCGTGGCATCACAGGCGTCCAGGTCTTCCTTGGCAAGATGGCCCTCATAATCGCCGCGCATTCTCGGACGCAAAAAGAGATGGGCTGCATCGAGCAGGCCGGGCGTCGCCCTTTTGTTCTGCAGGGCGAGATAGGCATAAATGAGGAGCTGGAAACGATCGTCGAAGACGTCGGTCTTCTCCAGCCGATCTACGAGGCGATCCTTTTCAGCGTAGGTTTTCTTCTCTTTGTATTTGAGATCGGTGATGAGTGTTTGGTCTCCATCGCGCTGTAGGCGGTCGATGCGCCCTTTAAGTCGGTAGCGGCCGCCGCCAAAGGGAGCACTCAGTTCGAGTTCGGCTTCCGTAACCTCATCGGAAAAGAGAATCGGCCGGCCCGTTTCCTTTTCCCAGGCGGCAATATCGGCCAGATGGCTCTGGACGATAGCTTTGCGCACAGCCTGGTCCGGGAGTTTCATACGCAGATCCTCGTCGCTCTCCCATCTCGTGTCGAACAGTTCCTGCCAATGTAGGACGGCGGGGCGATGTTCTTTCAGCTCTGCAAAGAAGCGGTGGAGGAACTCTCCGATGAGGAGATTGGTGCTGTCTTTGTCTTCAAAGCAGGAGGGAGGTTTCACGGCCTCCATATCTTCCAGGATGAAGCGGCAGGGGCAGGTGAAAAAGTTCTTCAGCGAGCTGAAGGACCATGTATGCCGCCGGAGCCGCTCTTTCAGTTCATCCGTGTTCTCGATAACGAGGCTGCCGGCCGGTCCGCGCAACGCTGCCGGAACCATCCGCCGCTTCACCATTCTTTGGCCGAATTCGGTGGCAAGGAAAGAGAAGTGGGCTGATGGCGCATCGCCGTTTGCCTGATCGTACAGGGCGGCGATGTGGGCCGTCCGGCCGAAGGAAAGGAACTGCCTCAGCGCGAGATCGTCCGCCTCGTACTGCGTCCGGTAGATGCGCGGCAGATGGATCAGGTTGAGGTAGGGACCGCTGAAGGGCCTGCGCGGGAAGATGTCGCTGTTCATGGGCAGAATGACGGTGCGCGCATAGGGGACGCCGGTTGCGTCGCCCAGCCCCACAACCTGTATGGGTGCGTCACGCCTGCCGCGCAGTCGCAGCTTCTTTACGGCGATGAAGTGCTCGGCTAGAGGCAGCCACTCGTTTTCTGTAAACGGCATCAGTGCCCGGAGCCGATCCAACTCGTCGCACAGCGTGATCCCTCCCTCGAACGCGGAATGATCGGCCTCGTCGAGTTCGTTCCACCGGGTGGTAAGCTCGGAGACGAGATCCCGCCGCATGGCTGCCAGTCCCTTTCCGTCGCGGATTCCCTCGCGAAGCCGTTGCGCAGCCGCGAAGTGGGTGAAGGGAAGCCACGGCGCAAAGTTGACTTGTCCGCCGAGGGGCCGGAAGAGGAATTCCCAGAGATAGAATGACAGTTTCTCGTCCAGAGGCACGATGAAGAGCTGTTCCCTATCGCTACCGTAATTCCGTAAGAAGATGTCGATCTCCCGGGCGAGAAGCGTCGGTAGGGCGGCCCGTTCGGCAAGTTCGGTGAACCCGGGCAACTCGCCGTCATGGCGCCGTTCGGCGATACCGATCCGTCTGACGAGCGACAGGGCCGTCTCGTAATCGGGCAACTCAATTGGCATGTTGGGGCCGAAAAGGGGCGCATCCACAAAGAGCCGATCTTTCGGGATGCGGCTGAAAAAGCGCTCGTTCCCGGGGGTCATGAGGGGAAGGCCGATGAAGAATTCACCGTCGCCCGGTGTGAGGTCGGCAAACCGTGTCGCTTCGAACGGCGGATAGAAAAGCCCCCCGGTGGCAAGACGGGCGCGGAAGGCCTCCATCGTCGCAAAGAACCAGTCGATCCGTTCGAATTGTTCTGGGCCGATCCGGTCCAGCGCGCGCAATTCGTCGATGGTCACGGAAAACTCGGCGAGCGTGGTCAAAAACGAGAGCAGACGCTGGGTGTCGGCTGGGGGAAGAGAGCGGCCCTCTTCACGGCAGCGAAGGGCATGAAAGTGGAGGAAGGCTTCATCCTCCGGCACGGCCGTGCGGCCTGTCGCTTCGGCGATGCGGTGGGATCTGTAGTCGTTGAAGGAAAGGACGGCGGGGAGGAGACCGCCGATCCGGGTATGCACGAGGTGATGCAAAAAATCGCGGCCGCGGCCCGTCATCGAAACGGCGGTGAATCCGCTCATGTCCGGGTAATAGGCACGGAGCCGCCTGATGAGCGCGTCTACGGCGAGAGCATTGGCAGCCGAATGGAGGTCATCCGGCAGAGAGTTGAGATGGGCGGCCCGATCGGACATATGACAAATTCCTTCCCAGGTTGCATCACAGGAAACTTAATCTTCAGGGGATGGCGTTTCAATTCACGCTTAATAAAACATCGCCTCTCTCCTGCGGGGAAATACCACGTCTCGGCCCATAGTCAATAAAATGCTGTGGCGATTTCAGTAAAAAAACTTGTATTCGCCATCGAGCATTTCAGCCAAGGACTTCTGCGCTTGACATTTATAAACGAAACCCATAATGAAATTATGGGTATTGATCGATATTGTCAATAAATCCCATTCACGATCCAATATAATACTTGACATGCAATATCAAAACACCTAAATATATTACGTGTTACGTTAATAAACATCAAGAGCAATCTGATGAAACTCGGACTTTTTTTCAACAGACATCCTGTCTTTACGGGCGATGAGCTTGCTGCCTTCCTTGCCTCCGAAGGCCCGCGCAATCCCCGGACGCAGGAGGCTTTACTCCTCTATCACGTGAAGATGAGCCGGTTGGTCCGGGTGCGCCGCGGTCTCTATGCCGTCGTCCCTACCGGGGCGTCTGCCGAGTCCTATCCCGTCGATCCCTTCCTGCTGGCCTCCCGGATGACGAAGGATGCCGTGCTGGCCTACCATACAGCCATGGAGTTTCACGGCAAAGGCTATTCGGTCTACGAGCACTTCACCTATCTTTCCGCCACCCCTGCTCGGCCCATCGCTTTCCGGTCCCATAAGTTCAAGGGGGTCCGCTTTCCGGGGGCTCTGCCTCCCGAGTTCGCTGCCTCCTTCGATGTGGTCAAGGCCGATCGCGCGGGCCTGGAGGTCCGGGTAACGGGTCTGGAGAGGACTTTCGTGGATGTCCTCCACCGGCCCGACCTGGCTGGGAGTTGGGAGGAGATATGGCGCTCCCTTGAGTCCGTGGAGTTTTTCGATCTCGACAAGGTGACTGCCTACGTGCAACATCTCGGCAACGCCACGACCGCGGCCAAGGTCGGCTTCTTCCTGGAGCAGCACCGGGAAGGCCTGATGGTCGACGAGGCTCACCTGAAGGTCCTCCGTGATCTCCGGCCACAGCGTCCCCATTACCTGGAACGCAGTCGGCGGAAAGAGGGCCGCTTCGTGACCGCCTGGAACCTCGTCGTTCCCCAAGAGGTCTATGAAAGATCATGGGAGGAACCCTCATGAAGATCTCCCCTGAAACGCTCGCCATCCAGGCGGAGGCAACCGGCTTTCGCCCGGACATGCTGGAAAAGGTCGCGCTGCTGCTCCAACTGCTCGATGCCATCCGCAGCCATTCCTTCCTCAAAGACAAGTTGGTCCTCAAGGGCGGAACGGCCCTGAACCTTTTCATCTTCGCCGTTCCCCGCCTCTCTGTGGACATCGATCTCAATTACGTGGGTGCGGCGGACCGGGAAACGATGCTCCTGGAACGACCCAAGGTCGAGCAGGCCCTGCAGGCGGTCTTTTCCAGGGAGGGATACACGGTCCGGCGCGTGCCGACGGAGCATGCGGGCGGCAAATGGCAACTCCGTTATCCCAGTGCCAGCGGCCAGGGAGGCAACCTGGAGGTGGATGTCAATTTCATGTTCCGGATCCCCCTGTGGCCGGTGCAGCGGATCGACTCACGACCCGTCGGCATCTGGCAGGCTGCAGGCATCCCGATGGTTGACGTCCACGAACTCGCGGCGGGCAAGCTCTCGGCATTGCTCTCACGGCGGCAGGCGCGGGATTTGTTCGATTGCAGCAATCTCTTCCGCCTGGGGGGCCTCG
>DAOTMG010000060.1:0-8426 GCA_035450185.1 Syntrophales bacterium | reverse complement strand
ACGACGGTCTCTGGGACGCCTTCTACAACCGCCACATGGCCATCCACGGGTCCGAGACGGGCGATGAATTCGGCTTCACGAAGGCAGACCAGGACGAATGGGCATACACCTCCCAGATGAGGGCCGTCGAGGCCATGAAGGCGGGCAGACTCAACGACGAAATCTTCCCCGTGGAGATCAAAAAGGGGAAAGAGACGATCATCTTCGACAAGGACGAGGGTCCCCGGCCGGGCACCACGATGGAGGGTCTGGCGAAGCTGCCCCCCGTCTTCAACCACAAGAGCACCGTCACCGGGAAACCCGGAAGCGTGACGGCGGGCAACGCCCCCGGTGTCAACGACGGCGGGGACGTCTGCCTCGTCATGAGCGCCGAGAAAGCAAAGGCGCTCGGCATGAAGCCCCTTTTCACGATCCTCGACTACGCCGAGGTCTCCCAGCCGACGAAGGACATCGCCACCGTGCCCGGGCTTTCCATCAAGAAGGTCCTCGAGCAGAACGACCTGACGCTCAAGGACATCGACCTCGTCGAGATCAACGAGGCCTTCGCGGCGGTGGCCATCATCAGCGCCCGCACGATCCTCGGCATGAGCAAGGAGGAGATGTTCAAGAAGGTCAACGTCAACGGCAGCGCCATCGCCTACGGCCACCCCATCGGCGCCACGGGCGCCCGGATCCTCATGACGCTGGCCTACGAGCTGCGCCGGCGCGGCGGCGGCATCGGCGTCTGCGGCATCTGCTCGGGCCACGCCCAGGGGGATGCGATGTTGATAAAAGTAGAGGCGTAAGGCCAAGGGCGTAAGGCTTAAGGCAAGATAAAGAAGATCTTTCATTCCACAAGTTCTAAGCCTACAAGATTTCCTATGGGCAAGGAGGGGTTCCAAGAGCTTCGAGTTTGGCAAAAGGGAAAGAATTTGGCGGTCTTTCTTTATGGCATCACCGGTTCCGGGCCATTTTCACGAGATCACGCGTTTCGTGATCAGATGAGAAGAGCGGCCTTGTCGATACCCAGCAATATCGCTGAAGGTGATCAGCTGGATACCGACAAGCAAGCCGTAAGACACTTCTTCTTCGCCAAGGGATCAGCCGCAGAGTTACTTTCTCAAGCCATCATTGCTCACGAGATCGGTTACATCGATCAGCAAACGTTTGCTGCAATCGAAACTCAATGTCTGGAAATCTCAGGCATGTTGCGGAAGCTGATCAGGGTTAGGTCGACCTCTTAGGCGCATTTTTTGCCCTAAGCCTTAAGCCATATGCCATAAGCCCATTGAGTTTTGCCATTTGCCAATATTTTTACTGAAAGGAGAGTTGGAAGACATGAAAGAAGTATTCATCGTAAGCGGAGCGAGGACGGCCGTCGGCGAATTCGGCGGTTCTCTGAAAGGCGTGTCCGTCGTCGAGATGGGCCGGCTCGTGATCAAGGAGGCCATCGTCCGGGCGGGCTTGAGACCTGCCATCAGCGACTTCGTCAAGGCGGCCCGCCCCTCGACGTTCGGCGATTTCGACATGACGGAGATCCAGAAGAAGCACTACGACTACGACAAGGCCCTGAAGCCCGTCTACTTCGACGAGGTCATCATGGGCAATGTCCTGAAGGCGGGCCAAGGGCAGAACCCCCCCAGGCAGTCGGCCATCTTCGCAGGGCTTCCCGAGGAGACCAACGTCTACACGGTCCAGAAGGTCTGCGCCTCGGGCATGAAGGCCATCGCGCTGGCGGCCCAGGCCATCATGGCGGGCGAAGCCGACATCATCGTCGCGGGCGGCATGGAGAACATGAGCATGGTTCCCTACGGTCTGCCCAACGCCCGCTGGGGCTACCGGATGAACATGCCCTACGGCCAGGTCGCGGATCTCATGGTCCACGACGGACTCTGGGAGATCTTCAACAGGTACCACATGGGCTTCACGGCTGAAAACATTGCCGCGAAATACGGAATCAGCCGGGAAGAACAGGACAAGCTCGCCTACGAGAGCCACCGCAGGGCACGGGCGGCCAACGCCAGCGGCGCCGTGGCCGACGAGATCGTACCCGTGGTGATCCCCCAGAAGAAGGGCGACCCCAAGGTGTTCAAGGTGGACGAGCGCCCCATGGACACGACGCTCGAGAAGATGGCGAAACTCGCCCCCGTCTTCAAGAAGGACGGCACCGTCACGGCCGGAAACGCCTCGGGCATCAACGACGCCGCCTGCGCCGTGGTCGTCATGAGCGCCGACAAGGCAAAAGAATTGAAGCTGAAACCGCTCGCCAAGATCAGGGGCTGGGCCTCCGGCGGCGTCGATCCGGCCTACATGGGGCTGGGCCCGATCCCGGCGGTCCGGAAGCTCTTCAAGAAACTCAATCTCAGCATGAAGGACATGGGGCTCGTCGAGCTCAATGAAGCCTTCGCCGTCCAGGCCCTGGGCTGCATCAAGGAACTGGGCGTCGACCTGAACAAGTGCAACCTCAACGGCAGCGGGATCTCCATCGGCCACCCGATCGGCTGCACGGGAGCGAGGATCACCTACACATTGGCCATGCAGATGAAGAAGAACAATGTCAAACTGGGCCTCGCGTCGCTCTGCATCGGCGGCGGCCAGGGCATGGCCATCATCCTGGAGAACGTGTAAAGGCTCCGACGTTCACCGGGAAATCGGAAACCGGACCTGCCGGGGTTATGTGTCACCCCGGCGGTCCGGAAACAACCCCGGGACGCATGCCGCCTTTGGAAACAAACGCGGCATCGAAGAGATTTTAACGTTTAACGAAAGAAGGAGGGTCAGACCATGGCAATCAAGGCAGATGTAAAGACAATCGGAGTTGTCGGCGCCGGTCAGATGGGCAGCGGTATCGCGCAGGTCGCGGCCACACCGGGCGGTCTCAAGGTCATCCTGAATGACATCGCCGACCAGTTCGTCGACAAGGGCTACAACGGGATCGCGGGCAACCTCGACAGGCTGATCGCGAAGGACAAACTCAAGGCGGACCAGAAAAATGAGATCATGGGCCGCATCAGGAAGAGCACGAAGCTCGAGGACATGAAGGATGCCGATTTCGTCGTCGAGGCGGCCATCGAGAGGGAAGACCTGAAACTGAACATCTTCCGGACTCTCGATTCGGTCTGCGCGCCCGGTGTGGTTCTGGCCACCAACACATCATCCATCCCCATCACAAGGATCGCCGGCGCCACCAAGCGGCCTGAGCTTGTCATCGGCATGCACTTCATGAATCCCGTGCCGGTCATGAGGCTCGTGGAGATCATCCGGGGCCTCGCCACCTCCCAGGAGACCTACGATCTCACCGACAAGCTCTCCAAGCAGTTCGGCAAGGTTCCCGTCGAGTGCAACGACTTCCCGGGCTTCATTTCCAACCGGATCCTCATGCCCATGATCAACGAGGCCGTCTACGCCCTGATGGAAGGTGTGGGCACCCCTAAGGCCATCGACGACATCATGGTCCTCGGCATGAATCACCCGATGGGACCCCTGGCGCTTGCGGACCTCATCGGTCTCGACACCTGCTGGGCGATCATGGACGTTCTCTACAGGGGGTTCGGTGACTCCAAGTACCGGCCCTGCCCGCTCCTGAAGAAGTACGTCGATGCCGGCTATATGGGCAGGAAAACCGGCAAAGGGTTCTACGACTACAGCAAAAAGTAGAGGCTCGGGTCATCGGACTTCGGTCAGCCCGTAAAAAATGAATGACCAGAGAAAGGAGTGAGGACCATGGAATACAAAAACATCCTGTTTGAAGTGGCGGACGGGGTCGCCACGATCACCATCAACCGGCCCAAGGCGCTCAACGCCCTGAACTCCGATGTGATCGCGGAACTCTGCGATGCCGCCGTCAAGTGCAAAACCGACGATGCCGTCAAGGCCGTCATCATCACCGGAGCCGGCGAGAAGTCCTTCGTGGCGGGCGCCGACATCGCCCAGATGGCGGATCTGAGGCCCCAGCAGGCCATGGAGTTCATGGAGGCCGGCATCGAAACCTTCAGGGCCTTTGAGACGCTCCCCAAGCCCGTCATCGCGGCGGTGAACGGATTCGCCCTCGGCGGCGGCGTGGAATTCGCCATGTCCTGCGACTTCCGGTTCGCCTCTGAAAACGCACGTTTCGGCCAGCCCGAGATCCTGATCGGGCTCATCCCCGGCTGGGGCGGCACTCAGAGACTGGCGCGCCTCGTCGGCATCGGGCGTGCCAAGGAGTACATCATGGGCGGCGAGCAGATCGACGCCAGGAGGGCCTACGAGATCGGTCTCGTGAACCGCGTCTACCCGCCGGATCAGCTGATTCCCGAAACAAAGAAATTTGCCGCGAAGCTGGCCAACCTTCCGGGGTTCGCCCTCAAGATGGCCAAGCACGCCATCAACTTCGGCTACGATCTCGCCCTCGACAACGCCATGAGGCTCGAGACGGAGTGCTGCTCCCAGTGCTTCAGCACCGACGATCAGAAGGAAGGCATGAAAGCTTTCCTGGAGAAGAGGAAACCGGCCTTCAAGGGTCGCTGACGGCCAGGAAATCAACGTCGTATTCGAATCCAAAAGGGATGTAACATAAAAAACCACAAAGGGGGGTTATTGTCATGAACTTTGGATTAACAGAAGAGCAAAAGATGGTAAGGGATCAGGTGGCGAAGTTTGCGGAGACGCAGATCAAGCCGATCGCCGCGGAACTGGACCGCACCCACAGGCACCCCGAAGAGATCTGCCGGAAGCTCGGCGAGATGGGGATCATGGGCGTGGCCATCCCGACGGAGTATGGCGGTGCGGGCATGGACAACGTGACTTACGTGTTCTGCATGATCGAGATCTCCAAGGCCTGCGCGAGCTGCGGGGTCATCGTGTCCGTCAACAACTCCCTCTACGGATTCCCCGTGAACGCCTTCGGAACGGAAGCGCAAAAGAAGAAATACCTTCCACCCGTCTCCGGCGGCAAGGTGGAAGGCTGCTACGCGCTGACAGAAGCGGGCGCCGGCTCCGACGCGGCGTCTCTCGCCTGCAGGGCCACGCTGAAAGGCGACAAGTACATCATCAACGGGACCAAGCGCTTCATCACCAACGGCAATGTGGCTCACTACTGCGTCCTCGCGGCCACGACGGACCCGGCACAGGGTTACAAGGGTGTCGTGAATTTCATCGTCGATCTCAAGAACACCAAGGGGTTCTCACTCGGCAAAATCGAGGAAAAGATGGGAATCCTCGCTTCGGGGACGGCGGAGCTCGTCTTCGAGGACGCCGAAGTCCCGGCGGAGAACCTGCTCGGGAAGCCCGGCCAGGGCTTCAAACAGATGCTCATGGGTCTCGACTGCGGCCGCATCGGCATCGGCTCACAGGCTCTCGGCATCGGCAGGGCCGCCCTGGAGGACGCCCTCCAGTACGCCAAGGAGAGGGTGCAGTTCGGCAAGCCCATCTCCACCTTCCAGGCCATCCAGTTCAAGTTTGCCGACATGGCGACGGAACTGGACGCGGCGGAACTGCTGCTCCTGAAGGCCGCCTGGCTCGAGGACAACAAACTGGACTACGAGAAGGAGTCGGCCCAGGCCAAGATGTACGCCTCCGACGTGGCCATGAAGGCCGCCATCGAAGGCGTACAGATCTACGGCGGGTACGGCTACTGCAAGGAATACCCGGCGGAGCGCCACATGAGAGACGCCAAGATCTGCCAGATCTACGAGGGCACCAACGAAATCCAGAGAATGGTGATCGCCCGTAAGCTCCTCGGCGCGAGGTAATCCAATCTTCTTGAATCAAAGGGGAGCGCGGAGACATTTCCCGCGCTCCCTTTATTTCTTTCCCCCCGGCCGGCACCCGGTCGGCGGAACCGAAGGTCTCCTTCCCGTGAGCGGCTTGAAGAAGATAAACGGGGAAAGGCAATTCCCCTCACGATCACTCGATGAAATCCATTACCGGGTCATCCGGCTGATGGAGTCCTATCCCCGCGGCCGTGCCCTGGATCTGCCCGCCGGAACGGGGCGACTTTCATGGTGGCTGTATCAGAGAGATTTCGATGTTACTGCGGGGGATATCGATACGGACCAGTTCCGGAACCCGGAAATCCCCGTCTTCAAAATGGACCTCAACGGGATTCTTCCCCTCGAGGATGACTCCTTCGATTACGCGTTCTGCATCGAGGGACCGGAGCACGTCGAAAACATGTATCAAACCTTCCGGGAGTTTGCCCGGGTGCTCAAGCACGGGGGGAGACTCATCGTCAGCTATCCGAATTACTCCAACCTCGAGTCCCGGCTGAGAAACATATTTTACGGCATCCTGGAGCCCGTCGAGCCGCCGGGAGCAACCGAGATAGAGGGAAAGCCCCACCCGGGCCACATCAACCGGCCGCCCTATGGGCTGCTCCGGATGGCCATGGAGTATGCCGGGTTTCGGGTCGAGAAGATCACGCGCGAAAAGTTCAAATGGAATCAGTTTTTCCTCTTTCCCCTGTTCATGATGATCCGGCTGTTCACGATCGTCAAGGGGGACCGGGGGGACGCCAAGTACTGGCTGCGGGAGTCGAACAGCTATGATGTTTTAATGGGCGGGAACTCTCTGATCATCGTCGCGTTGTTGAACAAACAAAAACCGAGGAGTCATTAGAAAAAACGTCGGGCTTTCTTCTGGTTTATGTTCCTGAACCTTTAGCCTTCAGCCCTCCGCCATAAGCCTGTTTTTCAATATATCCCGATCACGCAACCGCCTGCTATGGTCCGCCCCAGTTCGCGGCATTTTTCCAGGATCTCCACCGTGACCTTTCCGCGGGAGATGACCGGTTCGTAGACTTTCTTGAACTGGTAGCCGATGGCGATGCGCTCGATGCTGTTGACGGCCCCTGTCCCGTCATTCCCGGCGGAGACGAAGACCACGTAAGGCTTGCGGAAGACTTTTCCCTGGGCGGGATAGAAGGTCCGGTCGAAGAAATCCTTGATCATACCGGACATGTACCCGAAGTTCTCCGGCGTGCCGACGGCCAGGCCCTCGCACCGGAGAAGGTCCTCCAGCCCCGCATCGGGGGCGCGCTTCAGGACGGCCTCGGCGTTTTCGATGTCCCGGACACCCTCCGCCACGGCCTCCGCCATCCTCTCGGTGTTCCCCGTCTGGGAATGATAGATAACGAGAATTTTTACCATGGGGGGATTATAATCGATCGTTTTCGGAATTGCCAAACCAAAAAGACTCGTTTGCGCCCTCTTGACGGCGTCCCGGAACCCGCCTTGACACGAGGAACCTTCAAGACTTAAACTGGTGCATCAAGGGCAGGCGAGGTATTCCGATGAGCACCATGGAAACCGGCTGGAAAAACAAGATCGTCCCCCCGGACAGGGTTTTCGAAGAGATCAAGCCGGGAATGACGATCTTTCTCGGCACGGGGATGGCCGAGCCCCGAACGCTGGTGAAACACCTGATGGCGTCGAACCGTGCCAACCTCCAGGATCTGGAGATGATCCAGCTTGTCAGCCTCGGCGACACCGTTTCCATCGACGAGCGGTACTCCCGCAAATACCGCCTCAAGACCTTTTATTCGGGATGGGTGGCAAGCACCGCGATCACGGCGGGCCGGGTGGACCTGATCCCGAGCCGGTTCTCCCGCATCCCCTGGCTCTTCAGGTCGGGAGCCGTTCACATCGACGTCGCCTTCATCCAGATCACCCCGCCGGACGAAAACGGCCGGGCGAGCCTTGGGCTCGGCGTCGACGTGGCCCGTTACGCTATGGACAAGGCCGCTCTGGTCGTCGGGGAGATCAATGAGAACATTCCCCGGACCCTGGGCGACACCTTCGTCCATGTCAACGAGTTCAACCATCTGGTTGCATCGACGGAACCGCCCATTTACCTCCCCCGCTGGCCCATCCCGGAGTGTTACGACAGGATCGGCGCTCACATCGCCGCCATCGTCGATGACGGAAGCTGCCTTTCCTTTTCCATCGGACCCCTCTATGAGGCACTGGCCTGTCAGCTCTGGTACAAGAAGAACCTCGGCGTCCACACGCCTTTTTTCACCGACGCCCTGATGGAGCTGGTCAAAGAGGGCGTTGTGACCAACCGCCTCAAGGGTTTTTTCAGAGGCAAGTGCCTCGCCTCCTACGTCATGGGCACGCAGAAGCTCATGGCGTGGCTCGACCGGAACCCCTTTGTCGATTTTCAGTCTCTCGACGTCGTCATGGACCCGAGAAACATCGGGCTCAATGAGCGGTTCATCGCCGTTCTGCCGGCTCGAAAAGCGGACCTGACCGGCGGAATCGCCCTCCACGTGGGGATGGGGAACGTGACGGCCGGTCCCGGCGCCGTCCAGGAACTCTTCGCCGGTGCGGCGCTCTCGAGGGGGGGCAGGACCATCTTCGCACTTCCCAGCCGCAACATCAAAGGGGAGCCCAACATCCTCATTTCCATCGAAGACTTCCCCAATCAGTTCACCAACCGCGAGGACCTCGACATGGTGGCCACGGAATACG
>DAOTMG010000059.1:0-8443 GCA_035450185.1 Syntrophales bacterium | reverse complement strand
GAGCGTTGCAATCCGGGTTTCCTGGGCCTCGGTGAGTTCTCTCAGGCTGAGCACCTCGGCCCTGTCCCGTTTGATGAAGATGTAATCAAGGGTCATGGCGGAGAAGACGGCAAGAACGATTAAGATGCCGGCCGCAAGAACCCCCACGAGGCGGCTCGACGCGGTGATCCGTTTCACGGACGACCTTCTCCGCGGAACGATCAAAAAGGTGTAACAATCATTCTTCATTATTGCATCGCTTCGCAGACAGGATACTTCCGGTTCAGCCCGCCCGGAAAACGCCGTTGCCGAACGGCGCCCCGTCTTCATGGGCCGGGGGACTCACAGGGTGGTGGTTCATCTCAGACCCTCCGCGGGGAAGCTTCAGCGCAAAGATCGGCAGCGGGGTTGTTACGGAAGGGGTGGAATGTGATGCCGGCTTCGGAGCCGCACCCGTGGGGAGATGCCTTGCACCCGCCGGCAAAGGCGGAATAAAGTCATCGCCTGGCAACCCTGCTGCCCTGTCCCGGTTTCCGCCGGAATGTAGGCCAGTGGCTTTGCGTCCCAGTCTTTCGGCTGGTTTGCCTTTTTCAAACGACGTTTTCTTCATCATATATATCGTCCGATCAAGGGAAAACTTGAGTCGGCAAGGCTGTCTGCACACGGGTGCGGTTCATGAAATTACGCTGTCGATGCGAGAGGTTGGAAGCCATCGTGTATTTTCACTTGACCTTTCATCCCGGATGCATAGAGTTCAGCGTATGCTGAACAATCAGAATATGGTAATCAGTCTGAATCCGGCGCGTCGGAGGATTCCGGCATAAAGAAAAAGAAGCGGCCATCCTGTTTTACGGCTTCCGTGGAGGGGACCTGCGCCGTGAGGACGCCGAGGTCTTTCGCCGTGGAAATCCCGGGGTCGGCCCGGGGGAAGGACGGGGAGAAATGCTGTCCCACCCTGGTGAAAGAGAATCATCCGGCGGACCGGATCGGGGGTTCCCGCGAGGCCCACATCGGCAGCCTTGCCCGGGCGAGCCTCGAGAGGGAGTCCATCCAAGCCATTGAGAAGGCCGGGTTCGATCATATCCGGATCATCGATGAGACACATATCCCTGTTGAATTGGCCGTGAACGGCCCCGCCGTGCCGACCATCATGGAAAAGCCAAACCAGGCTTCAGAGAATCTGAGAGGGCTTGCCCGCACGGTTGTGAGTATCGGAATCCAGGCTTTAAAACCCGAAGCCATTTGAGCGCAGAGGAGGAGCGACATGACACCGCAGGAAATGCAGGAAAAGGCGCGGACGCTGTTCTTCAACAACTATCACTGAAGCCAGGCCGTTCTTGCGGTCGGGCAAGAAAAACTCGGGCTTGCGGATTCAAACCTCATGAAGGTCATGGATGTATTCGGCGGGGGCCTGGGGGCCCACGGGGAGGTCTGCGGTGCCGTCATCGGCGGGCTTGCGTCGCTGAGCCTTCGTTACGGCCGGATGAACGGGGACGAAAGGGCCGATAGGAAGATGTGGGCCTGCGCCTTCCGTTTCATGAAGCGGTTCCGGGAGGAGGTCGGAGGTGGAAGCATCCTCTGCCGCGATTTCGTGGACGTGGACTGGGCGGACCCGAAGCAGGTGAGGGACTACCAGGAGGGTGACAAATTTCTGCAGTGCGTGGAAATTGTGGGCAAGGCGGCCCGGATCATGGGGGAGGTGCTCGATTCCGCGGAATCGAAGGAGTAGGCGGGGCATTATTTCACCCGGGCGGTGGAGTCTTACGGGGTGAAGATTGACGTTGCAGCATACGGGGACTGGCCGAAGATCAAGGCCCTGCTTCACGAAGCGGGGCTTCCCCACGGCGATATCAAAACGGCCCGGCTGGAGCATTTCCTGGTGGTCAGGGACGGCGAACGGATCGCAGGCGTGGCAGGGCTCGAGCCCCGCGGCACCATGGGCTTTCTCCGATCCCTTGCCGTTGCGCCGGCCTATCGACGATTCGGCTTCGCCTCAGAGCTGTTTTCAAGAATCGAGGAATACGCAAGGGCGAAAGGCGTCGAAGACCTATATCTGCTCACGACGACGGCCGCCGGGTTCTTCGAGAGAAGGGGCTATCGGAAAATCGATCGGAAGGATGTCCCGGAAGCCATCCGGGAAACGCCCGGGTTCGGAGACCTCCGGCCTGCGAGCGCCGAGTGCCTGGTCCGGCACCTCAAATGAAGGCCGTCGATTAACTTCCCGTCAGTTTTTTCAGTTCATCTTCGAAGACCCGGTAGGTGGCCTTTCCAAAAAGGACGAAACGGACGAGTTCGATTTCCGGGTGCTCCCTCAGGTAGTCGATGGACGTCTCGAGGGCGATGCGGGCCGCCTCGTCCAGGGGATAGCCGTAAGCACCGGCGCTCAGAGCCGGGAAGGCGACGCTTTTGATCTTGTGGGCCGACGCCAGCTTCAGGCACTCCCGGTAGGCGCTCTTCAGGAGTTCCGCCTCGCCTTTCGTCCCGTCCCGGTAGATCGGCCCGACGGCGTGTATGACGTACCCGGCCTTCAGGTTGCCGCCCGTCGTGATCACGGCCCTGCCGGTGGGACACCCGCCGATCTTTCGGCACTCGTCCATGATGGAAGGCCCACCGGCCCGGTGAATGGCGCCGTCCACGCCGCCGCCGCCCCGCAGTCCCGAGTTGGCCGCATTGACGATCGCTTCCGTATCTTCTTTTGTGATGTCCCCCTCGACAAGGGAAAGCGTCGATTTGTTGATTCTGACAATCATTGTCTAACCCCTTTCCGGGATCTTCCTGCCGTCGCCGTAGACAAGCATCCGGTAGGTCTTTTCGATCCGATCCCAGTTTTCCTCGCGGTCCATGGACCAGTAACGCCCGATGACGGAAACCACCCTCCCGAGGGAGATCTCCGCTGCCTTCTTCTCGATCATCTCGACGTAGTTGGCACCGCTTTCGGGCATCTCCCCCCGCCGGCCCAGCATGGCGTGGATGAAAAGGTCCTTCAACCCCTCCTTGCGGGCCATGTCCATCAGCGCGAAGAGGTGATCGATGGAGCCGTGGGAGCTGAAGAAGGAGACGATGCCCATGAGGTGCAGGGCGGTGCCCTTTGACCGGCAGATGTCCATGACGTCCCTGAAGGCCTCATTCCGGAAAAAAGAACCGTCGGAGACGGCCGTCTCGATTTTCAGCCGGTCCGAGTAGACGCGCCTGCCGGCGCCGATGTGGAGGTGACCCGCCTCGGAGTTTCCGACAGCCCCCTCGGGCAGACCCACGGCCGTTCCGGCGGCCTTGAGCCGCAGGTTCGGGTAACGGGCGAGGAGCCCGTCCATGACGGGCGTTGCCGCCCGGGCGATCAGGTTGCCGTTCCGGCGGTCGTTGATGCCCCAGCCGTCGAGGATAAGAACGAGAAGGCGCTCGACGGGACGGAAGCCCCTCTCGACGAGGGGTGTGCCGGTCATCGCCTCGGGCTTTTGCAGGCCCAGCAGTTCGAGGACCGTGGGCGCGATGTCCGCGAGCTCTCCTTCATCCCTCAGACGGAATTTTCCCCGTTCGTCGACAAGAATGAAGGGGACGGGGTTGCGGGTGTGCCCCGTGTCGACGCTGCCGTCCGGATAGAGCCACTGCTCCACCGTTCCGTGGTCCGCCGTGACGATGACGGTGACGCCGGCCTTCCGGGCGGCCTCGATCACCACCCCGGTGCTGCGGTCCACCGCTTCGACGGCCTGCGTGACGGCCGCTTCGTTTTCGATGTGGCCGACGACGTCGACATTCGGGAAGTTCACGAAGATGAACCGGTAGCGGGGGTCGAGGATTTTTTCCGTGACGGCTTTCGTGATCTCCTCGATGGACATCTCGGGCGCTTCGTCGAAGAGCCTCACGTCTTTTCTGGTGGGGAGGACGACGCGTTCCTCGCCCGGGAAGGGCTCTTCGACCTTGCCGTTCAGAAAATAACCGACGTGAAAAGCCTTTTCCGCCTCGGTGATCTTGACCTGGCGGATGCCGTTTTTCGAGAGGACCTCGCTCAGGGTGTCCGGGATGGCCCCTTCCGGCGGGAAGGCCACCCGGGTCGTCAACCGTGTGTCGTACTCGATCATGGTGATAAAGGTGAGCGAGAGGTCTTTCTCGACGGGGAATGGATCGAACCCCGCCTCGATCAGGCTGCGCGTCAGTTCCACCTCCCGCTCTCCGCGGATATTGTAGAAAATGACACCGTCACCCCTGCGGATTCTCCCGACGGGCCCGCCGTCGGCGTCGCAGAGGACGAGGGGTTCCATGGTCTCGTCGTCCTCGCTCCTTCTGTAGGCCTCGCGGACGGCGCGGGACATGATGTGGGGATTCATAATCATCGGGACGTTTTTTTTTCCAATGGCCCCGGGGTTGACTCGCCATCGACCCGGGGCACGGACGTTTGCTGTCCGGTCGAAATCGACCCTGACTTAAGTAACGGAATCTTGCGCCCTTGTAAAGCAAAACATGATGGACAAAAGCGATTTCAGTTGAAAACTCCATACTTGCATGGTAACAAACAAAAATTAAAACATGCTCTGACGGCGGGACGATGGTACACAGGTCAGGTCTCGACAAGACCAGGGTAGAGATCATCAAGGAGAGCGCGGAGGTGCTCGGCCGCGCCGGCGAGCGTCTCACCGCGGCCCTGCGGGAACTCGAGCGGATCGAGAGGGTCATCGAAAGGGAGATGGAAACCCTGAGGGGGCTCACGACAGGCGCGGAGGCCCTGCAGGATATCGCCCGGCGGCAGCACGCCGTCATCGATGAGATCAACCGCGAAATCAAGCGATACAACCGGGCCCGGGAGTACGCGAAACTTCGTTACTATTACCTGATCGTCACCCGGGAGGCCGTCGGTTTCCGGCGGCACAAGACCGTCGAGGAGCTCTACTGCATCCCGCCGAAAAAAAAGTATCTCTGAGCGGCCATGGAGCGTTTCAAGAGACAGCGGATCAAGATGGTTGATTCCCAGATCCGGTCGAGGGGGATCACGGATGCACGCGTCCTGAAAGCCATGGAGAAAATCCCCCGGCATCTTTTCGTCGACGAAGGGCTCGTCGAGCAGGCCTACAACGACAACCCCCTGCCGATCGGCGAACGGCAGACGATCTCGCAGCCCTATATGGTCGCCCTGATGACGGAAGCCCTGGAGCTCCAGGGGACCGAAAAGGTCCTGGAACTGGGAACGGGGTCGGGATACCAGACCGCCATCCTGGCGGAGCTCGCGGAGCGTGTCTTTTCCATCGAGCGCATCGCGTCCCTTGCGAACAAAGCGAGGAAGGTGATCGAGTCTCTCGGTTATTTCAACGTGGTCATCCGGGTCGGTGACGGAACATACGGCTGGCGTGAAGAGGCGCCCTTCGACGGCATTCTCGTTTCGGCCGGTTCCCCGGACATCCCGAAACCGCTCGTGGGGCAGCTGAAGACCGGCGGCCGGCTGGTGATCCCCGTGGGAAGCCGTTTCACACAGACCCTTTACCGGGTGACGCGGCTTTCCGAAAATGTCGAGGATATCAAAAAGGAAGATCTCGGCGGCTGCCGCTTCGTGAATCTCATCGGGGAGCACGGCTGGCGGGAATGAAGCGCTTCCCCCTGCAGGGAGTGTCACATAAGGAAGCTGTGCTGAAAACCCATATCCGGTCCCTGATATAAGATGAGCATTCGCATAAAAATATTTCTTTGCCTCGGAGCTCTCCTGGTTCTTGTCTCCTGTTCGGTGGTTCAGCTGCAGGATACCCACAGGCCGGCGGGCGTGTACCACAAGGTCAGGAGCGGGGAAACCCTCTGGAGAATATCGCAGGCCTACGGCGTGAGCCTGCAGGACATCGCCGAGGTCAACAACATCACCGATCCGGCCATGGTGACGGCCGGAACCGTCCTTTTCATCCCGGATGCCCATCGGGTCGTCGACCTGCCGCCTGTCGAAAAAAGACCGGAAAAGAAGGAAATGGCAGCACAGACGCCGCCGCCGGTTAAAGGATCCGGCGGGGCTGCCGCCAGGGAGTATGCGCCGCCGAAGGGGAAAATCCGCGAAGAGGGTCTCATCGAGAAGACAGCCCCGAAGGGTGCCGAAACGGCAAAGGCGCCTGTGAAGGGCCAGGCGGCCGAGAAGCCGGCGTCCCCTGCCAGGGGGGCTGTGACGACGATGAAACCGGCGCCGGCTGCGAAGCCGCCCGCGGAGGCTTCGAGAGCGAAAGCCGGCACGGCTTCCGCGAGCCCGGCGGCGAAACCCGAGATGAAGGAAAAGGCGGCTGCAAAACCCCCCGACCGTACCGTGGCGACGGCAAAGCCCTATGAACGGGCATCAAAAACCGCAGCGGCGGCGCCGACCGGAAAGGAACCCACCCTCGAGGACGTGAGGAAACGGCTGCGCGAAGAAGAAAGGATGGAAAAAGCGGGAGCGGAGCGGGGGAGCGGACAGAGCCCCGCGCCGGCGGTTTCAGCAGAGAAGAAAGAGTCTGCCGCCGTGGAGAAAAAACCGGCGCCGGCAGCCGAAAAGAAGCCGGCGGCGAAATCCGAGCCGGAAAAAGCCAGGAAACCGGCCCCGGCGGAAGAGAAGAAACAGCTGGCCAGGGTTGACCCTCAACCGGAGCGCAGGAGGGTTCCCGTGGAGGAATCTCCGGGTAAGATCGATCTGCCGAGAGGCAAGTTCGCGTGGCCTGTAAAAGGGAAAGTCACCTCGAAATACGGAATCCAGTCCAACGGGATGAAAAACAACGGAATCCGTATATCGGCCAGGGAAGGCTCACCCGTCGTCGCGTCGGCCGGCGGGACGGTCATCTACTCGGCCCCTCTCAAGTACTACGGCGACACCATCCTCCTCAAGCATGAAGACAATTACGTCACGGTGTATACCCATTTGAAAGACAGGGTCGTCAAGAAGGACGACCGGGTCAAAAAGGGTGAGAAACTCGCTCTTCTCGGCAAGCCCGGGGACGGCTCGGACGGGACTTTCCTCTATTTTGAAATTCGCCACAACAACAAGGCCCGGAACCCCCTGTTTTTCCTGCCCTGACCACAGGGGCAAGGGCTCAGGGCATGGGGTATCCTGCGCGGGCTTTATTGACGAAGCAATGAACCGTGCATATGATAGAGGTGATTGGACGTTGACTTCCGGACCGGTGTGAACACATGACCATGAACCACTCCTTCGAACAGGGACCCATCAGGCCGCCCAGCGAAGCAAGGAGCCTCCTTATACGGGTAACGAGAAACTGCCCCTGGAACAAGTGTGCCTTCTGCCACACCTATCAGGGCAGCAGGTTCGAGTTCAGGCCCGTCGAGGACATCCGAAAGGACATCGAGGCAGCCCGGGGTATCGCGGAAGAGATCCGGGCGCTTTCCTGGAAGGCGGGGGAGGGCGGAAGGGTGTCCCGGGCGGTCGCGGCCGCCGTTTTCGCCAATGACCATCTCTACGGGGACGCTTTCCGGTCCGTGGCGGCATGGCTTTATTACGGCGGCGATTCTGTTTTTCTCCAGGATGCCGACTCCCTCATCATGAAGACCGATGACCTTCTCGAGGTGCTGCGTTTCATCCGGGAGGCTTTCCCCGGGGTAAGCCGGATCACTTCGTACTGCCGCTCCAAGACGGCCAAGCGAAAATCCGTGGAGGAGCTCAGGAAGCTCCATGAGGCGGGCCTGTCGCGGATCCACATCGGCCTCGAGTCCGGCTCCGACCCGGTGCTCCGGTTCATCCGGAAAGGGGTCACGGCGGCGGAACACATCGAGGGCGGGAAACATGTCGTTGCCTCGGGCATCTCCCTTTGCGAGTATGTCATGCCCGGCCTCGGCGGGGACCGCTGGTCCCGGGAGCACGCCGTGGAGACGGCCAGGGTCCTGAATGAGATCAACCCCGACTTCATCCGGCTTAGATCTCTCCAGGTCCGCCGGGGAACGGTCCTGTATGACAGTATGAAAAAAGGGGATTTCCGCCCCCTGGGCGACGAGGATGTCCTGCGGGAGATCAGGCTTTTCATCGAACACCTCGAGGGGATCTCGAGCACTCTCATCAGCGACCATATCCTGAATCTCCTGGAGGAACTCGAGGGCAGGCTCCCCGAAGACAAGGAGAAAATGCTCGCCATCATCGACCGGTACTTTGCCCTCTCCGACGAGGACCGGATGATCTACCGGCTCGGAAGACGGCGGGGGATCTACAGGCGGATGGACGATCTGTCCGACCCCGAGGTCTACGACCGGCTCAAGGCCGTCGTGGCCCGGTACGCAGCCGAAAATCCCGCTCAGATGGACCGCGACCTCGATCCCATCAGGCAAAATTTCATATGAATCGAATCCGACCCCGGAAAAACCCCCTCCATCAGGATTAGGTAACGTCAAGAGTTATGTGTCATGATCAGGAAAGGGGTCATGGTATTTTCTTTCAGGTTTTCATGGGTAAAGATGGCATAGAGGATTCTTTCCATGCTGGTTCGATCCGAGAAGACGCCCATGGGGCGGGTTCGTCTGCAGACTT
>DAOTMG010000058.1:0-8618 GCA_035450185.1 Syntrophales bacterium | reverse complement strand
AGATGCTCTCTGCTTTTTCAAAGAACAGGTAACGTGTATTTTATGCTATCAAGAAATTGAGAAGTTGAGAAAGAAAACAAGAAAGGGAGAACCCCGGGCATCCGTTGTTCCCCCCTTTCTCGATAAAAGCTGAAGGCTGTCGTCCGACCTTTCAGCCCTTTTTTCGTTTTTCCAGCTCTTCCGCCTTGAGTTCCTTTCGGAGCACCTTGCCGACGGTGCTCTTGGGAAGCTCCTTGCGGAACTCGATCTCCGACGGCAGCTTGTAGGTGGCAAGCTTTGTCCTGGCGTACGCGATCAGCTCCTCCTGTGTGGCCGTCTCACCTTCCTTGAGAACGACGAAGACCTTCACGTTTTCGCCCCTCTTGGGATCGGGGATGCCGATGGCGCAGGCCTCCTGGACCTTGGGATTTTCGTAGAAAACCTCGTCAATGTCCCGCGGATAGACATTGAAGCCGCCCGAGATGATCATGTCCTTCTTGCGGTCCACGATGTAGAAGTAGCCCTCTTCGTCCATCGTGGCGATGTCGCCGGTGAAGCACCAGCCGTTTCGGAGCGTATAGGCCGTCTCCTCGGGCTTGTTCAGGTAGCCCTTCATGACCTGGGGGCCCCGGATGATCAGCTCCCCGGGCTGACCCGCGGGCATGTCGTTCAAACCCGTTTCGAGGTCCACGATCCGCGCTTCCGTGTCGCTGATGGAGAGCCCCACGCTCCCCACCTTCCTCGCCCCCCCGGCGAAGGGGTTGACGTGCGTGACGGGCGTCGTCTCCGTCAGGCCGAAGCCCTCGACGATGACCGCACCCGTAATCCTCTCGAATTCATGGATGACCTCCACCGGCAGGGGGGCGCTCCCCGAAAAACACCCCTTCAGACAGGACAGGTCCGTCTTCTTGAGATCGGGGTGGCTCAGCATCCCGATGTACATGGTGGGGACAAGGGGCGCGAAGGTGGGCCGGAACTTCCCGATGGCCTCGAGGAGCGGCTCCGGCTGGGGCCGGGGGACGAGGACATCGGACCATGCCATGAAGACGGAAAAATTCATCGCCGTCGACAGCCCGAAAACATGGAAGAAAGGGAGGGCCCCGAGCATGGTCTCGCTTCCTTTCTGGAACTTCGGGAACCACGCCGCAAGCTGCTGCACCTGCTTGCTCAGGTTGGCGTGGGTGAGCATCACCCCCTTGGAAACACCCGTCGTTCCGCCGGTGTACTGGTACATGGCGACGTCCTCGAAGCCCATCTTCGGCCTCGGCGGGTTCGGGCCGTATCGGGCAACGCAGTCCTTCCACCTGAAGACATCGGGGGTCGCCTTGACATCGGCGGCAAGCTTCTTTTTCTTGCCGACGAGGGGGAAGAGAAGGCTCTTCGGGAAGGGGAGATAGTCCCCGATGGAGGTGTAGACGATCTGTTTGATCTTCGTCTTCGGCCGCAGGTCGATCATACGGTTCCCAAGGAGATCGAGGGTGATGAGGACCTTCGAACCCGAGTCGTTGAACTGGTACTCCAGCTCCCGGTCGGAGTAGAGGGGGTTGTTCATGACGGTGACGGCCCCGATGCGGAGCACGGCAAAATAGGCCGCCACGCAGGGGATGAGGTTGGGAAGAAGGATCGCCACGGCGTCCCCCTGCTTCACGCCGAAATCGGCAAGGCAAGCGGCGAAGCGATCGACCATGTCCTTCAATTGCGCGTAGGTCATGGTGTAGCCCTGGAAGACCAGGGCGGGTCTGTCGGGGAACTGCTTCGCCGACCGGTCCAGGATGTCGGGCATCGTGATCTCTTCGTATTCGATGCGCTCGGGGACGCCTGTCTCATAGCTTTTCAGCCACGGCTTCTTGTAATAGACGGAGTCTTCGTAGGCCATGGGACACCTCGTTTAAATGACGTAAGGCTTAGGGCTAATGGCTTAGGGTAAAAAAACAGGACATCACAAAAAAGCTAAGGGCGCAATGCAGAGGGCTTGCACCAATTTTTAGTTTTGAATTTTGAATCAAGGCATGAAGTGCACGGCTAAGGGCGTAAGGCTAAGGGCGCAGGGCTAAAGGCAATAAAAAATTTAATACCTTTTGCCTTTCGCCTTTTGCCGGTTCGAAAGAAAACCCGGACAGGATCCGGGTTTTCTTCGAACCATCTGTTTAGAACTTGTAGCCCAGACTGAAGCTGATGAGGTGGGCGTAGCCGTCCTCGACCTTGCCCTGCAACATGTAATCGCCCTCCCTCGCCGCGATGTCGCGGTCTTCGAAGAGGATGTACATGTAGGCCAGATCGACAGTCCAGGGCCCGCTGTGCCAGCCGCCGCCGATGGTGAACTGATGGCGGTCGCTATCGGGGAGGATGTAGTCAATGTGCGCGTCGACGACCGGGGATTCGTCGAAGGCGTAGCTCAGGCGAAGGTCCCAGTTCGGCGTCACGTTCCACTCGACACCGATCATGTAGCGGAACACGTCGTCCCAGTCCTTGACGGACCTTGATGAAGTCGCTCCAGTAGGACCAAAGGGTCGCGCAAACCTGACCTCGAGCTGGTCGTAGGTGCTCCACTCCGTCCAGTAGATTCCGCCGCCGATGGTCAGGGTCTTTATCGGCTTGAAGGCTACGCCGGCGAAAATCTCGGAGGGGAGCTTGATGTCCGCCTCGCCACTCATATTAACAATATTAACCGCTGGAATCTGTCGGCTTACCTTGACATCGCCCTCCAGTTCCTGTTCCACCCTGCTGCGGTAGGAGATGCCGGCGGAGAACCAGTCGCAGGGCTTGTAATGGACAGCCAGATTGAACCCCCATCCCCAGGAATCGCCGTCAAGCTCAAAATGGGTGTCAGCACCTCCGCCAAGTGCCGGTGGCACGCCCCTGGTGTCAAGCATTCTCTGAAGATTGGCGTCGAACCACATGGCGCTCAGGCCCGCCGCGACGGAGAGCTGATCATTGATCTTGAAAGCGATGTTCGGGTTCAGCTCCAGGGATTGAATGGTGGCCTTGGTGCTGTTGTAACGGCCGGGCCAGGTCAGCGGGAACTCGGTCCCGAGGCCGAAGCGGCTGAAGATACCCAGGCCCCAGGAGAACCTGTCGTTGATCTGCTGTGTGAAGTAGGCGTGAGGCGGGAAGAACCAGTTATTCTCCATGTCGGTTTGCCTTGAAGTCGTGCCCGTGATGGTCGGAGTCGCTGCGATCGCAAATTCTCCAACTGTCGCTACGGTCAGGCCGGGATTGATGGCTGTGACACCGACCATGGTCTGCATGCCCTTCAGCTGTGTGATTCCCGCGGGGTTGTAGAAAACGGCGGAAGGATCGTCGGCCGTGGCCGTGAGGCCCGCGCCGAGAACGAGTCCCCGGGCGCTCCCCTCGTAGAGGGCAAAACCCGCGGCAAAGACGGAACCCGCGCTCATAAGTACCACAAGCGAGGCGGAAAGAATGATCCAGAGTAACGTTTTCCTTCTCATAGAACCCCTCCTTTAACAGAAATTTTCGTTACCTGAACAGATGAAGATGAGATGTTTGATTTCGTTGAACTCTGTATAAACGCTTTTTGTTTTTTTCCCCGGACCTCCCTATCACCCCCTTTGCGTCATTCATTTTTCTGCAACTATATAAAATTTTTGCGGATAAGGGAAGTTTTTTTATGAAAAAATCCCCGACCTGCGAAAGCCGGGGATTTTTTCACAACTATTTAATTTCTATCACACAATCACCGCCGTACTGACTGCGGCGCCTTATTCTTTCACATCCATGGCCTCCCAGACGAGTTCCGCGATGTCCCTCGCCGCCATCTTTTCCTCCATGTTGCGGTCCTTGATGCCGTCGCTCATCATGGTCAGGCAGAAGGGGCAGCCCACGGCGATCCTGTCGGCGCCGACGGCGATGGCCATGTCGGTCCTCTTGTTGTTGATCCGCTCGCCGTGCTCCTCCATCCACATCCGGGCGCCGCCGGCCCCGCAGCAGAAGCCCTTGTCGAGATTCCTCTCCATCTCCACGAGCCTGAGCCCCGGGATGGCGGTGAGGCACTTCCGGGGCTGGTCGTAGACATTGTTGTAGCGGCCGAGGAAGCAGGAGTCATGATAGGTGAAGGCGCCCTCGGCGGGCTTCTTGAGCGCGATCTTCCCCCCGGCAATGAGATCCGCCAGGATCTCGCTGTGGTGGTAGACCTCGAACTCGCCGCCGAGCTGGGGGTAGTCCTTCTTCAGGCAGTTGTAACCGTGCGGGCAGGCCGTGAAGATCTTCTTCACGCCGTAACCCTTCATGACCTCGATATTCGCCTGGGCCATGGCCTGGTAGAGGTACTCGTTCCCGCCCCTCATGGCGGAATCGCCGCAGCAGCTCTCTTCCTGTCCCAGGATCGCGAAGCTGACACCCGCCGCCTGGAGGATCTTCGCCAGGGCCTCCGACACCTTCTTGCCGCGGTCGTCAAAAGACCCGGCGCAGCCCACGTACCAGAGGTACTCCGCCTCTGGGTTTTCGGCGATGGTCTTCACGCCCAGGGGCTTCGCCCAGTCGCCCCTCATGTGAGCGCCGATGCCCCAGGGGTTGGAGTTGTTTTCCATGTTCCTGAAGCTCAGCTGAAGCTCCGGCGCGAAATCGGCCTCCATGAGGACCTTGTAGCGCCTCATGTCGACGATCTTGGGCACGTGCTCGATATAGACAGGGCAGTGCTCCATGCAGTACATGCAGTTGGTGCAGTCCCAGATGGATTCGACACTCACGGCGTCGTTGATAAGGGATTTTTCAGGCTCGGGGATCTGGGGCGTCCCTTCCGGACCCGGCGTTTGCAGGGCGGCGAAGACAACGGGGGCCCTCTCGAGCCAGTGGTCCTTGATGTCCTGGACCATCTGCTTCGGCGAGAGATGCTTGCCCGTCAGGTAGGCCGGGCAGCCGTCCTGGCACCGGCCGCAGCGCGTGCAGGCGTCGGAGTCGAAGATCTGCTTCCAGGTGAACTCGTCGAGCTTGCCGACGCCGAAGCTCTCGGCCGTCTCGAAATCCCGGATCGGCTCCAGGGAGCCGACGGGCTTGAGCGTCTTCATGAACTGGTTGGCCGGAGAGGTCACCATGTGGACCAGCCTCGACCAGGGGATGTAGGCGATGAACCCCATGGCGAGGAAGGCGTGGAACCACCACATGAGCTTGTGCGAGAGCCGGACGGTGTCCTGGTTCATGCCGATGAAGAACTGGGACACGAAGAAACCGACGAAGGACCACTTCTCGAAGGGGGGAACGCCCGTCCCCACGATCCTCAGGGCCTCGACGATGAAACCCGTCAGCATGATGAAGAAGATGAGCGCCAGCACGATCGCGTCGTCGGGCCGGTTGTCCATCTCCCCCTTGTAGCCGAGGCGGTCGGGCTTGCGGATGTACCTCCGGTCCACGGCGAGGACAATGCCGATCATGGCAAAGAGGCCGAAGAGGTCCATGATGAATGAGAAGCCGAGGTAGCCCTTCCCCGTCAGGTGAAGTCCCGAATAGAAGGAGAAGGCGTCGACGGCGGCACCCCAGATCAGGATGAAAAAGGCATAGAAAATAAGGGCGTGCATGATCCCGGGGTAGGCGTCCCGCCAGACGGAAAGCTGAAGGATGCTGTTGTTGAAGAGGATCTTGATCCTCTCACCCATGTTGTCCTTGCGAAGCTCCGGTTTGCCCACGGCCGTCCAGAGCTGATAGCGCTTGTAGAGGCCGTAGCCGAAGATCGCCAGCGCTATGAGGGCAAAGATGTCCAGAGGGATCTGGTAGTCGACGGTGTTCCAGAAAACCTCTCTTGTCTCATGCCCCGGCGTAAGGTCGACAGGCTGCATAACTCCTCCATTCCTTTTTGAAATAACCGGGGCCGCTCCGCCCGCCGCGTGTCCTCCTCCGGTCTCCGGAAGACCCGCGAAACCATGAGACCGGATGAAAGCCCGGCGGCGCCGAACAGCCCGCCCGATAAGTAGATATCGATGGGAAACCGGGGACGAACGCACGTTCGCCCCCGGTCCGTACACTCCTGATCTATGCGAGCAGCTTTTTGGCCGCGGCGGTCACTTCGGGGACGACCTTGAAGAGGTCGTCGACGATTCCGTAATCCGCCCTCTGGAAGATGGGGGCCTCGGGATCCTTGTTGACCGCGACGATGAACTTCGAAGAGCTCATCCCGGCCAGATGCTGGATCGCGCCGGAGATGCCGCAGGCGATGTAGAGGTTGGGGGAAACGGTCTTGCCCGTCTGCCCCACCTGGTCGACCTGGGGCCTCCAGCCCGCGTCCACGGCCGCGCGGGACGCGCCGACGGCGGCGCCCAGAACCTTCGCCAGCTCTTCGAGAATCGGGAAGTTCTCGGGGCCCTTCATGCCGCGGCCGCCGGAGACGATGATGTTGGCCTCCGTCAATTCGATCTTTCCGCTCACGTCCTTCTGGATATCGGCCACCTTCGTCTTCAGCTGGGCGGGGTCGAGACCCGGATCATATTTCTCGGCGGCGCCGGCCTTCGCGCTCTCCACGATCGCGAAGACGTTGGGCCGCAGTGTTGCCATCTGGGGGAAGGAGCTCGTCACGACTTCCCCGAAGCACTTGCCGGCGTACATGGGCCTGACGGCCACGAGCTTCCCGCCGTCGATCTTGAGATCCGTGCAGTCCGTCGCGAGCCCCGTGGCGAGCTTCCCGACAAGCCTCGCGGAAAGATCCTTCCCCTGGACCGACGCCGCGAGAAGCAGGATCGCGGGATCCTTTTCCTTGACGATCTTCGCCACGGCCGCCGCGTGAGCGTCCGTGGTGTAGGGCTCGAGGGCCGGGTTGTCGGCGACGTACACCCTGTCCACGCCGTACTTTCCGAGCTCGGCCGCCTTGCCTTCCACGCCCGATCCGCAGACCACCGCGCAGACCTCGTCGCCGAGCTGGTCGGCGAGCTTCCTCGCCGCGCTGGCTATCTCAAAGCTCACCTTCCGGTAAGCCCCGTCTCTCAACTCTGCTACTATCCACACACCTTTTGCCATCGTTCTTTACCTCCGATCCTTTTTGCTTAGATGACTTTCGCCTCTTCCCTCAGCAGCTTGACCAGCGTCTGGGCCTTCAGGGCCGGATCATCGCCTTCGATGATCTTTCCGGGGGGCCTTGCGGGCGGAGGGATGGTCTTCGCGACTTTCGCCTTCGGTTCGGCGGTAATTCCGAGCGCGGCGGCGTTCTTCACGTCCACGGGTTTCTTCTTCGCCTTCATGATCCCGGGCAGCGACGCGTAGCGGGGCTCGTTCAGACCCTTCTGCGCGGTGATCACGCAGGGAAGGCTCGTCTCGATCGTGACCGTGGCGCCTTCGATGGCCTTGACGGCCTTCGCCTTCTTGTCGGCGATCTCGAGCTTCGTCACGAGCGTCACCGACGGAATCCCCAGGAGCTCGGCCAGGATGGAACCGACCTGTCCGGCGTCGCCGTCGATGGCCCTCTGGCCGCAGAAGATGATGTCATGGGGCAGACCCTTGATGACGGCCGCCAGCGCCGCGGCCGTCGCGTAGGCGTCCGCACCGTACAGGGAGGGGTCGTCGATCTGAACCCCTTTCTCGGCGCCCATGGCCAGGGCCGTCCGGATGGTCTCCATGGCCCGGGCCGGACCGACGCAGACGATCGTCACGTCGCCGCCGAGCTTTTCCTTCAGCCGGAGCGCTTCCTCCACGCCGAATTCGTCATAGGGATTCATGACCCACTTGATCCCGTCCTCGATGATACCGGATCCGTCCGGCTTGACCTTGATCAAGGTTTCCGTGTCCGGAACCTGCTTTACACATGCGATGATATTCACATCCGCCTCCTTTCTCGGCCGGAGACCGCCGCCCTGCATGAGCGGCGGTCTTCCGTATCCAGAGTTATTTTATTCATTCTGGGCGTTAGGCATTAGGCGTTGGGCATCAGATAAATGAAAATGCCAAATTCCCTTTTTCCGATACCTGACGCCTGTTGCCTGATGCCTATTGCCTGTTCTTCACGATGTCGTCGACGACCGAGGGGTCGGCCAGGGTCGTCGTGTCACCGAGGTCGGTGATGTCGCCGGCAGCGACCTTCTTGAGGATCCTCCGCATGATCTTGCCGCTGCGGGTCTTGGGAAGACCGTCTGCCCACTGGATCTTCTCCGGGGTCGCGATGGGACCGATGACGGTCCGGACGTGGGCGACGAGTTCCTTCTTCAGGTCGTCCGATTTCGCAACACCGGACTTCAGCGTCACGTAGGCGTAGATCGACTGCCCCTTCACCTCGTGGGGGTAGCCGACGACGGCCGCCTCGGCCACCTTCGGGTGGGCCACGAGGGCGCTCTCGACCTCGGCCGTGCCCATGCGGTGACCGGAGACGTTGATGATGTCGTCGATGCGGCCCGTGATCTGGTAGTAGCCGTCCTTGTCCCTGCGGGCGCCGTCACCGGTGAAGTAGTAGCCCGGATACTGGATGAAGTAGGTTTCCTGGAACCTCATGGGGTCGCCGTAGACCCCCCTCATGATGCCGGGCCAGGGCTTGCGGATGCACAGGGCGCCCGATGCCACGGTCTCCTTGATCTCCGTGCCGTCCACGTCGTTGACGATGATGGGATCGACGCCCATGAAGGGCAGGGTCGCCATGCCGGGCTTTACGGGAATCGCGCCGGGCAGCGGGGTGATGAGGATGCCGCCCGTCTCGGTCTGCCACCAGGTGT
>DAOTMG010000057.1:0-9720 GCA_035450185.1 Syntrophales bacterium | reverse complement strand
AATCGAGGAGGTCCTGTACCAGCCCGAGGCGTCCGGCCACTATGACCGTTAGGCCAAGCATATCCGCCTGGCGGTGATATTGAACCATTCTTGAGAAGCCTGCTAAGGGGGTCACCCATGAAAAAAGGTGTCAACCCCGAAGGAAATATGATCCTGCAGGACCGTCACCGGGTCCCTTACCGGCGGCCGGCGGACCGGACGAAAGACAATCTCCCGGGATGATAAGGGACGGCAGGCTTTTCCGACGACACTGAAGAGGCGGCTGTACAAAGGAAGAGGTCACCGCTCAGCTTTTTTGTATTCAGCCCCCTTCAGCCCTATCCTCCGATACAAAACAGCCACGCCCAAAAAATAGACCCGATTCTTGGTGGGGTTGCCCGCGGTGAGGCGCTGCGGCCCGGGCCGTACTTTCCCATTTCCGCCTGCCGGGCATGCAGGGCCGCCCCTGGCACGGAAGTTGAAAGTTTTATGCCTCAGGGTATGCCGATCCGAGGTATCGCCCGAAAACCGGTAAGGCCCCACAGGAGGGGGCAAGGAGATCAGGCATGGTGAAGAAAATCGTTCTGGCAATGGCCGTCGCGGCTCTTGGGTTTGCTCTGTCGGTCCCGCCGTCCTCGGCGACGATGTATCTCGTCACAATTCCCAACGTGATGAACACGCCCAAGGCGGAAGCGGAGAAAGTTCTCAAGGCCAAGGGCTTTCAGGTCGCCTTTGTCGAGGGGCAGGCCCAGATGACAACGCAGATCGGCAAGGTGATCGACCAGAAACCGGCCGCGGGCGGCTATTTTCTGACCGAGAAACCGAAGACGATGCTCGTGACCCTGACCATAGCCGTCCAGGGGTCTTTCGTGCCCATGGTCCTGCTGATGAAGGAGGCCGATGCCGCCGCCGCGGTGAAGAAGGCGGGTTTCATCCCGAAGGTCGAGTTCGTCCCGGAGGACAACGCGGCGATGATCGGGAAGGTCAAGAGCACCGTCCCGGCCCCTCACCTGAAGCTCGCTCCGGGCGGGACGGTGACCCTGCAGGTGGGTTCGGCGGCCCACGCCATGCCGAACTTCGTCGGATCCTACGCCCAGGGGGCCAGGCAAAGCATCGATCAGTTGAACAGCGTCAAGCCCATGGGCCTGAAGACCACGGTCGTGCAGGGCAAGACCACGGCGGTTGCGCAGGACGATCAGAAGATTTACGAGCAGTCGCCCGCCGCGGGCACGATGCTGAAGGCCGGCACCGAGATCCGGCTCACGGCGTACAGGTACGTGGCCCCTCCGCCGCCGCAGAAACCGCCCGAGCCGGGGAAGGTCGTCATGCCGAATCTGGTCGGCAAGTCCGAGAAGGTGGCCGTGGAGACCCTCCAGAAGGCCGGGCTGAAGGTCACCGTCCGGTATTTCTCAAACCCGCGGCTCCATGCCCCCGGGCTTGTTCTCGGGCAGTCCGTCGCCGCGGGAACGCAGACGGCAGGCCCCGTCGAGCTCACGGTCGGTAGAAGGTAAGTGACAAGCGTCACGATACCGGTAACCCAAACCCGTTATGGCCGGAGGGATGTTCAGCGCCAAAACGTTAACCTTCCGTGAGTCCTGTTCTCCGGAAAAAACGGCCACGCTCAGAAAATAGACAGACCCCGTTGTGCCGGAAAATCGCACCCGACCTATGAGAGGGATTTCTCTCTCATGATATTGGGCGGTCAGTCGAATTCGATCCTGTAATAGATGTTTGCCCCCCTCTGTGCTCCCGCCTTGCTCTCCACTTCCCACCTCCGGGAGAGCGTGTATCTCAGGGTGACATAGTAATCCTCGCTGAAGAGGGAACGGCCATAGCTTACGTACAGCCTGGGTTGCAGATATTTCCCCACGGTGACGATCGACCGGGTCGTATCCCCTGATTTGTCGGATTTGATGTCCACCGTGTCCGGGCCGAACCGGCGCCTGAGCCGGCTCAAGGTTGTCTCGGAGCCGCCGCCCGACAGAAGGGCCTCGGCAGCCGACGCGAGGAGCGATGATGTTGTCTCATCGCCGCTCGTGGGTTTACCCACCACGATATAGCTCAAGATATCGGCATCGGGCATGGACGGCTCTGAATAGAGTCTCACCAGGGGCGCGAGCGGGGTCCCCGTGACGATGATGCCCGCTTTCACTTCCTTGAACCGACCCAGAGACTGCCCCGCCTGGTCAGGCCGTTCCTCGATCGTGCGAAGGGCCAGCACATCGAGCTTGGGCTGGTCCGCCGGTCCGCCGTCAAATATAACCCGCCCGTGGGTGATGACCAGACGTACCCCGCTGGTGCTGTAAGTGCCGTCTATGAGGCGGATTTCCCCCTTCGCCTTGATCGCGTCGAGGGTCTCGGCCGCAAGCGACACGTCGCCTTCCAGGCGCGCATCCACCCCTGTGGCCTTGATGAAGGCGCGATCCCCCAGGATGACCCGGACCTGCATATCGAGAGGCAAAGAACGGTCGCTTTCCTTTGCAGGGCCTTCACCGACCCTCACCACATCCTTGCTTGGCCTGGCCACGGCCACTGAATCGCTCCCCCTTATGAGAAGCTCCGGTATGGTGACACTGCCGCGAACCTGAACCTTCTTCTTCGAACCCTTAAAGGCAAGGCGTGGACTCGCCAGAAGCTCCATTTCGGGCAGTCTCACGGCCTGAAATCTCTCACCGGTGAGGCTCGTCTCGAATCCGTCAATTCCCCGGTCCTTGATCCAGAGGGTTCCCTTTCCCTCGATCCGTCCGGGACCGGAGCGAGCCCCGTAGGATGTGATGTGTACCGTCTGGTCCTCGAACCGGGCTTCCATCCCGGCGTCGCTCAGTTGAATCCCCGTGGACGGCAGATAGGCGCCCGCCCGATCGAGCCGCATGGTGCCGTGAATCTTCGGCGCCGTCCACGTGCCGTCCACAGAGCAGTGAATCTTAAAATGTCCTCTGCTCTCCCGGATCAGCCCCGGAAAGAAGGCACTCAGGAGCCCCTTTTCCCTCATGTCAGCACGCAGGGTGAGTTTTACCGGTCCTTTCCCCTCTGCGACAGCGGGAAGCTTCGCTGTGACGGGCAGACGAAAATCGGCCTTGATAAAGCCGTGGTTGGTCAGCAAAAGATCGATATCGCCGTTCAGCGTCTGACCCCGCCATACCCAGCGAAGCTGCGCTCGTTCCGTCTGCGCGGTGACAACCCCCTGCCCTTCCCGCAGGGAAAAGGCGCCCTTCGAGACCTTTAACTCGCCGGAGGCGTCCAGGTGATTGCCCGGAAGCAGTTTCCCCGTGGCTGTACACGACAGGGCGCCCGTCATGGAAAGGGTTTTGGGGAGCCACGGCTGTAGAAGGGCTGCATCGACGGTATCGGCGGAAAAACGGAACTCGCCCCTGCCGGGCAGTCCGGGCCGGGCCGGTTCCGGAGAAGCAAACCGCGCGACCAATCGGCCGCCGCGGCTGAATTCCGCCCGGGAAAGCCACACAAGGCCGCCCTCGTTCCACTCGAGCTTGCCCGAAGCCTCCTTCACTTCTATTACGTGCGGGCCCCGGGTAACGCTTCCTGCAAGCCCCATCGCGGAAGAGATCGTCGTCCGGTTCCCGTCGCGGAATATCGCACGGATGTGGCCTTCCGTCTGCCCGTCCATCTGCCAGTCCGCGAGGAAAAAGGAAAATCGCGTCAGATTCACCCTCTGCCATCGCGCCGAGAGAGGGCCCCGCACCGGGTCGAGGGACAAGTCCGTGGAGAAGTCGACGACTTCCCCTGCCGTGCTCGTGATCCGTGCCGAGCCGACGCTGAACTTTTTCGCGGACACCACGAGAGACGACGGGCCCTCGAGGCCCCACGAACCCAGTGTATCATTCCCCCTCAGGGTCTCCAGAGTTCCATGCCACGCCGCTTTCGCATAACCTCCCCGCAGAGCGCCCTCCACTCTGGCTTCAGGCGACTCTATCAGGATCCGGATCGTGTGGTTCTCCAGCAGGCCGGCGGTCATCACCTGTGCGGTGCTGATCCGAAGAGGCCCGCGGGCAAACCCTTTCAGGAGGGCGTTACCGACCAGGCGCCGAGGATCCCCTTTGCCCATCTCCGCATCCACCGCCACGGTTGCGACGCTCATGCCGGAGACATAGAGGTCATTGCCCCGAAGGGTCACCGCACCCGTGAGATGTTTCCCGTCGCGGTGCACCCAACCGGATGCAGAGACCTGCCCGCCGCTTCCGGCCATGAGTGCGGAAAGATCGCTGATCTGTACTCCCCAGTTCAGCCGCTCTTCGAGGGCGCCGGCCGCACGCACCTCAAAGCCGGCCCCCTTCAGGAAAAGCCTGTTCAGGCGGAGTGTCCCCGCATGCCGTCGGGCATCGAGGGCACCGCTGAGAGCCCGGTCGCGGAGGCGGCTTTCCAGCAGTTCGCACCTGACCCTCGCCTCGAGAGAGCCCGACTGCGGCCAAGAGGCGGCGCCCTCTACATTCAGATTAATCTTGCCGACCCATTCCGGTGCAATCAGTGCGGGGTTGAGATTCCTGGCCTTCAGAGACCCCGTCAAGGACATTTTCTTGTTCCACGATCCCCTCAGTTCCCCCTTCATCGTGCCTTCGAGAAGCCGGCCCGTCATACCGGCCACCTGCACCTCTTCACGGTTTCCGGAAAAATCGCCGGACAGGAAGGCCGACCTCCACGTCTCCCCTTCGTTTCTCAATGTGAAAGATCCCGTGTAATGATCGGGGCTCCCCCGGATCTCAAGCGTGCCCGTGAGCGCCAGGGGGAGAAGCGCCGGCAACCCCTCCGGGTTTCCGACCCGGAATCCGGCGCTGGTGACGATCTCGGACGTTGAGACATCCACCCGTCCGTCGGCGTTCACCATGGCGTTCCCCTCACCGTCCACGAACCGGAGGTTCCTGAACAGTACGGCCTTCCGGGTAAGACCGATCTCTCCCTCGAGCAGGGCTTGCACGTCCGTACCGGACGCCGCGACCAGACGGATCGTACCCGATACCTGTTCGGGCTCCTGCCCCGCTTCGAGGGTTGCCGTCAGGGAAAAGGCGTTGCAATTCACCGCGGCCTTGTTGAGCGCCACGGAAAGGTTCGCCTGCAGGGAGGGGAACAGAAGGCCCGCCTGCACACTGCCCTCCGCCAGAGCGTCCGGCATTCGAATCACAACATTCCGAATCGACAGAGTGGAGCCGCGGGACCAGATCACCTCGCCCCGACATTCCTGGATCGTTACGGGATCCCTGCCCGGTTTCTGATAGGACACATCCTCGGCACGAAAGTCCCCTATGCGGCCTCTGGCCGCCGCGAGCAGGAACGGGGCCCGGGGCCACTTGAGATCATAGGGGGGACCGCTCTCCGGACTGCTGTCGATGATGGAGACGTGTCGAACGTCCATTTCTTCCACCGACACCGATCCGGCCAGGAGATACAGGGGCTGCAGCTTCAAATGAACAGTGACGACCCGTGCTTCCCCGCTTTCCCATGTCAAGCGAACGCCCTCGAGGGTCAGGTCGTTTGCGAGCTTTCCCGTGATGCGCTCCGCCTCAACCTTTACCGGCATCCAGCGGAAAAGAGTTTCCACAACGAGTCTTGTGCCGGATGTGGTGCAGAAAAGCCACACGATAGCGGCCATCGCCGTGAGAGCGAGGGACAGGATTGTGTAGCCTATGAGCGAGCGTTTCTTCAAAACTGCATTCCCACCGTGAAATGAAATCTGTATTTCGGATCCGACACGCCCAGTTGCCGGGCGATATCGAGACGTATGGGGCCTACCGGCGTGTAGTAACGAATGCCCAGGCCGGCACCTTCGGCAAAATCCAGGCTGTCGAGGCTGTCAAAGGCGTTTCCTGCATCGTAGAACGCTGCCACACCCCAGTTCGCGCCGATTGCCCGTTCCAGTTCGACACTCCCCACCAGCAGGTGCTTTCCCCCCACGACCTCGCCCTGGTCATTCACGGGACCCAGTGATTGGTACGCATATCCCCGCACGCTGTTGTCCCCGCCGGTGAAAAACCGATACGTAATCGGGACGTCCAGGAAATTGCCGTTCATGGCCGTGACCCCCGCCTGCCCCCTCACCATGAGAGAGAAGCGCCCCGGCAGCGGCAGGAGCACATCTGCGTTACCGAGCAGCTGGCCAAAGGTGACGTCGGAGTTCAGGGTTTCCGTGGTGCCCCTCGCTTCGAGTTTGTAGTGGAACCCCCGGGTCGGTCGTATCAGGCTGTCGTAATGCCTCTCCGTAAATCGCATGCCCGGCATGAGGAGGAAGGTGTTGGTCGAGTCGTCCCCGGCCGTGGAATCCTCCTTCTGGAGCTGGAGGTAGATGGACCCGAGCTGATCCCGGCTGAAGCCTTTTGTCCTCTCGATTTCCGCCGAAATCGATCGGGTGGTGTAGCTCGCCGTATCTTCCCGCTGGGCGGACACGCGGGTATTGGTGTTGTTCCTGAAATCGGTGCTTCCCGGAAAGACATAGCGCAACGCCAGCCCCTGAAGGCGCTGGCTCAGATTCAGTTCCGTATCGAGCTTCTGCGCGCTGTCCGCGACATTCAGGTCCTCGTAGCGGACGGAAAACCCCGGCCCGTAATCCGTGGTGTAACCCACCCCCACTCTCATGACTTTCTGGGGTGACGGCACAAGATCCACGTCCAGCGGCACTCTGTGGTCCTTGGCTCCCGTCTTGTCGGGCTGTACGGTGACCGACTTGAAGCGCTGCGCCGTGGCGAAATTGAGCTGCGTCTGCAACATCTTTTCCGATGAATAGACATCGCCCGGTCTGAAGTCCAGAAAGGTGCGGAGAAACTGTTCCGGGTAACGGGGTGCCCCGGAAAAGCGCACTTCGCCGAAGCGATACAGCCCGCCCGTTTCGAGAACCAGGTCGATTTCGGCCGCCGATTCGGCGACAGTCAGGCGAATGACGTGGACCGAGAACCGTGCGTCGAGATACCCCTGTTCCATTGCCTTTGCCTGGAGTTCTCCCTTTGACTTCTCATAAATGTCCTGGCGCAGGACATCCCCGGTCCGCAGGGGGAAATCCGATGCCCCTTTCGTCAGCACTCTGTCGGAGGCGCCGGGACCTCGAATCCGCACCTGCACCTTTGTAAGGCGCACAGGTTCGCCGGCGTTCACTTGAACAACCAGCCTGTATACCCCTTCCCCGGGGGTATCCGTGTGAATGGTAACGGCAGGTCTGTAATACCCGAAGGCTTCCAGGGCCTCTTTCACCTTCCCGGGCGCCTGTTGCTCAAAACGCTCCATCCATGACCTGTCCACCTTGCCGTCCCGGATGAGGGCGGACGGGACGGTCAGGGCAGCCTTGACATTCGCAAGCTCTTTTCCGGAGAGCCCCTCAACGACGACCTGGACGGATTCGGATACAGCCAACGAAGGCGCAGGCAGGGCAAGCAGGCAGCTCATCAGAACACAAACGAACCCCGACAGAATTTCCGGTCTGCGCCCTTGAAACGGGAAATAATATTTGGCAATCAATAGTGTTAAAAAGCTCATGCTCACCGGTGCCGCTTCTTCAAAAGCCGCGACAGTTGCACAAAGACTGTTGGCAGCTTTAACAAAGTAGAGCTGAATGTTCAAGAAAAGAAGGCACGATCAGAGGCCTGCTCTTTCCTGTCGCAGAGATAAAAAAACCTATCGGCAGCGAATTTTTTCATGGCAATATAAAAAGTGCCGGAAGTATGCAAACTGCCCGTAGTTGCAGCGCCTGATTTGCCCGGTTCAGGGTGGTCACCCTCGGAGGTGACCGATGAGGCGGACAGCGTTGTTACAGAGGATCCTGATGATGCAATTTAAGGAACTCAATGGGTGTCGGACGGAGCTTCGATTGACGCGGGAGAAAGCCGCAAGGTTTTTCGGGGTTTGTGCCCGGAGCTTTCGGCACTATATCGAGCGATCCTAAGAGGGGGGCATGGAACGGCCCTTCCGTACCCATCAGGAAAGGCTCCCCCTGCCGCCGCTGCCGGTTAGCCACCCGCGTCTCTCGCCGCTCACGCTCCCCGGGAATAGTCAAAACGGACAATTCATGTGCTACAAAACCGGACAAATCCATGTGTTGCTGACACAAGAGAGAGGGTCAATGAATTCCTCTGCTTTTTATTTGATGAGAACCCCTCTAATACTTTTTACGTATTTTTGTCCGACCGTGCATTGGATACTTGACTTTTTTTTAAATAAAAGCTTTAATCGAGTTACCCAGCCTAAGTTGTTCCTATCTGCATTTCGTCCTATTCAGGTTTGCTGAATAAGAAAGTTGCGGATATGCATGATGCGTCTATATTGAGCATCGTGGGAAGTGTGTATCCACTCAATAAGCCGTAGCGAGAAAGTCACGATCACCAAGAAAAGGGGAAGGAAATGAAGAGAGTTATCATGATCACAACTTGCCTGCTACTTATAACATTTGGGGCATCAACAATATCGTTTGCGGACATTTGGACTAACACAGTGGACCTGGATCGATTGTTGATCGGGTCGGGAACATTTTCGTGGCAGCATGATGTGACGACGGATTTTTCAATCCCCTATGATACGCTGAATTCAGCGACTCTCACAATATCAGCCTGGGGTGTCGACAATAACAATGATCACATTATCGTTCAAGGGGTCTCCCAAGGAGCGCTCAACAGCGATGGTATGATGTTTTTTGAATGGGTGACCTGGACCAACTACAATATTGGGGCTGCGTTCACATCGGGCTGGACTTCGGGGTCGCCTTTAGATGTAACTCTGGTTTACAATGAAACACAGTTGGGATCCCTCAGGAGCCTATTTTTAAACACCTCAACCTTAACAATCGATTACACGAACAGAGTTTCTGCTGTTCCAGAACCCGGCACGTTAATGCTGATTTTGCTCGCCGGCCCGGTGCTTGCCGTTACTGCGGGATTCAGAGAAAGAATCAAGAAGAGACAGCAATAACGAATAGGCGGGATGAAAGGCGGGGTGGAAATCGTCCCGCCTTTGTATATTTCAAGCGTGAATTTTCTATCCGCCTTCTTCGGTTCGGCCGAAGGTCAGAGGCGCACTTTTCAGTCGAGCGTTGACGCGACGCGGTTCCACAGGCAAACCTTGAATCCATTCAAATAAAAGGGGGTTAACCGAGATGGTTAACCCCCCTGGCTTTTTATGGCTCCCCGGGACATACAGCTATAGGAACTTTACGTCGACGCTCTATTTGGAGAGAAACGTAGTCACATCAATATGATGCAACGGCAATCATATAAATATGCCGTGCTAGTGTTGTGAGTCATTAATTCGTTTACAAAAGCGTGAGAGGGATGCAAGGATTTCATCCGCTGTTTTCGTCCACACAAACGGTTTCGGATTTGCGTTATGGATCGAGAGATAGTCTTTGATCGCCGTTTCCAACTGCCGCGTGCTACGGTGGGTCCCTCTGCGGATCTGTTTTTCCGTCAGGGCGGCAAACCATCGCTCGACCAGATTGAGCCAGGAAGCGCCCGTGGGGGTGAAGTGCACATGGAAGCGTGGCCTCTTGGCAAACCAAGAACGGATGGCAGGCGTTTTGTGTGTGCTGTAGTTGTCCAAGATCAAGTGAACATCCAGCGGATCAGGGACCGCGTCGTCGATTCTATCCAGGAACTTCCGAAACTCGACCGCCCGATGTCTCCGATGGCATTGCCCGATCACTTCCCCGGTTTTCACATTCAGTGCGGCAAAAAGGGACGTTGTACCACGTCGTGGCCGCTTTTGGCCGTGTCATCGACAGGGTGCGAAACAGCGAGTATCGCAAAGCCTGCAAAG
>DAOTMG010000056.1:0-9862 GCA_035450185.1 Syntrophales bacterium | reverse complement strand
CATATAAAGACATCAGCATCGACATGCAATCATTATTTGGACAACAGCCCGTATATTCTTGGCACGTCTGTCCCTGGCCTCATAATCCGAATTTTCGAGGCAGGGTGATCCCAGGCATATTCGGTTGCGTCCGGCCGTTTGAAAAGGGGGTTGCGGCGCAGCCTCGATGGCGGCGCCGGTCATTCTGCGTAAAGGCAAAAGGCAAGACCTGACCCCCCCATAGGGCGGGCATTCCTGTGCGGGTGGCAATGATCATATCGGGTCACAAGGCAAGGGTCGTCTTTGACCGGTATAACATCGTATCGCCCGAAGGCCTGAAGGCAGCAGCCATAAAGCGGCAAGGGTTCAGGGGAAATCAGGCGCCACCGTTACAAGATGGTTACAATTTGCCTAAAAAGTGTGCAAAATTAAAAAGGGCTACAAACCTCAGGCTCGTAACCCTTTGATTCCATGGTGCCGGAGGACGGAGTCGAACCGTCACGCCCCCGAGGGGCGGGGGATTTTGAGTCCCCTGCGTCTACCAGTTTCACCACTCCGGCGCTGCTGCTGATTATAGGGGGGGGCTTTGTGTTGTCAAGAAAATTGTATTGACAACATGGAAAGCCCTGTGTTAGTAACGGGCTCAATTTCATTCTCGTTTCGGGGCTGTAGCTCAGTTGGGAGAGCGCTTGAATGGCATTCAAGAGGTCGTCGGTTCGACTCCGATCAGCTCCACCAGGGAATTCCAGGGGTGGCTCAGGGAGCTGCCCTTTTTTTATCATCGACCGGCGGAAAAGAGGTCCGCCGGACACGACAGGGCCGTTTGTCTGGTAAGCATTTTGCAGCAGATCTCGTGATCACGTTCAACGAAAGCTTCCTGTCCAGGATATGCGCTTTTACTCAACAAGATTAGCACGCACTGCCGTCTTCATCCTGCTCATTTCCCTTCTTCCCGGGACACCCCTTGCCCAGTCTTACCTGGGCGAGAGCAAGGTGGATCGTGTCATCATCGAAAAAACAAAGCGAAAGATGACTCTCTACAAGGAAGGGCAGGAAGTCAAATCCTACAATATCGCCCTCGGGCGGGACCCCGTGGGCCACAAGCTGATGCAGGGGGACTGCAGGACGCCCGAAGGCGTCTATTTCATCGACTATCGAATCTCGAACAGCGTCTATCACAAGGCCCTGCACATCTCCTACCCGAACATGGTCGATGTCGAACGTGCGAAGGCCATGGGCGTTTCGCCGGGCGGCAGGATCATGATCCACGGCATGAAGGAAGACAAGCTCTGGATGGGCTCCGTCCACTATCTCTTCAACTGGACCAACGGCTGCATCGCCGTGACGAACAGCGAAATCGAGGAGATCTGGGCTCTCGTCCCCGACTGGACAACGGTGGAGATCCTGCCCTGAGGGGGGTCCTCTCCCCGGTTCTTCCTCCGGGGAACCCGTCGGGGCTGTTCAATTCCGTGCTTGAATTCAGTCCGTTGACATATTATGAAGGGTCGGGTGTCGGAACATTCAACAACATGTTATGGGAGTGGAGCCGTGATCTATATTTTCAAGTCAAGTTCGGGGACGTTTTCCATCGAACCCGACGAGCAGTCGGCGGGAATGGTCAAGCTCTGCATCGGGGGATTGTGGCTGGCGTCCTTCGAGAAGGCCGAGGAGGCGGCTCACTGTGTCCGGTGCAGGGAAACGGGATGGTACGACTGGGACAAGCGCGGTCTCTCCGAGACCGCCCCCGGTGACCTCGGCGAATGGGAATGTCTTTGAGTCACCCCGGGAAAAGCTGAGAGTCTTTCCGCCGTCCATCATACGTCGCACACCATGGTCGAGGACTTAAAGAAGATAAAGGCCCGCCTCGAAGCGGGTCTTTTTACGTGGTTGGGCTGACAGCCGCAATGCCTCCGTTCTGAAAGGGAGGCCGAGAGGCACAAGGCGGAATCGGCACCACCGGTGTGAGCGTGGTTTTCCCCGATGCATGGCCGCCCGGGTCTGCGGTCTACCGGTCGGGCTTGACCGCTGCCGGCGGCTCAACGGGTGTCTGAGGTATATCGAAATCCCTGACCTTCAGGATGTTGATCTGCTCGAGACCCGTGACGAGCGTCACCTGACCGGTGATCCTGTTGAGCTTGTAAAAGCCCACGCCGTTCATGGCGTGGACGGGGATGACCTGGTATCTCGTCCAGAAGAGGACGATGACGAGCAGGACCACTCCCGCCGCCAGGCAAATCATACCTTTCCTGTCCATAAAGCCTCCTTGGGGATTCAAAGTGGCACCCCTTGTACTATAAACAGGGGGAGAAAGATAGCCCTTTTGCCGGTCGTTCCCGCCCGCCCTGTCTCAATTCGACGTTGATCTTTGTCCGGCCGTGTTTTATATGAAAACTATAAAAGACATTCCGGGAAAACGAAGAATTCCCCTGCCCGGGAGCGGTCGTTTCCTCTCCCCGGAAAAGCGAGGTCGATGATGACAAGAAGAATCGTTGTGGTCGTTAGTTTCCTGATGGTGCTCAGCGCCTGTGCCCCCGTCATTTCGCAGACGACGATGAGCACCGTCGACAGGAGTGTCTCCTTCACGGCTCTTCAGCAGAACCCCGACGCCTTCAAGGGACGTGTCGTGCTCCTTGGCGGGCAGATCATCGGGACGGCCGTGAAAGCCAACGAGACATGGATCGAGGTGCTCGAGAAGCCCCTCGACTACCAGCAGAAACCATCCCATGCCGACGAGTCCTCGGGACGCTTCCTGGTCCGCCTTCAGGGATTCCTGGATCCCGCCATCTATGCCGGCGGAAGAATGCTGACCGTGGCGGGGCAGGTCGAGGGAAAGGCCATCCGACCGATCAAAGAGGTCCAGTACACCTATCCGGTGCTCTACGCGCAGGAACACTACCTCTGGAAACCGGAGGATATCTACAGCGCCCCCCGCTTCGGCATCGGTATCGGCGTGGGCTCGGGACGCGGCGGCAGCGGAGCCGGTGTGGGCGTGGGAGTCTACCGATGAAGGCCTGGCTTTTTGTCCTCGTCCTGCTCCTGTGGACCGTTTCCTGCGCGCCCTTTTCGCAGGAAGTGATGCAGGAGGTCAAAAAAGACATCGAGTTCAGCGATGTCGTCAGGAACCCCGAAGCCTTCAGGGGTGAATCGGTGATCTGGGGCGGCGTCATCATCGAGACCATCGCGAGGCCCTCCGACACCCTGATCCTGGTGCGGCAGACGGAGCTCGATTTCCAGAAGCAGCCCAAGGATCCGGACAGATCGGCGGGGCGGTTCATCGTACGTTATTCGGGCTTTCTTGATCCGGCCATCTACGGCAAGGATCGGGAGATCACCGTCGTGGGCACCGTTGCCGGCAAGGAGGATCGGTTGGTCGGTGAGCGCCGCTATTCCTATCCCGTTGTCGACGTTCGCGACCTCCGCCTCTGGGAAAAGAGAATGGACCCGCCCTACTATTACGATCCCTGGTACGGGGGCCCTTATCCCTATCCCTGGCGACCTTACCCATGGCGTCCCCACCCCTACTGGTGGTGAGGAGAAAAGACGCCGGGACTCAGACGTGAGGCATCAGGAAGGAGCGGCAGAAAAGCCTTTCGTGTGTTGTTTTTCCAGGCTCAGAGCCCGGCACCGTTCGCTCTTCGGATGTGGGAGGAGGGAACCCGATGGATATGTTGACAAAGCGCGGGATGGGGTGGTTGCCGGACTACCCGGATTTGAGGGATTACACCGTCGGAAGCGGGCAGATCCTGCCGACGCTGAAGAAAGCCAGGCTCCAGCAGGCGGCCCGCAAGGTGCCCGACCGGACGGACCTGAGGTCCTGGTGCTCCCCCGTGGAGGACCAGGGGGAACTGGGATCCTGCACCGCTCACGCCGGCACGGGGCTCGTGGAGTATTTCGAGAAGAGAGCCTTCGGAAAACACATCAACGCTTCACGCCTGTTCCTATACAAGGTGACGAGAAACCTTTTCAACTGGACGGGTGACACGGGGGCGTTTTTGCGAACGACCATGGGCGCTCTGGTTCTCTTCGGCATCCCGCCGGAAAAACACTGGCCCTACAAAACGGCCGACTTCGATCGGGAACCCCCCGCGTTCTGCTACGCTTACGCCCAGAATTACCAGGCCATCAGCTATTACCGGCTGGATCCGTCGGGGATTTCGAAGGAAGAGTTGCTCCGTCGCATCAAGACGAACCTCGCCGGCGGGTTGCCCTCGATGTTCGGATTCACCGTTTACGACTCCATGTCTCAGGCGGAAAAAGACGGCCGGATCCCCTGGCCCGCACCCGGCGAGAAGGTTCAGGGCGGGCACGCTGTCGTGGCCGTGGGTTACGACGACAGAATGAAAATCCAAAACACCGGACCCGGCGGCGCGACGACCACGGGCGCTCTGCTCATCCGGAATTCCTGGGGAAGGGCATGGGGGGAGAGGGGGTACGGCTGGCTGCCCTACGAGTACGTGCTGAGAGGCCTCGCCGATGACTGGTGGTCGTTGATCAAGAATGAGTGGATAGACACGGGCGAGTTCGGCATCAAGTAAGCGGCCTCCGCCGGAAAAGGGCATGATTATCAAATGCGGGGGAAGGGTTTCTTTCCGACCCCCGCATTTTCAGTCCGGAAGGAAAGCGGCGCTTTCAGAGACTGCCGGCATCCTTCTTGATCGTGATCTTCCCTTCTTTCTTCATCCGCTCCTTTTGCTCGTTGAGCCAGGCCTGGTAGTAACCCTCCTGTTTCATCTGCAGGAGTCGTTCCCGGAGTTCGGCCTTTCTGGACTCGAAGCCCCTGGGATCCAGACCCGTCCGCCCTTTGTACTTGAGGATGACGAAATGGCCGTCGGCGAAAAAGACCTGATCGACGTAAGGGTTTTTTTCCGACAGCGGCAGCAGCGCCTCGACGATTTCCTTCGACGTGCCGACACGGGGGACGGCACCGGCGGTGATGGGGAATAAACCTGTTTCCGAAACCTCCATTCCCTTCGCCCGGGCCAGGGGCCGGATGTCTTCGCCTTTGCGCGCCTGCTCAAGGATCTCTCGGGCCGTTTTCTGGCAGAGCGCCCGGGCCCTGTCTTCGGTATATTTCTCCTCGATGCGGGCTCTCGCCTCGGAGAGGCCGGGCACATAGGACGGTTTCCGCGCCTCCAGCTTGACCAGGTAGTGCCCGCGAGGCCCGGAAAGAACAGGGGTGATGTCCCTGTCCTTGAGGGCGAAAATCTCCTCGGCTGCGTTTTTCACCGGCCGGAACTCCGCCGGCAGGTTTCCCCCCGGGAAGAAACCCGTCGTGTGAACCCTGAGGCCGTTTTTTTTCGCGTATTCGTCGAAATTCTCCTCCTGGTAGATGATGTCGTGGGCCTTCTTGGCCGCATCGGCGGCGGTGGTCATGGCCCGGGCCATCCTCAACTCCCGGACGATCTTGTCCTGCACCTGGGACAATGGCGGGGCACTCCCCCTGGATCTCGCCATGCCTTCCTTGAGTCTCTCGTAATGGGCCTTCACCTCGTCCTGCGATACCTGAACCTTTCCGGCGTAGTCCTCGGCCGGAAAGGCGAGGTAACGGATCTGGACCTGCTCGGGAACACGGAGCGACTCGGCGTTTTCCGTCCGATACGCTTCGAGGTCCTTTTCCGTGGGCCGCACCTCCTTGCGGCAGTTCCGGACGGGAAGTCTGTAGACATCCAGGTTGATCTTTTCATTCTGAATCCGGAAGGCCTCATAGGCCTCCTGGTCGGACACCTTGGCTCCTTCTCGGATCAGGCGCTCGAGTTTGATGATCCGAAGCCCCGTGCGCTGCGAGGCCTCGAAATCCTCGGGAGAGATCCGGTTGCGTTTCAGGGTCTGCTGGTAGAGGCGCTCGTCGAAGACACCGTTTCTCTGGAAGGCAGGATAGGTGGAGATGTGCCGCTGAACTTCCTCGTCGCTGGTGTTGATTTCCATCCGCTCGGCGATGTTGAGAAGGACAGCCTGGTTTATGAGACCGTCCAGCACCCGCTCCTTGAGGTTGAGGCTCTTCATCATCTCCTCGGGGATGTTTCCCCCGAAGGTCTGGCGATACATGTCCAACGCGTTCTGTAATTCCCGGCGGTATTCCGTGTAGGTGATGTATTTCCCGTCGACCTCGGCAACGGACTCCGCCTCCCGGCTCCATCGAAGCGATCCGAAGTAGAACACGAAGACGACGATAATGAGCCCGAGCAGGACCTTCATGATCCAGCTTCGGGCGTGTTTTCTCATGAACTGGAGCACGGCCAAAAACCCCGGGATGTTGATCGCAGGATTTCTATTATAGTTGCACGCAAATTGCAACAATTTTTAAGAAAAATGATTGATTCGGGGGGTTAAATACTGTATAAGTCGCCATCCGGAGATCAGAACCGTGCGGGTGTACGGGGTCACGCTTTCTTGAGGAGGACAGGGGACCGTGTTATTTGATTTCATTCTGGGGAAATTTTCCAATGACCTGGCCGTCGATCTGGGCACCGCCAACACGCTCGTGTACGTCAAGGGCAGGGGCATCGTGCTCAGCGAGCCCTCGGTGGTCGCCGTGCACAGGGATTCCAGGGGAATGAAGAAGGTCCTGGCCGTCGGCGCCGAGGCCAAGAAGATGCTGGGCAAGACGCCCGGGAACATCGAGGCCATCCGGCCCATGAAAGGCGGTGTGATCGCCGATTTCGACGTCACCGAGGCGATGCTCCGGCATTTCATCCGGCAGGTGCACAATCGAAGAACCCTGATCCGCCCGAGGATCATCATCTCCATTCCTTCCGGCGTCACGCAGGTGGAGCGCAGGGCCGTCAAGGAAACGGCGGAGTCCGCGGGGGCCCGGGAGGTCTATCTCATCGAGGAGCCGATGGCGGCCGCCATCGGCTCGGGTCTTCCGATTCGCGAGCCCGTGAGTTCCATGGTGGTGGACATCGGCGGAGGGACCACCGAGGTGGCCGTCATTTCCCTGTCCGGCATCGTCTATTCCAAGTCCGTTCGCGTGGCCGGGGACCGGATGGACGAGGGCATTGTTCAATACCTGAAGAGAAAATACAGTTTGCTGATCGGTGAAAAAACGGGGGAAATGATCAAGATCGCCATCGGTTGCGCCTACCCCGAAGACGAGATGAGGACCGTGGAGGTCAAGGGTCGGGACCTGATATCGGGCATCCCCAAGATTGTGGAGCTCAACTCCGAGGAGGCCCGGGAAGCGCTGGCGGAGCCCATCAGCATCATCGTGGAGACCATCAAGGACGCCCTGGAGCAGATGCCCCCGGAACTGGCGGCCGATATCGTGGACAGGGGAATCGTTCTGATGGGGGGCGGCGCGCTCTTGAAGGGGATCGACAAACTGCTGCGGGAGGAGACGAATCTTCCCATCACCATCGCCGATGACCCGCTGTCGACCGTGGCCCGGGGGTCCGGTGTCGTTCTCGATGAAATCGACCTGTTGAAAGAAGTGGCTATCCAGCTTTAGGCGGTTTCGCTGCGTGCATCCGGCCCGGCGCGCGGGTGCGCGGGAAAACCCGGTGAAAAAAGGACACCTTCCTTGCAGAACACCCTGCCGGCGGGCCCACTGACCATACCATCACCGGATCGGGTTCCATTCAGAAATGCTTTTTTCTAGAAAATATCAGGGACTCGCCATTGCCTTTGTCTGCATTATCGCCTCTCTGGTTCTTCTCTCCTATCATCTGAAGCGGCCGGGTCAGGTCGGCTTTTTCAAAAAAGTGGTCATGGAGGCGGCCTCGCCTGTTGAAAGAGGGATTCTTTCGGCCTCTCAGGGGATCAAGGAGGTCTGGGACCGCTACCTTTTCCTCGTGGGCATCGAGAGCGAAAACCGGAATCTCCGGAAGAAGATCGCCGAGCAGCAGAACGAGATCAACTCCTACCGGGAAATGTACTACGAGGTCGGCCGCCTGAAGAAACTCCTGTCTCTGGAGGAGACGATCATCTATTCCGCCGTGGCGGCCAGGGTCGTCAGCCACGAAAGGTCCTCTCTCTTCAAGACCATTATCATCGACAAGGGAACCGATGAAGGCCTCAGCGCGAGCCTGCCGGTGGTGACGCACCAGGGGATCGTGGGGCGCGTGATCGAATCCTCCTGGAATGTCTCCCGGGTCCTCCTGGTCACGGATTACAACAGCAACATCGACGCCATCGTCCAGGGCAGCCGCGCGCAGGGGATCATGCAGGGCGGCGGTCAGCGGCTCGCCCGCCTCAAATACGTCCAGCGCACCGACGAGGTGAAGGCAGGCGACACGGTGGTCACGTCGGGGCTGGGGGGGATTTTCCCCAAGGGGCTGATCCTCGGCACGGTCGTCGCGGCGGAAAAAGGGGAAAAAGGGCTCTTCCAGCATGTGGAAGTGGCACCCGCCGCGGATATTACGAAGCTGGAGGAGGTGCTCGTCCTCATCCCCGAACGGGCCAAGGAGAGAAAGAAATGATCTTCTATCTTCTGACCCCGCTCCTGGCCTTTGCGGTCATCATCCTTCAGAGGACCCTGGTCGATCTTCTCTTCGCGGGAAAGATCGGTCTCGAATTGTCTCTCATCCTCGTCGTATTTGCCGGCTTTCACTTCGAGCAGATAAGGGGCGCCTTCTTTGCCATGATCACGGGCTTTCTCTTCGACTGCCTCTCGGGCGCCGTGACGGGTCTCTACACCTTTTTCTACGTGGTGGTTTTCTTCCTCACGCGGGCTCTGACGGACCGGATCTACAGCGAGCGGATGTTATTTGTTATGGTTTTCACCTTCGGCTGCGTCCTCTTCGAGGGGCTGTACATCGTGGCCCTCTATAAGTCCGTTTTTGACGTCAATATGAGCTACAACCTCTACAGGGTCTTCTTGCCGCAGGCCCTCGTGGCCGGCGTTCTGAGCCCGGCGATCTTTGCGGGGTTCAACTACCTTGAGGTTTTATTCGATGCCGGAGATCGACGATCGACTGAATCCCTATGACCCGAGAGAGTACCGGAACCGTTTCCGGGTCCTCTTCTGGCTGGTCCTTATTGCCGTGTCGCTGATCGTGGTCCGCCTGTGGTATCTCCAGGTCATCCAGGGTCAGGAGCTGCGGGTCCGGTCGGAGAACAACCGGGTCCGCCTCCGGGAGATCAAGGCCCTTCGAGGCATCATCCTCGATTCCCGCGGCGTCGTCCTCGTCGATAACCGTCCCTCCTTCGACGTGATCATCTATCCCGAGGATGCGAAGAATGTCCGGGGCGTCATCGAGACGCTCGAGGGCCTCTACGGCAAACAGCAGCTGGATCTTTCCGAGGACTACTCGCAGCTCCTGGAGGCGAAGAGGCCCCTCATGACCTACCGGTTGGACCGGAACATCAGCCGCGAGAAGCTGGCCCTCGTGGAAACCCACGCCCTCGAACTGCCCGGTGTGATTATCGACGTGATGCCCGTGCGGGAGTACTTCTTCGGGGAGTCGATGGCCCATGTCATCGGCTACACCGGAGAAGTCAGCCGCAGCGATCTCGAACGGGAAGGGAGCGATGTTCTCAAATCCGGGGATATCGTCGGGAAGTACGGCATCGAACGGTACCTCGATCCGAAAATCCGCGGGAAAAACGGCGGCGAGCAGATCGAAGTCAACGTCGTCGGCAAGAAGATCCGCACGCTGGGCCGTGTGGAGCCCACCATCGGGTACCGGGTCGTGCTGACCCTCGATTCGGTCCTCCAGCGGACCGCCTGGAACGCTCTGGAGGGGAAGGCCGGCTCTGTCATCGCCATCAACCCCCGGGACGGTTCGATCCTCGCCATGGTGAGCAAGCCCGGCTTCGACCCGAACCTCTTCAACCGGGGCATCACGCCGGAGAACTGGGAAAAGCTCACCCGGAGCCCGCTCCATCCCATGGAGAACAAGGCGATCAGCGGCCAGTACCCGCCGGGATCGACGTACAAGCTCAT
>DAOTMG010000055.1:0-10836 GCA_035450185.1 Syntrophales bacterium | reverse complement strand
CTGATTAACTTGAGGAAAGTAGACGAGGCCGACTTCAGAAGATCCGAAGCCGGTGCCGTGACCATGTCCGACGATGCCCGAAAAACTCTGCTGGTTGCCTATCAGGAAAGGAAGCGCGAGGAAATTCTGCATCCTTTCATAGGCGAGAAGATGACGATCGGCATTCTTTTCTTCATGCAGTCGCTCCTGCTTGCAAGGCACCTGCGGGGAGAGTTGGACGGGTATCCCCCGTTTATTTGGAAATGACCTGGACTATGGAGGCGGTCGCATGTTTGTGCTTGTCAGCTATGATGTGGCCCTTGATGACGAGACTGGAGCCAGAAGACTGCGCCGCGTCGCAAAAGCCTGCAAGGATTACGGACAGAGGGTGCAATACTCTGTTTTTGAGTGCATCGTGGATCCGGCTCAGTGGGCGGTGCTGAAGCAAAGACTAATCAAGGAGATCAATGAAGAAAAGGACAGCCTGCGTTTTTACTATCTCGGCGCGAACTGGAAACGACGCGTGGAGCATGTCGGAGCAAAAAAGACGGTCGATCAAGAGGGGCCGCTGATTGTATGAGGCGAAACGCGAACCACAAGCGGACAGAATTTTCCCGGTGGCTTCGCGCGGAATAGAACATACGGAATTTACAGGACTTGTGGAGGGGCTGGGGAGAAAGGCAAACGAGATCATCATGATTTTTATGATGGTGCGCGGATTTCGTTTGGATAATGTAACGACTTCAATAGTTTGGATTTTTACGGTCGCCCCTCGCGCGGGGGCGTGGATTGAAACGTATTGTCCGGGTAAACGTGGTCAGGATCACCCAGTCGCCCCTCGCGCGGGGGCGTGGATTGAAACCGTGATTTTGCCCTGTAATTGAAATGCAATGGATGTCGCCCCTCGCGCGGGGGCGTGGATTGAAACTGTCAACGGGTGCCTTATATAAATTTTACAGACGTCGCCCCTCGCGCGGGGGCGTGGATTGAAACGCGATCTGATGCGCGGAAACCGCAAGACCCTGGGTCGCCCCTCGCGCGGGGGCGTGGATTGAAACCCGGTGCTACCGTCACGGCCATGGACGGAGGATCACGTCGCCCCTCGCGCGGGGGCGTGGATTGAAACGAGACATGGACGTTGAAATTGACGGGATTAAGCGTCGCCCCTCGCGCGGGGGCGTGGATTGAAACATGATGATGCGGCTCACGCCGTTATTTCCTTCGTGTCGCCCCTCGCGCGGGGGCGTGGATTGAAACGTAACATCTGTAGGATCGAAAACAACCGCTTCGTGTCGCCCCTCGCGCGGGGGCGTGGATTGAAACTCGGTTTGCAGACCATCGTTCATCTGGTGTCTGGTCGCCCCTCGCGCGGGGGCGTGGATTGAAACTTACCGTGCCCCATGTCGATTTCGTCACCCTGGGGTCGCCCCTCGCGCGGGGGCGTGGATTGAAACATATCAATGACCTCATCTGCATAGTCGATGCAATGTCGCCCCTCGCGCGGGGGCGTGGATTGAAACCTGAGGACCACCTGAAGACTCAGGCCCAATGGCAGTCGCCCCTCGCGCGGGGGCGTGGATTGAAACCGGGCTGGGGTCATGTGGCGGGCTTGAAAAACGAGTCGCCCCTCGCGCGGGGGCGTGGATTGAAACGCGTGCGCCTCGTCGTACTGCCCGGCTCTGGCGGGTCGCCCCTCGCGCGGGGGCGTGGATTGAAACATGCCACTTGCCGGTTATGGTAAAATTGCTTGCGTCGCCCCTCGCGCGGGGGCGTGGATTGAAACGACGACTGGAAAGCGTGGCCTGGCGGCGAAGTGGATGTCGCCCCTCGCGCGGGGGCGTGGATTGAAACTTCGCCCTCCTGAAAAAAAATCCCGTGTTATGGTGTCGCCCCTCGCGCGGGTGCGTGGATTGAAACCAGTAAACAGGACACCACTTGATCACAACCTCTGTCGCACCCCGCGCGGGTGCTTGGATTGAGCGTCAGGCGTTTTTGGTGATAGACGCTCGGGCCTTGAATAACGGCTGATTGCAGGGATCGGCCGGGAGTATCGACGGGAGCGATTTGCGCGGAAAAGGCGGCATCAGGGGAGCAGGCGGAAGCACTGCTCCTTGAAACGGGAGTCAAAGACAAAAGACGCGTTAATTCCTTTGCGGCGCAGATCGGCGGTGACATATTCCACATGGAGCGCGGGTACGATCGCTTCTTCGAATCCTCTTACCGCCTCCGGTCCGAGACGTCTCTCCAGAAGCGCGACGGTTTCCACAAGGGCACATCTGCTCGTGACGGCATGGGTCTCGGCGTCCGGGATCCCGGACCAGGCGTTGTGGGCCTTTGCGTGGTTGCCGTTATCACGATCCAGGAGGGCGTAAAACGCCGATGTGTCGATAAACACCCTCATTTGCGGTACGCCTCTGCAAGATAGTCATCGTGGCGCTTCGAAATATCCCGCTTTCCGGACTTAAATTTTCCTGCGATGTCAAAGGCCCGTCTTCTTCTCTCATCGGCGGGCACGGTGCTGCCCGATCGGATCACCCCGTCTACGGCATGCCGGATAACGTCGGCCATGGATTCCCCTCGGGCTGCTGCGCTTTCCTTCAGGGCCCATCTCTGTTCCTCCGACAGTTGAATCTGTGTCCCGGCCATTTTATCCTCTGTGATTACGGATTTAACGTAAAGATAACACAAGCAAAATCAACCGTCAGGGTCCGATGACCGCTTTTTGCCTGACTGATGGAAAAATGCGGATCGACTCTTGGAGAATGATTTACAGTTCTTCCGGCGTGAAGGCGACGACCTCGTCGATGGCAGAGGCGTCGCAGAAGATCATCGCGAGGCGGTCGACGCCCAGAGCGATGCCCGCCGAATCCGGCAGATGCCGGAGGCTCTCGAGAAATTTCTCCGGCAGGGGGAAGGGGTCTTTCCCCGCCGACACGCGCTTCCGGTTGTCCCCTTCGAATCGCCTGCGCTGTTCCTCGGGGTCTCTGAGTTCCGAGAAGCCGTTCGCGATTTCCAGGCCGAAGAGATAGATCTCGAACCGTTCGGCGACCCTCCCGTCATCCTTTTTTGTTCTTGCGAGCGCCCCGAGAGCCGCGGGGTAGTCGCAGAGAAAGGTCGGTTTCCCACGCCCCAGCATCGGTTCGATGTCGCGGGCCAGGATCTCGTCGAAGCGATCCTCCCGGAGGGAGGCCTCCACGGAAAGGGGAGCGAAGCGGTCAAAGGCCTCGCGGACGGAAAGGCGCTGCCACGGTTTTTGAAGATCGACCCTCTCCCCGCGGTACGCAAGCGTCGCCTCCCCTCTCAACTGCCCGGCGAGAAAGAGAAAAAGATCCTCGCACTCCTCCATCAGGTCCCGGTAATCGATTCCCCTCCGGTACCACTCCAGCAGCGTGAACTCCGGCAGGTGACGATCCCCCCGTTCGTTCCGGCGAAAACACCGGCAGATCTGGAACAGCCTGGGGTATCCCGCGGCGAGCATCCGTTTCATGCAGACCTCGGGGGAGGTATGCAGAAACCAGTCGCCCGACGGGAAGGCGTCGATGTGAGCTTCCGGCACGGGTGCGGGGATCCGGTGCGGCGTTTCGACCTCGAGGTATTGCCGGGAGAAAAAGAATTCGCGGAGGGCCCGGATCAGGGAGGCGCGGCTCCCGAGGGCGTTCTTCCGCCTCGATAGTTTCCAGTCCGAATTCATCGGCGAGAGAGTCCCGGAGATTATTCCTTGACGCGGGTGAGGTATTCCCCGCTGCGGGTGTCGATGCGGATCTTCTCACCCTGTTCGATGAAAGGGGGCACGCTGACCTTGTAGCCCGTTTCGAGAATGACGGGCTTGTAATTTCCCGAGACCGTGTCGCCTTTGATCCAGGGAGGCGCCTCGGCCACGACGAGGTCCACGAAATTCGGGAGGGTGATGTCGATGGGTCGGTCACGAAAGAGCAGAATCTTGACCTCCATGTTCTCGATGAGAAAGTTCTTCCCGTCGCCGATCTGTTCCTCCAGGAGGTGGATCTGCTCGTAGCTCTCCGTGTCCATAAAGTTGTAGCGGTCCCCTTCCTTATAGAGGAACTGCATGGTCTTTTCCTGCGTGTCGGCCGGCTTGAAGGTGTCGACTTCCCGGAAGGTACGGTCGACGATCGTCCCCGCGAGCAGGTTGCGCAACTTGCAGCGATAGAGCGACTGGCCCTTTCCCGGCTTGACGAACTGGAAATCGACGACGATATAGGGATCGTCATCGAGCATGATTCTCAGGCCTTTTCTCAGATCGCTTGCCGTGTACATGGAAGGGTCACCTCCCTTGGATTTGTCCGTGCCGGTGGGCGTTCACATTCTTGATCCGCGGCAGATTGCACTTTTATTATATTCTGAAATGTAAGTCAAAAGGAGATTCGTGGAAAGAACCGGGCCGCCGGGAAGCGGGGGTCATGGCAGGAGGGGGACCTTGCCCGGACTGCCCGGCCGGTCGGCGACATACCGGGGAAGGCAGATGCCGGCCGTCGTCTTCCACAGTCCTTCCGCAATCTCCCTGCCCCGGGAGATCTCTACCCGGAAATGGGCCGTTCCGCTCACGGGCTCGCACTGGAAGAGATAATAGGGCCTCACGGAAATCCGCTGGAGACCGTGGACGAGATCGCGCATCGTCTCGAAGGAATCGTTGATTCCCCGGAGGAGAACGGACTGGTTGGAGACCGGCACACCCGCCTCGAGCAGCCTTTCGCAGGCCCGGGCCGACTCGGGCGTGATTTCGCGGGGATGGTTGAACTGCGTGAGGAACCACAGGGGTCGATGTCTTTTCAATATCCTGCACAGAGGGCCCGTGATTCTCATGGGAAGCACCACGGGTGTCCGGCTTCCGATGCGAATCACTTCGACGTGAGGTATCGTTCTCAAGGGCTTGAGCAGCCCGTCGATCACCTCGTCCTCGAGGATCAGGGGGTCGCCGCCCGAGAGGATGACCTCCCGGATGCTGCGGTTCGCCGAGATGTAATCCACCTGTCGCCGGGTCCTTCCGGGCGTCGGGATAAACGGGGGCTCCGTCCACAGGCGTCTCCGGTTGCAGTGTCGGCAGTAGGTGGCGCATCGGTTCGTGACGAGGATCAGGCAACGGTCGCGGTAGCGGTGGATGAGGCCCGGCACGGGGGTCTGTGCCCTCTCACCCAGCGGATCGTCGGCGTCGCCGGGCAGGACCTCCAGCTCCCGCGTGTCGGGAAAGCACTGTCGTCTCAGAGGGTCGCCTTCGTCGTCCCACTCCATCAGCGACCCGTAGTAAGGCGTGACACCGAAGGGGTGACGCTCGACGACGGTGCGAAGGGCTGCTGTGCTCCCCGGCGGATTTCCCGAAAACCGGGCGAGCCGCGGCAGTGTCCGGATCCGGTTTCGCATCTGCCATCGCCAGTCGAACCAGTCCTTCTTGGGGATTTTTCCCCGGGGTCCTTTCATGGCTTCCCTTCAGGGTGTCATTCCCGCCCCTTCGGGGGTCGAGGAGATTTCTCTACCACATGGGAGGAAAACATCAAGGGTGAAATCAGCGCTCTCGCCCCGGGCCCGTACGGATTTTCTTCTGTTCGCGCTGAACGGTTTTGTGTTATGATCCAGAAAAAATTTCAGGGGGCGACCATGCAGTGTTACCGGATCAATCATTGCATCATTGCCGCCGACATCGTCGAAGAAGCCGAGCAGTTCTTCCGCGATGAGGTCGGGGAACCCATCGAGTCCCTCGTGGAGGTGAGCGTCTACACCGAGGTGTCTCGCGATGACGGCGCCCTGACGACCGTCAGGGACCTCATGAACGAGGAACTGGACCGGCGGAGCGCCTGGCTCCGCATGGGGGTGCCCTGCGAACTCCACTGGCCTTTCATCGTCGTGAAATTGAAGAGATGAGGCACCCGCCCCTCCGAACGAGCCCTTTCACCGCAGTGGATGCACATGAAAGGAGGAACTCATGAGGTATCTGGGGATCTTCGTCATGGGCCTGTCGCTGATCCTTTTTCCCCTCCTCGGGGATCGGGGCTTTTCCCAGCCTGTACCCTATGAAGACATCCCCCGGATGACCAAGGAAGAACTCAAAACCCATCTCGGGAAATCCGATCTGGTCATTCTGGATGTGCGTCTGGAGAAGCAGTGGGAGTCCAGCGACTCCAAGATTCCCGGCGCCTCCCACCTGAAAGAGGAAGCCGTGAAGTCCTGGGCGAAGGTCAACGACAGAAACAGGATCTACGTCCTCTACTGAGCCTGACCCGGCGAGGAAACGGGCGCCCGGGTGGCGACGGAATTGAAAGAGCTGGGTTTTTCCAGGGTCTATGTGCTGAAGGGCGGATGGCGTCAGTGGGTTGCCGCCCGGTACCCCGTGGAGGCCAAGGAAAATCAAATCCAGGATTGCGTCACCTGCCACTCCGCAGTAACCCCGAACATCGTCTCGGACTGGAAGCTGAGCAGGCACAGCGCGAGCACGGTCAGCTGCACGGTCTGTCACGGCGATGCCCACCGTTCGGCAGCGGACACGGAAAAGGCCCTCATCCCCACGATCGATACCTGCGCGAAGTGCCACGGCGCACCGGCGAAGCAGTTCAGGGAGGGCAAGCATGCCAAGGCCTGGGCGGCCATGAAGGCCATGCCCGCGGCGCACCGGCAGCCGATGGCCCTGATGGAGGGCATGAAGGGTTGCGGCGGATGCCACAAACTGGGCCTCAAGACCGATGGGGAAATCCGGGAACTCCGCAGACAGGGGGGCGGGTTCGGGAATGCGTCCTGCGACGCCTGCCACACGAGGCACATCTTCTCGCTCAAGGAAGCGAGGGAGCCGCAGGCCTGCCGGACCTGCCACATGGGGTTCGATCACCCCCAGTGGGAGATGTATTCGGCGTCGAAACACGGGGTGCGCTACCTCCTCAAGCAGAGCGGCGTGCTGCCCGATTCCGTCTCCGCCCCGAAGTGCCAGACCTGCCACATGCAGGGAGGGAACCATGCCGTGCGTACCGCCTGGGGGTTCCTGGCCGTGAGGCTTCCGCTGCCCGAGGACAAAAAGTGGTCGGCGGACCGGGTGACGATTCTCCAGGGGCTCGGCGTTCTCGACCCCCAGGGAAAGCCGACGGCGCGTCTCGATGCGATCAAGGCGGCCGATGTGGTGAGACTGACACAGGAAGACTGGCAGCAGGAGCGGGACCGGATGTTCGCCGCCTGCAGGCAGTGTCACTCCGGCCGTTTCGCCGGAGGTGAACTCGACAAGGGCGATCGGATGATCCGCGAGGCGGATGCGATGATGGCGGAGGCGATCCGTATCGTTGCCGGTCTTTACCGGGACGGGATCCTCAAGCAGCCGAAAGAGTACGCGTACAGATTCCCCGATTTACTGGCATTTCATGAAGCGCCGACATCGATCGAGCAGAACCTCTACCTGATGTTCTCGGAATACCGGATGAGAACCTTCATGGGCACATTCCACGCCAATCCGGACTATGCCTTCTGGTACGGGTGGGCCGAGCTGCGCCGGGGCCTTACGGAGATCAAGGAGAAGGAGGCGGAACTCAGAAAGACACAGGTGAAGCGCAAGAGGTAAGCGGTGCTCTTCCCGCGCCGTCTTGATCCCCTGTGCAGAGTCGAAGTAACGGTGTTGTGAAGGACGCGAACAAGTCCATAAAGCCCGCCCTCTGGGCGCTGGCGGGTATGGCGCTCATCTGGGGGTACAACTGGGTGATTGTCAAGGAGGCCCTGCGTTTCGCCGGGGCCTTCGATTTTTCCGCCCTTCGAAGCGTTTTCGGGTCGCTGTGCCTGTTTCTTCTTCTTTTGTACCGGGGGCAGGGCCTTCGTCCCCGGGACGTGCCGATGACCCTCCTGCTGGGACTTTTGACAACCACGGGATCCGTCGGGTTCTCCACGTGGGCGCTGGAGAGCGGCGCTGCGGGGAAAACGGCTGTACTGGTCTACACCATGCCCTTCTGGGTGCTGCTGCTCGCCTGGCCCATTCTTGCCGAACGCATCCGCGGCCTGCAGTGGCTTGCCGTGCTCATGGCCTTCTCGGGTCTTGCCGTCATCCTGGAGCCCTGGCGTCACGCCGGGACACCCATGAGCAAGATCCTGGCCATTCTCGGAGGGCTGACCTGGGCCGGAAGCGCCATCACGCTCAAGATCATGCGAAGGCGAGGGACCATTGATCTCGTTTCGTTGACGGCCTGGCAGATGTTTTTCGGCGCCGTGCCGCTTGCGATCATCGCTTTTGCGGTACACTCTCCGCCCATTCAGTGGACCCCCTACTTTACCGCCGCCCTTGCCTATAACATCGTGTTCACGAGTGCCATTGCCCACCTTCTCTGGTTTCTTGCCCTTCGTGAACTGCCTGCCGGGATGGCCGGTATGGGAACGCTTGCCACACCGGTCATCGGCGTTATCTCGGCGTCGGTCGAGCTCGGGGAAAGGCCCTCTTCTTCGGAAATATGGGGTATTGTGCTGGTTCTGTCGGCTCTGGCTCTTCTCACCTGGATCGGGATCCGCAATCATCGCAACAACTCGGTATCATTATGATTATTTTATTTATTTTCGCGTCATCCCGTGTATTCGACTGAAAGACTTCCGACAGGTTTTAACTGATATTTTTTTGTTATAATCAGATATTGACATTTTTCCTCTTTTTCTTTATATCAGCGCACTCGGGCCGCACGCCAGAAGGCCCTCTCTGCCGGGATGAAGACTTCCTCGAAGTCTTTTTTTATTTTTGAAACTGAGGATTTTCAGGCAAACCCCGTCTGCGCGAGGAGAAAAAAGAAAGGAGAAAGGAGTGTTCCGTATGTCTCAGGGTACGGTGAAATGGTTCAACGAGAAGAAGGGTTACGGTTTCATTGAGAAAGACGGCGGGGGGATCTCTTTGACCATTACAGCGCCATTCGGGCCGGAGGGTTCAGGACGCTTCGGGAAGGTCAGCCCGTGACCTTCGAGGTCACGGAAGGTGAAAAAGGTATGGCCGCCGTCAACGTCAAACCCCTCCAGGAGATTAGGATATTTCTTCGGGCGAGAAGGTTCGATGCCCTTTTGTGATGGGAGGCGTTTTCTTGAATCTGAAAAAAAGGGAATTTTTCAAGAAGATTATCGAGAAAAAACTGATGGAGAAGGTCGGCGGATCGGGTCGCGGAGCCTTGGGAAACAGCAGTGAAAAACCCGTGGAGATCATCGATCAGGCCGCAGCCGAATACGAGTTGAGTCTGAACCTCCTTTTCAAGGCCAGGGATGATGTACAGGTGGCGGAACTCTTCGAAGCCCTGGAGCGTCTCGAGGAGGGAAGTTACGGTATCTGTCTGGATTGTGACGGTGAGATCTCGGAGAAGCGCCTGCAGGTCAGGCCGACGGCTCAGCTCTGCGTTGAATGCCAGGAGGTGAGGGAAAAACGCCGCCCGGTTTGAGCCGCCGGATGCTGTCCGTCCCCTGAGCCGGCCTCTCTCATGAATAGACCGGGGTTCCTCCGGCAGGAACCCCTTTTCTTTCGGTGTCACGGGTCGTACCGCCGCGCGGGCAGGTGTCGTTGCGATGCTCAAGATTCCCTGTGGACCGACCGGATCCTTTTCAGCACCTTGCGCCACGAGGGGGTGATGAGGAAACTCTCCTCCATGTTGCCGATCATGCGGATGAAGCGCTTCATGGGCACGGAAAAGGTGAGCACGTCCGTCGGGACGCAGGGCCGTGCGGAGACGTCAAACATGCCCAGAACGGCTCTCGGGTTCTCGAGATCCTTTTCCAGGTGGGGGTACGAAACGATGGTCCCGCATCCGGAGCCGAAGGGCGCATAGACGGCGTTCTGAACGGCTTCGTCGAAATTAGCGAGAGTGAACAATCCGGCCAGGACATCGGGGCGGGCGAAGAAGACGACGGCTTCCGGCTCGTCCCCGTCGTCGAGGGTATCCCACCGCTTGAAGACGATGGTTTTCCCCGGCGCCCTGAAATTCGGAAGGTGTTTCATGACGGACTTCACCAGCTCCGGCGTTTTCTTGTACCGTTCGCCCTCGACCGTCCCGGGGATGCCGTAGGAGAGGAAATGCTCGAAGTGAGGTCTCGGGGCCCTGGTGAACCCGAAATATCGCCGGCCGCCCTCGCATCCGATGGTGTCCGCATCGAGAACGACGGTTTTCCCCCGGAGGGCTCTCAAGATATCGGCGACGACGCAGCGGTGACCGTCGGGGGGCTTCCGCCGGGTTCTCTTTTCGTCCCCGCTCCCGTAGAAATAAGCGACGGGCAGATCGGCCCCGTCGAAGAAACGACGCCACAGCCCCGTGAACCTGTCTCTCAACTCCCTGTCCATTGGCTCATACCTCCTCGAGATGCGATCAGGACATCCACTTGATGAGAACGGCCTGCACCAATCTGAAAAAGATACAGACCCCCGACATGACGATCCCCGACAGAAGTCCCCCCAGCAGGAGGACGCCCAGCTGTTTCGGAGACACCGGTGCCGTGAGTGCCGCGAGGGAGTGGAGAAAGACCCCGGGGCGCAGAGCGATGCCGCCGATCGCCAGGAAGAGCAGGGCCACCGTCGGTCCTTTCAGCCTCCCGGCGTAATACCTTTCGATCACGAGCGACGTGCAGAACGCAACGCTGCACAGGATCAGGATGTTGATCAGGACTTTTAAGGCCACGGCACCCCCGGCAGTTACAACTTCGAACTCACGATCCCCCCGTATTCTTTATATCAAAATGCCGCAATTTTCAGCCTTTTTGAAGTGTGGCCGATGTGTGGGTAACGTCAAGAGTTATGTGTCATGATCAGGAAAGGGGTCATGGTATTTTCTTTCAGGTTTTCATGGGTAAAGATGGCATAGAGGATTCTTTCCATGCTGGTTCGATCCGAGAAGACGCCCATGGGGCGGGTTCGTCTGCGGACTT
>DAOTMG010000054.1:0-11142 GCA_035450185.1 Syntrophales bacterium | reverse complement strand
GATGCTCTCTGCTTTTTCAAAGAACAGGTAACGTGTATTTTATGCTATCAATAAACTAAACGAGGAGGGAGCAGACCGTGTATTTCGCAAAAGAATTGCTGGACCAATCTAGCCGGCTCAGAAAGAGGTGGGAGGACGAGGTCAAGAAGACCGTGTCGAAGTGGGCTGACCAGAAGCCGGATAATCAATGGTCGACTGTTTCGGACCTTCCCATCAAAAGACTCTACACTCCCGAAGACATCGCCCACATGGACTTCGAGAAGGACATCAGCTATCCCGGGCAGTTCCCATTTCTCCGCGGTAACCAGGTGACGGGGTATCGCGGCAAGTACTGGACCTTCCGGATGTTCTCAGGTTTCGGAAGCGCCGAGGACACCAACAAGCGGTGGCACCAGCTCCTCAAGGACGGCCAGACGGGTTTGAGCACGGCCTTCGACTTCCCGACCCTCATGGGATACGATACCGACTCCCCGAAGGCCCGTGGGGAATGCGGGAAGTGCGGTGTGGCCATCGACACCCTTGAGGATTTCATGGTACTGACCAAGGGGGTCCCCATGGACAAGATCACAACCTCCATGACGATCAACCCGCCTGCAACGATCCTCTGGGCCATGTACTGCGCGGCGGCCCAGATACAGGGCATCTCTCTGGACAAGATCGGCGGGACCATCCAGAACGACATGCTCAAGGAATTCATCGCCCAGAAGACGCTCATGTGCCCGCCCGAGCCTTCCGTCAAGCTCATCAGCGACACCGTCGAATTCGGCACCAAGTACGTCCCCCGGTGGAACACCATCTCGATTTCCGGCTACCACATCCGTGAAGCCGGCTCCACGGCCGTTCAGGAACTGGCCTTCACGCTTCGTGACGGGATGGAGTACGTCGAGGACGTGATCCGCCGCAAGGGGCTCGACGTCGATTCCTTTGCCCCGAGACTCTCCCACTTCTTCAACTCCCACATCGATTTCTTCGAGGAAATCGCCAAACTGCGGGCCGCCCGAAGGATCTGGGCCAAGGCCATGAAAGAACGCTACAAGGCCAAAGACGAAAGGTCCTGGTGGATGAGGTTCCACACCCAGACGGCGGGTTGCTCGCTCACGGCGCAGCAGCCCTACAACAACGTCGTCCGGACGGCGACGGAGGCCCTGGCGGCTGTTCTTGGCGGAACGCAGTCCCTGCACACCAACTCCCTGGACGAGGTGTGGTGCCTGCCCTCCGACTTTGCCGTTCAGATTGCCTTGAGGACGCAGCAGATCATCGCCGACGAGACCGGCGCCGCCAACACCATCGACCCGCTGGCGGGTTCCTACTTCGTCGAGGCGCTCACCAACGAGATGGAACAGCAGGCCTGGGATTACATCCACAAGATCGACGAGATGGGCGGGATGGTTGCCGCCATCGAGAAGGGTTTCCCGCAGCTCGAAATCTCCGACGCGTCATACAAGTACCAGAGACAGATCGATGCCGGCGAGAAGATCATGATCGGCGTCAATAAATACGTCAGCGAACAAAAGGAGTCCATTCCCTTCCTGGAGATCGACGACCGGATCGAGAACGAGCAGATCGATCGCCTGAACGCCGTCAGACGAAAGAGGGACAGCAAGGCCGTCAAGAAGTGTCTGAATGATATCCGACAGGCCTGCAAGAAGGGCGACAATGTCATGCCCTACTGCATCGAGGCGGTGAAGAACCTCTGCTCCGTGCAGGAGATCTGCGATGTCTATCGTGAAGTTTACGGCGAGTACCGCGATCCGGGCCTCTACTAGCCCGCTACGACTACGATTGAGGAGGGATTAAAATGGCTGAGAGAAAGTTGCGTGTCATGGTTGCAAAACCGGGTCTTGACGGTCATGATCGCGGTGCGAGAGTGCTGTCGCGGTGTTTCCGCGATGCGGGTTATGAGGTGATCTATACGGGCTGTCACCAGACACCCGAGCAGATCGTTTCGGCGGTCCTTCAGGAAGACGTGGATCTCCTGGGATTGAGCTGCCTGTCGGGCGCACACCGCTACCTCTATCCCGCGGTGACGAAGCTCCTGAAAGAAAAGGGAGCCGACGATATCACCGTCATCGGCGGGGGAATCATTCCCGACCAGGATTTCCAGATTCTGTATGACGCCGGGATCAAGGCAATCTTCACACCTGGTGCAACCCTGGAATCGATCATCGATTGGATCAACTCCAATGTGAAACCAAGGGCATAACAAAAGGTAATTCAATGGAAACAACCAAGAAAATCAAAGGCGGGGATGTGCGGGCCGCCTCCCGCCTGATCAGGAATCTGGAAGACCACATCGCCGAGGCGAAAATCACCATCAAGCATCTCTTCCCTCTTACGGGGAAGGCCCATGTCATCGGTATCACGGGTTCGCCCGGTGCGGGGAAGAGCACACTGACGGACGGACTGATTGACTGTTTTCGCAAAAAAGGCAAGACCGTCGGCGTGCTGGCCGTGGACCCCACGAGCCCCTTCACGGGGGGGGCGATCCTCGGTGACCGCATCCGCATGCAGCGCCACGCGGAGGACCCCGGCGTGTTCGTGAGAAGCCTCGCCACGAGAGGTGCCCTCGGCGGGCTTGCCAAGGCCGTCGGCGACGCCATCTACGTGCTCGATGTCATGGGAAAAGACGTCATCATCGTCGAAACCGTCGGGACGGGCCAGCAGGAGGTGGACATCATCAATCACTCCCACACGGTGCTCGTAGTGCTCATCCCCGGGATGGGTGACGAAATCCAGGCCATCAAGGCGGGGATCCTGGAGATTGCCGACATCTTCGTGGTGAACAAGGCCGACCGTGAGGGTTCCTCGAAGCTCACGAGGGAACTCATGGCGATGCTCGACATGGCGCCGCCTTCTTCCTTCCCCGCAGGGTGGAGACCCCCGATCATGAAGGTGGGAAACGCCTTCGAACCGGTGGGATTTCAGAAGGCTCTCAGTGACCTCAGCGACAGGATAGATGAACACTACAAGCATCTCATCGATCACGACCTCCTCGGCAACCGTCTCCGCCGGAAAGCGGCCGTTGAGCTGAACGAGGCCATACGGGCCAGTATCCTCGAGCCGGTCCTCATGAAGCTCGTAGCGAGCGGTGAGATGGAGGGGATGATCGACAAGCTGATGAAAAAAGAGATCGACCCCTATACGGTGGCGGAGGATATCGCCAAACGGTATATGGCAGGATGCCTTTAATCGGGCGATCTGCTCAGACTGAAGGGGAAAAAGCCCGGGATGGCATGATTGGCCTTCCGGGCTTTCTCATACGGGGTCCAGGGAAACGGGGCCGGGGTCCGGAAAATGAAAAAACTTCTCCCACACACTTTCATTGAGCGGGGAACGGGGGGGTATCGGTCCCATTGTGCCTGTAACCTCGACCTGAATCCGGTCGCCTTGACTCTTTTATGGCGGGAGGAAGCATGACGAAGGATACCATCGAGGAAACCCTCGCCAGACATTCCCGCGGCATCGTCATGGTCATCACGGGTGATGGCAAAGGGAAGACCACTGCGGCCCTGGGGCAGGCGCTCCGGGCGCTGGGCCACGGGCAGAAAGTCTGCATGATCCAGTTTATGAAGGGGAGGAAATACGGGGAGGTCCTGGCGGCGGAACAGAGTCTCCCCGGATTCACCATTCACCTCTGTGGTTTGGACAGCTTCGTCATGCGGAACAATCCCGCCCAGGTCGACATCGACCTGGCCCGGGCCGGCCTTCGCCTGGCCAAGGAGGCGATTTCTTCGTCTCAATTCGACCTGGTCATTCTGGACGAACTCAACGTCGCGGTGGATTTCAAGCTCGTGCCGCTCGATGAGGTCCTCGAGATTCTCAGGAACAAGCCCCAGAAGGTCACGGTCGTCCTCACCGGCCGGTATGCCCCTCAGCAGCTGATCGACCTTGCGGATACGGTGAGCGAAGTCAGAGAGATCAAGCATCATTATTCGAAAGGGATCAAGGAACGGGCGGGAATCGAGTTTTGATTCGATGGCAACAGGTCTTCTTCTGCGCAGAGATTTTTCTCGACCGCTCCAGATCTTGCTTCCCTGCGGACGTAAAAAACCCGCTCTTCCAGCTCGACCGGTCTGCGCTACGACCGTTCCGCTTCGACAAGAAGGGTTTTCCGAGAAAATCTCAATTCGCATGTAAAAGTTCCTGTTCCCGATGAGTGGGTGGGTGAAAGCGGTGGAAAAGACGCCCAGAGAAGAACTGGCCCGACGAACCGGGGCGCTGCAGGCACACATGGCCTCGGAAGGGATCGACGGCGCCCTCATCGCGCAGAATGCCGACCTATACTACTTCACCGGCACGGTACCCCAGGGCTGGCTCTTCATCCCGGCTACCGGGGAGCCCATTCTCTTTGTCCGCAAGAACATCAACCGCGTCACCGGTGAGACGTCGCTTGAGCGTGTCGTTCCCGCGCGAAGCCCGAAGGACCTGGCCGCCCTGTTTTCGGATTACGGCTACGGTTCACCGAAACGGCTTGGAATGGAACTCGACGTCCTGCCCGTCAACCAGTATATCCGCCTCGAGGCTGTTCTCAAGCCGGCAGGTGTCGTCGACATTTCCCCCGCCGTCCAGGCCATCCGCGCGATCAAGTCGGAATATGAAATCGCGATCGTCCGCGACGCGGCGATGCTGGCCGATACCATGGTGGCCACGGCCAGAAGGATACTGCACGAAGGCATGACGGAGGTCGAACTCGCCGCCGGGATAGAAAAGGCGGCAAGGGTCAAGGGTCACCCGGGTCTGGTGCGTATGCGGGCCTTCAACGCCGAGATGTACTGGGGACCCGTCGTATCAGGGCCCGATGCGGCGGAACCGGCGTTTGTCGACACAACGGAGGGCGGACGGGGCACAAGCCTCGCGCTTCCGGCAGGTGCAGGATTCAGAATCATCAGGCGGGGTGATCCCGTCATCGTTGATATGGCTGCGACCCTCCGGGGCTATAACGCGGACATCACACGAACACTCTGTCTGGGGACACTGGCGGAGAAGCACCATCGTGCCTTCCGGGTATCTGTTGAAATTCTTGAAGCCCTCGAAGACTTGATCCGGCCCGGTATCTCGACGGGGGAGATTTACATGGAGGCCGAGAGGATTGCCGCTGAGAACGGGCTGAAGGATCATTTCATGGGTTACGGCAGGGAGAAAGCCGGTTTCTGCGGTCACGGGATCGGGATCGAACTCGACGAACCCCCCGTTTTTACAAGAAACGGGACGGGGAATCTCGAACCCGGAATCACCTTCGCCCTGGAACCCAAGTTCACATTTCCCGGTGAGGGTATCGTGGGGGTGGAGGACTCCTATGTCATGACCGGGAAGGGTGTCGAGAAGCTGACCAGGAGCAGCTACACGGTGGAGATCAGTGGCTAAGACGGGAACGATGAAAAAAAAGCGTGGAATAGATATTGTCAGGGGGCGGACCCGGCTCCTGAAGGAGATCCTCAGAAGGTTGACGGAAGAAGGTGCGAGTGAGGTGCGGCTCATTGACGTGAAGAAAATCGTGGTCGACGAGAGGGTCCGGCTGAAGTGCCAGATACCGCTCTGCGACACCTACGGCCGGAATTTGATGTGCCCGCCTCATCTGCCCTCTGTTGAGGATTTCCGCAGGGCCCTCAGGCGGTATTCCCGGGCGATCCTCGTCCAGGTCTCGGCCGCCGTGCCGGTGCAGTCCGGCAGCGAATTGCCGGAGGATGTCTTCGCACCGGCGACGAAACTCCACGAACTGGTTAACATGGGTGAGAAGATGGCCTTTGAGGCAGGGCTTCATTTTGCCGCGGGGCTCATCGGCGGCTGCTGCAGACTCTGCAAAGAATGTGTGGCCGCCCAAGGTGAGACCCGGTGCCGGTTCCCCTTCAAGGCAAGACCATCCATGGAAGCCATGGGAATCGACGTCTTTTCGACCCTCGAGAAGATCGGCGTTCCCGTTTCGGGGCTTCCGGTAAGCGACCGGGTGACCTGGACCGGGTTGATTCTGTGCTAGGAAATAATCGGCGGCTTGTGATGGGTGGCAAGTGACGTTCTCTTCGCAGGAGCCGTTAGCTGCTCTTCAGGTGGACATACACGAAACAGGCAAAAAGGACGAAAATAAATTATAGCGGGAGGTGGAGCCATGGCGGTGTTGAAAGAAGCGGGCATTCCCATCGGGCGGTTCATGATTGTCGACAAAAAAGACGGTTTGACGAAGGACGATCTGATCATCGAGGCCAACGGGCAATACGTCATACAGGAGCGGCCCGAGGCTTTTCTCATCAAGAACGCCGAGTGCTGCAGGAGCATCATGGTAAAGGTTATGAAGAAAGATTGAAGGGAGGCAAAAGGCAAGACCTGACCCTCGAGCGTTGAACCCGCGACTTATAAAGATTGAGTTGAGAAAGGGCACAGCAGGGAACACCTGCAGGTGCCCTTTCCGTTTGTGGGATAAAGTATATTCACGAAGAAGGAGCGCATAAAAAACTTGACAAGCGGGGTATGGTGCCTTATCATACAAATGAAAATGATTATCATTTGCATTTCTTATGAAACATGAATTTCGCAGAAGATATCAGTGGTGTCACGGTAAAATGAGGGGGTTCGGCTACCGGATGACCGTTGGCCGGGAAGCTATTCTTGATATTCTTTCCAGGGCGGATGACCACTTGAGTGTGGAAGAGATTTTTATGCGGGTTTATCGGATCTGTCCGGGGATTGGACTTGCGTCGGTTTACCGGACTCTCGATACGCTTGTGAGACTTGGGCTCGTCTACAAATTCGATTTCGGTGACGGAAGGGCCAGGTATGAACTTGCCGATGAGATCAAAGGCAAAGCCCACCATCACCACCTGGTGTGCAAGAAATGCGGGAAAGTTATTGATTACACGGACTTCGTGGACGAGGAACTCGCCCTTCTGAAGAAAACAGAAGAGGCTCTGGCGCGGAAGCACAATTTCAGGATCACGGGTCACCTGATTCAGTACTACGGATTGTGCCCGAACTGCGTAACATAACGGCGGTTTTTTTTCGACCGCTACCTGGAAATAACTTTGATGAAGGATCGTGAAAACGGTCCAGGCGAATAATGAACAGGAGGTGATTCATATGCCCAGAGGAGACGGAACCGGTCCCGCAGGATTGGGACCCATGACAGGAAGAGCGGCAGGCTTCTGCGCCGGCTATTCCGTGCCGGGTTACATGAACCCCGCATGGGGGTGGGGCAGAGGCCGGGGTTTCGGTTTCTTCGGCCGCGGCGGCCGTGGGTTCGGTTATTTCGGCCGCGGCAGAGGCGGCGGCCGGGGCTGGAGGAACAGGTATTACGCCACCGGATTTCCCGGATGGGCGAGAGTCGGTTTCGGTCCCGGGCCGTATGCCGGGGCCCCGGGACCCTATGGGGTCTATAACATTGGTTACTGGAGGTGATTATAATGCCAAGAGGAGATGGAACCGGTCCCGCAGGATTGGGACCCATGACAGGAAGAGCGGCAGGCTTCTGCGCCGGCTACTCCGTGCCGGGTTACATGAACCCCGCATGGGGATGGGGCAGAGGCCGGGGTTTCGGTTTCTTCGGCCGCGGCAGAGGCGGCGGCCGGGGGTGGAGGAACTGGTATTACGCCACCGGCCTTCCCGGATGGGCGAGGGGCGGTTTCGGCCCCGGGCCGTACGCACGGCCGGCCTATGGTCTTGAGATGTCCGCGAAGGAAGAAATCGATATCCTTCATGAAGAAGCCGGGTTTCTCAGGAAAGAGATTGAAGAGATCGAGAAGAGAATCGCATCTCTGGAGAAGGAAGAGAAACAGTAGCGAGCAAGGCGCGGATGGGCGGGGGGATGATCCCCCTCCCCGTCGCGACCGTAAAAGGGGACGGTTATGAAAATTGCGATATCGACGGATGGGGAATTTGTGTCCGCCCATTTCGGAAGATGTCCGGCTTTTACGATTGTCGAGATCGAAAACGGTCGAATCAAAGACAAGCAGACCATTGCGAATCCCGGACATGCTCCGGGCTTCATTCCGCGATTCCTCCATGAAAGAGGCGTTTGCTGTATCTTGGCCGGCGGCATGGGGCCGAGAGCCTCCGGGTTCTTTGAAGAACTGGGGATGCAGGCGGTCGTGGGTGTCAGCGGGAAAATCGATGACGTACTTGATCAGCTTCTCAAAGGAACTCTCCGGGGCGGCGAAAGCGTCTGCAAGCCCGGAGCCGGTAAAGGATACGGAATAGAAAAATCCATCTGTGATCACGCAGGCGAAGAAGGTCATCACCATGATGACGGGGAGGTGAAGGAATGAAAGTGTGCGTAACAGCAGAAGGTAAAGACCTCGATTCCAAGGTAGATCCCAGATTCGGCCGGTGCATGTATTTTATCGTTGTGGATCCGGAGACCCTCGATTTCGAGTCCGTCAAAAACCCCAGTCTCGATGCCGCCGGGGGTGCTGGAATCCAGGCCGGCCAGCTCGTCGCATCGAAAGGCGTGAAAGCCGTGATCACCGGCAATGTGGGACCCAATGCCTACCAGACATTGCAGGCGGCCGGTATCAGCATTTTCACCGGCGCCGGCGGCACCGTTCGACAGGCCCTGGAGGATTACAAGCAAAACCGGCTCTCAAAGGCCGGTGGTCCCAGCGTGGATTCCAAAGCGGGCATGGGGCGGAGACGATAAGGCGAGACTCCATGCCGTTCTACGGGCCGATCGAAAAGATCGATCCGGAGCACCTGGAGCCGGAAGCCGTCGATTACGACCAGGAGAGGATCGGCGCGGCGACGGATGAATCCCTGAGAAAAATTCTCGAGCACAACATGAGCGAGGAGAAGGAACATGCAGCCACGCCGGTCGAGTGGTTACAAAGAAACGATCCCGTTCAGGATGAATTCTTTAGAAAACACGATTAGGAGGTTTTTTATGCCTTTGAAAGACGGAACAGGACCGCCCGGTGGCGGTCGTGGACGGAGAGGCGGTGGCGGAGGCCGCGGACAGGGAATGGGCGCGGGACGAGGCCGCGGAGGAGGCAGAATGGGAGGAAATCGCCCGGGTGCCGGACCCGCCGGGAATTGCCTTTGCCCGAATTGCGGAAAGAAAACACCCCATCAGGCCGGGATCCCTTGCTATACCCAGAACTGCCCCGAGTGCGGGACCCAGATGATCCGGGAGTAAACCCGATGATCATCGCAGTGGCCAGCGGCAAAGGGGGCACGGGCAAAACGACGGTCGCAGTGAATCTGGCCCTTTCCCTGAAAAATGTCCAGATCATAGATTGCGATGTGGAAGAACCCAATGCGCATATCTTCCTGAAACCGGAAATACAGGACAGGAAAGCCGCATGCGTCCCGATCCCTGAAATCATTGAGGAGCGATGCAATGAATGCGGGATATGCCAGGAGGTCTGCGCTTTCAACAGCATCGTCGTGCTCCCGGCTCCCGATGGCACCAGCAAGGGTTCGGTCCTCGTTTTCCCCAACCTGTGTCACAGCTGCGGGGCCTGCTACATTCTCTGCCCTCAGGCCGCCATCCGGGAAGTCGAAAGGGAGATCGGTGTCGTCGAGTCCGGATGGGCGGGCCCTGTCGCCTTTGCCCACGGGAAGCTCAATATCGGAGAGGCGATGGCCCCGCCTCTTATCCGTAAGGTTAAAAAACTCATCGACCCGGGTCGGACCGTCATAATCGACGCCCCCCCCGGGACATCCTGCCCGGTCATAGAATCGGTCAAGGGAGCCGATTTCTGCATCCTCGTGACGGAACCGACCCCTTTCGGGCTTCATGATTTGAAACTTGCCGTTGAGATGCTGAAAACGGTCGGAATCCCCTTCGGACTGATCATCAACCGTTCTGATATCGGTGATGACCGGACGGATGAGTACGCCCTTCAAAACAAAATTCCCATTCTCATGCGCATCCCCTACGACCGGGAAATCGCGGAGCTTTACTCCCGGGGCATGAACATCATCGAAGCGAAGAAAGAATACAAAACCCGGTTCAGGGAGTTGTTTTCGAGAATAGAGGTTATTCATGAGGCAGATCGTGGTCATCAGCGGCAAGGGCGGCACGGGTAAAACCGTTATCACCGCGTCCTTTGCCGCACTGGCGAAAAACAAGGTCATGGTCGACTGCGACGTCGATGCGGCCGACCTGCATCTTTTGCTGCATCCGCGCATCGTAGAACGTCACGAATTCCGAAGCGGAAAAACGGCAAGGATTGATCTCGAAAAGTGCATCGAGTGTGGGAAGTGCGTGGATCTCTGCAGGTTCGACGCCATCAGCCCCGACTTTGTCGTGGATAAAATATCCTGTGAGGGCTGCGGGCTCTGCGAAAGGATCTGCCCGGCCGAAGCCGTGGTGATGGAAGAGAATCTTTCAGGCGAATGGTTTCTTTCGGACACGGCGTACGGACCCTTCGTTCACGCTCGACTGGGAATCGCCGAGGAAAACTCCGGGAAACTCGTCTCCCAGGTCCGGCAGGCGGCCAAAGAGATCGCCGAGAGGGAAAACCTGGACTACGTGCTCATTGACGGTCCTCCCGGGATCGGCTGTCCCGTCATCGCCTCCCTCTCGGACACGGACCTGGCCCTGATCATAACGGAACCCACGCTTTCAGGCATGCATGACATGTCCAGGGCGGCGGAACTGGCAGGACATTTCCGTATCAAAACAGCGGTTGTGATCAACAAGCACGACCTCAACCCCGAAAACACGGCGGATATCGAGAAGATGTGCCGGGAAAGGGGCATTGAGGTGGTCGGCAAAATCCCCTTTTCCGAAGAGGTCAGCCGTTCGATTGTCGAAACCCGCCCCCTCGTGGAAGTATCTTCGAATGCCGTCAGCCGGGAGATTGTGTCCATCTGGCGGAGAATCGAGGTCATGGCGGCAAAAAATCAATGAAAATAAATCAAAGGAACCCATCACAGGATTAAAGGGTCCGTTAAGGAGAAATTATGGAAGAGGAACAACGTGCAGTCGCACAGGATGAAAAGGTTCAGCAGAAGATGTCGCAAATTCAGCGGAAAATCATCGTCATGAGCGGCAAGGGCGGCGTGGGCAAAACGTCCGTCGCCGTCAATCTTTCCTACGGATGGGCCCTTCAGAACAAGAAAGTCGGTCTTCTCGACGTCGATATCCACGGCCCCAATGTCGCCAAGATGCTCAACATCGAGAAAGAGAGGCTCCTCGGTTCCGATCTCGGTGTG
>DAOTMG010000053.1:0-11962 GCA_035450185.1 Syntrophales bacterium | reverse complement strand
CTTGGAGGCAATTCATCGGAGAAAAAGCATCAGGGGTTTCAAGACCGATCCCGTTTCAAAGGACGTCTTGACCCGGATTCTCGAAGCCGGCGTCCGGGCCCCCTCGGCCATGAACACCCAACCATGGGAATTCGTGGTGGTGACGGGCGACGTTCTGAACGGGCTGAGGGAGGCCATCGTGGAAAAACTGAACCGCAACGAGCCGATGCATCCGGACCACGAAGTGGTCAGCTGGTCCAATGAAAGTATCTACCGGACCCGCCAGATCGAGCTGGCAAAAAAGATCTTTACCCTCATGGGCATCCCCAGGGAGGACAAGAAGAAAAGGGCGGCCTGGATGGAACGGGGTTTCCGCTTCTTCGACGCACCCGCCGCCATTGTTCTTCTGACGGACAAATCCCTGAGCGACACCGGGCCCCTGCTCGACCTCGGCGCGGCCATGCAGAACATTTGTCTTGCAGCGCTTCACTTCGGGCTCGGCACCTGCGTTGAAGACCAGGGGGTGCTGTATCCGAAGGTCTTGAGAGAGGTTCTGCAGATACCGGACAGCAAGAAGATCATCATCGCCATTGCCATCGGTTATCCCGATGAAGGCTTTCCGGCAAACGCCCTGACGAGCGGACGCGAGCCTCTCGATCGAAACACCCGCTGGATGGGGTTCTGAACAACGGCCGGCCGGGTTTTCGCAAATGAAAAGCCGGTTCAGCGGTTATACCTTCCGCTGACCGGCTGCAGGCCGATCAAAGCCGTCAAAAGAAATGCACCTTTTTTTGATGTCCCTTACCCCGACCGATCTGAAACAAAACAAGTATTTTCAAAATGCCTGACGGAAAAGACTGACCGGCAAGCGCCGGTGCGAGGCCGCTGCCTCCCCGGCCCCGGCCTCTCTCATTTTTTTAATCGTTTCGTTCACCCGGTTGAACGTTTCTTTTAAAAATAAAGGCTTCCGGATGCCGTCGCAGGCGAACTATTCCGGCTGAAGCATGCAATATTTCTCATTCATATCAATAACTTGTAAATTATCTTGTCGTCATGCCTCATTCTGGCACGCTCCTTTCTATATAACAGGGCAAATAACAAAAAAAACCGAGGAGGACCTCGAAATGAAAAAGACGCTTTCCACCCTGATTCTCACCGCGATAGTCGTTCTGATCACTGCAACCTTCAGCTTCGCCGAGTATGCGGCTGCCGGCGCCGACAACTTCCCCTATTTCCACCTGGGAGCCCTGATTGTCGGCGGCCTGACGATCATTTCCCTCAAGCAGAAGTACCAGAAACTCTACCTCAGTGAAGCCGCGGGCAGCTTCGCAATGTACGCGGTGCTGGTGGCGCTCTTCACGAGCCCCGTGACCGAGGCAATCAGGAATCTCATCGGCTAACCGAACATGCAGACAGGGAGCCGGCTATGACCGGCTCCGGGAGCATCCCATGAGAATCGGAATCGCATCATACAAAGGTAGCATCCTCTCCGGCATTCTGGCCTTCGGCGCCTGGGGGTTTGTGATCGTTGCCGGCTCTTTCCTCTCCTTCTGGCTGGGGCTCATGATCGATAAGCAACTCCGGACCGAACCTTACTTCATGCTCGGGCTCTTCTTCCTCGCCATCATGTTCATCGTCGGCAGACTGTGGAGGAAGGCCATGGAGATGACGGACAGGCTGAGTGGCGGCATCATCCCCGAGAACGAGAGAAGAGCCCTCAGAGACCTGACCAAGAGGGGGATCACCTTCGGATACCGGCGGTAGAGGCGCGACAACCTCCCCGTTTGAATGATACTGAGGCAGGGCTGTTTCCGGTCCTGCCTTTTCTTTGTTTCTCGCGGTCGCTCTCACCTTTGTAAGCACCCTGTGTGCCGGACACGGGATCCTTACCGATCAACACCCCCGGGCCGGGCGATGTCGAAGGGTCTCATCATCCTTTATATCGGGCCGCAGATTTTAATTCGAAATCATCGCAGGATGTGTTAGAGTACGCGCCGGCATGCCCGATCCCACTAAAAAAGCGAAGGAGGATATCCATGTTTTACGCCGATAGATGCGATCTCTGCGGTAAATGCCTCGAGTTCTGTCCCTATGTCGACTACGATCTTGCGCGGGCCCAGAAGGAAATGAAAGAGCTTGTCGAGGGGGGCACACCGCCCATCGTGGGCCTCTGCGTGACCTGCGCGTCCTGCAACCTGATCTGCCCCACACAGGCCAACCCCTTCGACCTGCTCAACGAACGCCAGGAAAAAACGGGCGCCCTGGGAATCCCCGATCAGGCCATGCAGAACTTCGCCAAGCTCCACAGTCTGCCGACGGTTGTCAAGAAGGGCAAGGAGGGTGCGCCGGTGCTCAATCTCTGCATCGTCGGGGACATGGTCCGGGAACTCCTGGACAACCCGCTTTTCGAGGGTCTGACAGTTGTTGAAGGCGCCGACTATTTCTGCACCGTGGGGTACATCCATCTCGGTCAACCGAGTCCCGTCAAGAAAGAGGCAAAGCGCTTCATCGACAACCTCGCCGCTCTCGGAGCTAAGGAGGTTATCTGCTTTCACGACGACTGTTACACCCTGTTGACCACCCTGGCGCAGGAATACGGCCTGAAGGTCCCCTTCCGGCCGATCCACATCTTCGAGTATCTCTACAGGGAACTTCTGAAAAGGAAGGACAAAATCAAGAAAATCCCCCTCAAGGTCGCCTACCAGTCCCCCTGCGCCTCGCGGTACACCCAGGGAAAGGACATTTATCTCGACAGGATCTTCGAACTGCTGGGGGTGGAACGACCGGCTCGCAAGTATGACCGGGTCGAGGCTCTCTGCTGCGGCGCCCCGCTGATGGCCCGCGACAAGGCCCGCGCGGCGGAGGTGAAGAAGTGGAATATCGACGATGCGAAAAAAGCCCACGCCGAGGCGATGGTGTTCCTGTGTCCCATGTGTTACCTGAACCTGCGGAAACTCTGCCGGGATGACGGCATCAACCCCGTGTTCATCACGGAGCTCTGCAAGAAGGCACTGGCGGCCTGAGGCGGGAGTCGCACGGTATTTTCGGGCCGAACATCTCTGCAGGATTCTCCGGGGAGAAAATCGGGCATGGTGTCGGGACAAAAGCGGGCGGCCGTTATCGGCTGCGGGGCGGTGAAGGTCGGGAGATACCCCGAGCGGCAGGAGAGCGAGCTGGCTCTCATGGCCATTCGGGATGCCCTGAAGGATGCCCGGATATCCAAAAAACAGGTCGAGGGCCTCTTCACCACCCCGGACCTGCAGGGGAACATCGGCCTGCAGACCAACCTTCTCTGCGAGTACCTGCGCATCTCGCCCCGATCGATGGCCGAAATCTGCTGTGGGGCCATCGCCGGGGGGCTTACGCTGAAGTACGCCGCCGATGAAATCCGGGCGGGACGCATTCGCATCGCCGTCTGTTACGGCGCGGCCCGCGAGGCCTCCATCAACTGGTTCAAGAGTGTTACGCAGGATCATGGGTGGTCGATGATCGAACCCACGGCCCTGCAGCCTTACGCGGCATACGGGATCATCTGGGCCTATGCCCTCTCGGCTCGCCGCTACATGCACGAGACAGGGGCCACCGAGGAAGACTTCGCCCTCGCCGCCGTCCGGAACCGCAGAAACGCGGCGGAAAGCCCGGTTGCCGCCTTCACAAAGCCGATCACCGTCGCGGACGTCATCAGCTCCCGGTCACTCGCGTCACCCATAAAACTGCTCGACTCGGCGGCTTCCCTGGACGGCGCCGCGGCCATCGTGGTTGCCTCCGAGGAAGTCGCCCGGGACCTCTCCCCCCGCCCGGTGTATCTCCTGGGCTGGGGTCTTCACCATGACAATTCCTGCGTCATCCCCACGGACGATTACCGAAAGTCTATCAGCCATTTCACGGCAACGCGGGAGGCCGCGAAAAACGCCTTCGGAGCCGTGGGGGTCAAACCGGGAGACGTCGATGTGGCCGAGATCTACGCCCCCTTCAGCTCCCACGAACTCATCATTCCCGAGGACATCGGGTGGTTTGAGAACGGTGAGATGGTGAAGGCCATTCGCGGCGGGGAAACCGAAATCGGCGGTAAGATCCCGATCAACACCGACGGCGGACTGACCTCTCGGGGACACCCCTGGCCGGCCACACCCCTCTACGAAACGATAAACATCGTCAGGCAGCTTCGGGGAGAAGCCGGGCCCAACCAAGTAAAAGACGCGAAAATCGGTCTGATGCACTGTGAAGGCGGGATGATGAATAACGGTCTCGTCATGATTTTCGGGAGGGATTGACATGACCTTCAGGCCCAACTACCTGAAACCCACAAACCTGGATAGCCCGGGAGTGAAGAAATTCTGGGAAGGGTTGCGTGAGGGGAAGTTCCTGGCGCCGCGGTGTGTGGATTGCGGGGAGCTCTTTTTCCCTCCCCGCACTCACTGTCCGGAATGCCTGGGGGAAGATCTCGCCTGGGAAGAACTGAGCGGGGAGGGAACCCTGTACAGTTGGACGGAGCTTTTCTTCGTTCAGCCGGAGTTCGACGCGCCCCTCCTTCTGGGACTGGTTGATCTGGCCGACGGGGCGGGAAGGATTCTCACAAGAATATCAGGAGGAACGGAGACAGGGCTTCATATCGGGATGCCCGTGACGATCAGGATTTCAACCCATAAAGACGGAATGGCCCTTTACTACGCCGAACCTCTGCGTGCAAAATAAATGCCGCACAGGAAACAGCATAGACCCGCCTTACGGCCCTTTCTCTCCCGAGCTGAAGACAAAGGCCTCGATATCCCGCATCAAGTCCGCGCTGTGCATATACCGGTTTGACGGACACTCGATCAGCGTTGCACGGGGGAGCTTTTCCGCCAGTTGACGAATATCGGCGGCGGAGTGCAGCCTGTCCGTGGGGGCGTAAGCCAGGGCCACCGGAATCTTCACGCTCTCCAGTTGCGGCCAGACCCGGTAACGCTGATGGATGGCGGCAATGGCCGAGAGCTTCAGTCTCCGAGGGTGGGCGGCGCGCAGTGTTTCATTATAACGCATCATCTGTTCCGGCTCTTTTCTGATGTCACACTTGAAGGTCTTCAGATACCAGAGAACGAGATGCTTGATTGCCTGATAAGAAAAAGCCGGCATGAAGAGCACCCACTGAAGATACCACGGCGCCCTGAACTCGCTGTTGGGCCCGATCAGGAATGCCGCCCCCGCCGTCAGCCTGCCCCCCTTCAGGGCCTCCAAAAGGGCCGTCGCCCCGAGTGAGCTTCCGATTACGGTTGTGGACGGGGAGGAGACCCCCAGGCGGTCGCAGACCCGGATCAGGTCTTCGGCCATCCGTGCTATGCTGAAATCCGCCGGATTCAGTTTCCCGCTTTCAAAAAGGGCGGACCCCTTCTCCCGCGTCTCGATATAGTACACGGGTCTCCGTACAGCCATGACCTTCAGCAGGGGAGCCCACCCGGACACGGCGGATACCCATCCCGCCACAAAGACGACGGGGTCTCCGCTCACGGGCCGTTTCGGCCGCCAGGTCATGACCCGCAGATGGACACCTGCCTGCACGCAAACCGTCAGCTCTTCATAGGTTGAATCCCGGATTCCGACCGGGTCCCCTGCGGGGTTCTCCATGGACTCAGTCTACTATTGATTGCGAATGTGTTTGTGTCTCTGACATCACTGTATAAAATCGAAAAACTACCTATGGAACACAGCTCCTTCACGTCTTCAAGAATCAGGACTATCACAGGCAAAAGAGGATGCAACAGAAAATGTACGCACTGCCGGGGATCACACCATCGGACCGTTTCGCAGACTCCTCCCTCAAAGCCCGCCGGTCCATACTCTTCTTGCAGAGATCGGTGTTGTCAGATACCGGCGGGCTTGCACGCTCTGCCTGGCCGCGCATCGATCAGCGGGATGGAATGCAAAGACGGCGGAAGAATAGAAACGGGTATATCAACGGGTTTGTCGGAGACCCTGGAAACCGCTCGGCCCCCTGTCGGAGTCTTCCATGAAAAAGGCGGCTTTTCCGTGCTCTTGAATATCAAATGATCAACGCCTGATTCCGCTGCGTCGACTGAAAGTCAGCTCTGTGCGGCAAAACCCTCGTGAAACACGACGGCGCCGCGGGCCGCATTCTTTCCAAACGTCAGGGCAAGAAAATTTTTTTGTGAGAAGCCCTCAAGAACCAATTCTGGAAGATTCCGGAAGCCGAAGCGTCCGTAGAATTCGGGATCACCCACAAGGACACAGCCTCCGGCCCCCGAGGCTTTCAGCAGAGAGAGCCCTTCATTGACGAGGGCTTTGCCGATGCCCTGTCTTTGAAATTCCGGCGAGACGGAAACAGGGCCGAGACCATGCCAGTTGCGGCTGCCGTCGGATATGGTGACAGGCGAAAAGGCTATGTGTCCCACCACCCTTCCTCCGACCTCCGCGACCAGCGACAGAGTCAGGGCTCCGGCGGCCCGCAGCGCCTTGATGATGAATTCTTCCGTACCGCGGGTGTACGGATGGTTTTCGAAAGCCGCCCTGGTCACCTCGGAAATCGCTTCATGATCAGCCGCCGACTCTTTGCGGATCATTATCAAAACGATCATTCCTTCCTGAATTGAGCTATCTGGCGGGAGATCGCCGCAAGGTTGCCCTCTTCGTCCCAGACCTCGCCGTCGGCCTCGAGGAGCCCGCAGGTGATGAAGCGGGTCCTGAGACTGCATCGGAGCCGATCGGTCCGCGACAGGTTCCGGACGTTCACGGAAAGCTCCACCGTTGGAACCCACGCGGTCATGCCCTGCGTGGCCAGGACCGCGGGCGGCACGGCGTCGATAATCAGGAAAAGCGAGAGAAGATCCACGGGGCGCCCGTCACGAAAACTGCAATAGCCCTTGTTCAGCGACACATCCGCCAGTCTCCCGGTGAGCCAGCCGGCGCAGGCGGGATCGAGCCTGAGATCGATATTTTGAAAAAGGGTGTACCCGGGCAGGGCGGGTATCTGCACGCATTCCCCGATCGGGGCAAGCTCCGGCGCCTTTGTCTCATACCGCTCGATGGCACATCCATTGTTCACCGAGGCGAACGTGCCGAGGGCCCGGATCTTTTCCTCCCCCTTCTGCGAGAGGCGCGCCTCGAAACGGGTGAACTGCCGTGAACGGGCGATTTCCGAAACGCCGATCTCCACTTCGCCGGGGATACACCGGGAGAGATAATTGGCCGTAACCGTGGGGGTCTCCTTCTTGTCGCTCTTCCGGAGCATCGCGCCGGCGACCATCGCCATGAGATACCCCCCGTTGGGGTTTCCGTTCACCGACCAGTTATCCGAGATCAGCCCGGCAAAGCGGGAACTTCCCAGATCCTCGAGCATGATGTCCCTGTCAAAAAGATACATGGCCGTCCTCTATGTGGAAATTCCGCGGCCGGGCCCCCGCTCAGGGCACCCTGGGCACGGCGCCGACTCCTCTACCCTTTCCGTGCCGCCTCCTCCAGGAGGATCTTCCGCAGGGTCATCTTCTCCAGCTTTCCCGTAACCGTCTTCGGCAATGTGTCGAAGAAACGGACGTACTTCGGCACCTTGTAGGCGGCCATGTTCTTCCGGCAGAACTGGATGACATCGTCCTCGGTGGTCCTGTTTCCCGGCTTCAGGGCCAGGCAGGCGACAACCTCCTCTCCCTTGACCAGATCGGGAATGCCCACCACCTGGACCTCGGCAACGGCCGGGTGGGTATAGAGGACATCCTCGAGTTCCTTCGGATAGATGTTGAAGGCCGCGCGGTTGATCATGTCGTTTTTGCGGTCCCGGATGTAATAGTAACCGTCCTCGTCGAAGCTGACCATGTCCCCCGTGTAGAGCCAGCCGTCCCGGAGGCTCTTGGCCGTCGCCTCCGGTTTGTTCCAGTAGCCCTTCATCACGTTCGGCCCCTGGATGATCAGTTCCCCCACTTCCCCGACGGCCACGGGCTTGCCGTCGTCCCGGACAGCCCCGACCTTAATTTCCGGGACGATGGGGACGCCGCAGGACATGACCTTCTGCACGCCCTTGCCGGGAAGCGGGTTCATGAAGACCACGGGCGCCGCCTCCGTGAGGCCGTACCCTTCGCTCATGGGCGTGAACTTTGCGTTCCACGCCTTGAGGATCGGCTCGGGGGTCACCGCCGCGCCGGTGACGCAGTACCGCAGGCGGATTTTGCGGGCGTACTCGTCCACGGCGGGATGGTTCACCAGGGCGTAGTACATCGTGGCCACGCAGTGGCACGCCGTCGCCCGATGGCGGGCCATGGCATCCAGGAAGGCCGTCGGGTCGAAACGCTTCAGCCAGACCACCGCCCCGCCTTCGATGAAGAGCTCGCCCACCACGTGGGTGAGGGCATAGGAATGGAAGAGCGGAAGGGCGCAGACGGAGAGGTCGTTGTACGTCGTCTCCGCCCAGTCGGCGCAATGCCGTGCGTTGGTCCAGAGATTCAGGTGGGTCAGCATGACGCCCTTCGGCTGCCCCGTCGTCCCGGAGGTGTAGAGAATGGCGGCAAGATCGTCCTGCTCCACGGTTATCGCATCGAAGGTCTTGGGGTACCGCTTCACCCACGTCTCATGGGCAACCGTACCATCGGTGTCCTGACCGCGGACCACGATCATTTTTCTTACATCGATCCCCGGAAGCCCGCGGACATGACGGGGAACCGCCGCCAGTTCCTCCGCGGTGACGAGGATCTTCGGGGTGCAGTCCCGGATGACGTATTCCAGCTCGCGCTCCTTGAGCATCGTATTGATCGGGTTGACGACGGCCCCCATTTTCAGGGCACCGTAATACCAGAACAGAAACTCCGGGCAGTTCGGAAGAAAAAGCGATACCCTGTCCCCTTTTTCCACCCCCAGATCCGCGAGACCGTTGGCGACTCGGTTGGCTTCGGCGTCGAGTTCCCTGAAGGTCCATTGTTCCTCCTCCATGATCAGGGCCACTCTCCCCGGGTGGGCATGCACGGAATGCTCGAGACAACTTGCCAGGTTGATTCCTTTCATGATGATCCCTCCTTGTTGGTGATCCGTTTTCCTGAATGTTCTCGGAATCGTCGACGGATAAAAAAAGCCGCAGAATCTCGACGGCCCCCCGATCCCCAAAGCCGCGGGCGGCGCGCGCCGCCTTCCCACGGTTCATTTTCTCTTTCAGCCCATGAAGAGGCGCAGGCAGACCGGGCTGAAAACGCCGAAACATCCACTCGCAAAGTGCTTCTAAATATATTGCCTCCGTTTGTCAAGACCGCATTTGGCCGGCCGGGACAGGCGGCATCGGGAGGCGACGGGCGGGAGATCGGGTTTACAGACAAAAAAAGGCGGACCCATCGATCCTCCTGCCTTTAAGATTCTGTTGACATCTGCTGAACAATTTACTACTGGGAAAATTCGCTTGTGCCTGACCGACGGATTTCATCGCTGCGCATCGAATCCGCGGAATAGAAACCATTACTGAATCGACAAAGAGAAACGAAGAAAATGAAGGAACCCAAGGACCTGATCCGGGAGGCTCTGGCCAAAGGCCAAACGGCCTTGAGCGAGTATGATTCAAAACGTTTTCTGTCGGGTTTCGGCATTCCGGTGACACGGGAAACGCTGGTCTCCGACCTGGCTTCAGCCGACGATGCGGCGGTCGGGATTGGCTTTCCGGTCGTCCTGAAGGCAGCGGGGGCACAGTTGCATCACAAGACAGAGATCGGCGGCATCGCATTGGGCCTGAAGAATCGGAGGGAGGTGAAAAAGGAAGGCAGGCGCCTCCTCAAGATTCCGGGATGCGAAGCCCTGCTGATACAGGAAATGGTCAAAGGATCCCGTGAGCTTGTTTGCGGTCTCACAAGGGATCCTCAGATCGGTCCCTGTGTCATGTTCGGCCTCGGCGGGATTTTTACTGAACTGCTTGACGATGTGAGCTTCCGTATCGCTCCTCTCACGCCCTGGGATGCCCGGGAGATGATGCGGGAGATTCGAGGCCGGGGGATCATAGGACCCTTCCGGGGAGAGGACGCCGTGGACGTGGACATGCTCGCCAAAACCCTGGTGGCGCTCGGGGATATTGGGCTTCGTTATGAAGACGTATCCGAGATCGATATCAATCCCTTGAAGGTCGGAACGGACGGCAAACCGGTGGCGGTGGACGCCCTTGTGATTCTCAAGAAAGCAGGCCGCTGAATCCGGCGTCGGCATTCCAGACGGATGCCTCTGTCGAAAGGTAAACGGAGCACAACATGAAAGGGAAATTCGCCTCGTTCTTTGAACCCGAAAGTGTCGTCATCGTCGGGGCCTCGACCAACCGCGGAAAACCCGGGCACGAAGTCATTCGGAACATCCTGGCCAACGGGTATCGGGGCAGAATCTACCTGGTCAACCCGAGAGGTGGCGAAATCCTCGGCATACCCGTGCACAAGACCATCGACAGCCTCCCCGAAGGGATTGATCTGGCCATCATTATTCTTCCCGCGAAAGACACCGTCCGGGGGCTTCGCGAGTGCGCCGGCAAAGGTATCATGCACGCGGTGCTCTCCGCGGGTGGATTCGCCGAAGTGGATGAGTCGGGGGAACAAATCCAGCGAGAAATGATCGACCTCATCCGCGAGAAAAATATTCGCGTCATGGGACCCAACACCTCGGGACATATCTCCATGCCCCATCTGTTCACCTCCACCTTCTTCCCCGTGGGGAAGATTCGTCCCGGCACGGTTTCCTACATCGCACAGACGGGAAATTTTGCCACGCATACCCTGAGGTATATTCTGACGGCGGAACATTTTGGTGTTGCGAGGGTCATCGGGCTGGGAAACAAAGTCGATGTGGATGAGACGGAGGCCCTCGAGTACCTGGCCGACGATCCGGAAACAACGGCAATTGTCATGTACCTCGAAAGCATCAAACGGCCGCGGAAATTCCTGGAAGTGGCCGGTGAGGTCACCCGTCACAAACCCGTCGTTCTTCTGAAAAGCGGTTCGACGGAGGCGGGGAGGCACGCCGCCGTGGCTCACACGGCCGCCATGGCAGCCGAGGACCGGCTCCTGGATGCCCTGTTCCGTCAGGCTGGCATCGTCCGCATCTGGGATTACACGCACCTGATCCATGCAGGGAAGGCGCTTTCCATGGCGCCTCTGCCGAAAGGCAACCGGGTGGGCTTCCTGGCGCCCTCCGGGGCGATGCTGGTGGTTCTCACCGATTACTGCATCCGCCTGGGCCTCGAGGTGCCCGAGCTGGCGCCGGAGAGCGTTCGAAGGCTCCAGGAGATCAGCCCGCCTTTCATTCGCATGCGGAATCCCGTTGACATATGGCCTGCGTGCTCCGTCCATGGTACGGAGTTCGGTTACCGGGAGGGGATGGAGGCCCTGCTGAAAGATCCGAATATCGATGCCGTCGTACCCATCTTGATGCTCACGCAGGATGTGGATATTCCGCCTTACGACTTCATTGTCGATCTGGCAAAAAAATATCCCGACAAACCGATCATCACGACGTTCAGCGCCGACAAAAAATACATGGACGAGTGCAAGGATTATATCGAGGCCCGCGGCGTTCCGTCATTCGCCGAAATTGAACAGCCCTTTGAAGTCCTTTCCTTCTTGTACCGCTGTGCCCGGTCCAAGAACCGGCCCCGGTAGGCGATATCCGCCAAATTCATTGGAACCTTTGCCCGACTGCCCTGCCCCCCGGAAAGGTCGTGAAAATACCCCGCAGGAGCAACAGGCGAAGTCAGGCGATTGAAAGACTGAATGGTCAAACCGGCTACACGGCAGAAAGGGCGGCCTCGATAAGAATTCATCGTCTCAGCCGCCCTTCTATTTTTCCAGCGCCGTCGCAATATCTTGCAACAATAAAGTGGATCGACTTTTTTTTCGCTCCGGGACATGTCACAGAATCAAAGCTTGACGACGACCTCCCCCGGGAACTTCATTTCAAGAAAACAGCCCTGGCTTTTGTCTTAGGGCCGGTTATTCCATTATTCATGCCTGACCCCAAATCTTACTCGAACGGCCCCTCTTGGCCAGTG
>DAOTMG010000052.1:0-13417 GCA_035450185.1 Syntrophales bacterium | reverse complement strand
GCGATATTTTTGTGGACCAGGAGGGTCTCCATGGCGTTGCAGACACCGGGCCGCTGCGCCTTGGCGTTCATGCAGATGGTGTAGGCCATCGGGAGGTCGGCGCTTTCATCGATGAAGACATGGCACACACCCTTGTAGTGCTTGATGACCGGTATCCGCGACTGGCTGACGACGGCCCGGATCAGCTCCTCGCCCCCCCGGGGGATGATGAGGTCGATGTACTCCTCGCAGGAGAGCATGACATTCACGGCCTCCCGGTCCACCACGGGAATAAGCTGCACGGCTTCCTCGGGAAACCCCTTGATCCGGAGCACGCCGCGGAAGAGAAGGTTCAGGGCCGTGTTGGAACGAATGGCTTCGGAGCCGCCCCGCAGGATGACGGCGTTTCCCGATTTGAAGCACAGGGCCGCCGCCTCGACCGTGACGTTCGGCCGTGATTCATAGATGATCCCGACAACGCCGAGAGGTATCCGCATCCTCCCGACGAGCAGGCCGTTGGGCCTGCGCCACATCGAGGTGACTTTCCCCACCGGGTCCGGGAGCGCAGCCACCTCTCTCAGCCCCGTTGCCATTTCGTTAATCTTGGCTTCGTCGAGGGCGAGCCGATCGAGCATGGCCTCTGAGAGTCCCTGCCGGCGGGCGGATTCCACGTCTTTCTCGTTTTCTTCGAGAAGATAATCAGCGTGAGGCATCAGCTGGTCCGCCAGTTCGAGGAGGACCCCGTCTTTGTCCGAACTCGAAAGCCCGGAGAGCCTGTGCGAAGCCGCCCGCGCGTTTTTCGCCATTTCCAGAACGGTTTCCCTGATGTCCATAGCGCTTTCCCTTCCGCCGTTTTTCTCCTTGCAGCGAGACTCTATCGGAGGCACCGACGGCTGTCAAGAGCAAAGGAAGGACATTGCATTTACAAGCATTTTGGAATAGAATTTCCCGCTCTTTCGGACGGGTCACGACACCCGAACCGGACGGTCCGAGCCCTTCAATTCAACCATGAAAAGACTTCGCATCCAGGCGGGAAAAAATGCCTACGGCCTCATCAAGGACGGGGGGTTCTCTTTCGATTCCGTCTCGACCTATGTCGGCCCCGCCGTCGGACCGCGATGGCTCGTCGCCAGCGGTTTCGATCTCGCCCTCATTGCGGGCCGGAAGCTCGGGTCCAGGGCCAGGCCCGTGCTGCTCGCCGGTTCTTCCGCCGGGGCCTGGCGCTTTGCCGCCTGGGTGCAGCCGGAGCCGGGAAAAAGCTACAGGCAGCTCCTGAAGGCCTACATCCGGATCCCCTTCAAAAAGACCCACACGCCCGAGACGCTCCGTGACGCCCTCGTCCGGGTCGTCAATGCCTACGTCAAAGACGACGCCATCCCCTTCGCTCTGGCCAACGACCACTTCCGCCTGGCCTTCACGACGGCAAGGGCGAGACACCTGACAGCTTCCGAGATCGTATGGGTCCAGTGGATCGGGCTGGGAGCCGGCTATCTCCTCAACCGGTTAAGCAGCGGGAACCTCCCCCTTTTCTTCGAGCGCGTCGTCTTCCACAACGGCCCGCGGCCGCCTCATTTTTTTTTCCGGGATGACTTTCGGGGGAAAGCCGTCCCACTGAACCCGATCAACTTCAAGCACGCCCTCCTCGCCTCGGGGGCCATCCCGATGATCATCGCCGGGATCCGGGACATCTACGGCGCGCCCACGGGCGTCTACAGGGACGGCGGGCTCGTAGATTATCACCTCAATCACGACTACAGCACGAGGGAAGAGGATGTCACGCTCCTCTTCCATCACCAGGAGAGGGTGATCCCGGGATGGTTCGATCGGACCCTCGTCAAACGTCGTCCCCGGCCCGGCGTCATGGACTCCGTCCTCCTGATCCGTCCGTCGGAGGAACTGATCCGGACGTTCCCCGGCGAAAAGGTCCCGGACCGGGATGATTTCGTTACCTTCATCGACGACCCGAAAACGAGGATCAGAAACTGGGAGGAGGTCGTCGAACGCTGCGCGCCCCTCGGCGAGATTTTCATCGAGGCGGTGGAAAGCGGGAAGGTACGGGAAGTCATTGAGAAAATCGAGGAGCCGTCCACGGGATGATGGACCCTGAAGAAATCCGGAAGGGAGCGGTCCGGCTGCGGCGGATGCTCGAGGATTGCCGCCTCTGCCCAAGGGCCTGCCGGGTCAACAGGACAGCCGGCGAGATCGGCTTCTGCGGCCTCACCGGTGACGTCATCCTCTCCCATGCCCTTCCCCATCACGGTGAGGAACCGATTCTTTCGGGGACCCGCGGGGCGGGGACGCTTTTTTTCTCTTCCTGCAACCTCAAGTGTCTCTACTGCCAGAACCACCAGATCAGCCGCGGCGTCAACGGCAAACCCTGTGACGGGGAAACCCTGGCAAAGGTCATCCTGGGGCTCGAGGAAAAGGGCTGCCACAACATCGAACTCGTCACCCCCACGCCGCATATCCCGGGGATCCTGGAAGGCCTGGCAATCGCGGCAGGAAAGGGCCTTCACGTCCCCATCGTGTACAACTGCGGCGGCTATGAAAACGCCGGGGTGCTCCGGGAGCTCGAAGGGATCGTCGACATATACCTGCCCGACTTCAAGTACGGAAGCGATGAAACGGCCATGCGGTTTTCGGGCGTCGGGGACTACGTGAATCAGGGCCTGCAGTCGCTTCGTGAAATGCTCCGCCAGACCGGCGAGGCACCGGTCCTCATGGACGGCACCGCCCTCCGGGGCCTGATCATCCGCCACCTGGTCCTGCCCGGGGCGGTTGAAAACAGCCTCGAGGCGCTCCGGCTTCTGCGGAAACACCTGCCCCCGGCGGTTCCCGTAAGCCTCATGTCCCAGTACACGCCGACCCCCCCGGTGGCGGGGCATCCCGAACTGGGACGCAGGCTTGCCCGTGATGAGTACGACGCCGTCGTCGATTACGCCCTCCGCCTCGGCTTCGAAACGCTCTTCGTCCAGAAGGTGGACGAACGTCACATGGCTCCCGACTTCAGGCTTGAAGCGCCTTTTCAATGGGTGTAGCATTCGATACGGATATCGGGTATAGGGGTCAGGGTACAGGGTGAAAGCCGTTTTGAATTTTGAGTGTTGAGTTATGAATGAAAGGCACAGGAATCACTCCGCAATTCAAAACTCAAAATTCATAATTTAAAATGGAGCAAAGCTCGAGACAGACCAAGAAAGACAAAGAAAGACGATTCGGATGGAAGGTTTTTCTTCTCTGGGAAAGATGCTGATCGTCATCGGCGTGGTGATCGTCATCATCGGCGCCGTGCTCCTGCTGGGTCCCAAGGTCCCCTGGCTCGGACGGCTCCCGGGGGACTTCTCCTACAGGGGGAAAAACTTCACCTTCTACTTCCCCCTGGGCACGAGCATTCTCATCAGCATTGTCCTGACCCTGATCCTCTGGCTCATCAGCAAGAAATAGCGGTGAGTGACGAGTGAACAGCCGCGAGCAAGACCAAAAGAACAAAACAGGCTAAATGAACCGGACCAAACCCGTTGCCCTTGACCCTCTGCCCTGGCCTCAGCCCCAGAGCACCAGTCCCAGTTCCTGCTTCGAGGCGAGGTCCTTGTTGTAGGGCATGACGCGGACGCCATAGGAGTGGGGGCCGTTTTCCTGCACCACGTACTCGCCGGCGAAGGTCACCGTCCCGTCTCCGGCTTTCTCGGTCATGCGCAGCGATAGGGTCACCGGGGGAGCAATGAACACCTGACCGTCCCGCCGGCCGATGACCAACTCGGCCAGAATCTCCTCCGGCTCCAGCTTCCCGGGGTCGACATGCACGCTCACGGCGAAGGGCGTCCCGACGATCACGCTATCACCTATGATCCCGTCGACGCGCACATCCAGCAGCTTCACCGACGAGAAGCGCATGGGGATCTTGCGCTTCCAGTCTGAAAGTTCCCGGGCGAGCCGGTAGCCGTCCCGCGTGACGGCCTTCGCCCTCCGGGCCGTGGGGAGATACATCTTATTGTAGTAATCGAGCATCATGCGGTCGGAATTGAACACGGGAACAAGCGTCTCCATGGCCCGCTTGATCATGCTGATCCACCGCAGAGGGATGCCCGACGTCCCCCGTTCGTAGTAGAGCGGCGCGATGACATCCTCGATGAGCCCGTAGAGGGACTGTGCATCCGATTCATCGCTGGATCCTTCTTCCTGGGGGGTGTCCGTCATCACCGGGCCGATCGTCCAGCCGTTGGTGCCGTTGTAGCCCTCGCACCACCAACCGTCGGAGGTGCTCACGTTGAGACATCCGTTGATGGTCACCTTCTGGCCGCTCGTCCCGCAGGCCTCGAAAGGTCTCCGGGGGTTGTTGAGCCAGAGATCGACCCCCTGAACGAAGATGCGCGCCGACTGAAGATCGTAATCCTCGACGAAGAAGATCTTCCCCCTGAACCGCTTGTCTTTCGTGACATCGATGACCTTCCTGAGGATGTCCCTGCCCATCTGATCGTTCGGGTGCGCCTTGCCCGCGTAGATGACGTGAACGGGCCGTTCCGGGTGATTGATGATCTTGTCGAGCCTGTCGAGGTCCGTGAAGAGCAGGTCGGCCCGCTTGTAAGGGGCGAAACGCCTTGCGAACCCGATCATGAGGGCCGAGGGGTTGATCTTCCCCAGGATTTCCTCCTGCAGGCCCCTCGTGTATCCGTACTTGTTCCATTGCCTCGTGATGCTGCCCCGGAGGAAGTTGATCAGATCCTGTTTCAACTCGTACCGGACACGCCACAGAACAAAGTCAGGGATGTTGTTCACCCGGCTCCAGCGCTTTGCGTCCATGACCTCCTTCTCCCACTCGAGCGCCAGATAATCCTCGAGAAGTTCCCGCATCCGGGGCGCCACATAGCTCGGCAGGTGGACGCCGTTGGTGACGTAATCGATGGGGATGTCGGTGTCGTAGAACCCTTTCCAGACGTCCCGCCACATGCGACGCGACACGGTCCGGTGCATGCGGCTGACGGCGTTGCTCATGTGGGAGAGCTTGAAGCCGAGGATGTTCATGAAGAAGGGCCTGTCGTCTCCGATCTCCTTCCTGCCCAGTTCAAAGAACTGGGACCACGAAATGCCGGTACGCTTGATGAAACTCGAGAAGTAATACTCGATGAGGTCTCTGGCGAACCGCTCGTTGCCCGCCTCCACGGGGGTGTGGGTCGTGAAGACGGTGCTGCCCCGGACCACTTCTGCGGCTTCGTCGAAGGAAAGCCCCTCGTCGGTCATGAGCGTGGTGATTCTCTCGAAGATGAGGAATGCCGAGTGCCCTTCGTTGATGTGATAGACACGGGGGTTGACGCCCAGCTTCTCCAGGAGGCGGACCCCGCCCCGCCCGAGGAGGATTTCCTGCTCGATCCGGGTCCGCTGATCCGCCGGATAAAGTCTTGCCGTGATCCTCCTGTCCTGGACGGTGTTCTTGCTCACGTCCGAATCCAGCAGGAACAGAGAAACACGTCCCACCTTGATCTCCCATATCCTCGCGTAAAGCGTCCGGCCGGGAAGATCGATGGACACCTGGACCTCGTCGCCCCTGTCGTCCTGGACGATCTGGACGGGCAGATTGGAAAAATCGCTCTCGGGATACTCCGCCGTCTGGATGCCGTCCCGGTCGACGGACTGCCGGAAAAACCCGCTCCCGTAAAGAAGACCGACTCCCACCATGGGGATGTTCATGTCGCTGGCCGTTTTCAGGGTGTCTCCCGAGAGGGTGCCGAGGCCGCCTGAATAAAGAGGAATGCATTCGTGGAGGCCGTACTCCGTCGAGAAGTACGCCACGGGCGAAGACCACCGGATATCATTCTGCCCCGATTTTTTGTGGTTGCCCCTCTCGACCATGTAATGGTCGAATTGTTCGATGACCTGTTCGTAGAGCTTCAGGAAGCTCTCCGAACCCGCCGCCTCCGCGAGTTTCTCCGGTGAAACGGACTCGAGCATCCGGACGGGATTGTTCCCCATCTCCTCCCAGAGTTTCGTGTCGAGGTGGGCGAAGAGATCCAGGGCCCGGGGGTTCCAGGACCACCAGAGGTTGTATGCCAGTTCCCTCAGCCGCGCGATCTTCAGAGGCAGGTTCACAACGGCCGTGAAACACCGGAAGTGCGGCTGCGACGACCCGGTCCCCGGAAAAACGTGTCTCACCTCCGCCCGATACTCCGCCGAGCTCATCTTGTCGGCACGACCGGCGGACCGGGCGGCCGACATTTCATAGGCCTCGAGATGACGGCTGTAGAAGCGGCTCCAGTCCGCCAGGGAGGCGGCCTCTCTGGCCGCAAGCCGGCGACTTTGCATCTCTTCCTCGTTCCAGTCCAGGGAACCCTTCAGGATATTGAAAAGGTCCTCTTCGACGGATGCGGTGTCCCGGCCGCGGCGCTTGAGAACGATCACGCCGCTGCCGCCGACCTCGCTCTGAACCCAGAGGCCGAACCCCGACTGGTCCGTCGTCACGGTCGGCACGGCGTGAGCCGCGCTCTCGAGCGTCGTGTACCCCCAGGGCTCGTAGTACGAGGGGAAAACGCCCAGATCACAGCCGGAGAGCACCTCGTAGTAGGACATGTTGAAGAGCCCGTCGTAGCCGTTGAGATAGGCGGGCACGAAGATGACATTCACTCGGTTCTGGGCGAGATTCTTGAGCCCGAGCCGGTTGCAGGTTTCCAGGATGGGATCAGAAGCCTCGAAATGGAGCCGGTGCGTGGCGATAGGTGGTGTTCCGGTCTCGACCCTGGCATACTCGCTCTGCAGGGCGGGGATCAAATCCGTGTGACCGCCCAGCACACACAGGAGGGCGAGGACGGCACCTCCCTGCTCGGTCTCCTTGTCCAGACGCCCCAGGCTGTGGAGAAACACATCGATACCCTTGCCGTGGAAATCGTAGTCTCCCGAGATGATGAAGATCCTCGTGTTCGTGGGCAGGTCTTTTCTCAGGAAACGCGATGCCTGAGCAAGGATCTTCTCGCGTGCCTTCAGGGCCGGGGTCCGGTCGAGCGACAGGTCGGGGATCGTCCCGATGTCGAGGCCGCCCGGAAGAATGAAGTCCGGCGTGCGGCCGAGAAAATTCTTGGCCTCCGTGGTCGTGATCTCGCTCACCGTCGTGAAAACGTCGGCTTCCCGGACCGTGGCAACTTCCAGGGAATATTTCGCCATGACGTTCAGAGATGCCGCCTCCCTCTGGGGCGATATGTGATCCATTCCGGCGTAGAGTTCGACGCCGGCGCTGGCCAGGGACTTCCCCAGAACGGTGGCGTGGGTCGTGAAAACGGTGCCTATGGCGGGGACCCGGTTCCGGAGCGTCAGCAGTCCCGCGCCGCTCATCCATTCGTGAAAATGGGCCACGGCGGCAGCGTCCTCCGGTTTCACCCCCAGATTGAAGATCGTCTCGATCACCTCACTGCAGGCGGCCCCGAACATGACTCGCTCCACATATTCGGGCGTGTCGGAGATGGAGTCGACACCGTGGTCTTCCCAGAGCTGGTAGAGCAGCTGATCCTTGTTGTACTTCTTGCTGTAATTGACCAGGATGACCTTCGGCTCTCCGGGGATCTTCCATCGTCCGAACCGGCACGGAATATCCCTCATCGCCGTGTGCTCACGGATCGGTTTCCACTGCTCTTCATCGGTTTCTTCGAATTCCAGGTTATTCTTGAGGTCGGGGCCGAGGAGATAGTACCGCTCCCCGAAGACCGAAAGGGCCTCCGGTACCTTGGTGCTGATGACGGTATAGATGCCGCTGATCTGGTTGCAGACTTCCCAGCTGACCTCAAAGAGATATTTTTCACTTTTTCCGTTCATCTCTCTTTTTCTCCTTCCCCCGCTCTGGCCCTCCGGAGAAACATCCCCGATCATCGGCGCTGTTCCGGGGCAGCATCATGAAAAGCGTCGATTTTCTTTGATTTGTCAAGAATTATGCCAGAAGCAAAACATCCCGTGCCCCCGCCGGCGCCCGCGCATGACAGGAGGCCACCCTGTCACCCCGGCGTCATTCGACCGAAAAAGAGCGGGGGGGGGTACACCATCGGGCCCCTCCTCCCCGCGGATTTCTTAGCACGATCATCTTTAATAGTCTAATACGATTTCGACGGCCGAAGTGCAAGATTCCCAAAGCGTTTTATCCCCCGATCGGCCTCAAGGTCCCGCCGGCTATTTTCCCCGCGCCGGGGTTCTTGCGCCGGGACGGTCCCAGCGGCCGAACCCCGCGATTATCCGGAAAAAACGGGAGGTGAAACATTCATGACATGGAATTTGCATATTTGTACCTCCATCGGGCTACGTCCGGCCGGGATTGCTGTGTGCGGCAGCGGAAAGGATTCCGAAACGGTTTCAGATACCTCGGAGCAAGCCGACGGATGGGAATACTCAATCTCAACGACATCAAAGAGGGCATGGTCCTCGCCGCCGATATCAAGAACAAGCACGGGAACATCCTCATCAAGGAGGGAAACACGCTCACGGCGAAGCACGTCCAGTTGATGAAGGCCTGGGGCGTCACCGAGGCCGATGTGGTGGGTTTCGACCGGGACCAGGTCGAAAAACAGGAAATGCACGCCCTTTCGCCGGACGCCATCGAGGCGGTTGAAAAAGAACTCCGCGCCGTTTTCCCGCCCGTTGATCATCACCCCATCATGGCAGAGATTTACCGGATCGCCCGGAAGCTCAGGCTCCGACAGGTCGCCGGCAAAGCCGCGGAGACGGAATCATGAAATTTTCCGATGTGGAAAAGGTCCTGGGCTCACTGGACAAGCTGCCGACGCTTCCCGTCATTTACACGAAGCTCCTGCACCTGCTTCCATCACCGGACACGACCATCCACGCCATCAGCAACATCATCGCCGAGGACCAGGTCATCGCGGCGAAGGTTCTCCGGTTCGTCAACTCGGCCTTTTACGGTTTCCCCCAACGGATCGGAAGTCTGCAGCGCGCCATCGTCATTCTGGGTTTCAACGCCATCAAGAACCTGGTGCTGGCCACATCGGTCTGGGATCTCTTCCAGAAGATCCAGGCGGACCACCCGTTCAACAAGGAGAGTTTCTGGAAGCACTCCGTCGGCTGCGCCGTGGCCTCGAGGGTTCTCGCCGAGGCGGCGGACCTGAAGAACCCCGAGGACGTCTTCACCGGGGGGCTCCTGCACGACATCGGCAAGGTCGTCCAGGCCGGATATTTCACAGACCAGTTCAACCGAGTCATCGATCTCATCGACCGGACGGGGCTGCCCATGGTCGAAGCGGAAAAGCGGGTCTTCGGTTTCGATCACACGCAGATCGGAACGGCCATCGCCACCCGGTGGCGGTTTCCCCAGGACACGGTCAACATGATCGCCCTGCATCACCTGTCGAACGGCACGACGGGGCTGAACAAGGGCGTCGCGGCCGTCCACATCGGTAACATCCTGGCCATGGCCCTTCGCCTCGGCTACAGCGGGGAAAAGCTCGTGCCCTTTGTGCACGAAAAGGCCTGGGAGACCCTGGGGCTCGGCATCGGCAGTCTCGAACTCGTCATGGAAAAGGTTGTCAGGCTCTACAACGAAAACATCACCATTCTGGAATCGTCATAGACACGTGGAAATCATCGAGGAAAAAGTCGGAAGCCGGCCGGAGGCTGAAAAATCCATCCTGGAAAAACTCCAGTACCTGGAGGGGCAGAACCAGGCCCTCATCGCCATCCAGGACAAGCTCGAGCGGCTGAGCGATTTCCACGCGGACATGGTGCTCTCACGGGATATCCACTCCATCCTGAAGTCGGGCATCTCGAAATTTCAGGAACTTGTGAAGACGCAGGTCTGCTCGGTCTTCCTGGTCGACGCCGCGGGTTTTGAATTCTTTCACGAGGTCTCCATCCCGGATGAACTCTCCCACAGGGTGAGAATGGAACTGGACGCGCAGATCAACTCCGGAACCTTCGGCTGGATCATCAACAACGGTCACCCCGCCTGCGTGCCGGCGGAGGTCTTCGGAAAGGGGGAAGGGAGGGCCCTCAGCACCATGATCGCTCCTCTTGCCAACAAGGAGCGGACCCTGGGCGCCGTGATGATCATTTTCGAGGAGGACGAGGACTTCATCCGCCAGCAGACTCTCAAGCTCCTGTACATCCTGTCGAGTTTCTTTTCCCTTTCCCTCGAAAACGCCTACCTCTTCGAGGACCTCAAGCGGAGTTACTTCGACACGATTCGGGCCGTCGCCAACTCCGTCGAAGCGAGAGACCCTTATACCCGCGGCCATTCGGGCCGGGTGGCGGAAATCAGCAAGGCCGTGGCGACAGAACTGCAATGGAGCAAAAGAGACATTGAACTCATTGACTGGGGCGGTGTCCTTCACGACCTCGGCAAGGTGGGGATCGACGATGCCATTCTGAACAAACCGGGAAAGCTGACGGACGAGGAATTCGAGATCATGAAATCCCACCCCCTCATCGGGTTCCAGATCATCGAGGACATATCCTTTCTGAAACCGGTGGTCCCTTTCATCCTGGAGCACCACGAACGCTTCGACGGCCGGGGCTATCCCCGCGGGCTCAAGGGCAGCGGGATCTCAAAGGAGGGGAGAATCCTCGCCGTGGCGGACGCTTTCGACGCCATGACCACCGACCGGCCCTATCGAAAGGCCCTTGCGGCCAGGACCGCCATGGATGAACTCCTCCGCGTTGCGGGCACCCAGCTCGACCCCGAAATGGTCACCGCCTTCGAGAAGGCCTGGCGCTCCGGAAAAATAAAATAAGGACAGAAGTTAAGAAGTTCGGAGAAGCTTGGAGTTCACTATGGATTCTTCTCTTCCGAGTTTCTCAGCTTCGTCACTTCTTTTTTTTCGGAGAAAACCCCCGGTCAAAGTCCTGTGTCACCCGAGGCAATCCTGTCTGTCTGGTTGATTGGACTCCTGGCCGGAGGCTTACGGCGTAAGACTAAGGCTAAAGGCAAAAAGCTCGGGGCCCATTCTCACTTTTTTTGAATTTCTCAACTTCTGAGCTTCTTGACTTCTCAACTGCTGTTTTCCGGTGAGAGTGGTCGGCCTTTCATTTCTTCTTGTCGAGGTCGATGACATCGACCCCCCGGGGCGGCTTGAACGTGAAGAGGTTGTCCGGCAGGTTCCGGTTGAACTCCCTGTTCGAAAATGTCGTCTTTGTGATGTTGCCGTAGAGGTCCGTGAGGAGGACCGAGGTGATCTGGTAATCCTCGCGGTTCACCGTCAGAAACATTTTTTCGACGCCCTCCACATAGGCCTTCGGTTTCAATTCCAGCCGGTAGGGACCCTCCTTCTCGGCGGGTTCGGCGAAACGGACCTCGAAATCCTCGGACAGTTTTCCGATTCCCGACATGAACTTGATGGTCACCTTGGAACACAGCAAGCTCTCGGAATCCTGCAGATAAACCAGGCGGTCGTCAGGGATGTAGAGCCAGGACTTCCGGGGGCCAATGACGAGTTCCTTCGACTTGGGCTTGCTGTAGACCCAGCGCATCATCCCGGGTTTCTTGAAGTAGACGACTCCCCCCTCCCGTTCCGTCTTCTTCAGAGACTTGATCGTCGTCTCCTGGGTGAAGGAGGACTTGAAATCAGCGGTCTTCTCGTAAGCCCCCTGAATTTTCAGAACGAGCGCCTCGAGAGTCGCTTCCTCCGCCCGGGATACGGAAGGCAGAGCGATGAAGAAGGCCGTCGACAGCAGAAATACAGATGCCGCTATTGCGCAATGCAGGCGGCAGAGGGATCTTCCCATTCTCCGAGCGGATCGATCCTTCCCGGACAAGGCTTTCGAAAAACACGGCTCACCCCATCCATGAAAGTTGAATGATATCGCCATGAATACAGACTCCAAAAATGATTTTGAAGACGCTGAAAATGGCATAATTTTTTCCCGGAGTTGATAAAGGAGGAAGGACCATCGGATAAGCCGGCCTGACAGCGATAAATCTTCCTATGTCATTGTCATGATTGACAATCTAATTCTGCCCAAACTTTAGGCAATGCGGTAAAAAGGGATGTGAATCCGATGTTTTCGCGATCCGTCAACAGAGCTATCCACAACCTTATCCACGGGGTTGTGGATCGGCCTGCGAGCCCGCGCCCGGAGTCCTTGCGGGACAAGGCTTACTTCGAAATCCTGATGCGCCAGCCGAGGGGGTCTTCCTTCTCGCCGTACTGGATCTGGAGGATTTCGTTGTAGAGTTTCTCCGTCAGTTCCCCCGTTTTGCCGCCGTTGATGAGATACTCCTGCCCCTTGTAGTAGATCTGGCCCACCGGGGACACGATGGCCGCCGTACCGGAGGCGAAAACTTCCTTCAATCTCCCCGAGACAAAAGCGTCCCTGATCTCGTCCACGGAGAGCAGCCTCTCGGAGACGTTCACGCCCCACATTTTTGCGATCTGGATGACCGAGTCGCGGGTCACGCCGGGCAGGATGCTGCCCCCGAGCGGCGGCGTCACCAGTTCGTCGTCGATGAGGAAGAAGATGTTGCTCGTCCCGACCTCCTCGACATATTTTCTCTCAACGGCGTCGAGCCACAGGACCTGGGTGTACCCCTTCTCCTCGGCTTTCTTGCTGGCCAGGAGGCTTGCGGCGTAATTCCCTGCGGCCTTGCAGTACCCGATGCCGCCCCGCACGGCGCGCACGTACTCTTCCTCCACGTAGATCTTCGTCGGGCTGAAGCCCTGGGGGTAGTAAGCCCCCACGGGACCCACGATGACGAAAAGCAGATATTCCGCCGCTGGATGCACCCCCAGGAAAGCCTCCGTGGCAATCATGGTGGGCCGGATGTACATCGACGTTCCGAGTCCCCGGGGAATCCAGTCCTTCTCGAGAAGAACCAGCTTCTTGATCCCCTCGAAGAAAACATCGGGATCGACCGTCGGCATGCAGAGCCGCTCGGCCGAGGCGTTCATGCGCTTGATGTTTTCATAGGGCCGAAAGAGGTAAATGGCGCCGTCCCTGCCACGGTACGCCTTGAGCCCCTCGAAGATGAGCTGGCCGTAATGCAGACAGACGGCGGCGGGGTCGAGCACGATCGGACGGTACGGTTCGATCATGGCGTCATGCCAGCCCCGATCCTCCTTGTATTTCATCGTGAAGAAACGGTCGGTGAAGATCTTCCCGAACCCCAGTTTCGATTCATCCGTCGGTTTCTCCTTGAGCTTCTTCGCCGAAACCCTCTTGACCTTGATCTTCATTTCCCTCCCCCTTTTTCAGTTTCCCCTGAACTGAATCAGTCCTTCCTTGCCGATCTTCTGTATCTCCAGCCCGGGCATCGCCTCGCCGAGGCCCTTGGACACCTCCGCGACGATCTCGGGATTGTTGAAGTGGGTGACGGCTTTCACGATGGCGGCAGCTCTTCTCGCAGGATCCCTGGATTTGAAGATCCCCGAACCGACGAAGACGCCGTCGGCGCCGAGCTGCATCATCATGGCGGCGTCGGCCGGTGTGGCGATCCCGCCGGCGGAGAAATTCACGACCGGAA
>DAOTMG010000051.1:0-14084 GCA_035450185.1 Syntrophales bacterium | reverse complement strand
ACATCCTTGGTAAGGATGAGGTCACCAGTTCAATCCTGGTCGTGGGCTCCAGTTCAGTGAGAGTGGATGACTTATGAGAAACATCATTACCCTGGCCTGCACGGAGTGCAAGCGGCGGAACTACAACACGACGAAAAACAAGCGCACGATGCAGGATCGCCTGGAGCTGAAGAAGTACTGCAAATTCTGCAAGGCGCACACCCCGCACAAGGAGACGAAGTAATCCCGAGGGGCACCGCAGGCGGTGGATACAGGCCAGTAGCTCTAACGGCTAGAGCGCCGGACTCCAAATCCGGATGTTGGGGGTTCGAATCCCTCCTGGCCTGCCAACTCCCTGACCCGTGAAGGGATGTTTCAGGACGACATGGACAAGATCAAAGCCGTCATTTCAACATCGAGACAATTTCTGGTGGAAGCCAGAACGGAGCTCTCCAAGGTGACCTGGCCCACCACCAAGCAGGCGATTGCCTCGACGTCGGTGGTGATGGTCGTGGTCCTGGTGGTCTCGCTGGTGCTGGGTATCTTCGATTTCGGACTCGCCAAGATGATCCGACTGATTCTGGGTTGATGCGATATGGCCTTCAAGTGGTACGTCATCCACACCTACTCCGGCTTTGAGAACAAAGTGAAGGTATCCCTGCAGGAGCGAATCGAAACGGCCCGAATGCAGGAGCACTTCGGGGAAATCCTCGTGCCGGAAGAGGATATCGTCGAACTCATCGGGGGGGAAAAGAAGACCTCCAAGCGCAAATTCTTCCCCGGTTATGTCCTGATCCGGATGGAGCTCAACGACGACACCTGGCACATCGTCAAGAGCACGCCCAAGGTGACCGGCTTTATCGGGAGCAAGGACAAGCCGGCCCCCATTGCCGATGAAGACGTGGCGGCTCTCCGGACGCGGATCGAAGAAGGAACGCTCAAGCCCAAGCCGAAATTCAAGTTCGACGTGGGCGACCATGTCAAGATCATCGACGGACCCTTCACCAACTTCGACGGCATCGTGGACGAGGTGAAACCCGAAAAGGGAAAACTCCGGGTGATCGTCAGTATCTTCGGACGGTCGACTCCCGTCGAGCTCGACTTCATCCAGGTGGTTCAGCACTAGGGCGCGCGGACCCGACGGGGACGGCAACAAAAGCATCGGAAGAGAGGGGATCGTATGGCAAAGAAGGTCATCGCGAATATCAAGCTTCAGATACAGGCCGGCAAGGCCACGCCGTCGCCCCCGATCGGGCCGGCTCTGGGTCAGCACGGCGTGAACATCATGGAGTTCTGCAAGGCTTACAACGCCATGACGGCCAACCAGGAAGGAATGATCATTCCGGTGGTCATCACGGTCTATGCGGACCGGTCCTTTACGTTCGTGACCAAGACGCCGCCGGTGTCGGTCCTTCTGAAGCAGGCGGCCAAGATCGCCAAGGGCGCCAGCGATCCCAAGCGGGAAAAAGTGGGCCAGGTGACGGCCAAGCAGGTGCGCGAGATTGCGGAACTCAAGATGAACGACCTGAATGCCATCAACATCGAAGGAGCCATCACGACAATCGAGGGAACGGCCCGGTCCATGGGCATCGAGATCGTTTCCTAAGCCATCGGTTCGAGGTCTGATCATGTCCAGCAGAGGAAAGAAATACCAGGAATCCAGAAAAAAGGTTGTCCCCGGCGAGCGATACGCGCTGCGCGAAGCCATCGACCTGCTCATGAGCATGGGCAAGGCGAAGTTCGACGAAACCGTCGACGCCTCCATCCGTCTCGGCGTGGATCCGAAGCATGCGGACCAGATGGTCCGCGGCAGCGTGGCGCTGCCGCACGGGCTCGGAAAGGCGGTGCGGGTGCTGGTCTTCGCGAAGGGCGAGAAGGAAAAAGAAGCCCGGGAGGCGGGTGCGGACTTCGTCGGCTCCGACGATCTCATGGAAAAGATCAAAGGTGGATGGCTGGACTTCGACCGTGTGGTCGCCACACCGGACATGATGGGAAGCGTCGGGAAACTGGGCAAGGTCCTCGGCCCCCGGGGTCTCATGCCGAACCCCAAGGTCGGGACGGTGACCTTTGACGTCGGCAAGATCGTCAAGGAGCTGAAAGCGGGCAAGGTGGAATTCCGGGTGGAAAAGGCGGGCATCGTCCATTCCCCCTTCGGAAAGATATCTTTCGGCACGGACAAGCTCTATGATAATTTCATGGCCCTGATCGAAACGATTATCAAGCTGAAACCGGCTTCGAGCAAAGGAACATACCTCAAGACCATCTCACTTTCCACCACGATGGGGCCGGGTGTAAAGGTGGATCCCCTGGATATCCGAAACATTTTAAAGTAGAGCCTTTTGCGCAAGATGTCTCAATAGGAGAAGTTGCTTACAGAAGTCAGAGACAGCAGGTACGGGACGTTTAAACGATGGCATCGGCCTGCCGAGACCTGGAGGGCAATCTGGACGGCCCTTTTCCGAAGGCGGAAGGGCGACCCGGAGAGAAAGCTTTTCATGTTGAAAAGCCCGTCGATGAGGGTCACGGGCTTCGCACCGCGGCGATCATCCATTCTTCCTGTACGGCGCTCTGACTTTTCAAATCGTTCCCGATCCCTCCGTGGGGGCGGGGAACGTGAAAATTCAGAGTGAAAGGAGGTTAGAGGTTGGACAAACAAACGAAAGAGAAGACCATTGCCGAGCTTCAGGACAAGCTCCAGAGGGCCCAGCTCGCCATTCTCGCGGGCTACACCGGCATGAACGTCGGGAAGATCACCGCGCTCCGCAACGAGCTCCGCAAGGCCGGGACCGAATTTCGGGTGATCAAGAACACGCTGTTCGGCATCGCGGCGGAGAAGACGGACTATGCCGGGCTGAAAGGTCACCTGCGGGGGCCTCTCGCCGTCGTGCTGACCTACGACGACGTTGTGGCGCCGACCAAGGTACTGAGTGAGTTTGCCCGGAAGAATGCCGAGCTGGACGTCAAGGTCGGCATGATGGGCGGGAAGCTTCTGGACCGGAAGCAGCTCGAGGCGCTCGCAACGCTCCCCTCGAAGGAGCTCCTCCTGGCGAAGCTCCTGTCCGTCTTTGTGGGCGTGCAGGCCTCCATGGTCCAGGTGCTGGCCGCCGTCCCGAGGAGTTTCGTGCAGGTCCTGAACGCCTATCGCGAAAAGAAAGAAAAAGAAAACTAACCGACAGGAAGGAAAGGAATCATGGCAGAGAAAATAACGAAAGAAGATGTGGTCAAGTTCATTGAAGGGATGACGGTTCTCGAGCTCTCCGAGCTTGTCAAGGAACTGGAGGAAAAATTCGGTGTCTCGGCGGCCGCTCCGATGGCGGTGGCGGCGGCGGTTCCCGGCGGCGCCGCGCCGTCGGCCGCGGCGGCGGAGGAAAAAACGGAATTCACCGTCATGCTCACCGGTTTCGGGGAGCAGAAGATCCAGGTGATCAAGGAGATCCGGGCGATCACCGGTCTGGGCCTGAAGGAAGCGAAGGACCTCGTGGACGGTGTACCGAAGCCCGTGAAGGAAGGCATTGCCAAGGCGGAAGCCGAGGACATCAAAAAGAAGATCGAAGCCGCAGGCGGCACCGTGGAGATCAAGTAGCCCGCCCGGCCAAGGCTCCGGCCGGGCGACCGGCCGGGAATCTGTCAGGCCTCCCCGGCCTCCGTGACAGGAGCCGGGGAGCCGGGCCGCCCGATCTCGAGGGGGCGGAGACCAAATCCATTCGAGGTTAAGAAACCCATGTTGGAATTCAGAAAAAATTTCAGCCGTATTCAGAAAATCATCGATATCCCCAACCTCATCGACATCCAGAAGAAGTCCTACGAAAAATTCCTCCAGCGGGAGACCCCGGTCGAGAAGAGGGGGAATATCGGTCTTCAGGGGGCGTTCAAGAGCATCTTCCCGATCTCCGATTTCAGCGGCAAGTGCTCCCTGGAATTCGTGAGCTACAAGATCGGGGATGTGCGCTACGACGTCAAGGAGTGCCTCGCCAAAGGGCTCACCTATGCCGCGCCGCTGAAAATCGTCGTGCGGCTCGTGGTCTTCGACTCCGACCGGACGAGCGAACAGAAGATCATCCGCGACATCAAGGAGCAGGAGATCTATTTCGGCGAAATTCCGCTGATGACGGAAAACGGCACGTTCATCATCAACGGGACCGAGCGGGTGATCGTCAGCCAGCTCCACCGCTCGCCCGGCATCTTCTACGATCACGACAAGGGGAAGACCCACGCCAGCGGCAAGCTCCTCTATTCCGCCCGGATCATCCCGATCCGCGGCTCCTGGCTGGATCTCGAGTTCGACACCAAGGACCTCCTCTACGTTCGGATCGACCGCCGGCGGAAGATGCCCGTGACGATCCTCCTGAAAGCCATGGGGAACAACAGTGAGGACATTCTGAACTACTTCTACAGCATCGAGAAGATCTTCCTGGAGGACCGCAAAGCGCATGTCCAGATCGGCGATTTTCTGCTGAACGAGAAGGCGCCCGAGGATATCGCCCGGGGAAACGAGGTCGTCGTCAAGAAGGGGAGAAAAATCACCAAGGCCGCCCTCAAGCGCATCGAGGAGCTGAAGCTGGACCGGATCCCCGTCAATGACGAATATCTGATCGGGAAGGTGCTGGCCTCCCCCGTCGTGGATCCGGAATCGGGCGAGATCCTCTTCCCGTGCAACCAGGAATTGACCGCCGAACGGCTGGCGGTTCTGCGGGAGAAAAAGATCCAGGAGGTCCGGTGCATCCATCTGGACGAAGACCGGATGAACGCCTCCATCATGGAGACCCTTCTCATCGACCGCGTGGACTCGGCGGAGGAGGCCATCATCGAGATCTACCGTCGGCTCCGGCCGAGCAACCCCCCCACGCCCGAGACGGCCCGGCGGTTCTTCAAGAGTCTTTTCTTCGATCCCGAGACCTATGACATCTCCGACGTGGGTCGTGTGAAGATGAATTACAAGCTTCACCTCGACGTGCCCGCCGATGTAACGATCCTGCGAAACGAGGACATCCTGGCGGCGGTGAAGTACCTGCTCCACCTCAAGAGCGGTGTCGGCGACTGCAGCGTGGACGACATCGACCACCTGGGCAACCGGCGGATTCGTTCCGTGGGGGAACTCATCGAGAACCAGTATCGCATCGGGCTCATCCGGATGGAGCGGGCCATCAAGGAAAAGATGAGCCTCCAGGACGTGGAGACCATGATGCCCCATGACCTGGTGAACGCCAAACCGGTTTCGGCCGTCGTCAACGAATTTTTCGGCTCCAGCCAGCTCTCCCAGTTCATGGACCAGACAAACCCCCTGTCCGAGATCACCCACAAACGGCGGCTCTCGGCCCTGGGCCCCGGCGGCCTCACGCGCGAGCGGGCGGGGTTCGAGGTCCGCGACGTGCACAACACGCATTACGGCCGGATCTGTCCCGTCGAGACACCGGAAGGTCCGAACATCGGCCTGATCGTCTCGCTCAGCACCTACGCCAGGGTCAATGAGTTCGGTTTCATCGAAACGCCTTACCGGGTCGTGGAAAAGGGACGGGTTCTCGACGAAATCAAGTACCTGACGGCCATCGAGGAGGAGAAGTTCATCATCGCCCAGGCCGACGCCGTCCTGGACAGCCGCGGCCGGTTCAAGGAGTCCATCATCTACGCCCGGAAGGGGGGCGAATTCGTTACGGTGGTGCCCGAGGAGGTCCAGCTGATGGACGTCTCGCCCAACCAGCTCGTCAGCGTCGCCGCCGGGCTCATCCCCTTCCTCGAACACGATGACGCCAACCGCGCCCTCATGGGCTCCAACATGCAGCGCCAGGCCGTTCCCCTCATGAGACCGGAGACGCCTCTGATCGGGACGGGGATGGAGTCCGTCGTGGCCCGGGACTCCGGCGCCGTGATCGCGGCGAAGCGTTCCGGCATCGTGGAAAGCGTCGATGCCTCGAGAATCGTCATCAAGTCCGACGACGGCGAGAAGACCACCTTCGATACCGGCGTGGATATCTACAACATGACCAAGTATCAGCGGACCAATCAGGACACCTGCTTCAACCACAAACCCATCGTGACGACGGGACAGCGGGTCAAGCGGGGCGACATCATCGCCGACGGACCGGCCACGGATAACGGGGAACTCGCTCTCGGCCGGAATGTCATGGTCGCCTTCATGTCCTGGGGCGGGTACAACTACGAAGACTCCATTCTGGTGAGCGAGCGGATCGTCAAGGAGGACATTTACACCTCCATTCACATCGAGGAGTTCGAGACGATGGCCCGGGACACCAAGCTCGGGAAAGAGGAAATCACCCGGGACATCCCCAACGTGGGGGAGGACGCCCTGAGGAACCTCGATGAAAGCGGCATCGTCCGCATGGGTGTGTCCGTCAAGCCCGGCGATATCCTCGTCGGGAAGATCACGCCCAAGGGCGAGACCACTCTGTCGCCCGAGGAAAAGCTGCTCAGGGCGATCTTCGGCGAGAAGGCCGGAGACGTCCGCGACACGTCGCTGCGCGTCCCCCCCGGGGTGGAGGGGACGATCATCGACGCCAAGATCTTCACCCGCAAGGGCGCCGAGAAGGATCGGCGGTCCCAGACGATCGAAGAGGAGGAAACGGAGAGCATCCACAAGGATCGCGATGACGAGATTAGGATCATCACCGAAAGCGTCCGGAACAAGATCGTGAAACTGCTCAAGGGGAAGGTCTCGGCCGCTCGTCTGATGGATTCGAAGAAAAAGAAGATCCTCCTCAAGAAAAACGAGGTCATCACGGACGAGGTCCTGTCCAAGATTCCCTTCAAGTACTGGAAGGAGATCTCGCTCCTCAAGGAGGAGACCCTGGAGCAGAACCTCCGCATGATGTTCGAAAACCTCGAGCGGAAGATCGAACTCGTGGAAGCCTTCTTCGACGAGAAGATCGACAAGCTCCGCATGGGCGATGAGCTTCCGCCGGGCGTCATCAAACTCGTCAAGGTCTACGTGGCCATCAAGCGGAAACTCTCCGTGGGCGACAAGATGGCCGGTCGCCACGGCAACAAGGGCGTCCTCTCCCGCATCCTGCCCGAGGAGGACATGCCTTTCTTTGCCGACGGCGTCCCCGTGGACATCATCCTCAACCCCCTGGGCGTTCCGTCCCGGATGAACGTCGGGCAGATTCTCGAAACGCACCTGGGATGGGCTGCCCGCGGCATGGGGGAGAGGATCAACGCCATCATCGAGAAGAAGTTCAGCCTCGAGGGGCTCAAGCGGGAATTGAAGAGCCTCTACGCGTCGCCGGAATTCAGCAAGTACGTCGACGGTGCCACGGAGCGGGAGATCCGGCGGTTCATCGGCCGGCTGAAAAAAGGCATCCCCATCTCGACCCCCGTCTTCGACGGCGCCAGCGAGGATGAGATCCGGGATATGCTCGAAGCCGCGGACCTGCCCCTGTCGGGACAGACGATCCTCTTCGACGGCCGGACGGGCGAACCCTTCGACCAGGACGTGACGGTCGGAATGATCTACATGCTGAAGCTTCATCACCTGGTGGACAACAAGATTCACGCGCGATCCATCGGTCCTTACTCCCTGGTGACGCAGCAACCCCTGGGCGGAAAGGCCCAATTCGGCGGTCAGCGCCTGGGCGAGATGGAGGTCTGGGCGATGGAAGCCTACGGCGCCGCCCACACATTGCAGGAGTTTCTGACCGTGAAGTCCGACGATGTCGCCGGACGGACACGGATCTACGAGGCCATTGTCAAAGGGGAACACACCCTGGAGCCCGGTTTGCCGGAATCCTTCAGCGTTCTCGTCAAGGAGCTGCAAAGCCTCTGCCTGGACGTGGAGCTGGTGGAAAAAGAATAGGCCGCAGACGCCGGGCATGAGGCATCAGGATCAGGCGAAAAACAGGCCTTCCGTTTCCGGACGCCTTAAAAGCCTGTGCCTTACGCCTGCATTTAAAAGGAGAACAACGTGGAAGACATTTACAGCTTTTTTGAAAAACCGAAGGACCCCATTCGCTTCAACGCGATGCGGATGTCCATCGCCTCCCCGGAGCGGATCATCTCCTGGTCGCACGGCGAGGTCAAGAAACCCGAAACGATCAATTACCGGACCTTCAAGCCGGAGAGGGACGGCCTTTTCTGTGCCAAGATCTTCGGGCCCGTCAAGGATTACGAGTGTCTCTGCGGCCGCTACAAGCGGATGAAGCACCGCGGGGTCGTCTGCGAGAAGTGCGGTGTCGAGGTCATTCAGTCCAAGGTCCGCCGGGAAAGAATGGGACACATCGCCCTGGCGGCGCCGGTGGCGCACATCTGGTTTCTCAAGAGTCTGCCGAGCCGCATCGGCAATGTGCTGGACCTGTCCCTCAAGGAGATGGAGAAGGTTCTCTACTTCGAGTCGTGGATCGTGATGGACCCCAAGAACACGCCGCTCCGAAAGAAGGAACTCCTGACGGAAGAGCGGCTGATCGAGGCCCGGGAACAGTATGGCCCGGACGGGTTCGTCGCGGGCATCGGCGCCGAGGCCGTCCGGAAACTCCTCGAGGAGATGAACCTCGAGTCGCTCAATGCCGAGCTCCGGGCGGAGCTGGCGGAGGCGACATCGGACACCAAGCGCAAAAAACTCATCAAGCGGCTCCGTGTCATCGAGGCGCTCCAGCGGTCGAAGAACAAGCCGGAGTGGATGATCCTGACCGTTCTGCCCGTCATCCCCCCCGACCTGAGGCCTCTCGTCCCTCTGGAAGGCGGCCGTTTCGCCACATCGGACCTCAATGACCTCTACCGGCGCGTGATCAACCGCAACAACCGTCTCAAGCGGCTCATGGAATTGAACGCCCCGGAGATCATCATCCGCAACGAAAAGCGCATGCTCCAGGAAGCCGTGGACGTGCTCTTCGACAACGGCAGGCGCGGCCGGGCGATTACGGGTTCCAACAAGCGGCCCCTGCGGTCGCTCTCCGACATGCTCAAGGGGAAACAGGGCCGTTTCCGCCAGAACCTCCTCGGCAAGAGGGTGGATTACTCCGGGCGGTCGGTGATCACCGTCGGTCCCGATCTTCGACTCCATCAGTGCGGCCTCCCCAAGAAGATGGCTCTGGAGCTCTTCAAGCCCTTCATCTATAACCGCCTCGAGCAGAAGGGGTACGTCACCACGGTAAAGAGCGCCAAGAAAATGGTCGAGCGGGAAACCCCCGAGGTGTGGGACGCCCTGGACGAGGTGGTGCGCGAGTACCCCGTGCTGCTCAACCGTGCGCCGACGCTGCACCGGCTGGGCATCCAGGCCTTCGAACCCGTGCTCATCGAGGGCAAGGCCATCCAGCTCCACCCCCTGGTCTGCACGGCCTTCAACGCCGACTTCGACGGCGACCAGATGGCCGTCCATGTACCGCTGTCCATCGAGTCCCAGGTGGAATCCCGGGTGCTCATGATGTCCACGAACAACATCCTCTCGCCGGCCAACGGCAAACCCATCATCGTGCCCAGCCAGGACATCGTTCTGGGGATCTACTACATGACGCGGTTCCGCACGGGCGCGAAGGGCGAGGGCATGGTTTTCTCGGACCCGGAAGAAGTCCGGCGGGCCTTCGACGCCGGCGAGGCGTCCCTCCATGCGAGGGTCAAGGTCCGTATGAACGGCTCGCTGAAGGAAACGACGGTGGGCCGGGTGATCCTCTACGAAATCGTCCCCGCCGAAATTCCCTTCGATGTCATCAACAAGGTGATGAACAAGAAGGAACTGGCCAACCTCATCGACTACTGCTACCGCAGTTGCGGCGACAAAGCGACGGTCATCCTGGCGGACCGGCTGAAGGATCTGGGTTTCCGGTATGCCACGAGTTCCGGGGCCTCCATTTCCATCGAGAACATGGTGATCCCGGAGATCAAGAAAGACATCATCACGAAAGCGGACAAGGACGTCCTCGAAGTCCAGAAGCAGTACATGGACGGGCTCATCACGGACGGGGAGCGGTACAACAAGGTCATCGATATCTGGGCGCAGGCGACCGAGAGGGTGGCCGACGCCATGCTCTCCAGCATCGGGACCCAGGAGGTGGCCTCGACGGAGGGCAGGAAGAAGGTCGAGAGCTTCAACCCCATTTACATGATGGCGGACTCCGGCGCAAGGGGCAGCGCGGCCCAGATCCGGCAGCTGGCCGGAATGAGGGGCCTCATGGCGAAGCCTTCGGGGGAAATCATCGAGACTCCCATCACGGCCAATTTCCGCGAGGGCCTCACGGTGCTTCAGTACTTCATCTCCACCCACGGTGCCCGCAAGGGGCTGGCCGACACGGCCCTCAAGACGGCCAATTCCGGTTACCTGACCCGCCGGCTCGTCGACGTGGCCCAGGACTGCATCGTGACCGAAGAGGACTGCAAGACCCTCGACGGCCTCTTTGTCCAGGCCCTCATGGAGGGCGGAGAGATCATCGAGACGGCCGGGGAGCGGGTCCTCGGCCGGGTCGCCCTCGAAGACATCAAGGATCCCTTCACCGGCGAGATCCTCGTCAGGGCCAATCAGGAGATCGACGAGACCCTGGCGGACAAGATCGACGGCGCCGGTATCGAGAGGGTCCAGATCCGATCGGCCCTCACCTGCAAATCCCGCTACGGCGTCTGCGCCCGTTGCTACGGCCGTGATCTGTCCCACGGGCACCTGGTGAACATCGGTGAAGCCGTCGGAATCATTGCGGCACAGTCCATCGGGGAGCCGGGGACGCAGCTGACCATGCGGACCTTCCACATCGGAGGTACGGCCAAGTTCGAGGAACACTCCACGCTGGAGGCCCGGCATGAGGGGACCGTGAGGTTCGTCAACTTCACCGCCGTCAAGGGCCGTGACGGAAACCTCGTGGTCATGAGCCGAAACGGTGAAATTCACGTCCTCGATGAGCAGGAAAGAAGCCGGGGCAAGTATCCCGTGCCCTACGGCGCGCACCTGAAAGTCCGGGAGGGAAAGCAGGTCAAACGCGGAGACCGGATTGCCGAGTGGGATCCCTTCTCGATTCCGATTCTTTCCGAGGTGGACGGGACCGTCAAGTTCGGGGACATCGTGGAGGGAAAGACCGTTCAGGAGCAGGTGGACGAGGTGACCGGCCTTTCGAGAAAGGTGGTCATGGATTTTGCCGATCCCGATCTGCGTCCGAGGATCTCCATCAAGGACAAGGAAGGGAAGACGGCCCGCATCGCCGCCAGCGGCAGCTTTGCCCGCTATCTTCTGTCCGTCGGCGTCAACATCGTCGCCTCCGAGGGGGACAAGGTCTTTCCCGGCGACATCATCGCGAAGATCCCTCGGGAGACGACGAAGACCAAGGACATCACCGGCGGCCTCCCCAGAGTGGCGGAGCTTTTTGAGGCCAGAAAACCCAAGGAATTCGCTGTCATAGCCGAGATCGACGGGACCGTTGCCTTCGGGAAAGATGTCAAGGGGAGGCGCCGTCTTGTCGTGACGCCCGAGGTGGGGGAGAAAAAGGAGTATCTCATTCCCAAGGGCAAGCACATCACCGTGCAGGAGGGTGACCACGTCCAGGCCGGTGACCCCCTCATGGGCGGGGCCAGCAACCCCCATGACCTTCTCACGATCAAGGGCGAGAAAGAACTTGCCCGATACCTGGTCGACGAGGTGCAGGAGGTATACCGGCTGCAGGGCGTCAAGATCAACGACAAGCACATCGAGATCATCGTGCGGCAGATGCTCCGGCGGGTCCGGGTCACCGACCCCGGGGACACCATCTTTCTGTCCGACGAGCAGGTCGAAAAGGTGCGATTCCAGGAAGAAAACGAACGGATTCTCGCCAAGGGGGGACGGCCCGCCGTGGGAGAGCCCGTTCTGCTGGGAATCACCAAGGCCTCGCTCAGCACGCAGAGTTTCATCTCGGCGGCTTCCTTCCAGGAGACGACCCGGGTACTCACCGAGGCGGCCCTGGCCGGAAAGACCGACTATCTGCGCGGGATCAAAGAGAATGTCATCATGGGGCGTCTCATCCCCGCGGGCACCGGGCTGCCCGTTTACAAGAAGCTCGGCATCCAGGTGGAGGGAGAGGAAGAGGAGCGAAAATCGCTACAGAAAAACCTTGACATGGAAGCCGCAAATTGATACTAAACTGAGCTTTCGTCGCCACCCCTATCGGTGGTGAAATCCTGATGTTGGAGGCGAAATGCCGACGATCAACCAGCTGATCCGGAAGGGCAGAAAAAAGATCATGAGAAAGACGCAGGCACCGGCCCTGGTTTCCTCACCGCAGCGGCGCGGGGTCTGCGTGCGGGTGTACACCACCACACCCAAGAAACCCAACTCCGCCCTCCGTAAAGTTGCGCGGGTTCGTCTGACGAGCGGATATGAAGTATCGTCCTATATTCCCGGTATCGGCCATAACCTGCAGGAGCACTCCGTGGTCCTGGTCCGGGGCGGCCGAGTGAAGGATCTGCCGGGTGTTCGCTATCACATTGTCCGGGGGACCCTGGATGCCGTCGGCGTGCAGGACCGGAAACAGGGCCGATCGAAGTACGGGACGAAAAAGTCGAGCTAATCGGGGATCTTGGAATGCCGAGAAGAAGAATCATCGCCAAGCGAAAAATCACGCCGGACGCCAAGTACGGCAGTGAACTGGTCGCGAAGTTCGTCAATTGCCTCATGAAGAAAGGCAAGAGAAGCACCGCCGAGGGGATTCTCTACGGGGCCTTCGGTGTGATCGAGAAGCGGGCGAAGGAAGCCCCCCTGGCGGTCTTCGAGAAGGCCGTGGACAATGTCAAGCCTCTCATCGAAGTTCGTTCGAGACGGGTGGGCGGAGCGACCTATCAGGTCCCGACGGAAGTGGCCCCCTCCCGGCGGCTCGCTCTGGCCATGCGCTGGCTCATTCTCCATGCCCGGGCACGCTCCGAGAAGATGTTGAAGGAAAAACTCGCCGGCGAGTTCATCGACGCGGCCAACAACCGCGGCGCTTCGATCAAGAAGAAAGAGGATGTTCACAAGATGGCGGAGGCCAACAAGGCCTTTGCCCATTATCGATTCTAACGCTCTTTTAAAAGCTGCTGGACGTTGAGACGTGGCTCGGGAGATTCCCCTATCGCACATCCGGAATATCGGCATTATGGCCCATATCGATGCCGGGAAGACCACCCTGACCGAGCGGATCCTGTACTACACGGGGATCTCCTACAAGATGGGCGAAGTTCACGACGGCACCGCCGTCATGGATTACATGGAGCAGGAACAGGAGCGGGGCATCACCATCACCTCCGCGGCCACGACCTGCTCGTGGAAAGACCACCGGATCAATATCATCGACACGCCGGGTCATGTGGACTTCACGATCGAGGTGGAACGGTCGCTCCGGATTCTGGACAGCGCCGTGGCTCTCTTCAGCGCCGTGGAGGGCGTGGAGCCCCAGTCCGAGGCGGTCTGGCGCCAGGCGGACCGATACCGTGTGCCGCGGTTGGCCTTCATCAACAAGATGGACCGCGTCGGTGCGGACTTCATGCGGGTCGTGACGGTGATCCGGGAGCGCCTGGGGGCCAATCCGATCCCCCTTCAGATCCCGCTCGGCGCCGAGGAGCATTTCCGGGGTGTCGTGGACCTCGTTCGAATGGAGGCCGTCACCTATGGCCGGGACCTTCAGGGTGCCGAGTACTCGGTGGGTCCTGTCCCTCCGGAGTTTCTGGAAGAGGCCCGGCAGCAGCGCGACAAGATGATCGAGTCCCTCTCCGAGCTGGATGAGGACTTGATGCAGAAATACCTGAACGAAGAAGCTCTTTCCCAGGAAGAAATCCGGCGGGCGATCCGCCGTCTGACCCGCTCCATGAAGGTCATTCCCGTGCTCTGCGGCTCGGCCTTCAAAAACAAGGGCATCCAGCTGCTTCTGGACGGAGTATTGCACTACCTTCCCTCACCTCTGGACATGCCGCCGGTCGTTGGAAAGGACATCCGGAAGGCCGACCGCGACATCGTGAGGGAGGCGAGCGACGAAGCACCCTTTGCCGCCCTGGCCTTCAAGATCCTGACGGATCCCTTCGTCGGGCAGCTGACATTTTTCCGGATTTACTCCGGTGTCCTGAAAGCGGGTTCCTACATCTACAACGCTTCCAAGGACAAGCGGGAAAGGGTCGGACGCCTTCTGAAGATGCACGCCAACAAGCGCGAGGACATCAAGGAGGCCCGGACCGGG
>DAOTMG010000050.1:0-14621 GCA_035450185.1 Syntrophales bacterium | reverse complement strand
CGAGAGGACGCCCGGGGTGGACGACGTGGACTGGTACGTCGAGGCCGACCGGAAGAAGCTCCTCCTCGAGCCGAACCGCACGAAAGCGGCCGAAAGCGGGGTGACCACCGAGGCCCTCGCGCAGAGCATGCGCATCGCCCTGTCCGGTGCGGTGGCGGGGCTTGTCCACCTGGACAAGGAGAAGGAGCCCGTGGAGATCTTCCTGCGCATGCCCCTGGAGGACCGGGCAACCCCATCGAGGCTCCGGTCCCTGACCGTGCCCTCACGGCTGGGGAGCCCGGTGCCCCTGGCGGAACTGGTGAGCGTGCGCGAGGGCGTGGGCGAGAAGACGATCTATCACAAGAACCTCAAGAACGTGACCTACGTCATCGGCGATGTGGCGGGCACCGAGGAGAGCCCCGTCTACGCGATCCTGAAGATGAAAGACGCCGTCAAGAGCCTCGATCTCCCCGAGGGCTACGAGCTCCGGCAATACGACTTCGTCCAGCCCTGGCTCGAGGATACCTACTCGATGAAATGGGACGGCGAGTGGCACATCACGATCGAGGTTTTCCGCGACCTGGGCATCGCCTTTGCCGCCGTGCTGGTCATCATCTACATCCTGGTCGTGGCCTGGTTCCGCAGCTTCGTGACGCCCCTCGTCATCATGGCGCCCATCCCGCTCACCCTGGTGGGGATCCTGCCCGGCCACTGGATCTTTGGGGCCTTCTTCACGGCCACCTCCATGATCGGCTTCATCGCCCTGTCGGGCATCATCGTGCGCAATTCCATCCTGCTGGTCGATTTCGCCGAGCAGCAGCGGCGGGAGGGCGAGGGCCTGAGGCATGCCCTCCTGACGGCGGGCGCCGTTCGCTTCCGTCCCATTGTGCTCACCGCGGCGGCCGTTGTGGTGGGTTCCTTCGTCATGATCTTCGACCCCATCTTCCAGGGCCTGGCCATCGCCATGATGTTCGGCGCCGTGGCCGCCACGGGCCTCACCCTCGTCGTCATCCCCCTGCTGTACTATGAATTTTTCCGGAATCAAGAATCGGCAGACATGAATCAGCATCCCCGACGCAGCTGATTGAATAACGCGGACCGGAAAGCATGAGGAGGCAGATCATGAAAATGGAACAATGGATCCGCGCCATCGCCGGCACGTTTATACTCGTATTTCTGGCCCTGGGTTATGTCCACAGCCGGTATTGGCTTCTTTTCACCGCCTTTGTGGGGCTCAATCTCCTGCAATCCGCTTTTACGCAGTGGTGCCTCATGGAGGAGATCCTCGGAAAACTGGGTATCGCGAAGAAGTCTCTGTAAAGACGGCCTCAGGCAGCCTGATTATTTGACCGGCAACGCACAACGACATGCCTGATGAACCGATGCGCACGACACAAACAAAACCACCGGAAACCGTCAATCTGACGGAAGGCCTGCAGTCCGCGGACGTCGAGGAGAGGCGCCGCGAATACGGCTACAACGAAGTCCCTGAAAAAAAGGTCAACCCGGTATCGAAGTTTCTGCGGAAATTCTGGGGCATCACGCCCTGGATGCTGGAGATCACCATTCTGCTGGAATGGATCCTGGGCAAATACCTCGAAATGTTCGTCGTCTCGGGCCTCCTGGCGTTTAATGTCCTTCTGGGTTTCTTCCAGGAGGAAAAGGCAAATGCGGCGCTGGCCCGCCTGAAAACGAAATTGAAGACCCAGGCGAGGGTGAAGCGCGACGGGACCTGGCTGGTCGTACCTGCGAGGGAATTGGTCCCCGGCGATGTCGTGAGAGTGCGGGCCGGGGATTTTGTTTCTGCCGATCTCGAGATCGTAGAAGGGGGTGCCGAGGTCGACCAATCGTCTCTGACAGGGGAGTCTCAACTGCTCACGAAGAAGACGGCGGAGGTTCTGTACGGAGGCTCGATTGTCCGTCGCGGCGAGATCACGGGGGTCGTCGTTGCGACGGGGCCCCGAACCTATCTCGGACGGACCGTAGAACTGGTGCAGGTTGCCAGACCCAGGCTGCACATGGAGGAGATCACCTCGAAGGTGGCAAAGCGGCTCGTCACGATCGCGGGAGCCCTCCTTTCCCTCGCCCTGGCATACGCCGCGTTGAGGGGGATGCATCTTCTGGAAGTCCTTCCCCTGGCCGTCGTGCTCATGGTGGCAGCCATCCCTGTGGCATTGCCCACCATGTTCACCATCAGCATGGCCCTTGGTTCCATGGAGCTGATGAAGAAAGGGATCTTGATCACCCGGCTCAGCGCCATCGAAGATGCGGCAACGATGACCATCGTGTGCGCAGACAAGACCGGAACGCTGACCATGAACAGACTTTCCGTCGTCGAAGTGTCAGTTTCCGGTGACTACAAGGAAAACGATGTCCTGTTATACGGATCCCTGGCATCACGGGAGGCGGATCAGGATCCGATCGATCTGGCATTTCTGTCGGCCGCAAAAAAACGTGAAATCTCCCTGGAAGGCTATTTGCGGAAGAGCTTCGTCCCTTTCGATGCATCCACGAGGAGAACGGAGGCAGCGGTCGAAATGGCTGGTCAAAACATCCTGGCCATAAAAGGCGCCCTCAACGCCGTACTGCCCTTGTGCAAGTTGAGCAGCACAGAGTTGGCAAAGGCTGCAGAGGAAGTCGAGAAGCGGTCGGCCAGGGGCTATCGTGCGCTTGCCGTCGCAAAGGGACAAACGAAGGATGACATGGGGCTGGTGGGAATCGCCTTTCTGCACGATCCGCCCAGAGAAGACTCGCCGAGCCTTTTGCGGGAGCTCAGGGATCTGGGTCTCCAGGTCAAGATGCTGACGGGGGATGCCCTGCCGGTTGCACGGGAAGTCGCGAGGGAGCTGAACCTGGGCGACAACATTTCAAAAATATCGGATCTGAAATCGGATGCCGGCGCGTACCTGAAGATGGTGGAGGCCAGTGACGGTTTTGCCGAAATCTACCCCGAGGACAAATACCTTGTCGTCAAGAGCCTGCAGAAAGGCGGGCATGTCGTCGGCATGACGGGGGACGGCGTCAATGATGCCCCCGCATTGAGACAGGCCGAAGTCGGGATCGCCGTCAGCGGCGCCACGGACGTCGCAAAAAAGGCGGCAAGCGCCATCCTCGTGACGGAAGGGCTCATCGGGATCGTGGACCTTGTAAAAACGGGAAGGGCGACCTACCAGAGAATCATCACGTGGACGCTCAACAAGATCATCAAGACGTTTCAGATCACGGTTTTCGTCATCCTGATGTTCATGCTGACCGGGCAGTACATCGTCTCGGCCCTTCACATGATCCTGCTGTTGTTCCTGACGGACTTTGTCACGCTGGCACTTGCGACGGATCGTGTGAGGGTTTCCAGCCGGCCCGACACCTGGGATATCACCGGCCTTGTCAAGGTGGCCGTGTCGCTCGGCCTCCTCGTGATTGCCGAGCTGATGATCTTTGTCCATGCCGGCCCTTCGTATTTCGGCATTCAGGGGCTGCCCCAACTCCAGACCTTCACATTTCAGGCACTAATCTTCATTGAACTGCTGGACGTGCTGATTGTCAGGGAGCGCCGGCATTTCTGGCGTTCGATGCCGAGCAAGGCTCTTCTGGCCGCACTCGGCCTGGACCTTCTTGTCGTTTTCCTCATTTCCACGACAGGATTTCCGGGAATCGAGCCCATCCCGCTGAGGGCGGCCCTGGTCATTGTCGCTTTCTCGCTTGCCGCAGTCTTCCTGGTGAATGACCCGGTCAAGGTATTCCTCGTCGGAAAGTCCTGGTGCCCTGAAGGGGCAAGAATATCCATGCAAAACCGCAGAGGAGTGACGTTGCCATGACGTCGCCGCAACAGGGATTTTTCAGCAGACTTCTCCTCGGTTCACCGGAACTATGTCACTGGAAGAATTGATAACAACCTATGGATATGCGGCGATAGCCATAGGCACATTCCTGGAAGGCGAAACGATACTTGTCCTGGGAGGGCTTGCTGCATACCGAGGCTATCTTAAACTGCCATGGGTCCTGGCATGCGCCTTTTTGGGCACACTGCTTGGAGATCAATTCTACTTTTATATTGGACGCGCCAAGGGTCAACGTATCCTTGAGAAACATCGAAATTGGCAATCCAAGTCAGAGAAAGTATTTTTATTACTCACCAAACACCAGGTATTGCTGATTCTGGGGTTTCGTTTCCTTTATGGCTTGCGCACAGTGACTCCCATTGTGCTCGGTGCAAGCAGGATTGCACCAGTTCGCTTTCTGATATTGAATATTCTCGGAGCAATCACCTGGACAATCGCGATTGGGGTCATGGGGTACCTGTTTGGCCATACGCTCGAGATCATCATCGGCGATGTGAAGCGTTACGAGCTGTGGCTCTTTATCGGATTGGCCGCAGTCGGGGCGATCATTCGAGCGGGCCGCCTGTTGAAAAAAGGGGGGACAGACTGATCTCGAACATGTCCAGGCACCCGTCCAAAAGCCTGAATTGACAGGGTCCATCGATCCCGTTTCAGGTTATTTTGGACGGCTGTGGCGCATCAACCCGCGGTATCCAGGTGCACCGGATTCCCCGATCGCCTTCTTCGGGCGGTGCGTCCATGCGGCCATTCCACTTGGGCTTCCCTGAGACCCCTAAGAACGTCGGGCCGGATTATCCGGACCGAAGGGACGTTCCGGGCAACGCATGCGGACTCCTTCCTGATACACGATTAGACAGGAGATCTCCCTGAAACCGGCCGGGCATCCGGAATTCCCCCCAAAAGCGAGGCACGGGGGCGAAAGGACACTGACGGCGCCGGTCAAGCGAGAAAATCCCCGCGAACTTTTTCGTGGAATTTCCCGTATCGGAATGGTAGAAATCAATTCACGTTGATCGCGTGTCGAAATCACGTCCACATGCCTCACGATGCCCTGAGCCCGTCCAGCCGTCCATTCGAGGATCACAGCACGGAAAGGAGGATGTTCGATGGAGACGTTAAAGGACTCTTCTTACGCCGGCGTTGACAGTTTTCTCCATGCCCGGCAGGCGAGATTCACCATGAACCTTTCCCCCGTGACCATGTTGCTGGCCTTTCTCGATTGGTCCATCAATGTCGCCGATTCACCGGGTACACAGTACCGGATCATGGAGAATTCTTTTAAAACAGCCGTCGACTACTGGGACTATGCCGTTCGGTCCTTTTTCAGCTCCGGAGAAGAGCCGGAGAAACCCGTTGCCGTCGACGGTCGTTTCCAGGAAGAAGCATGGCAGAAACCACCCTACCTGCTCATGTATCAGGCGTTTCTCCTTTGCGAGCAGTGGTGGCAAAAGGCCACCACCGATATCCCGGGCGTCTCCCGCCATCATCAGAACGTCGTCTCCTTCATGGCCCGGCAGCTCATGGACCTGTTCTCTCCGGCGAACTACCTCTGGTCGAACCCGATCCTGACCCAGACGACTTGGGAGCAGGGCGGACAGAATCTCCTCCGGGGCTGGGCAAACATGTGGGAGGACTGGCGCCGCAGGCGCAACAGGGAACTTCCCGTGGGAACGGAAAATTTCCGTCCCGGCGAAAAGGTCGCCGTGACTCCAGGCAAGGTCGTGTTTCGCAACCATCTCATCGAACTGATCCAGTACACCCCAACGACGGAAAAGGTTTACGAGGAGCCGGTCCTCATTGTCCCGGCCTGGATCATGAAATATTATATTCTTGATCTTTCCCCCCACAATTCCCTCGTCAAATACCTGGTGGACAGCGGGCACACGGTCTTCATGATCTCCTGGCGCAACCCCACAGAGGAAGACCGAAACCTGTCCATGGCCGATTACCATTTTGACGGCATCCTGGCCGCGATCAATGCCGTTTCCCGTATCCTGCCGGAACGGAAGATTCACACCGTGGGATATTGCCTGGGCGGGACCATGCTGTCCATTGTCGTAGCCACCATGGCGCGGGACGGAGATGATCGGGTAAAAAGCATGACCCTCCTCGCCGCGCAAACCGACTTCACGGAAGCCGGGGAACTGACCCTGTTCATCGACGAAAACCAGGTCAACTATCTGACGGACATCATGTACGACCGTGGATATCTGGATACGAAGGAAATGGCCGGCGCCTTTCAAATGCTCCGGGCCAACGAACTGTTCTGGTCCCCGATCATCCAGAATTACCTCCTGGGCACCCGCCGCCCGCTGAACGACCTCATGGCCTGGAACGCGGATGCAACCAGGATGCCCTACCGGATGCACAGCAAATATCTGCGTCGTCTGTTTTTGGACAACGATCTCTTCGAGGGCCGCTACAAGGTTGCCGGTCGAAATATCGCCCTTCACGACATTCACGTGCCCGTCTTCCTGGTCGGCACAGTCATGGATCATGTGGCGCCCTGGCGCTCGGTCTACAAGTTTCACCTGGTCTCCGATGCCCCCTCGGTCACCTTTGTCCTCACCAGCGGCGGACACAATGCCGGCATCGTCAGCGAACCCCTGAATTCCAAACGGACGTACCAGATGATGACCCGCCGAGAAGAGGAAACGTACATCGATCCCGACCGGTGGCTGGAAGAGGCACCCCGGTTCCAAGGCTCCTGGTGGCTCCCCTGGCAAAAGTGGCTGGGGGAACATTCCTCCGGCTGGACAGCCCCACCGGAGACGGGGGCCCCGGAAAAGGGACTGCTCATCCTCGGCGATGCCCCGGGAACCTACGTTCATCAGATTTGAGGGCCTTCCCTGGCGGCCCTTTTCCGCCTGCGCCTGCCCCCCGACCCTTCTGTCCAACCCCCGTCGGAATCCCCCGCGGGTCGGGGAATGGCAGGGAGGAATCCGGGTGCATCACAGGGCCCGACGGGCACGGATTGCCGAATCCGCATGCTCTCTTTTTCATCCCGTCCGCAACTCGATGCCTCCCTGTTGCCCCTTTTCCGAGGGTGACCGGTTGACCGGTCATGGGCATGGCGGACGTGGTCGCCATGCCGTCGGGCCCCAGCCCACGTTGCCCCAGTTTCGCTTCGCGAGCAAATCTCTCGCATGCAGAACGATCATCCTGGCGAGAATCATCGTCATGGCGATTGTTCGTTTTACCGGTTTCTCCATTCCTTCGTCCTGCCGTCGATTCACGATGACTGCTTGGCGATTCCACGGCCGAATGCGCGGATCTCCTGTTCCATCTTTTTCAGTGTCCTTTCCGCCTCCGCTGATGCCCGGCCGGAGCCTTCCTTCAGCCTTTCTGAAAGCTGTTTCGACTCGCGGATCGCTTCCTGCGTACCGGCCTTCACTTCCTGCCCGGCCCAGGTATAGGCTTTTCCCAGTGCGTCTGCAGTCGCCTCGAGCTCCTCTCCCGCCTTCTTGAATTCCTTCTTCGACCATGCCTCCGCCGACTTCACATGCGAATTCGTCGCAAGGGCCTGGTAGGCACGGGCAGAGACCATCTCGATTTCCTTCACGGACTTGACCGCCTCTTTCTTCAGCTCCACGGACAGCTTCTCGATCTCCCGGCCGGATGCCGCAAGCGCTTCCTTCCCTTTACCCTTTGCCGCGGCCGCCTCGGATTTCATCCATTCCGCTGCCTTGTGCATCTCTTCCGATGCGGCCTTCACGTCCTTCTGCAGGTAGTCCTGCTTCGCTTTCTGTAAGTAACGCTCGAGGGTGCCCGTCGGGGACGTCTCGGTTGCAATCGCAGGCCCTGCGGCAAGGGCTGCGGCCAGAGCGGCAACGATCAGGATTCGAACGGTGTTCGTCATGACTTGAACCTCCTTCTTGCCCTATGCGGCATGTTCTCTTGCGTTGACTGCGTTCCCCGGCAGCCGTCAATCGACTCGAGGGCGCTCGCCCTGGCCTTTGAATTTGGGGGACGGGGTATACTCGACCGACGCTCGATGCCTCACGGGCTGCGGATAGAGCCCCATGAGCTGATAGACTTCCTGCGGGAGTTCCTTGCTGACGTGAAGGCCCAGCGATTCGGCTTCTTCGTAGGAGATGGGGTAATCGTGTGTCCATCGGCCTTCAGAGAGGATCTGTGCGAGCCTGTCGCTCCTGTCGCTCTCGTACTTCCCGTCCAGCAGATAACGGATCTGGGAGCGCATTTGTTCCAGGGCCTTCCTGCCGATATCGGCGAGGATCCAGGTCTTGTCGTCGATATCGGAAACCGGCTTGGCCTCGACCAGTCTCAACAGGGAAGCAGCCGGGAATTCTCCCACCTGTGGGTCGACAGGGCCGAGTACGGCGTGTTCCCCCATGACGATTTCATCGGCAGCCAGGGCGAGCAGGGTCCCCCCCGACATGGCGTAATGGGGGACAAAGGCCGTGACTTTCCCCTTGCGGTTCTTGATGGCGTGAGAAATCTGAAAGGCCGCAAGCGCGATGCCGCCCGGGGTGTGCAGAATGAGGTCCAGCGGCACATCGGGATCCGTCATGTGGATGGCCCGGATCACCTCCTCGGAGTCGTCGAGATCGATGTACTTCATGATCGGGAAGCCCAGGAAACTCATGGTCTCCTGCCTGTGGACCAGGGTGATGACCCGCGACTTCCGTCTTTTCTCGATGGCGGCGATGAGCCGCTGCCTCGCCGAATCCAGCATCCGTTGGCGGAAAAGGGGCTGCAGTGCCGCAATCATGAAAAATATCCACAGCAGGGAAAGAAAATCGATGTTCATGAAACGGTCCTCCTTTTCAGGCGATGTATCGGTGCTTTTCATCCGGGTAGGGCGGGCGGTGCAGAAGGCCTATTACTCGGAACGGAGCAATGAGCAGCATCCCTGCGACAAAGCCCCCGATGTGGGCCCACCACGCAATGCCGCCTCCCGTGCCGGGCGAAGAGGCGGCGACCGTTTCCAGCAGGACCTGGAGGTAGAACCAGATGCCGATGAAGAGCAGAGCCGGGAGATCCACGAAGAACGGGATGATGATAATGATGATCAGCGTGACAATCCGGGCCGCGGGGAAAAGGACCAGGTAGGCCCCCATGACACCGGCGATGGCGCCGGACGCCCCGATGGAAGGCATCGTGGTTTGCAGATCGAAGTAGATGAAGATGAGGCCGGCGAGGATGCCGCAGAGGAGATAGAAGAAGAGATACCGGACAGGGCCCATGCGATCCTCCACACTGGCCCCGAACAGATGCAGGAACCACATGTTCCCGATGATGTGGAGCCAGCTTCCGTGGAGGAACATACCGGTCAACAGGGGCAGGTAATCGGCAATCGGCAGCTGAAGCCCCAGAAAGGAGCCGTCATGGCCGTACCGCGCCGGTATGACGGCAAAGCGATTCATCAGCTGCACCATGTCATCGTTCCCCAGTGCAGTCTCCATATAGTAAATCGCAACGTTTACGCAGATGATCAGCCACGTCACCAGGGGGAAATGCCTGCGAAAAATATCGTCGCGCAGAGGGAACATCGGAGTACCTTCAAGGGACTCGTTGCGGGGTCAATCCTGCGGCGGACCCTTGGTGACCTGGACAAGGCTTCCCGGGCGCACCCATTTCTTGAATGCTTCACGGACCTGCTCCGGTGTCAGCGAAAGGTATCGCTGCGCCGCGCGGACGGACTCGTCGAAAGGCAGGTCGTGCTCGGCACAGTACAGGAGCCATCCCGCAATGCTGTCCACACTGGACTCGGAAAGAGGGATTTCACGGAGCAGCAGTGCCTTGGCCTGATTCAATTCGAGAACAGGGACAGGCTCGCTCTGCATCCTCCGCAGGTTTTCTTCGACGATGGCGCGGGACCGCGTGACATTTTTCGGCTCGCATCCAAAGCTCACGCTGTAAAGCGACCGCGTCAACCCCACGTCGAAGGACGATGACACGGTGTAGACCAGTCCCGTTTTCTCCCGAAGGTCCTGGTAGAGACGGGTGGCGTAAAAGGCTCCGCCCAGGACGTGGTTCCCGAGTTCGAGGGCGTAGTAGTCCGGATGGGTCCGATTCAGTCCCAGGGTTTCGGCAAGGATCACCTCCTCCTGGATCATGCTCTTGTCCGGCACGGCCGTGGTGGCCGGCCTGTTGGGCGGAACGGGCGGAAGGAGGGTCTGCGGTTTCGGGCCTTCGGCCTTCCAGGCGCCGAAGTGTCTTGCCACTGCGGCCCGTGCTGCCTCGGGTGTCGTCCGGCCGATGACGACGATCGTTGTCAGGTCCGGCCGGAAGACGGTGCGGTAATAGTGCCGGACGTCCTGGAGGGTCAGAGACAGGATGCCCCGCGGCGTCGCCTCTCTCCGGAGCGGGTCCCCCTCCGGGAAAAGCGATCGCCGCAAGGCCCTTTTCCCCCGGTAATCGGGGCTCTTCAACTCGCCCGCCACGGTCTCCGCGACCTGCTTTCGCACCGTGATGAAGTTTTTCTCCGGGAAGGCGGGGTGAAGCAGGTTGTCCGCCAGCAAGCCGACGCCCCGGTCGAAGTGACGGGGCAGGACCTTCAGAGTAAAATCGGTTCCGGCGGATTCCCAGGCCCCGATGTCGTCGAGGGCCTTTTGAAATGCCACTCTGTCCAACGACAGGGTCCCGAAGCTGAAGAGACTGTCGACGACTCGATCCACCCCTTCCTTGCCCTTCGGCGTTTCCATGTCGGGCTGATTCTTGACATGGCCATAGAGGCAGATCGTATCGAGCGAAGGCTCCGGCTGGACGATCAGCTTCAGCCCGTTCGGGAGCACGGTTACCTCGGGCTTCAACGTCGACGGGGGCACCGAGAGGCTGTCGAGAGCTTTCTTCGCCCAGTCGGGAAGTGTTACGGATCGCGTTTCTTTCGGAGCAAAGGATTCGACGGCGCTCCGCGGATGGGAGGAGACCGGCTGGCCCGATGATTCAGGCGTCAGGATAAAGTCAATGGAACGGTCGAAGTGCAGGTATGCCCTGGCCACGCGGTTCACATCGTCCGCCGTCACACGCTCGAGAGCCGCCGTGTCCTCATCCGGCGACTGGCGGCCTTCAACCGCCAGTGCCTGGGACCAGTCCATGGCAAGGCCGAACACGGAGTTCTTCCGGAGGGCCTTGCGCGTCAACTCCTTGCGTTTTGCCGCCTCCACCAGGTCGGCAGGATATCCCTTCGCCAGGTCCGCCTCGAGGATACGACGGATTTCCCGGGCGAGGGCTGCGGGATCGGCCCCAACGGGGAAAGCGGCCATCACATAGCCCATGCCGGCTTCACGCAGTGTCATCAGGCTGAACCCGGCGGCGAGGGCTTTCCCCTCTACGGCAAGCGAGAAGAGGCTTCCCCGCTGGCTGTTCAGGACATCGGCAAGAATCCGGGCGGCCGGCCAATCCCTGCTGTCATAACCGGGCATGCGGAAGGACCGGATGACCAGTCCGTAGGACTTGTCCATCTTGAGGAGGAAGGTCTCGGGCTTGACGGGTCCCAGGCGCACAGCGGGTCGTTCCGGGATGTTTTTTGCGGGGATGCCCCCGAAGTGGCTCTTGACGAGAGCCATCGCTTCACCGGGAACGACATTGCCTGCAATAACCAGGATGGCGTTGTTGGGGACGTACCAGGTGTTGTGGAAGGCCTTCAGCATCGTGCCCGTCGTCCTTTCGAAGGAGGAAACGGTCCCCAGGGGGGTGTGGGCATAAGGGGTCCCCTTGAACATCGATGCCACAAGTTTTGTGTAGAAGACATACTCGGGGTCCGAGAGGTCCCGGGTCACTTCCTGCTCGATGGCCCCTTTCTCCTGCTTCCAGAGCCGTTCGCTGTCCAGCACGCCTCTCATCCGGATCGCTTCGATGTGCAACGCCGCATCGAGGTCCTCCGACGGTACGGTGAAAAAATACTGTGTGACGGTCTCCTGGGTATCGGCATTGAACATTCCCCCCATCAGGGCAATGATGTCGGAGAGTTGATCGGCCGAAAGCCCCGGACTGCCCCGGAACATCATGTGCTCCTGCGCGTGGGCCATGCCGGGGAATGCCTCCGGCGCCTCCCTCGAGCCCACCAGGTAATTCATCACGACCGTGACGACGGGGGCCAGCGGGCTCCGGACCACGACGACCTGCAGTCCGTTTTCAAGCGTGGCCCTTAGGACATTCGGCCGGTCAATGCCCTCTATGCCCGCTGCGGGGGCCGCCGCTGCCCCCAAGAACAGCAGAGCGAGGCCCGCAAGCGCAAGCAGCGCCGCCCCGCACAGGGGGTGGCCCTTCGACGTGCGTTGTTTCATGTCCCGACTCCATGAGCGGCGATCTGCATGTGCGCGACCGTCCCCTGCGCGGAAGGACCCTGGAAGGTCCCGCCGTTCAGTAGGCCGAGCGCCGCCATCCTGTTTTCTTCTCCATGAGGATCCTGTCCACGAGCATGCCGTTCTTCATCAGGATCTCCGCCTCGAAGTCCGTACCCTGGTCCTTGATCGCTCCAAGCTTCAGGTTGGGGTTATGGGTGGAACGGTGTGCCTTCTCAGGCCCCCAGTAAACCTCTCTTCATCCCCCCGGGCGACATGCCCATCGCACCCGGGCCGAAACCATAGCCCCCGCCCATCATGCCTCGGCCCGCCATCCCGGGTCCCATGCCCACGCCGCCTCCCATCATTCCCTGCCCCGTCATTCCCCGTCGTTCCTGGGCCGGGGCGGCAAGGGTTAGCAGCACGACGACTGGCACCACAACCAGAACCGGCACGAATCTTTTCATCGCCGTTTCTCCTTGTGCGGCCCTTTTCCGCAAACGACTGTCCGCGCAAGACAGGTCATTATCACGGGAATTGCGCTCCATGGATTATCGGATCGTTACTTCGGCGCTCCCGATCTCGCCGGTCCGATGGTCCAAGACCATAAACGGCACTTTCTGTCCGGCCGGCAGGGCGTCGACAAGCCGAATGAAGGCGTCGACACCGTCGATTTTCATGTCTCCGATTCCCATGATCACGTCGGACACTTCCAGCCCGGCTTTCGCGAATGCGCCCTTCGGGTCGAGCCGGCTGATCACCGCACCCTGCGGCTTGTCCAAACCGTATTTCCCGGCTTCCTCGGTCGTCATGTCCCGGACCTCGGCGCCGATGCGCTGCTTGACGGAAACCCCCAAAACCTTTGTCGAGTCCTCGAGCCTGCCGATCCGGGCCGTCAGCTCCTGCGCCCGCCCGTCCCGCAGGACTGTGAGCTTCACTTCCTGCCCGGCAGCGGTGGCGGCGACGGTGTTCTGCAATTCGCTCGAGTCCGTGATCTCCTTGTCGCCATAGCGGGTGATGATATCGTTCTTCTTCAGTCCGGCGCGATCCGCCGGGCCTCCCTTGATCACGTCCATGACCTTGGCTCCCCTGGGCGCTTGAGCCCCCGCCGACGGGGCGGGCACATTCTGGATGCTCACACCCAGCCAGCCTCGTTCCACCTTGCCGTGGGCGATCAGTGACTTTGCGACATAAAGCGCCATGTTGCCCGGAATGGTGAACCCGATGCCCTCGAAGCCGCCCGAAGCGGAGGCGATGACGGCATTCACCCCCACGACCTCCCCGTAGAGGTTGAGCAGGGGTCCCCCGCTGTTCCCGGGGTTGATGGGGGCGTCAGTCTGGAGGAAGTCCTCATAACCCATGGGGTCCATGATGCCCCGCCTGTGCTTGGCGCTGATGATCCCCTGGGTGACGGTCTTATCAAGGCCCCGGGGGGCTCCGATGGCGACAACCCATTCGCCGACTCTGAGCCGGTCCGAGTCCCCGAAGCTCACCGTGGGGAGAGTCCCCGATGCCGGTATGCGGATGACGGCCAGGTCGGTCTTCGGATCCGTCCCGACGAGCTTCGCCGTGTGGCGGCTGCCGTCTGCCATGACAACCTCGATCTTATCGGCGCTCCCCACCACGTGGTAATTCGTCAGAATATGCCCTTGGGTGTCGATGATCATCCCGGAACCGAGTCCCATCATCTGCTGCTTGTACCTGGGGGGCATCTTGGGGATGCCGAAAAAGCGCCGGAAAAAGGGGTCGCCTTCGAAAGGCAGGAAGGGGTTGGTGACTTCCCGGCTCATGGTCACCTCGATGTGGACCACGGCGGGGATGGCCGTCTCGGCGACCCGGATGATGGCGGTGCTCAGGTCGACGGGCGGGCGAGTATTTTCCGCCGACCCGACAGTCACGGGGGGTTCCGCCGTCGTGCATGCGGCTGTGATGCCGATCACGACCGCTATGGCCAAGCCGATCGCAGGGATCATTCTCCACGTTAAATCAACGAGTCTTTTCATCGCCTTGCCTCCTCTGTGCTCTTCGCAGCCGCATACATTCCTACCGCCTCCCGCAAATCCGGACGGGGCCGGCCCTCGACTCCGGCAACGGCCGCACCGGATGTATCGATTTGCTTTTCAGTTTTCTACATTTTTCGGTAAATGTCATCGGGAAAAGGCTTCCTTGCGGCGGCGAAAAACCCTACTCGCCGCTCAGACAAAATATGATGTACGGACCGAGAGGATGATCCAACGGGGACCGCAAAGGCAACGAGGCTCTATGACGTTTCGGGTTCTGCCGCGAAAATCGGGCATGTGAACGAATTTGAACGTTACGGCTATGGGATCCGGCCGGAGGGGATCAGGGCGAGAAACACAGCAACGCCACCATGCCCGGCGTCATCACATTGAAAGGATGGGGAATGGTCCGGGACGCGTTGTTCCGAAGCCTTTCGAGGAACAAGACAAGCGGATGGCCTGTCACATGTTGAGTTCTATGACGTCCCGGTCCTTCAGCACATGCGTTCTCTCCACGCGCATGCCGTCGAACTTCGCCGAGCCCCACACGCGGG
>DAOTMG010000049.1:0-14823 GCA_035450185.1 Syntrophales bacterium | reverse complement strand
GTGCCGGGTTGTGGCCCCGGAGGTTGAGGGTTCAAGTCCCTTCACTCACCCCATATTTTGCGATAGAAAGCGCCCGTAGCTCAGTTGGATAGAGTGGCAGACTTCGAATCTGTTGGCCGGAGGTTCAAGTCCTCCCGGGCGCGCCAGAATCCCCTATCCGGCACGGGCACCAGGCATTCGGGCCGCTAGCTCAGTCGGTAGAGCAGTTGACTCTTAATCAATTGGTCCGGAGTTCGAGTCTCCGGCGGCCCACCAGACATATCAGGGGTTCGGGCGAAACGCCTGAACCCCTGTTTATATAAATGCCGACGGGCACAGCGGGCCTTTCCCGTCGATAAAATGCTCCGCGGGACGATGGAATCGCATTTGACCTCCGCCGCCCCGAAGTGGTATCGAATCAGAGAGCACCTGATGTTCTGACGCACGCCGATTCATCCGTAAAAAAATATTTCTTACACAACCGCTCAGATGAATAAGAAACTCGGGGAACTCTTGTCGAAACTATTCATGGAGGAGCCTTTTCCGGAAGGGCGTCGCTCGAAACGGGAGCAACGGTTGATCTCCATTCAAGTCGCAATCGCAGTCGCTCTTTATGCGTCGGTGGTGTACCTGATGCTCACAAACGAAAAGTTCTGGGTCAGTGTCGACCGGTACCTCGAATGGACGGGCCTGGCGTTCCCCGTCATTCGTGTTCTGATGGGGGTCTTTATGCTGATTCCCATTGTCGGCGCAGCCGTCGTGTACATCTGTATAAAAGTGAGGACGGGGCCGGGGGGGAAGACGGCATGAAGAGAGCCGCATTCGGCCTGCCGGCGGTTTAGTGCCGTCGGCCTTTTCAACGAACGGGGAAGGATCCTTTGCAGCCGCCCTGAACCGGGAATGGCTCTTTTTTTGGGGGCCTGTATGAGTTGGCGACCGGAATCCCGCCTTCTATGAGGCGGCGTTTCGGTCTTTTGCATTACGGCCGGCTAATACTTTCTTCGTATTTTTTCGTAATCCCGTCTTCATTCCGTCTTCCCTCCTTGACATTTCCCTGGGGGATGGGGAAATTACTCGTAGCAGTTCGGAGGGTAAAATGAAAAAAGTGAAGAAAATAATGGGAGGCACCGCCTGTGTTTTAATGGCCATGTTTCTGGTGGTGTTTCCTGTACAGGCCTACATCCGTTATTTTGACCTGAGGGATCCCGTAGGCGACCTCATCTCATTATTGCTCGTCGGTCCCGCTCTTGCCATTGCCGCGGGGATCGGGCGGAAAATGAAAACGGGCTGACAACCCTCCACAGGCGAGAAGCACGGCAGGGCCGGAAACGGTTCTGCCGTTTTTTTTCGCGCGCCGGGCAGGGCGCGCACACTTAGGGGCGGAAGTTTCCCGCGGGCCAGGTGACGGGAACCGGCGGATTTCGCGGTCGCCCAGGGTGGAAGAGAGCTACAGGGCACTGATGGCCCAGCGCAACAACCTGCAGATGAAATACGACGATCTGACGAAAAAGTACATGGAGACGAAGGTGGCCTCCGGCCTGGAGAAGGGCCAGATGGGCGAGCGGTTCACGCTCATCGACGCGGCAAGACTGCCGGAGAAGCCCGTGTTCCCGAACGTCCCCGCGTTCCTGCTCATCGGCCTGGTGCTGGGGATCGGGGCCGGCGTGGGCTCCGCCGCCCTGAAGGAGTTCAGCGACCAGTCCGTTCGGAGTGCCGAAGACCTTTCGAAGGCACTTTCCCTTCCCGTGCTGGCCGTCATCCCCGACATCCTGACCGCCGAGGGTGAAGCGAAGAGCCGGATGAAAGTACGCTATATTCTCATCGGGATCGTGGCGGCGGCCGTGGCGCTCGCGGTTATTTTTCACTTCTTCGTTATGGACCTGGACATCCTCTGGGCGAAGATAGCGAGGAGGATGTACATATGAAAGTGTTCGGTTCAGGGGAGAGGGCGGGGCGGCCCGTTCGTTCAGCGGCCGGCCGATCGGTTCGCCGGTTCACAAAAACAGCCGTCGGGTCCGGGGATTAAACAGTTCGGAATCCGGGTGAAGGGCGGAACAGGAGAATCATGAAAATATTTGACGCGCTGACCAGGAAGGCAAAAAAGAAAAGGGATGCCGGCACCCCTGCCGAAGCCGGAGCGAAACTCAAAAACGACAGACGGCCGCCCCCGGCTCCGGAGTTCCAGCAGGTTTCGGAAAAGCACGGCTGGGTGTCGCCCCTGTACGCGAAATCCCGGCCGGTCACCCTCGACTCGAAATGGCTCATGGAGAACCGCTGCGTCGGTTATCAGTGCGCATCCTATGAAGCGGACTGCTACAAGGTGCTCCGGACCCAGATTCTTCAAAAGACGCAGGGAAAGGGCGGGACGACCCTCATGGTCACGAGCGCCCTGCCGGGCGACGGGAAGACCATCACGGCCATCAATCTCGCCTTCACCTTCACCAAGGAGTTCATGCAGACGGTGCTCCTGGTGGACAGCGATCTGAGGCAGCAGAAAATCCACAAATACCTCGGTGTCCGGAGCGCGAAGGGCCTGATCGACTACCTGATCGACGGGATGCCTCTTTCGGCTCTCACCGTGTGGCCCGGCATAGAGAAAATGACCTTCATATCGGGCGGCAGGACGATTACAGCCAGCAGCGAATTGCTCAACTCCCCGCGAATGAAAGACCTGGTGAAGGAACTCAAAGGCCGCTACCCCGAGCGCTACGTCATCTTCGACGTGGCGCCCGTGCTGGCCGGCGCCGACGCCCTCGCCTTTGCCCCCCAGGTGGACCACATCCTGTTCGTCGTGCGCGCCGGGGTCACGCCCCTGCCGGAGATCAGGCAGGCGATCCAGCTTCTTCCGAAGGAAAAGATCCTCGGCCTCGTTCTCAACGGGGCGGAACAGACGCCCGATGTCCGGAAATACTACGGAAAGAGAGGGATCGGCTGACCTTTTCACCGGTATAACGCCGGATGCGCCCATGAAAATCCGGGGAACATCGAGTTCCCCGGATTTTTTTTGTCCGGGGTTTTTCGACGGGAAAAGAGGGGCGAGAAAAGTCCGGGGAAGGCCCCGGCGGCGCGGGGGAAGCCTGCGAAATTCCGAAAAGCCCGTGAACCCCCGGGGGTCCCGGACAGTGGATCGGACCGGGATGTGCGGGGATTCCTGGGAAATTTAACACTTGTCATCCTGCCTCCGGCACGCTACAAATAGGACCCAAAAATGCGATGAGCCGTCCCATGTCTCAGGACCGCAAAGTATCCGCCGCCCTTCTGTCGGTAGCATCGAACAGCACCCTCATGGCGGCGAAGATCGCCGTGGGGGTGCTGACCGGGTCCGTCTCCATCATTTCCGAAGCGGTCCATTCGGGCATCGATCTCCTCGCCGCCCTGATCGCGCTCGTGTCCGTCAGGACTTCCAGCCTTCCCGCCGACGAGGAGCACCCTTTCGGGCACGGGAAGATCGAAAACATCTCCGGGACCATCGAAGCTCTGCTCATCTTCGGGGCCGCCGTCTGGATCATCTACGAGGCCGCCGGGAGACTCATCCGCCCCGAGCCCTTGAAAGTTGTGGGATGGGGCGTCGTCGTCATGCTGGCGTCGGTCCTGATCAACTCCATTGTCTCCGGGGTCCTCTTCCGTGTCGGGCGGGAAACGGACTCCGTGGCCCTCCAGGCGGACGCGTGGCATCTCCGGACGGATGTTTACACCTCCGCCGGGGTTCTGGTGAGCCTTGCGATCATCGGGGCCGGCCGGCTTTACCGGCCCGATCTCTACCTCGACTGGCTGGACCCCGTGGCGGCCCTCGCGGTTGCCGCGATCATTCTGAAGGCGGCCTATAACCTGACGGTACAATCCGCCCGGGATCTCATGGATGTCCGGCTTCCTCGCGAGGAGGCGGCGTGGATCCGGAAACTGATCCTGGAGCACAGGCCCGTGATCCGGGGCTTCCACAAGATGAGGACGAGGAAAGCCGGGCACTTCCGTTTCATCGAATTCCACATCCAGGTCGATTCGGAAATGACCGTCGAGACGGCCCACCGGCTGACACAGGACATTTCAGCGGGGATCAAGGATAAATTCCCGGACTCGACGGTGACGATCCACGTCGAGCCCTGCAGGGGGGACTGCCTCGAGAAGTGCCTGACGGGCTGCATCCTGGGCGAGGACGAAAGAAAAAGGATCAGGGGGGAAGAGGGCGGGCTTTAGTCAGCTCCGCTTGAGAACGACGGCGGTTCTCGTGGGCAGATAGAGGCTGATCACGTGCCCTGTCCGCCCTTCTTTTTTTTCAGGGCGCGTCCAGTGCGCCTGGTCCTTCGACAGCCTTCCGTGGCCGCCGTACCGGGTGTCGTCGCTGTCCAGCGTGATGTCGTACCGGCCGGGCGGCGCCTCGAAGCGGTAATCAAAATGCGAGCGGGTGGGATGAAAGTTGAAGACGAACAAAAGCCCCGCCCTCGCGAAGGCCAGCACCCTGTCGGTTCCCTCTTCGAGAAGAAGCTGTGGTCCCGGAGACCCGAGGAGGTTGAAACGGGCGCTCATGCCGATCATGTCCCGGTCGAAGAGGGCGAGGAAACGGTATTTCAGGTCCGGGTTGTCCACGAGATGCCACTGACGCCGGGCGTACCGGTAGGACCAGTGGTTCCCCTCGCGGGGAAAATCGATCCATTCGGGGTGGCCGAACTCGTTGCCCATGAAGTTGAGATAGCCGTCGGCGGCCGTGGCCAGCGTGATCAGGCGGATGATCTTGTGGAGCGCCATCCCGCGGTCGACGCGGAGATTTTGATCCCCCGCCGTCATGTGATCGTACATGTCGGCGTCGATGAGGCGGAAGATCAGGGTCTTGTCGCCCACCAGGGCCTGGTCGTGCGATTCGGCGTAACTGATCGTTTTTTCGCCTTCCCGCCGGTTGTTCAGCTCATACCACAGGTGGCCCAGGGGCCATTCCTCGTCCGGCGTGTCTTTCGTGAGCTTGATCCAGTAATCCGGGACGCCCATGGCGAAGCGGTAGTCGAAGCCGTTTCCGCCGGCCTCGACGGGGAGGGCGAGGGCGGGCATGCCGCTTACGTCCTCGGCGACGGTCACGGCATCGGGGCGGATTTCGTGGATGACCCTGTTGGCCAGGGTGAGGTAGGTGAGGGCTTCTTCGTCGACGCTGCCGTCGAAATAATCGTCGTAGGAGGTGAAGGCCTTCTCGAGGCCGTGGTGCAGGTAGAGCATGCTGGTGACGCCGTCGAAACGGAAACCGTCGAAGCGGTATTCATCAAGCCAGAATCGGCAGTTGGAGAGCAGGAAGTGGAGAACCTCGGGTTTCCCGTAGTCGAAGCAGCGCGAATCCCAGGCCCGGTGATAGCCACGGTCGCCTTTGTGGAAATACTGGAAGGGCGTGCCGTCGAAACGGGCGATCCCCTCCACCTCGTTGGAGGCGGCGTGGGAGTGGATGATGTCCATGATGACGGCGATGCCCAGGCCGTGGGCACTGTCGACGAGCGCCTTGAGGTCTTCGGGGGTGCCGAAGCGGGACGAGGCGGCGAAAAAATTCGACACCTGGTAGCCGAAGGACCCGTAGTAAGGGTGTTCCTGAACGGCCATCAACTGGAGGGTGTTGTAGCCGGCCCGCGAGACCCGGGGCAGGATGTTCTCCGTGAACTCCCGGAAGGTCCCGATTCTCTCGGCGTCCTGCGCCATGCCCGCGTGGGCTTCGTAGATCAGGCGGGGTCCTGGGGGGCAGCGGAATCGCGGGTTTTTCCATTTGTAGGGGGTCGGCGGCGACCAGACCTGGGCGCTGAAGATGAGGGTCTTCGGGTCCTGGACGGCGCGGCGGGTCCATGCGGGAAGCCGATCGCCCTCCCCGCCGGGCCAGCGGATCCTCAGCCGGTAGAGGTTCCCGTGTCGGAAGGAATCAGCCGGGAGCGTGATCTCCCAGATCCCATGCCGGCCGACGCGTTCCAGGGCGAAGGCCTTCTGCTCCTTCCAGCCCGACATTTCCCCGACAAGATGGATGGCCGAGGCGTTGGGCGCCCATTCACGAAAGACCCAGCGGCCGTCGCGGAAATGAAGACCGAAGTATTCATGGCCGGAGGCGAAATCGGCGAGGCTCATCCTGCCGCCCGTGAGCCTCTGCTCCGTGTCCGCCGTCCTCTCGAGCCGCCTGCGGATGATCTTCCGGTAGGGCCCGAGAAGGGGGTCTTTCCGCACGAGACCCTCGACCGTCTTTTTCAACGCGCCGCCCTCGTCCACGCTCATGCCTCGCCGCGATACGGTTTTTCGCCACTCAAAGGTACTTTTACATTGACTTTTACAAAATATCCATGTTAATTTTCAATTACTTACAGCATTCTTCCAGCGGAATCGCAAACGCAATCACAGCGACCTTCCACTTCTCCCGCAGAGTCTCGGCATTCAGGAATTCCAGTTCAGACTGAACCTGTCCAACCATCCTGTTAAACGTTGCATTTCTTTTCGGTTTCCGGACAACGGGCTTTGAATCGTTCTTTCTCACGAGGGAGGGCATCCTGAAGGAAGAAAACAGGATGCGTTTTCCAGGATGTCCACGGGGCCGGAACACTGTCTTGAGAAACGGTAAGGAGGTGATCGTATGCTTTTCATGATGATCTGCACGTGGGAGCCCAAGGACGAGAAGGAAGTCAGGACAAGAAAAGCAAAGTGGGAATGGCCGAAGGAGGTCAAGGTCGTCTCGGAGTATTACGACCTGCAGGGGTTGAGGACGATCTACGTGGTCGACACCGATGCCGTGGGGCTCATCGCATCCAGAGCCGCCTGGATCGACGTGTTGAAATTCGAGATCTTCCCCATATACCCTCTCGGCGTCTCCAAGGAGCAGTTCAAGAAATAACATGGAGGCAGGCGAACAGGTTTTTCATCTTCCTGAGCCGGAAAGGAAAGGAGGTGTGTCATGTCAAAGCTTGAGCTGAACCACGAAGAAATTGGAGCACTCGTGGCCTTTATCGAGAGATACCTCCCCGACCTCCGGGTTGAAATTGCGAACACGGACCAGCGAGAGTTTCGCCGGTTTTTGAAGCATCGAGAGGAGTTCATCCGCGAGATCCTTCACCGGCTGAAAGAGTCGACGGAGTAGAGAAACCTCTGGTTGCCCGCTGTGTCCAGAGGAAAGGTCCCGGGTACGGGAGGCGTCCGTGAAGGCCGGAATCGACAAGGGCGGAGGGGATATCCCCTCCGCCCTTGTGTCCGGCAGGATACACGCGGGTGAAACTCATCCTTTCGGGATTTCCCGCGCGGCGATCGGCCGCCGGGTCCGGGGTCCCGCCGCCGGTCGCCCGCAGACCGGCGTCCCGCACCATCGGGACGACGGGGAACTCCTCCGTGGATCCTTTCATAAGGAAACCGGCAGGGAAGAAAGCCTTTGTTTCCCTGTCACGGCAGCAAGGGCCTGCCGGGCCGCAGGGGAACCATGGCGTGCCGGTGTCCGCCCGGGACAGGCGGGCTCAACCGGCTTGACAGGTTTTTTACTTTTGGGGTAATCAGAAACCTCGGGTTCCGAACCATCGCCGCAGCGGAGAGAGGGGAGTACCTTCGATGACCGGCCTGGATGACATATTCAAGCGGAGATACTCCTGCCGGTCCTACGATCCAAGGCCGGTACCGGAGGATGACCTGAAGGCCGTCTGCGAGGCGGCGAGACGGGCGCCTTCGGCGTGCAACAGCCAGACCTGGCGCTTCGTCGTCGTCCAGGACAGGGATGTGATCCGGCGGATCTGCGACGAGGGCATGCGTCCCGTCGTGCGAAACCGCTGGGTGAAGGAAGCGCCCGTCGTCATTGTCGGCTGCTCTCAACTCGACATCGTGGCGAACAGGATCGGCTCCGCCGTTACGGGGATCGAGTACCACCAGATCGATCTCGGCATTGCCATGGAGCACATGGTTCTCAAGGCGACGGAACTGGGCCTCGGTACCTGCTGGATCGGCTGGTTCAGGGAAAAAAAGATCAGGGAGATCCTGGGGATCCCGGAGAGGGTCAAGGTTCTGGCCCTCCTGACCGTCGGTTACCCGAAGGACGGCGACGCGGTGAGAAGCAAAAGAAAACCCATGGACGAAATCGTCTTCCACGACCGGTGGAGGGGACGGTAGGGGAGGGCGGTCTCGCGCGGACACCCGGAGCCACAGGGGGTCCGCAATGACCGACAGACGGGGAGGGGATGTCATGAAGATTCTTTTTGCAGCGCCCGAGAATGCCTGGGGCGGCGTCCTGGGGATGCTTCGGGCCGAATTGCCGGAGCATGAGTTTGTTGCGAGCGGGCGTTTCGGCGCGGACACCCTGAAGGGATATGACATCATGATACCCACCATGTGCACCGTGACGCGCGAAATGCTCCAGGGGATCGACCGGCTCCGGCTCATCCAGCAGTGCGGCGCCGGCCTGGAGGGCGTCGACATGGAGGCGGCGCGGGAGATGGGCGTCTGGGTGGCCAATGTGCCCACGGACATTTCCGGCAATGCCGACTCGGTGGCGGATATCGGGGTCTACCTGATGATCGGCCTCTCCAGGGACGCGCCGGCCATGAGCCGCAGCATGCGTGAGCGGAGAATGGGCATTCCCAGGGGCCGGGCCCTGAGGGGGAAAACCGCGGGGATCGTGGGTCTCGGCGGGATCGGCCGGGCGCTCATCCGGAGGCTGAAGGCCTTTGACATGCGGATCATCGGCATCAGGAGACAGGATCCCCGGAGCGCGGCGGAAGAATTGGGGCTGGCCTGGTCCGGCGGCCCCCACCAGCTCAAAGAGCTCCTGGGGCAATCGGATTTCGTGGTTCTCTGCCTGCCGCTCACCGATGAAAGCAGGAATCTCATGAATCGGGACACCTTCGGAGCGATGAAACGGGATGCCTTTCTGATCAATCTTTCAAGGGGGGGGCTCGTGGACCGGGACGCCCTGGAGCAGGCTCTCGCAACCGGGGTGATCGCCGGTGCGGGACTGGATGTCTTCTGGGAGGAGCCGCCCGACCCCGATGACCCGGTCTTCCGGCACAATGTCATCGCCACGCCCCACATCGGCGGATCCACCGATCTGTCCATCGGGGGGATCAAGGATGTCGTGGCCGAAAACATCCGGCGGCTCGCAAGGGGGGAAAAACCGCTGCACGTGAAGAACTGAACCGGGCGGCCGCCCCCGGCGGCCCGCTCCGGATGTCTTCATTCAGACGAAAAAAAGCCCCGGATGACCGGGGCTTTTTCATCCCCGTCATTTGTTTTGAACCTTGACGACGTCGTACCACAGGAGATCGACCCGGCTGCTCGCGGCCGGCAGGTTGGTGTCCGCTTCCGTTTTGGCCTTCTGCAGGGCGGCCTGGATTTCCTCGATGGCCCTTTTCTGATCCGCTGTCGCGATGGCCGCGGCTTTAGTCAGCATGTCATGGACGAGATCGAGCTCGCTTTTCACCACCCCCACGTTTTTGTTCGACAGCTCGAGCTTGACCTTCAGGATGTGGCCCCGGATCACGGCCATGAGGGTGTCGAAGGTGTTTTTCTGCGTCATGGCGACGGTTTCTCTGTTGAGTTTCTCGATGGACTCCCTCTGTTTTTTGATGTTTTCGTCCAGCCGCGCGGCCTCTTTTTTCAGTGAGTCGTCGACAGCCGAAAGCTTCGCGTTTGTACTGTTCAGGGACGTGATGACATTCGGCAGATTCGCGTCGGCGGGAAGCCGGGTCATCTTCCGGATGTCCTCCTCGCTTTTGACGAAGGCCTCGATCCTGTCGAGCTTCTGCCTGAGGGCCAGGAGATCCGAGCGCAGCTCGGTGGTCTGCTGGTAAAAGTAAAAGCCGCCGAGACCGAGTCCCGCCAGCAAAACGGCGATGATGATCCAGGACATTCCTTTCATGCTTCAACCTCCTTTTCTTCTTGCTTCATGTAGATCGTCCGGATGGGGAAGGGAATCTCGATGCCCGTCTCCCGATAGCGCCGGTGAAGCCGCTTCACGTACTCGTGCTTGACGAGATACTGATCGGTATACTCCCGGACCCGCAGGACCACCGTGAAGTTGATGCTCGAATCCCCGAAGGTGTGGTACCGCACGGCAGGATCGAAGCCGGGCACTCCGCCCTGAACTTCGTTCATGACCTCCTTCGCGACTTCGAGGGTCACCGCCTCGACCTTTTCGAGGTCGCTCCCGTAGCCCACACCGACCTGGACCAGCACGGACATTTCGGATTCGGGCATGTGAAAATTCGTCACAATGGTCGAGGCCAGTTTCGCATTCGGCACGACAACCACGTTGTTCGGCAGCGCCCGGATGGTGGTATTGCGCCATGTGATGTCGGTTACGTATCCCTCCTGTCCGGTGTCGATCTTGATGTAGTCCCCGATGCGCATCTTTTTCGACGCGATGATCTGAATACCTGCGAAGAGATTCGACAGGGTGTCCTGGAGGGCGAGCGCCACGGCGAGGCCGCCGACGCCGAGCGCCGTCAGCATCGGGGTGATGGAGATGCCGAGAGAGTCGAAAATGACCAGCAGACCGAGGGCGTAAACAACCCCGCGGGTGATGTTGGAAAAAAGGGTGGTGGTGAGGAAGACGCCGCCGACCTTCCTGCTGTAGAGGTCAACCAGCCCTGCCGCGATTCTGGCGAGGGCGATCGTGACGGAAAAAATCACGATGACGCGCAGGACCATGAGGGCCGTTGTGAGAATCGCCGGCCGGACGTCGATGCTGTGGAGCGCCCCGTGAACGCCTGCGAGGACGAACCAGAGGATGACCATGCCATGAAGGCCGCGGATGATCACATCGTGGCCTTCCCACTGGGTTCTGGCGGCGATTTTTCTGATTTCGCGGAGAATGATCCTGTCGAAAGCCCAGCCGAGAGCGAGACCCCCGAGGATGAAGCCAAGGGGCAGCAGGAAATTATTCAGGAACAAATCGGGCATCGGGATCATCCTGAAAGGGAAAGCAGGGGATGAGGGTCTGACATCCGAACCTGAACCCTTATACAGAGGATCGCTTCAAAAAGCAACGGATAATCGGTCCCTTAGAACGATTTCTTTCGGGCGGGCCCTCTCCGGCGTTCAGGCGGCTGCGGAAAGGAACCGGCGAATGCGGGGCATGGGTCTTTTTCAGCTGTTTTCAGGTCGGTCTTGTAAACGGAGCGTTCGGGGCTTATATTAATAAGAGCGTGAGGAGGAGGGTGGAACTTCCATCCTGTTCGATCTTCAACCCTTTCACCATGGCGGGACCGTTCGAAAATGGGGTTTTTCGACAAGTTCAGAAAAGGCCGGCGAAAGGACAAAACGGTTGAGATCGCTTTCGATCAGCCGTCCGCTGATGAGGGTGCCTTACAGGCAGACCCTGCGGAGGAAGGGGATCTGCCGGCGGCCCTTTCGGGTCCGGACGACAGTCTGCAGAAGACAGGGCGGGACAGGCCGGCTTCCGTCACCCATCCCTTGAGGGAGGAGGGGGCCCTTTACTTTCAGCGGGGGAATGCGTACTTCAAACTGGAGAACTACGATCGGGCCATCCAGGACTATACACGGGCCATCGCTGTCTTCCCGGAATATATCGAGGCTTACTTCAACCGTGCGGCGGCCTACAAGAACACCCGGAATTACCACCAGGCCATTGAGGATTATTCCAGGATCATCGAGATCGCGCCGAACTTCGTGGCGGCCTACACCGGCCGGGCGGCTCTCTACACGGATTTGAACGACCATGTCAGTGCCCTGGAGGACATGAAGGCGGCGGCAAGACTCGGCTCGAAGGACATCCAGGAGCTTTTGAAGACCCGGGGCGTCGAATGGTGACGGCGGCCCCGCGCCCTGAAGGTCCGATGATCAGGGGAGCGCTTTCCCGATCTCCGCAGCGATTTTTCTCGCCCGGTTCATGACGTCCTCGACGTCGAAGTCGAGGAACCGCCTTTCTTTCAGGATGATTTTCCCGTTGATGATGACCGTCGACACGTCGGCTCCGCTCGCGGCGTAGACGAGCTGCGAATAGCAGTTGTAAAGGGGGGTGAGGTGGGGTTTCCGCGTGTCGAGGAGGATGAGGTCGGCGCATTTGCCGGGCTCGATCGATCCGATCTGATCGGCCAGGCCGAGGACTCTCGCGCCTTCCCGGGTGGCCATTTTGACGACTGTCGCGGCGTCCATGACGGTGGGGTCCAGCCGCCGGACCTTGTGGAGTCTGGCCGCCGTGCCCATCTCCTGGAACATGTCCAGGTTGTTGTTGCTGGCGCATCCGTCCGTGCCCAGCCCCACGGTGACCCCCCTCCTCAGCATGTCCGGTACGGGGGCCACACCGGAGGCGAGCTTCATGTTGCTTTCGGGGTTGTGCGAGACTTTCACCCCTCTTTCGGCCAGGAGATCGATCTCCCGGTCATCCGGCCAGACGCAATGAACGGCAATCGTCGCTTCATCGAGGACGCCCGTCTTCTCCAGGTGCATCACGGGGGAGACCCCGTGACGCTCCCGGATGATCTTCACTTCATCCCGTGTTTCGGAAAGGTGGATGATGTAGGGGACCTTCGCCTGCCGCGCGACTTCCTTGATGCTTCTCAGGGTTTCCGGTGAGCAGGCATAGGGGGAGTGACAGAAGAGGGCGGGAATGACCAGCGGGGATTTCCGCAACCATTTCTCGATAAACTTCTCTGCGATCCGAACGTTTCCGGGCAAGGCATCCTTCCCGGCGCCCGGCGAATCTATGAACCCCTGGGCCGTGACGGCTCTCATTCCCGCTTCGAGGGCGGCCCGGGCGACGCTGCTTTCATAAAAGTATCCGTCGGAGAACGTTGTCGTGCCCGAGAGGATCATCTCGGCGATGGCGAGAAGGGAGCCCGCGTGAACCATCTCCCGGTTCACGTGTTTCGCCTCGGCGGGGAAGATGTAGTTGTTGAGCCAGTCCATGAGGCTCAGGTCGTCGGCAATCCCCCTGAAGCAGGTCATGGCGGCATGGGTGTGGCAGTTGATCAGACCGGGCATGACGATGGAGTGGGATGCGTCGATCGTCTCCCCGGCGCGGACCGGAAAGGCGGGTTCACCGGGCCGGGCGATGAAGAGGATTCTGCCGTCCCGGATTCCGATCACGGGATCGTGGACGATCTCCATGGCCTCCGACATGGTCAGGAGTGTCCCGCCCCGTATCAGGATGTCAACATCGGTTTCCGGATTCATGTTCTTACGGAAGGTTCAGGCTTTTCCTGATTCGCCGGGCGATCTCCCTGACCCGCGCCATGACCTGCTCTTCGTCGATGGTGAGGAGTTCGCGATTTTTCATGACGACGTTGCCGTTGATCAGGACCGTCTCGACGTCGGCGCCGGTGGCGGCGTAGACGATATGGGAATGTTCGTGATAGATCGGCGTCAGGTGGGGCCTGTCCAGGTCGATGATCACGATGTCGGCCTTCATGCCGGGCCGCAGGATGCCGACGAGCCTCTCCATGCCGAGGACCCTGGCGCCCATGCGGGTGGCCAGATCGACGACGGTTCGGGCGTCCATGACGGTGGGGTCCAGGCGATGGACCTTGTGAAGTTTCGCCGCCGTGTCCATCTCCTGGAGCATGTCCAGGTTGTTGTTGCTGGCGCAGCCGTCCGTGCCGAGTCCTACGGTGATGCCCGCGGAGAGCATGTCGGGGATGGGTGCGACGCCCGAGGCCAGCTTCATGTTGCTTTCGGGCTGATGAACGACCTTGCAGTTCCGCTTCGCGAAAACCTCCATGTCCTCGTCGTCCATCCACACGCCATGGAAGGCGATGAAACGTTCATCGAGGAGGCCGAGATCATCGAGGAGCCGGACCGGTTTCCTGCCGAATTTTTCGCTCAGTTCTTCCAGTTCCGACCGTGTTTCCAGAAAGTGCATGCCGACGGGGACCGCGTAACGATCGGCAAGGGATTTCGACTCCCTGAGAAGCTCCGGCGAGCAGGTGTAGAGGGCATGCGGCTCGACGAATATGTTCACCAGGGGGTCATCGGCCCATTTTTCGAGGAGAGTTCTCGTGTACTGAAGGCCTTCCTTCGGTGTCTTGAAGTTGGGTGAGGGAAAATCGAAGAGCACTTCCCCGAGGAGACACCTCATCCCGGCCCTGTGAGCCGCCATGGCCGTCTCGTCTTCGAAGATGTACATGTCGCAGAAGGTCGTGGTCCCCGATTTGATCATCTCGGCGCAGGCAAGCATGCTGCCCCAGTACGCGAGTTCCCTGTCGACGTTCTTCGCCTCCGCGGGGAAGATGTAGTTGTTGAGCCAGTCCATGAGGCTCAGGTCGTCGGCAATCCCTCTGAAGCAGGTCATGGCGGCATGGGTGTGACAGTTGATCAGCCCCGGCATGACGAGGCACCGATCGGCGTCGATCACCTCCCGGCCCCTGAATCGGGCCTCCACGTCCTTTCTTTCTCCGACGGCAACGATGTCCGTCCCGTGGACGGCGACAGCGCCGTCCTGAATGACCGCGCCCCGGTCGTCCATCGTAAGAATCCTTCCCCCCGCTATGACCCGGTCCACATCCACCAGCACCGTGAGACCTCCATCTTCATATTTTCAGCCGGAAACGAGCAGGCCATCAATGAAACGGCATCATCCGAACCGATATCACCTTGACACCTTTTTTGAGAAATAATATATGACTCGGGAATTTAGAAAGTTGCCTGGGTGGCGGAATCGGTAGACGCAAGGGACTTAAAATCCCTCGGAGTTCAACTCTGTGCGGGTTCGACTCCCGCCCCAGGCACCAATGATTTCAATAACTTAGCACGCTAAACACTCCCCCGATTTTTCTCAAATTCCAAAATTGTGCCCGAAATTGTGCCCATTTGAGTCTCAAGATAGGCTTCCTGCTTGGCTGCCGCGATTCTCGGATCCGCGTCGCTCACGATGTTGTACCGATCGAAGACGCTCCGGGTCTTGTGGCC
>DAOTMG010000048.1:0-15934 GCA_035450185.1 Syntrophales bacterium | reverse complement strand
AGTGGCTCAAGGAAATCGAGGAACACGGAACAATCAAAATCTACGGGGAGAAAAAGAAAAAGGACACTTCGTCCGCCGGACACGCATAAAAGGCATCCCCCGGGGGATGGGCCCTCCATCGTGGGGGTCCTTTCCCCGGGGAGTCACAAATTTCTTTTTTTTGCCCGGCGTGATGCTAATTTTAACATAGGAAAGGATCCCCTCATGTCCCTGCTCCGAAAAGCGCTGCCCATTTCCCGCCTGATACCGGGACTCTTTGCCGTCATCCTGGTTTCTCTCTGTCCCGTATTCTCCCATGCAACGGAGGGCCTGAAGGCCGCCGTGGCGGCAAATTTCATGATCCCTTTCAAGGAGATCGCCGCCGCATTCGAAGCGGAGACGAAGATACCCGTCGAGGCGACTTATGCCTCCACGGGCAGCCTCTACGGCCAGATCATCAACGGCGCGCCCTACGACGTGTTTCTATCCGCCGATGAGAAGACGCCCCGGCTGCTCTTCGAAAAAGGTGAGACGGGAGAACCGTTCCTTTACGCCACCGGCCGTGTCGTCCTGTGGGGAAACGGGAAGGAGATTTGCGGCTCAAAAGACTGGAAGGAGGCGCTGCGAAGGCCCGGCGTCCGCAAGATCGCCATCGCAAACCCCGTCACGGCCCCCTACGGCGCTGCCGCCGAAGCGGCCCTGAAGAAAAGCGGCCTGTGGGCGGAGACGAAAGGGCGTCTTGTCACCGCCCAGACCGTGGCACAATCCTTCCAGTATGCGGTAACGGGTGGCACGGACGGATCGTTCTGTGCCCTCTCCTCGGCTCTCTCCGAGACGGGTGCAAAGGGATGCCACTATGTCATCGAGGAAGCGCCGCCCATCCGGCAGGCGGCCTGCCTCCTCAAGAGAACGGCCAGAAAAAATGAAGCTTCGCTTTTCCTTTTATTCCTCGATTCCCCCGGGACATTGGAAATCAAGAAACGCTATGGTTATCAATAAAATGGAACTGCTGCCCCTTTACCTCTCGGCAAAACTGGCAATCATCGCGACGCTGATCCTGATCGCGATCGCGGCGCCTTTGGCCTATTTTCTGACCCATTCATACTGGCCCGGCAAATCCTTTGTCGAGGCCCTCTTCAATCTCCCCATCGCACTGCCCCCCACAGTCATCGGGTTTTACCTGCTTTTTCTGATGGGGCCGAAAGGGCTTGTGGGGAAGGCCTGGGAGAACCTGTTCGGCGGGCCCCTTCTTTTCACTTTTTCCGGCATCGTCATCGCCTCGATTTTCTACAGTCTCCCCTTTGCCGTCCAGCCGATCAAGGCGTCCTTCGAGAAAATCGACCCCAGGCTGAAGGAAAACGCCTACGTGCTGGGCCTCTCGCCCATCGCGACGTTTTTCAGGGTGATCATCCCGAACAGCATCAACGGGGTCGCGGCGGCGGCCATCCTCGTGTTTCTTCACACGATGGGGGCTTTCGGCGTCGTCCTCATGGTCGGAGGCAGCATCGCCGGGGAGACGAGGGTGGCATCGATCGCCATCTACGAAGCCGTCGAATCGATGCAATACGAGAAGGCCTGGGCCCTTTCCCTCGCCTTCATTCCGATCAGTTATGCCTTTCTGCTGCTCGTAAACAGATTAACGAGGAAAAAGTAGACATGGGACTTACCGCCGTACTGAAAAAGAAAACGAATTTTTTCACCATCGACGTGGAACTATCCTGCGCCGACGGTCAGACCCTGGCCCTGATCGGGCCCTCCGGATCGGGGAAGACGACGATTATCCGAATGCTTGCCGGCCTGGTGAAGCCCGACGAAGGGTATATTCGATACCGGGATGCGATTCTCTTCGACTCGGCACGGGGCATCCACCTGTCACCTCAGAAAAGAAAACTTGGATATGTTTTCCAGGACTATACTCTCTTCCCTCATCTGACGATTTACGGCAATGCCGCCTTTGCGGCGGAGGACCGCGGGGAAGTTGATTCTCTCCTGTGTTTTTTCGGGCTGACGGCGCTCAGGGAACGGAAACCCCACGAGGTCTCCGGAGGCGAGAGGCAGCGCTGCGCCGTCTGCCAGGCGCTGGCCAGAAACCCGCAGTTCCTCCTTCTGGACGAACCCTTCTCGGCCCTCGATGTGGTCACGCGTCGCATCCTTCGCAACGAGCTGAAGATGATCACGGAAAAACGGACCTTTCCCGTGGTCTATGTCACCCACGACGTCACCGAGGCCCTTTTCATCGGCAACACGGTTCTGCCCATTGTCGACGGAACCGTCGACAGGGAGTGGATGGATCGGATTGTCGCCCCGTCGGACGAAGGCGCCGTCCGCAAAAGGGCCGCCAGAGTGCCCAAACTGGCACTGACCTATTGAAGAATATTTGCATGAAGAAGAGAAACCCATCCCATAGCGAGCGACTCGACCCGGCCGGCCGGATCACCGTTGCACAGCGCTCAGAGCCGGAGCCCCGCGGTCGAGGAACGTCGACAAGCCAAAAAGACCATGAAAGGGCAGGGACCATGACGGACATCCGGTATACATCCATTGGAATTATCCATTCCCCTTTCGGGACGCCGGAGGGCACGCCGATCCAGCCTGCGGCGGCCAGGGGGGTTCCGGGTCGCGTGGAGATCGATTCGGCCTACGCCCATGGATTGAAGGACCTCGATGGGTTCTCGCACGTCATCCTGATCTATCATTGCAACAGAGCGAAACCGGCGTCGCTGAGGGTGAAACCCTTCCTGGACGATGAGGAGCGGGGCGTCTTCGCGACGAGAAGCCCGTCGCGCCCGAACGCCATCGGGCTTTCGGTGGTCCGCCTTCTGCAGATCAGCCGCAATGTCCTGCATGTCGAAAATGTTGACATCATCGACGGCACGCCGCTTCTGGACATAAAACCCTACGTGCCGCAGTTCGACGGGGCGTACGACGTAAGGATCGGCTGGGTGCAGAAGAATACGGGAAAACTCGAGCATGCCCGGGACGACGGCAGGTTCGTGTCAAAGAATCTCCCGGAGAAACCCGATTAACGAAAGGTCAATCGGGAAAATGCTCCAAGCCGCCCTCGACGTCACGGGGCTTTCTTCACCGGCGGCACGGTCCCGCCTGTTTCAACCGGCACGGCACCCGGGCCGGTATCGACCTCTTAAAGGATGATCCCATGAAGATCGGAAACTATTCCTACGACGAGTACCTTCATCTGGTCAAGTCCTTCCACGGAAGCCTTGCGCCGGGACTCATCATCGGCGGTTTCATGGTCAATCTTGCACTGAAATCCCTGCCGGAGGGACAATATTTCGACGCGATATGCGAAACCCCGGTCTGTCTTCCCGACTCCGTGCAGCTCCTCACCCCCTGCACGATCGGAAACGGGTGGCTGACGGTACTGCCCTTCGGCCGTTATGCCGTCACCTTCTATGAAAAGTACGGCGGCGAGGGGGTGCGCGTGTATCTCGACCCGGTGAAGATGGAGGCCTGGCCGGAGACGCATGCCTGGTTTTTCAAGTTGAAGCCCAAGAAAGAGCAGGATTCAGAGCGCTTGCTCGAAGAGATCAAGGAAGCCGGGGAAAAATTACTGAGTCTTCAGCGCGTCCGGGTCCGGCCGGATTCGGTGAGACGAAAAAAAATGGGTGCCGTTGCCCGATGCCCCCGGTGCGGCGAGGCCTACCCGGTTCGGGACGGGGATTCCTGCAGAGCCTGCCGGGGAGAATCGCCCTACCTGTAAGCACCGAGTGGGCGGTTCATGGACACTGTAACAAAGACGGGGCAATGGACCGCAAGGACTGAAACGGAGCGAGCGGCAAGGCTATCTGAAATCGTCCACAGGCAGGAGAAATCCCGGTCAGGAGGATTTAGGCAGCGGCTCGAAAGGATCAAAATCATTGAGCCCTGTGAGTAATTGCACCGGTACGATGTCGCCCTTGCGTAACGATTCCGTACCTTCCGGAATGCAGAGGACACTGTCGGCGCCGGCAATGGCCTGCAGGCGGCTCCTGTTTTTGCAGGGGGATACCGCGTAATGACCGCCGTCATTCCCGGTGATGACGGCGTCTTTGAATTCCGTCCATGCCCTGTGCCGGCCCTTCACGTCTTCCGTCAACCTGGCTTGCAGAACCTGAAGGGGATGGGCCGTCGCTCCGCCCATACGTGACAGCGCAGGCAGGGCCAGTTGCAGAAAGGCCGTTTCGTTGCTGGCCGGACCGCCGGGCAGACAAAAAACCGGCACATTCCGCCACAACCCGAAGGCGATCCCTTTCCCCGGTCCCATGCGCACGTAATGAAACTTCTTCCGCCACCCCAGTTTGTCCATGACTCCGACGACCAGGTCGCGCTCGCTCCCCCAGGCGCCGCCGCTGGTCAGGATGGCATCAACACCGGGCAAACATCCTTTTAACGCCTGCCGGATGGCGCCCTCATGATCAGGAACGACGGAGGTGACACAGGGAAAACCGAAAGAGCCGAGCCAGGCCTCCATGGTGATCAGGTTACTGGCATAAAGCTGCCCTGCCTGAAGCCTTCTGCCCGGCGCCACGATTTCATCCCCCACACTGATGATCGCCACACGCGGTCGGCGATAGACCTTTATTTTGCTGATGCCGGCAGCCGCCGCAAGTCCCAGACGGCCCGGGAAGAGCCTTTCCCCCTTCCGGACGATCGTCACGCCGGCAGCCACCTCGACGCCGGAGCGCAGGATATTACGCCCGGGGCCGGCATCGGCGGTGATGAGAACTTTTCCCGGCGACATCTCATCGCAGAACTCTCCGGATACCACCGCATCGGCCCCACCGGGTATGGGCGCACCGGAGTATACCTTGACGGCGCATCCACAGTCGACTCGACCCTCGAATGCAGTGCCTGCCTGTGAAGATCCCATCACCGTCAAACGCACAGGGTTGTGCCTGTCGGCATGAAAGACATCGGCGGACCTCACGGCAAAACCGTCTTTGAGCGATACATCGATGGACGGGTAGTTCATCGCGGCGACGAGGTCGGAGGAGGCGATCCGGCCGACACATACATTCAAAGGCAGGTCCTCGTCTCCCACCGGACGGACATTCTCCGAAATCATCTCAAAAGCATCCCGGTAGCCGATATAACCGGCTCCTTCATCAATTTCCCTGGAATCCATCTTCATGCTTCCGAAGCTCCCGAGCGGGACGTGATCCCGATTTGATGTGATGGGTGACGGAAAATTCTTCCGTGAGATAAACAGGCGGCCTCCGAACGGCGCTGCCGTCGAGGAAAATTGTTCAGGGGTCCTAAAAAAACTGACCGGATCGCCGAATTTCGCCGCTGAAAGCAGAATGGAGCTAGGCTTTCCGGATCCGGCAGGGCAGATTGGTGATATTGGGCGTCCCGAATTCCTTCCCCAGTTTCTCCATGGACGTCATCATGTTAAAGTTGGACTTCCGCCAGTCGTACTGCGTCTCGGGCGAACTCTCGGGGAACCACCACCCCAGGGCGGCGCTGACCACGCGGGGGTGAATGATGTCGGTGACGCAGGCCCGCTGCGTGATGGCCCCGTATCGCGTTTCGATAATGACCTCGTCGCCGTCGGCGATCCCGTACCGGGAAGCCGTGTCGGGGTGGATTTCCACCAGCGGGTGCGGCCGCTTCTCGCGCAGTTTTCGGACCCATCGGTATGACGACAGGAGATAGTAGCGGCTCTTGGCGCTGGTGACGAGCAGGGGGTAGTCGGGATCGTCGGGCTCCGGGAAACCCGTGAACTCCGGCAGCGGCTTGAGCCGGAACTTCTCGGCCGTGCTCAGGCGCAGCTCCACCTTGCCGGTGGGTGTCTGGAAACCCTTCGTCTCATAGGTCCGGACACTGTCGGGGCCTTTCAGATACCCTTTCTCGACGAACTCGCGGTACGTCAGTCCCGCCGGCCGGACGAGGTCCTCCAGGAATTCCTCGTGATCTTCGTGCCACAGTTCAGGCGGAGACACCCGCTTTCCCAGTTCGTTCAGGATCTTCATATCGGGCCAGCACTCCTCGGGGGGATCGACCACCTTGGGACGGGCGAGAATCATGCCATGGCCTATGCCGTAGTGACCGATGTCGTTTATCTCGTACTGATGGGCCACGGGGAGAACGATGTCCGCCATGGCTGCCGTCGGCGTCATGAAGATTTCCGCCACGGCCGAGAAATCGAGGCTCTTGAACGTTTCATAGGTGACCTTGCTGTCGGCCCAGGCAACCATCGGGTTCGTGCACATCCCGTAATACCCCCTGACAGGGTAGGGCTTTCCTTCCAGGACGGCCCTGCGAAATAAAGACGGAGGCGTGGTCATCAATCTCGGGATGGTGCCGTAATGGGCGCCAATCATCTCCTTTCGCTTGTCGGGGATGAGATCGGCACGGACAAACTTCGCCAGACTCATGATCCCGGGTTCCAGGGCATTGACATTGCCTCCGGGGACCTCGAGATTGCCGCTGATGGCCATCAGGCAGACCAGCGAGCGGGCGGCGTCGAACACATTGACGTCATGTTCGATGGCGTTTCCCCACTGAAGGGTCGCGGGTTTTGCTCCGGCATACATCCGCGCGGCCTGGCGGATCGCCTCGGCGGGCACCCAGGTGATCCCCTCTACCTTCTCCGGTGTGTACGGTTCGGCCTGCCTCGCCAGGTCTTCGAAACCGTAGGTGTACTTTTCAACGAAGGCCCTGTCGTAAAGAGATTCCTCGCACATGACGCGGATAATCCCCAGGGCCAGTGCCTGGGCCGTGCCGGGACGCAGCTGGAGCCAGAGATCGGCCCTTTCGGCGAGCTCCGTCCTGCGGGGGTCCACAACGATCATCCTGGCGCCTTCTTTGAGCTGGGCGGTCACCTGACTGTAGATATTTCCTTCTTCGTTGGTGGAGGCGAGATTGCTGCCCCAGAAGAACATCAGCCGAGTCGGATTATGGAAGTCGGCGACGGGGTAAAAACCGCAGGTGTGCATGCCCGTGACCTCCCGTCCGGCGTGGCAGACATCTTGTATGCCGACGACGTTGGGCGAACCGAAGATGTTCGCCAGGCGGATCAGGACCAGGTGCTCCAGCCCTTTCGGCATGCCCGCGCCGAACCCCACGGCGCGCGCCCCGTGCTTTTCCTTGATCTTCAGAAGATTTTCCGCTATTTCGCCGAGCGCCTGACCCCAGGAGATACGCTGCCACTTCCCTTCGCCCCGTTGCCCCGCCCTCTTCAGGGGGTAACGGAGACGGTTCGGGTGGGTCAGGCGATCTGCCGACACCCTCCCCTTGAAACAGGTGTAGCCCCTGTTGAGATACCCCTCCGGATCTCCTTTCACCTGCACAATCTCGTTTCCTCTGACGCCTACGAGCAAACCGCAACCGCCATGGTCCATTCGTCCACAGTGCGTTTTTACCCAGCGGATCTCCTCGGTCATTTCTTCTCCCCTCTCTCCGACGAGAGTGTACGTCAAAAATTCCTGTCTTTGTAACAAATCCACGGTCACATGTCAAATCTGACACAATCCCGTCCCCGAAGCCCGGGGATGGGCAAAATCGCGACGTCATCGTCATTGCAGGATTATACGACACGCCCATACCCGGGACCGCCGGTTTCCCTTTGTCCATGGAAGGGTTGAAAGCCCGGGGGGTACAGCCACAAGCCGCTTTTCAGTCGCTTTTCAAAGTCCCGATGAGTTTCCCGCTGTTCTCGCAGTTACTCCAGGGACACCTTTTCAGGTCGCCGTTACCCCCATAAAAAGACATTGAGCCGCCTCCATTCGATCGGGTCTATGGAGTCCCGGTCTTCCGTGTTTTCCGAAAAACCCCCCGGAGCCGATCCGGGCTCCCCGGGGAAAGCCCCGGGGGGACCGATCACGGGGATCACAGTCGCCGAGAGCCATAACGTGACCTCGCTCTTTGCGTGTCGGTGTATCGGACGCAAGCCTGAAGGCTCCTGCCCTTCTCGATCGCGCAAAGAACGTCCCCACGGCCGCAGCCGAAGACAACTTTCCCGTCTCTTTCCAGTCGGATTTTAAACCGGATGTCCATGGATTCTCTCGATCGGGAGAGGGGGAGAATCGCCGATTTCACCGATCCCGATTACCGGAAGACGCACGATGACGATGTCATTCCGAAGGTGATCCTCAGAGGCCGGGGCTGTATTCCCGCGCGGCCGCCGGCCCCGGGCAATCCAGAGCCGTCGTCGAATACATTAACCCGGATTTCAAGAATAAATAAACGGGCAGAGGAAAGCCACTCTCACCCATATCGAAACGAAAGGAGGACACGCCGTAATCCCCTTTTTATTCAGAAGACTTCCGCTGGGGCTCCTCATCAAAGGCCTTTGACACAATGAAGACGCACTTCAGCGGACCTGTTCCCGTGGTGAAGACGTTGTGACGGGTCATCGGCGGGAAGGACAAAAACAAAGGGGACCCTTGTATTTTTCGCCTCCTTTGCGGTCCTCTGAATTTCATGGGCCAGACCGAAGCAGGCATGGCCGCGGGATGAGCAGGGCGAGCCCCGCTGTGATGCACGCATATATTCTTGCTTTGCTTCCCGACATGTTCGACTCCTCCCGAATCTTCAGAATCTGAGGTTGATCCCGACCATCCCGGTGATCCCCGGCATGGGGTAGTCCTTCTTGTAGGCGTAGTCATGGTCCGCCAGATTTTCTCCCACCAGATAGAGCTCGCCCGAAAACCCGGGCGACCGGGTCCTCAATTCCCAGCTGACTTTTCCGTTCAAAAGAAAGAACCCGCTGACCTCGGCGATGCTGCTGCCGCCGTAGTTTGCAACACGGTTATTGGCCACATACTGGCCGGCCTGCCAGAGGGCATCGAGGTTCAGGCGGAACCGTTCGAAAAAACGCCGGTTCATGCCCGCCGAAACCGACCACTCAGGCGCGTATGGGAGGTTATCCGGCGAGGTGTCCGGGATCCAGGTTCCGCCGATAAACGTTGTAAGTTCTCCCATCGGGGTAAAGGTCACCGTCGCCTCCATCCCCCGGATGCGAAATCCCGTGATGTTCTCATAGTGCGGGGGACCGGGAACCGTGACCAGGATGAAGCGGTTGCGGCCCTTATCGTGGAAGAAGGTCACATCGGCTCGGATTTTCGGGGAGAAGGAGCGGGAGAGGCCGGCCTCGAAGTGGTCCACCGTCTCCGGGTCCAGGTTCTTCCAGCGGGTATTTCCGCCCCAGAGCAGGTTCGACTGGGCCGCAACAAAGATCCCCGGGTAGTTGACACCCCTGCCGTAAGAAGCGTGGATGGCGGAATCGGGGTTTCTGAGAACAAGCCCCGCCTGGGGCGCCCACTGAGATTCGAAGTCACTGTGATCGTAATAACGGACCCCTGCCGAAGGGACAAGACGCCAGATCTTTCCGAGGGAAATCTCCTGCGCAAGCCCCGCGCAGGGGGAGGCGATTCTGAAGGTTTCCCTCGGGAAGAAAGAGTCGGGCCGGGGGGCTGCCCTGTCGATTTCGACCCTGCCTCCCAGAAAATCAAGGTCGAGCCCCCCCGTCAGGGCCGCTCCTTTCCACGGCAGCAGGTTTTCACGGGCGCGGACGCCGTAGTTGTCGTAATGGGTGATCGTGTCATAACGGAAGAGGCTCGTCAGGTCTTGCTGGTTTTCCCAGCTTGCCTTGCCGCCGTTCCAGTATGCCTTGATGTCACCCTTCGCCCGGGCGAAGTCATGAGCCAGCGTGGCGACGGTCATGGTGTCCTCCACTTTATAGGTCCCCTGGGCTTCCTGCGGCCTGCCTTCGGGTCCCGGATCGTCGGCATAGTTGTCGGTATGGTTGGCCGTCAGCGAAGCCTGCCAGTTCTCTGTCAACCGGTGCCCCACCCGGCCGAAGTACTCCTGGAGCCGGCCGCCGGCATTATCCCGGTGCCCGCCGGAGCTTCGGAAGCTCTGAACGAGATAATAGTCTGTTTCCCTGATCTTTCCGCCGTGCTCGAGCACCTCGACGAGGGTATTAAAGGATCCGTACCCCCCCTGAAAGCGCGTGATGAAGCCCTCTTCCTGCCGGCGCTTGGTGACCATGTTCACGGCGCCGAAAGCCGAGTTGCCGAACTGAAGAGGCTGGGCGCCCTTGTGGACCTCAATTCGCTCCACGGGGTCGATGCTCATGGTGTCCATCAGGGGGTGGCTCCAGACGCTTACAAATTTCGGGATTCCGTCTACAAGGGTTTGGATTTCCCCGCCCGGTCTCGAGCTTCCCATTCCGCGGATGTAAATCGCTCCGCCCTCGCCGCCGCCGAAGCTTCCGATGGGATTGTGACGGGAAATGACGACGCCCGGGGTAAGTCGCAGGGCCGACGGGAGGTCCTGGGCGTTCAGGTCCGCGATCTGCTCCTCTGTGACAACCGTCGACGAACTCCCGAAGTCGCTCACCCGGTTCCCCTCGATGATGGGCGGGGCCGTCACGACGACTTCGTCCATCCGGGCGGGCTTTCTTTCCTCGCCGTCGGCAGCCGAACAGGCGGGAGCCCATGCGGTGAGTGCGATGAGAATGAGGATTGCGAACGTGAATGACCCGGCCATGAATGATCTCTCCGAACGGGATGACAGACGGTGCAAAGCACACCTGAACGAAATTCGAGCCGCCGATAGGATCAAAAAAAATTTCCCCTCAAAGCGGCCTCCCGGGATGACGCACGCCGTCGACGGACCCGTTGTCTTTCCCCTTGCTTTCCATGGCAGGTCAAAGCCCGGACGAATCCGGTCTCAGAGCCCGAAAAACTGCATGGCCGCGCCGCACAAAAACAGCGTCGCGCCGGCCAGGGCATGGCTGTATCGATCGCAGGACCTCAGGGGAATGGATTTCAGCCCCAGGGATGCCCCAAGGACGACAGCGAGCATGGAAGCTATGGTCACGACGCCGAAAATGGCCGTCACGGCGACCAGGGTCGAATAGCTCCCCTTGACGGCAGGATACATGACGACGGGGATCATCGGCTCGCAGGGGCCGAGGACGAAGATGACGAAAATCACCCAGGGCGTCATCCGCTTTGCGCCCTCTTCATGAACATGAGCGTGTTCGCCCCCGCGCGTGTGTTCGTGAACGTGGACGTGTCCGTCCCTGTGAGGGTGGGCGTGCCAGTGAAGCCTGTTTTTCCGTGCCCGCCGCAGGCCCCAGGCCAGGTAGACGAGGCCGAAACTCATGAAAGCCCACGCGGCGATGCTTCCCCGGATTTCATTCATCGGCTCGAAAAACGACGCCGCCAGTCCCAGGGCGATGCCGACCGCGCCCAGCAGGACGGCACTCAGGACATGACCCGCCCCGCAGAGGGTTGTGATGGTCACGGTCCTTGCCAGGGACCAGCCCTGGGCCCGGGACATGGCAATGAAGGGCAGGTAGTGGTCGGGGCCCAGCATCGTGTGGAAGAAGGCAATCGCCGCAGCCGAAAGGGCCAGAATGCTCGGTTCCTCCGACATGTCCCGTCACCTCCCGCGCAAGCGCCGCCGACACGTAAAAAAATGGGCGCGCTGCTTCTTCCACCGGGGAAAACCCTGCGTCACGTTCTGGAAATCCGTAGTATATACAGTTATTTCTGTCAACGCATTTCTGCCTGCAAACGGCCTTTCCGGCCAAGATTCAAGAGCCTCGGAACGGGTCCTGTGCCTCTTTCCACCGATCAGCCGGCCGAAGCGGATGACCCCGAACATGGTTTCTCCGACAGCACGGCTTTCCTGTTACCTGCCGCAGATGGTGGCACCTGTCATAAGACAGAAAAGGGCCACCTTGCCCTCGTTGGCGAGGAAAAGCGGGTCGAACACCCAGGGTCTCGCGGACCCCCGCGCCCCTCCCCACATCGACGATCTCAAGCCTTTGACAACAAAAACGTCCCGCCCCCTTGCGGTCTACCTATGTCATAAATGACATAAGTTGTCGATATGATTTGTCTTTTCCCGAAAAAACTCTTGACACCCATAGGCACACCATATATAGAGGATGCGCTAATTTGGGCTCCGTAAACGTGCACCCGCCGGTCATTAAATGTCGAATAAATTCGCGGGGTCGCTTTAGCTCACCGTCTTTTCGCGAAAATTAAAAACCTTCTGATGTTCATCGTCATCAGCGAAGACCACCTCAGAGGGATAGATGACAGGCAAGGGTTCCGGCCAGAGGGCCCGAGCACGGATGGACGGGAGAATTTATAGCGATATTATCAGGAAAGGAGCGCATCGTCATGGATGTCACCAGAAGAGGTTTCTTGAAAATCTCCGGTGCGGCGCTCGCGGCAAGCGGCATAGGCATCAGCCTCAAGCCCGTTTCCGCCCACGCGCAGCCCCTGAAGATCCAGTACACCAAAGAGACCACCACGATCTGCTGCTATTGCTCCGTGGGATGCGGCATTATCGTTTCGACACGGGACGGTAAGGTCGTCAACACCGAGGGGGATCCCGATCATCCCATCAATCAGGGGACGCTCTGCCCGAAAGGCGGTTCCATCTACCAGATGGCCAACAACAAGAACCGTCTGGACAAGCCCCTGTACCGGGCGCCCTACGCCACGGAATGGCAGGAGGTGGAATGGGAGTGGGCGCTGGACAGGATCGCACGCAACATCAAGGAAAGCCGCGACAAGAGCTTCAGAGTCCGGAACAGCAAGGGCGAACTTGTGAACCGGACGGAGAGCATCGCCTCTGTCGGTTCGGCCGCCATGGACAACGAGGAGTGCTGGCTCTACCAGAAATTCCTGAGGGGGTTGGGTCTGGTGTACATCGAACACCAGGCCCGTATCTGACACAGCGCAACGGTTGCGGCTCTGGCAGAGTCGTTCGGACGCGGCGCAATGACGAACCACTACATTGATTTTCAGTGGAGTGACGTGATCCTCATCATGGGGTGCAACCCGGCCGCCAACCACCCCGTCTCGTTCAAGTACATTACCAAGGCCATGGAGAGGGGCGGAAAACTCGTGTGCGTGGACCCCCGTTTTACCCAGTCGGCCGCCAAGGCCCATCTCTACGCCCCCATGCGCTCGGGCACGGACATCGCCATCCTCGGCGGCATGATCAAGCACATCTTCGACAACAGGCTCTATTTCGAGGAATATGTCAAAAATTACACCAACGCCACCTTCCTGGTGAACCCCGACTTCAAGCTCCCCGGCGACAACAGGGGCGTCTTTTCAGGGTTAAAGGGCATCCAGTACGACAAAACGACCTGGAGCTATCAGACGGACGCAAACGGTGTGATCAAAAAGGACCCGACCATGAAGGATCCCCGATGCGTCTTCCAGCTTCTGAGGCGGCACTATTCGAGATACAACCTGGACCTCGTCAGTCGCATCTCGGGAACCCCGAAGGAAAAGCTCCAGGAAGTCTATAAACTCTACTGTTCGACCACCGGGCCCCTCAAGGCGGGCAACATTCTTTACGCCATGGGCTGGACCCAGCACACCGTGGGCGTTCAGAACATCCGCACGATGAGCATCATCCAGCTCCTCCTCGGCAACATGGGTATTGCCGGCGGCGGCGTCCAGGCCTTGCGCGGCGAGTCCAACGTCCAGGGTTCGACGGACCAGGCCCTGCTTTTCCACATCTGGCCGGGCTACATTGGGACTCCGCGGGCGAGCATGCCCAACCTGAAGGATTTTGTCGAAAAGCGCACGCCCAAGACCAAGGAGGCCAAGAGCCTCAACTGGTGGAAAAACACACCCAAGTATGTGGCAAGCCTGCTGAGATCCTTTTACGGCAGGAACGCAAGTCTCGAGGAGGCTTACAATTATCTGCCAAAGCTCGATGACGGTGTCGACTACTCGTGGCTCACCCTCTTCGACCAGATGCTCAAGGGAAAATTCACGGGCTTCTTCGCCTGGGGCATGAACCCGGCGGCGAGCGGCGCCTCCTCCAACAAGGTACGGTCGGCCCTCACGAAGCTCGACTGGATGGTCAACGTCAACCTCTACGACAACGAGACGGGCTCCTTCTGGAGAAGCCCGGGTTTCGACCCGACAAAGGTGAAAACCGAAGTCTTCATGCTTCCCTGTGCATCCTCCGTGGAGAAGGAGGGCAGTATCTCCAACAGCGGCCGCTGGATGCAGTGGCGCTACGAAGCCGTGAAGCCCGTCGGCGTCGCCAAGCCCGACGGCGACATCATAACGGAACTTTACTTCAAGCTCCGGGATCTCTACAAAAAGGAAGGCGGCCCCAACGCGGGCGCCATCACCAGGCTCACCTGGGATTACGGCAAATTCAAGGACGATGGCACTTACCACCTGGACGCGCACGCCATTGCCAAGGAGATCAACGGCTACTTCCTTGAGGACAAGCTCCTCGACGATCCCGTAACGAAACAGAAGAAACTTTTCAAAAAGGGACAGCTTGTTCCAACTTTCGCCCTTTTGCAGGATGACGGCTCCACTTCCTCGGGAAACTGGATCTACTGCGGCTCTTACACCGATGCCGGAAACATGGCCGCCCGCCGCGGCAAGACCGACCCGACGGGCCTTGGCCTTTACCCACAGTGGGCCTGGTCCTGGCCGCTGAACCGCCGGATCATTTACAACGGGGCCTCTATCAACCCGCAGACGGGCAAACCCTGGAACCCGGCCCGGGCCCTCATCAAGTGGGACGGCGCCAAATGGACGGGGGATGTGCCCGACGGGGTGGGCGATCCCGGCTCCGGCAGGCCGCCCTTTATCATGAAACCGGACGGTGTGGCGAGTCTCTACGGCCCGGGGCTGGCGGATGGACCCTTCCCCGAACACTACGAGCCGCTGGAGTGCCCGATCGAGAAGAACCTCCTTTCACCCCAGTACAACAACCCCACCGTCAAGCGATGGGAAGAGGAGGGTGTCGGGACAGATCATGACACGATCGCGACCTGCGATCCGAGATTCCCCTTCGTCTGCAGCACCTACAGGGTGACCGAACACTGGCAGACGGGCCTGCAGACCCGGTGGGTGCCCTGGCTCGCGGAGATGCAACCGGGGATGTTCGTGGAAATCGGTGAGGAACTGGCCAGGGAAAGAGGCTTCAAGAACGGCGAGATGGTCATCGTCCGGTCCTCCCGGGGCGAGGTCGAGGCCGTGGCCATCGTCACGCCGCGATTCAAGCCCTTCGACATCGACGGGAACATTATTCACCAGGTCGGTATCCCCTGGCACTACGGATGGGTGACGACGGCGGAACGGAAATACAACGCCAACGACAAGAAGCCGGAGATCTTCACCTCCGGGGATTCGGCCAATCTCCTGACCCCCTACGCGGGGGATCCCAACACCATGATCCCCGAGAGCAAGGCCTTCATGGTGAATGTCGTGAAGAAGGGGGTGAAGTAAAATGGCGGAGATGATCAAATTATACGACGACGCGAAATGCACGGCCTGCAGGGGCTGCCAGCTCGCCTGCAAGCAGTGGAACGAGAAGAAGGCGAAACAGACGGTGAACTACGGCTCTTATCAGAACCCGCCCACGCTTCAGCCCAACACTTACATGATCATCCACTTCCAGGATGTGAAAGACAGCAAGGGCATCGTCAAGTGGCTCTTCAGGAAGGAAGCCTGCATGCACTGCTCCGACGCGGCCTGCGTGACGGCCTGCCCGACGGGCGCCCTTTACCACACGGAATTCGGGACGGTGGGTCTCAACCACGACCGGTGCATCGGCTGCAAGAACTGTGTGGCCGCCTGCCCCTTCGAGGTCCCCAAATATGAACAGGAAACCGACAAGGTGTACAAGTGCGACATGTGCGAAAGCCGCCTGCGCAACAACCTCACCCCCGCCTGTGTCAAGGCCTGCCCGACGGGTGCCCTCAAATGGGGCGAGAAGGAGGCCATGATGAAGCTCGCCGCGGACCGTGTGAAGGAATTGGGCGGCGATGCCAACCTGTACGGCGACAAGTACGTCGGCGGAACCCACTTCATGTATGTCCTGCAGGAAAAGCAGCCTGTGTACGCGGCTCTGGTTCAGAACCCGAAAGTGCCGCTTTCCGTCGTGGCCTGGAAAGACCTCTTCAAGCCTCTCTCCCTGCTCGCGGCGGGGGGTGTCGTGG
>DAOTMG010000047.1:0-16120 GCA_035450185.1 Syntrophales bacterium | reverse complement strand
CAGTACTGTCCCAACGTTTTATTTAAGACACGATGTAACTAAATGAAAGCAATACGTAAATTGGCTGATCCTTCATTTATCGATTTGATATCCATTTTCCCAAAATGCCATACTCCCGCATTCCTATGCGAGGAGATGGCCGATGAATGCTGGAAGAACCATATTCTCTCAACTGATGAGTTTCCTGCCCGCTTACGAGTTCCGCCAGTGCGTCGAACGCTACAATGGAAATTACAAGATCAAAAGCTTTTCATGCTGGGACCAGTTTCTGTGCATGGCCTTTGCCCAACTCACCTATCGGGAGAGCCTGAGAGATATCCAGGCATGCTTGCGTGCGGCAAAGCAGAAGATGTATCATATGGGCATCCGAGGAAAGATCTCCCGCAACACTCTCGCCCATGCCAATCAAGTACGCGACTGGCGCATCTACGCCGACTTCGCACAGGTCCTGATCAAAAAAGCCAGAGAACTTTATATCAACGACGCTTTCGGGACAGAGCTGGATCAAACCGCCTACGCCCTCGATTCAACAACGATCGATCTTTGCCTGTCACTGTTTCCCTGGGCGGAGTTCCGAAAACGCAAGGGAGCAGTGAAACTGCATACGCTTCTCGATTTACGTGGCAGCATTCCCACCATGGTCTTTATTACTCATGGCAGGGTCCACGAGGTCAATATCCTCGACGAAATCCCAATAGAGGCAGGGGCCATTTATATCATGGATCGCGGCTATCTGGATTTTGCCCGACTTTACAGGGTTCATCAATCAGCGGCCTTTTTTGTGACCCGAGCCAAAAGCAATTTCAGATTTCAACGCCTTTATTCTCAAGCCATCGACAAATCCACAGGGCTGCAGTGCGATCAGACCATCTCGCTTGTCGGTTTCTACGCGATGAAGGATTACCCGGAAAGGCTCCGGCGCATTCGCTTCTTCGATGCACAACAGGGGAAAAGGCTGGTCTTTCTGACCAACAATTTCAATCTGCCGGCCCTCACGATCGCCGAGCTTTATCAACGCCGCTGGCAAATAGAGTTGTTCTTCAAATGGATCAAGCAGCATCTGCGAATCAAAGCCTTTTACGGCACGTCCGAAAATGCCGTGAAAACTCAGATCTGGATCGCGATCTCCATCTATGTGCTCGTGGCGATCATCAAAAAACAACTCAGGCTGGAGCGAAGCCTCTACTCGATTCTACAGATTCTGAGCATCACCCTTTTCGAGAAAATGCCGCTTTTGCAGGCACTTACTCATATGGAGATGAAAGAACAAAACACCCACTTTGAAAACCAGCTGAATTTATTCAGCTAACGTTGGGACAGTACTGGGATATGATATTTCTTGATCGGCAGCCCGATTTCGCCGGCGCTCCCGGCGCAATGATCGGCGACGACGACAAAGACCGTTTCGTCGAACCACGCCCGTTCCTTTGCGGTGGAAAGAAACTCCTTCAGGGCATAATCGGTGTATTTCACGGCGCCCGGTCGACCGCTCCCGGAGGGGATGTCGATTTTCCCTTCCGGGTACGTGAAGGGCCGGTGATTGCTCGTGGTCATGACGTGGAAGAAAAAATGCCTCCCGCTGCCGTGTGCGGCATCCGCCTCCCTGAGCGTTCTGCGGTACAGGTCTTCGTCGGCGACTCCCCAGGCGTTTTTGAAGGTGATCTCGTCCCGCTTCAGGTCTGTCTGATCGACCGTTCGATAACCGTTTCCGGAGTAGAAGGCATTCATGTTGTCGAAAAAGCCGCGACCCCCATAGATAAACGCCACGTCATACCCGCGCCTCCGGAATTCGTAGCCGAGAGTGTACAGATGGGCATTGTCCGGCCGCTTCACCAGCGAGCGGCCGGGCGTGGGGGGGATCGAAAGGGTGATGGCCTCCAGGCCCCGGTCCGTCCGGGTCCCCGTCGCGAACAGGCCGGAGAAGAAGAGGCTCTCCTTCGCCAGACCGTCCATGAAGGGGGTGATGTTCTCCCGGTTCTCGAAGCGGGACAGGAACTCCGCGCTGAGGCTTTCGATGGTGACCAGGATGACATTCAGTTCCCGTTCCCGGCCGCCGGCAGGGACTCTTCGCGAGAGATCGAAACGCTCCCCCTCTTCCGGGTTCTTCGCAACGGCTCGTTTCGCCAGCCGGGACAGCTCATCGTAATCCCCCTGCGCGTAAAACGTCTCATAGTCAAGCGTGTTGTTCCTGAAGGCGCCGACCAGCTGATAGGGCCCGTTGGATGCCAGTTCCCTTGCGTAATTGTTCACGAAGGCATCCCTGGGGGATTGGCCGACGAGGGCGATAGCGGCAAGGGCCGCCAATCCGATTGACAATGCCGGGATCAGCCTTTTCCGGAATGGTTCCCTGATCTGGAGCAGGTCTTTCAGGGTATTTCTCACCGCAAAGAACGCCATCAGGGAAGCGGCGAAGATGCCGCCCAGCAGAAAGCCGATCGGATAGGACTCGTAGATATTGCGGGTGACCTCGGTGCCGTACACCAGGTAGTCGACGGCGATGAAATTGAAACGGGTGCCGAATTCGTCCCAGAAAAGCCATTCTGCGACCAGGCTGAACCCGAGGGCGCAGAGGAAGACGAGGAAGACCGTTTGGCCGAGCCGGCGGAAAACCCGGCTGGTATAGAGACGATTCGGAAGAAAGAGGAGAAGTGCGGCAAAGAAAAGACTGAAATAAATATCATAGACGACGTCGTACAGAAAACCCAGGCCGAAGACGTGCAGGAAACTCGCGAAGGAGTGATCGACGACACCCCACGACTTGAGGTAGAGGGCCGCCCGTAAAAGGGTGAAGCAGATCAGGTTGATCGTGCAGGCGAGAAGAATCGTGCTGTAACGGCTTTTCGGCATCTTGCTCCCGGCGCACCGTCTTTTTTCCCCGGGGCTTTCCGCGTGCCCGGTCCGCAGGAGGATGGCCGCGGGCGGGTTCCGGATTCCCGTCGCCGGCCCGAAGGAGGGGCCGGTTCTCCGGGATAGGGGCTGCTAAGATGCATTGCCTATAGCACAGGCACATTACGGGGAGATGATCGGGAGATTATGATTTGGTAATGTCGGGGAAGGACGGCGAAGGGAGGTCCCGAGAGACTACCGGGGCAGGGTGACGGTAAAGCTGCTTCCTTTGCCCGGCCGGCTTGCTGCCGAGATGTGACCGCCATGGGCGCGGGCGACGGCCGATGCGAGGCTGAGGCCCAGCCCGAAGCCGGGCTGCGAACGGCTGCTGTCACACCGGTACAGCCGGTTGAAGATGAGAGGCAGGTCCTCTGCGGAGATGCCGATTCCCGTGTCCTGAACGACAAGATCAACATGATCCTTGTCTTCCCTCAGTGAAACCGACACGGTGCCTCCGGCGGGCGTGTACTTGATAGCGTTGTCCAGAAGATTCACGATGATTCTCTGGAGGCCGTGCGTGTTGCCGCGGATCGAAACCCGGTCGGACCCTCCCGCCACGAGACGGACGCCTTTCCCGTCGGCGATGGGCCGGAAAAGCTCAAGGGCGTCTCCGACCAACCGCGTCAGATCGACGTCTGTTTTGGATATCCATCGGATCCCTCCCTCGATCTCGGAAATCTCCAGCATGGTGTTGATCATGAGCAGCAGGTTGTCGCATTCCTCCAGGGTGTCTGCGGCCAGCTTGTTCGTTTCATCACCGGACTTGCCCGCGTTCAACTCCGACTCGGCAAGCCCCCTGATCCTGGCAATCGGTGTCCTGAGGTCATGGGCGATATCGTCCGTCACTTCCCTCAGGCTCCTCACCAGTTCATGGATGCGGTCCAGCATCCGGTTGAAGGCGAAGGCGAGCTGCTCGATTTCGTCACCCCCGGTCTGGACCTGCACTCTCTTATCAAAAGCCCCTTCCGATATATCCAGCGCCGTCTTTGTCACATCCTTGACGCCGGAGAGGGCCCGGGCCGCCATGAACCATCCGATGAGCGTTGAAAAGGCCATGATGATCAGGATGCTCGGAACAAAGACATTCCGGAACGCTTCAAGGAACCGGGTGTCGTCTTCCAGGGAAAACCCGATCTGCAGGATCCGGCCGGGCCCGGCCGGCCCGTATACGATTCGTGCGTTGCAGGTCTGTCCGGAAACGGACAGGGTCTCGAATACGTGACTTTCCCCTCCCATGACTCGTTCCAGAGCGTCCCGGCTTGCGTCAACACCCTTCCAGGAGGTCATGTTTGTTGCGGTGATCTCTCTGCCCGCCGGATCGAGCAGGCGGAAGAATATGTTTCCGACTCCCTCGGACTCCGCCTCGAAGTTCATGTCGTTCCGGAAGGAATTCTCGCCTTTTGCCTTCAGGATCGCGGCCGCTTCAGCCAGTTCCTTCATCATTTCCTGATCGGTATGATCCTTGATCACCTTCGAAATGATGAGGTAGAAAAGGGTAAACGCAAGGAGGGAAGAAACGGTGAAGACGATTGCGTACCAGAAAGTCAGCCGGAACACCAGCGTCCGGCGGATCTTAAATACTTCCCTTGAGAACATATCCGGCACCGCGGACCGTGTGGATGAGTTTTTGACTGAAATCCTTGTCGACCTTTTCTCTCAGGATGCAGATCCGGGCTTCCACAACGTTTGTCATCGGGACGAAGTCGTAGTTCCAGACATTCTGCATGACCATGGTTTTGGAAACGACCCGTCCTTCATTGCGCATCAGGTACTCCAGGAGTGAGAATTCCCTGGGCTGCAGTTCGATCTTTTTCCCCGCCCGGAGCACCTCCCTCTTGAGGACATCCAGGGATAGATCGCCGACGACAAGACGGGTTGCATCTCTCGCTCCTGTCGCCCTTCGAATCAGAGCCCGCACCCGTGCCAGAAGCTCGGCAAAGGAAAAGGGTTTCGTCAGATAGTCATCCCCTCCGCTCTGGAGTCCTTTGACCCGATCATCCACGGACCCCCTGGCGCTCAGGATGATGACGGGTGTGTCCACCTTGGCGAGCCGTAATTGTTGGATGAGAGTTAGCCCGTCCAGTTTGGGCAGCATGAGATCGACGATGGCGGCGTCGTAGGTCTCGTGGAGCGCCATGTGGAGACCTGATTCCCCCTCCTCGGCATGGTCAACGGAAAAGCCCGCTTCCTTGAATCCTTTCAGCACGAAGGAGGCGATCTTTCGGTCATCTTCGATCAAGAGCAGGCGCATGGTTTTTCTCCCGTCTGTTCAATCGTTCGACGGACGTTTCTGCAGGAAGGAGAAAAGACTGCACGGTGTCGCCGTCATGTACACGGGCGGAACTTATCACAGGCGCTATCGCATATCAACGACGGCGCCACCCGGGTCATGGCATCGATGTCCGCGGCGATCAAACCTCAAAGAGGCATTTGCTTGCGGACGTCACCGTCGCCATTCTGATAAGAAAAATAACGGGCGATCGCCAAGCCGGACTTTCCGAAAAGTGCATCCAAAAAGGAAGCATTCGTACCCGGTATGGAATGACCGCTGCCGTCTTCGATGTCGTGGGCCGTCGGCGAGGCGCCCGGCCTTCAGAGAGGGCGAGCGTCAGCGGAGTCCACAGAAAAAACCCCCGGACGGATGACGGGTTTGTTTTCCGGCGCGAAGGCCGTCATCGAAACACCCTTTAATCCTGCATGGAATCGAGGAGCGCCAGGAGTTCCCGCCCGCTGAGGTGGTAACTCTTCCGGCAGAATTCGCAGGTCACATCGGCCTTCCCCTGCTTGTCGACCATGTCGGCGAGTTCCTCTCTGCCCAGCGAGACGAGAACCCTCTCGATCCGTTCCCGGCTGCAGGTGCAGCGGTAGAAAAGTTCGTGCCTCTCCAGGGTGGCGTAGGGGATCCCGCTGAAGATCGCTTCGAGGATGTCCTCGGGGGCCTGTCCGGAAAAGAGCATCTGCGTGTACGGGGGAAGCTTGCCGATGTTTCCGATCAGGCGGTCGATCATGTTTTCATCCGACGGAGGCAGGGACTGGACAAGGAAACCCCCCGCCGCGGTGATGTCCAGGCTGGGTTCCATGTAAACCCCGAGGGCGACAGCCGTGGGGATCTGCTCGGATTCGGCGAAATAGTGAGCGATGTCCTCGGCGATTTCCCCTGTCCGGATTCTCACGACGCCGTTATAGAGTTCCTTGCGGCCCGTGTCCTTGATGACCGTGAGGACCCCTTCGGTCCCGACGGCCCCCGCGACGTCGAACTTCCCGTTCTTCGGCGGCAGGTCGACTTCGGGGACACCCACGAAACCACGGACGTTTCCCGCGTAGTCCGCCTCGACAATGATCTTCCGAAGCGGGCCGTTCCCCTCGAGTTTCAGGGCAAGGCGCTGGCCCAGTTTGAGGAGAGCGGCCATCAGGGCCCCGCCGGTGAGGGCCCGGCCCAGGGCGGCGCAGGCCGTAGGGTAGGCGCCGTGCAGCCTGCAGGATTCGTCGACGAGGCCTGTTGTCACGCAGGCCAGGCCGATGACGTTGGCCTGCTCGCTGATGACCCGGACGATGTAGTTTTTCATGAAAGGGTTTCGATGCCGATGCCGGCATGGAGCTAAAAACACGACAGAATCGGTAGAGAACCATTCCTGCCGTGGCTGGCTGAGCGGGAATCCCGGGGGAAGGCAAAGGATCTCCCGGAGTGCGCTGTGGATACCCCGGGCGGAGACCGCCCCGGGATCAGCCCTTTTTCTCCTTCAGGAGGGATTTGGCCTTGAGCTTTCGCCTCTCCTTGCGTCTTTTTCGTTTCCTGTCGAGTTCCTTCTTGCGTTCGATCTTCTTGTGCTTGCCCATCTTTTCCTCTCGTTGAAATGAGTGACCCGCGGGGCGTCAATGTAATCCAATCCGTCAAATCCTTCAAGTGAAAATCTTTTTGTCCCGCCGGGGTCGTCGTTGTGCCGGCACGGACGCTGAGGCCGCGGGAAATGATTCAGGACAAAGGCCCGAATGGTGAGAGTATATTGTCAACCTCGTGCCATTTTAAGGTTGACAATCATGAGGGGGGGTGTTATGGAAGGGCGCCGCCTGGAGCGGCTTGTGATTTTTTCGGGGTATCGCGATGGGCGGGAAAGATGAACTCCTGGAGAGGCTCAGGAAAGCGGAAGGTCGGTGGATTTCGGGCGAGTCCCTGAGCGCGAAGCTCGCGGTGTCCCGCACGGCCGTCTGGAAGCAGATCTGCAAACTCCGTGAGGAAGGGTACGAAATACAGTCTTCTCCCAGGAAGGGTTACATCCTCCGGGGAGTGCCTGATCGCCTGCTTCCCCGTGAAATCCGCTCCGGTCTGCAGGCGAAGGTCTTCGGCCGGGGGAAGATCATCCGTTTTTCCGAAGCGGATTCAACGAATTCCAGGGCCAAGGAACTTGCAGTCCGGGGAGCCCCCGAGGGGACGATCGTCCTCGCCGGGAAGCAGACCGGCGGCCGGGGCCGCCGGGGACGAAGCTGGTTTTCACCGGAAGGTACCGGTCTTTACGTCTCTCTCATCCTGAGGCCGCCGGTTGCACCGTCAGAGGCGCCGAAGATCACCCTCATGACGGCCGTGGCCGTCTGCGATGCCCTTGTTCCCTTTCTTCCCTCTTCGCCGAGGGTGAAGTGGCCGAATGACGTCCTCGCCGGCGGCAAAAAGATCGCCGGAATCCTCACGGAGATCAGCACGGAGCCCGACGCCGTCGACTACGTCGTGGCGGGGATCGGTCTCAATGTCAATACGCCCGCCGGGCAATTCCCGAAGGAGATCCGCGACAGGGCGACATCCCTGCTCGTGGAGACCGGGAAAACCCATTCGATCACGGTGATTCTCCGATCCCTGCTGGAATCGTTCGAGAGGAACTATGGCCTCTTTCTCGAAGGGAAATTCCCCCTGTTACTCGAACGCTGGAGGACCTGTGCGGGCATCATGGGTCAGTATGGACGGGTCGATCAGGTCGGGCGGGTCCTCGCAGGGGAGATCCGGGACGTTGACGAGGACGGGTTTCTGCTCATCCTCGACGAGAAGGGGCGCCTGCACCGCATCGTCTCGGGAGACGTGCATTACTTGCAACGGTGAATTCTGAGTGTTGAGTTATGAATTAAAATGAGAAAATTTTTTCTTTCCAAATTCAAAATTCCTGACTCAAAATGGTTTTGACTTTATCGGTAGGCAGGAGACCCGCGTCTTCGTGCCGCGTTCTTTGCGACAGACGGCTCCCTCAGGACCGATGGGTTTTTTCAGATCGGGCATCGGCCGATGAGTATCCTGCGACGGTATGCGCCGAACTTCCTGCCCGGATCCTCCGTCCGGCGGGCCCATTCGGCGGAGATGGAATATCGTTACCTGAGGGACGTTTTCCATCGTGGGTTGTCAATGGACGAAAACCGGGATATTCCGGAAGGCCAACCGTAAAGCTCGCGTCCCCGACGATGACAGGCACACCTCCTGCCGACGGGGATGGGGAAGAGAAAAGTGAAGGATGATCGGTTGACAACGAAGGGAATGGTCTACGCGTCCATGTTCGGGGCCATGACGGCGGTCGGGGCGCTCATATCCGTGCCGCTTCAGCCCGTACCGGTTACTCTCCAGACCTTTTTCCTTTATCTCGCCGGAGCCCTTCTCGGGAGACGCCTCGGGGTCCTCAGCCAGATCATCTACGTGCTTCTCGGCGTTCTCGGCCTGCCCGTCTTCTCGGGAGGGAAGGCGGGCCTCGGCGTCCTCATGGGGCCGACAGGCGGATATATCATCGGGTTCATCATTGCGGCCTTCGTCATCGGAAAACTCGTCGAGATGAGGGAACATCCCCGCCTTCCGTGGCTGGTTCTATCCATGCTGGCCGGCGGTTGCATCGTCTACACCCTGGGGATTCTTCAACTCATGGTCGTAGCAGGTCTGTCGCCGATCAAGGCGCTTACGGCGGGTGCCCTTCCTTTCATACCCGGGGATATCCTGAAGATCGCCGCGGCGGCCGCGGTCGCGCTGAAGATCCGGGAAAGAGTCAATTTCTGAACGTTTGAGAATATTCTGTTCATGAAAGGCTGAAGCTGTGATTCGAATCAAAAACCTGGAATTCCGGTATGCGGCGGACTCCACGCCGGTCCTCCGGTCCGTCGACGCGCAGGTCGGCGATGGTCAGTATGTGGCCGTCATCGGTCCCAATGGATGCGGAAAGACGACGCTCGCCAAGCACCTGAACGGCCTGCTTACGCCCATGTCGGGCGATGTCTGGGTGGATGACATGAACACAAGAGACACGGCGTCCCTGAGGGACATCCGGAGGGTTGTGGGCATGGTGTTCCAGAACCCCGACAGCCAGATCGTGGGAATGACGGTCGAAGAAGACCTGGCCTTCGGTCCGGGCAACCTCCGTCTCCCCGCGGCCGATATCAGGGAAAGGGTCGAGGAATCTCTCCGGACCGTAGGTCTTGCCGGTTATGAAAAGCGGCCGACGCACACGCTTTCCGGCGGTGAGAAACGGCTCGTCGCCATTGCCGGCGTCCTGGCCATGCGCCCGCGATACATCGTTTTCGATGAACCCACCTCGTTCCTGGACCCGGCGGGCAAACGGCGTATCCTGAACGTGATCAGGAAATTGAATCAGAGCGGGATGGCGATTATCCACGTCACCCACGACATGGATGAGATTGTCGAATCCGGCCTTGTGCTCGTCATGACGGAAGGTCGAATCGAACTCGCCGGGTCCCCGGCGGAGGTCCTCGGACGCGTCGAGACGCTGAAGGCCATGGGCCTCGGTCCGCCGCAGGTCACGGAACTCATGTGGCGCCTGAGGCGGTCCGGGCAGGATGTGAGAGAGGGCATCATGACCATCGAAGAGGCCGTGAAAGAAATTTCATCCCTGGTGGACCGAAAAACCATTTCCTCCGGGGACGGGACACATCCGGGGATGTAAAGACATGTTTCATCTCGGTCAGTATATTCCCAGGCCTTCCGTGGTCCACGGGCTTGATCCCAGGGTGAAGATTTTCACGACGCTCCTGGTGAGCATGATCATTCTCCGCGCCGATCCTCCGAAGGCGGCGGTGCTTTCCCTCTTCCTCCTCGTCGGCGCGTGGGCCGCGCGGCTCTCCCTTCGGGACATCGGGACCGCCTTGAGGCCGCTCGTATTCTTCTTCGTTTTTCTCTTCCTCCTGCATCTTTTCTTCACCGACGGGCGTCCGCTCGTTCCCGCATTCCCCGCTGTAACCGTCGAAGGTTTCGCGAGAGGGCTCATCACCACGTGGCAGTTCATGGCCCTCGTTGCCTGTGCGGCCCTTCTGACGATGACCACCACACCCTCGGAACTCATCAGCGGCATCGAACGCCTCCTGCGGCCGCTCCGCGCCGTCCGCATCTCTTCCCATGATTTCGCCGTCATGGTCTCTATGGCCATACGCTTCGTTCCGACCCTCCTGCTGGAATTTGACCGGCTGAGAGATGCGCAGCTTTCCCGGGGGGCCGACTTTCGGGAAGGAACCGTTCCGGAGAGGCTGAAGAAGGTGTCCTCACTGGCGGCCGTCCTTGTCCTCCAGACCGTTCAGCGGGCCGACGACCTGGCCCAGGCGATGGACGGGCGGGGCTATGCGCGGGGTTCGCGGACGTACCTGAAAGAGCTCAAAATGGGATATGCCGATTACACGGTCATGATCTTCGCCCTTGCCTTCGTTGCGGTCCTGTATGTCTTCCCGTTCTGATGGGGTGCACCCGCTCTCTTCCGCCCCGGGGCGCCGTGAGGAGGCCTTTCTTTTTTCACGATGAGGGTTGTGCAGAAGAAGAAAGAAAGATAGAATACGGCCGCTTTGAACTTACCGGTAGAGAACGGAATGGATGACAGGTAACTGGATCTGGGTGGATACCCCGCAAAAAAGGAAACAGGCCTCGGAGGATATCTCGGCCGCCCCCGAAGTGGCCATCGACACGGAATACGACTCCCTTCGCTACTTCCGTGACAAACTCTGCCTGATCCAGGTCGGGACGGAAGAGCGGACCTACCTCTTTGATCCCCTTGACAGGAAGCTCGAGTTTTCGTTCCTGGGCAAGATATGCAGGAGTCCCGCCCAGGTGAAGATCCTCCACGCGGGGGACAACGACATCCGCATCCTGAAACGCGATTACGGCTTCGAATTCAGGAATGTCTTTGACACGCAGAGGGCGGCCTCGCTGCTGGGCTCCGAACTCCTGGCGCTCTCCACGGTCATCGAAACCTATCTCGGCGTTTCGCTCAACAAGACGAAACGGCTGCAGCGTTCTCGGTGGGAGAACCGTCCCTTGACGGAAGAGCAGATCGAGTACGCCGTGCGGGACACATCCTTCCTGATCGACCTCTACCGGAAGATGAAACCGGAAATCGCGGGCCGGGGCTTGGAGGACCAGGCGCGGAAAGCCTTTGCGGCGGTTTCACAGGCACGCTGGAGCGAAAAGGCCTTCGACGAGCGTTCCCTGGGGGGCATCAAGGGGTATCAGGATTTGGAAGATCTACAGAAAAGGCGCCTCAGGGCGCTCCACCGCTGGCGCTTTGAACGGGCGAGGGAGACGAATACGCCTCGGTTCATGATCCTCTCGGATCAGAACCTTCTCGACATCGCCAGGTCGGGCCTGCCGTCGGCCCGGGCACTGGAGGGACTCTGCGGGCTGACGAATCAGAAAGCGGAGCTCATCGGCCCCGAGATCATAGACGTCCTGGAAGAACTGTCCCGAGAGGGTTAGAACGGCAGAAACACGAAGGCCCCGAATGCCCCGTCGTGACTCAGGCTGAGATCGATGGCCGTCTGTTCACCCTGCACGTAAACGACCGGCGGACCGAGTTCCCGGTCTTTTTTTATGCGCCGGATCTCCACCTCATCCGCTCGCAGCCCCAGGTGTTCGGAAAGCCTCCGGGCGGCCGCCTCCCTTGTGAGGCGGGACTCGTCCCGCAAAACCGGTGCGCCCGGCGCATCGGCCAGGCGGACCACCTGCCCGATCATGCCCTCGAGCCGGCCGTCGAGTTCATCCGAGGCCACGCAGTGGACATACTCCGCCGTTCGGAAGACCCGGATCGTCACAGGACCCCGGGGACAGGCCACCGTTCCGTGACCCCGCCCTTCCTGCGGTACCGTCGGTTCAAAAGAGGAAAGGGAGACGGAGAAAAGACGGGGGACCGAAGAGAGCGAAGGGAAGGATTTTGACAGGGCCTTGTAGGCCGCTTCCTTTGCGGCCCAGAGGGTCCACATCTCCCGGTCGGGATTCTCCGATCCGGCAATCCTATCTCTTTCGGACGGCCTGAATGCCCGCTGCGTGAAGCGGTGATCCCGGCTCTTTCCCCTGTTGCGGGGATCCGACAGATCCACGATGTCGTTCCCGATCGGCAAAATATTTTTCCTCCATCTCGCAAAGGCGTTGGATGATCTGCTCGGCGTAGTCCCGCTGGGCCTTCAGGCCGCCCGAGGCCGTCCTGCGGGGCTCGAGAACGGAGACCTCGGCGGTAAAGACCTCGCCCGGTGCCGGGAAGTCGCTGTACGTCGCCTGGCCGTCGCCGCGCAGGTAGATACACAGGATTTTGATCTTTTCAAACTGCTGGACGAAGCGCCCCACGCCGTACGAATAGGTCTCCACGGCCACACGCCCCGTGCGTGACCGTCCTCCTTCGGGGAAGATCATGAGGAGCTGTTTCCGGCCGAGCAGGGTTGCGCACTTCTCGAGCTGCTTTCTCATGGTTTCCCGGTCGCCTCCCCGCTCGACGGGGATGCACTTGGCCAGGTAGCAGAGCGCCGTCAACAGGGGATTGCGGTTGAAGTTCGTCCGCTCCGGGAGGTTCCAGGCGAGCCAGCGAAAGTTCAGCAGGTACCGGTGGAGCGGCAGCATGGCGTAGGCCAGGATTACGGAGTCGATCAGCGTCAGGTGGTTTGCGCAGATGAGCCACGGCCCTTCGTGTTTCCCGAACTGTTCCCGGCAGGCCCGACGGACGCCGCGGAGGTCTCTGACCCGCCAGCCGGCAAGTCGGATCAGGCCGTAGGTCACTGGGCCGATCAGGAAAACGAAGAGGCGACCCATCCCGTACTGAAGCCGCAGGGGCCACCCCGATGACCCGTTCATGCCGATGCTCCTAAGCCGCCAGCTTCAGCTTGATGACCTCGATGGCGTCACCGATGGTCCTGATCTTGTCGGCGTCATCGTCATCGATGGAGATGCCGAAGACGTCCTCGCACTTGATGACAACGTCGACAAGTCTTGCCGAGTTGACCTTGAGATCGTTCAGGATGTGCGTTTCTTTGGTGGCCTTCTCGAGCAGCTCCGGGTTTTTTGTGTACAGCTTCAGAATGTTGACCAGCTCCGTGAAAATTTGCTTCTCTTCCATTTCTTTGACTCCTTGAATAAAGTATTTGGCACAGGGCCGAAGGCTTACGGCTTGAGGCCAGAGATGAAAAAAGTTTTTCTTTATTCTTTTCGCCTTACGCCCATTTTTTGAATATGATACAGCTGTTCACGTCGCCGAAACCGAAACCCGCCTTGGCGATGATCCTCAACCCCGGCAGTTCCAGGGCTTTCTGGGGGATCCTGGGCGCGTATTGCGCGATGTCGGGATGGACGTCCTCGCAGTTGATCGAAGGGTGCAGGAACCCTCTGTAGAGCTGGAGGGAAACGGCCACGCACTCTATGGCCCCCGCCCCCCCCAGGCAGTGCCCGACCATGGACTTGGTGGAGTTGATGTAGGGGAAGTTCTCCGATGTGCGTTCCAGGGCCTCCGCCCAGTTCTTCACCTCCACGGGATCCGCGAAGGTTGCCGTGAGGTGCCCATTGATGGCGTCCACGTCGCGCGGCGAGATGCCGGCGTCGGCGACGGCCATCCGGATGCAGCGCTTCACGCCCTCCGGGTTGGGCGCCGTCATGGTCCCGCCGTTTCGGTGGCCGCCGCAGTTGACGGCCCCGCCCAGGACCTCCGCATAGATCCGTGCGCCCCGTTTCTTTGCCGTTTCCAGGTCCTCCAGCATGAGGGCACCTGCCCCGGAACCCGGGATGAAACCGCCCGCCGATGCGCTCATGGGCCTCGAGGCGGCCCGGGGCTGGTCGTTGGACTTCCGGTTGAGGACCCTCATGGCGTCGAATCCGGCCCAGATGTAGGGAGAGGCCCCCTCGGAGCCCCCGGCCAGGATGCGTTTCGCCATGCCGTGCCGAATACGGTACAAGGCGTCGATGATCGCTTCATTGCCGGTGCTGCAGGCCGAGGAATTCGACGTGACCTGATTTCCCAGGGCGAGAAGACCCGCGATTTTCGCGCTCGTGGCGCTGTTCATCACCTGCTCCACGATGGTGCTCCCCAGGCGCCGGACCCTGCCCTGGTTGACAAGGGGGACAACGGTCTCGGCGATCGTGTCCATCCCACCGATGCCGGAACCCATGATGGCGCCGCTGTCCCAGTCCACCTCCGCGCCCTCGGCGTCGGGCACTTCGAAACCCGCGTCCCGCCAGGCGTCGACGGCGGCCACGGACGCAAAGGCGATGTTGTCATTGACGGCGATCAGGTCTTCCTCGCGGAAGTAGCGTTTCAACACGTCGCCGATGTTCTCGGGGATGCCCCCGACGAGGCAGGCGAAGTTCAAGTCTTTGAGTCTCGGGATGTAACGGATGCCCGAACGCCCCTCCCGCAGAGCCCTCTCGTAGACTTCAAGCCCGTGCCCGTTCGGGGCCACGATTCCCATACCGGTGATGACGACCCTATTCCTCATTGAGATCAACCCCCATACCTGCCAGGACGCCGGTGCAGACGAGTTCCCCGTTTTCCCGGGTCATGCTGATTCTGGTTTTAAGGCTTCCTTTCCTGAAATAAATCTTTTCGCCCCGGATGATCACTCGCTCGCCCGGTTTCACGATGCCTCGGAATTCCACCTCTTCCAGGATGGTGAAGAGGGTGGTCAATTTTTTCGCCCCCTCGGCGGAGCCCTTCTGCTCCGTCATGAAAAGGTAGAGGCCGAAGGCGACGACACCGGTCTGGGCCATGGCCTCGACGAGGATGACCCCGGGTGTGATCGGGTTTTCCGGGAAGTGCCCTTTGTAGAAAAATTCGTCCTCCCTGAATCGGTAGGTCCCCACGATATGCTCCCTGTCCGCTTCCAGGAGGTCGTCGATGAAGCGGAAAGGGGGCTGCTGGGGTATGGCCCCGAGGATCTTTTCAAAGATGTCCCGATCAGCCGCCATAGAGCCCGCCGTTCACATGGATAACCGTGCCGTTGATGTAGGAGCCCCTCGTGGCGAGAAAAGCGACGACGTCCGCCACTTCCTCCGGTGTGCCCGTGCGCCCCATGGGAATGCCGGCGAGGATCCTTTCCTTGACCTCCGCGGGCAGGTCTTCCGTCATGGCCGTTTCAATGAAGCCGGGAGCCACGGAGTTCACGAGAATGTTCCGGCCGGAGAGTTCCCTGGCGAGCGACTTCGTAAAGGCATCCAGGGCCGCTTTTTCCATGGTGTAGGGGATCTGTCCGGGATTGCCGGTGTGGCCGACGACGCTCGTGATGTTGATGATCCGGCCGGTGCCCTTTCTCAGCATGTAGAGCCGGATGATCCGCTTCGTCAGGAGCCAGATCCCCCGCGTGAGGCTTCGCTGCTCGTCGAACTGCTCGGCCTTCATGGTGAGGATATCGGCATTGATGGAGGCCCCCGCGTTGTTCACCAGGACGTCCACGCGCCCCGCGCTTTGCTTCAGGCCGCTGGCCATTGCTTCCACCTGTTCGATATCGGCGAGATCGGCCTGGATCAGGAAACCGTTCCCGATCTCACCGAGGACCGCCTGCGCCCCCTCGGCGCTGCGCCGGTAGTGGATCCCCACGCGAAACCCTTCTTTCGCCAGGGCCCGGCAGCACGCGGCGCCGATGCCCGTTCCGCCCCCCGTGACGATGGCAACCTTTTGATCAGTCATCACTCTTCCTCATGATCCCGCCGACGGCGTTGCGGGACTTGCGGGGATAGTCGGGATAGGTGATCCCGTGAAAAAGACCGGATCGGGCATCCCGGATCGTCATGATCAGCTCGCCGTCCACGAGGACGTTTCCGTCACCGAGAGCGATGCTCGTCCCCGAATCCTTCAGGTAGGCGTAACGCCTCACGGAGATCTCGTACCGGACCCTCTTGTTGTGGGGCCGGATCTGGCCGTTGAACGACACTTCGCCGCACCCGAGGGCCCTGCCGCCGCCCATGGCCCCCCTCCAGCTGCAGTAAAACCCCGGAGCTGCCAGACGGCATCCACACAGAGACATC
>DAOTMG010000046.1:0-17060 GCA_035450185.1 Syntrophales bacterium | reverse complement strand
AGACTCCCCCAGTAAAACACATTTTTATGTTGAAAATCCCAGCGGGATGTTCAGGCTCCACGCCCCGGAGAATCTCACGATTATTTCGGCGAAGCGTCACGCCTTCGCGGAACCATTCACCGGGGGTGAAGAGTCTCGCGGTCCAAAAAGAAATCAATGTCACAAGGAGGATTTATGTCCAAGACGGAAAAGAATCTGAAAGAAGCCTTTGCCGGGGAGTCCCAAGCGAACAGGAAATACCTGGCCTTCGCGAAAAAAGCGGAACAGGAGGGTTACCCGCAGGTGGCAAGACTCTTCCGGGCGGCGGCCGAGGCCGAGACGGTTCATGCCCATGCCCACTTGAGGGAACTCGGCGCCATCAAAAGCACGAAGGAGAACCTGAGTGAAGCGATCGAAGGGGAGTCTTACGAATTTCAGAAGATGTACCCCGGGATGATCGAGGATGCGAAGGCCGAAGGACACAAGGGTGCGCTTCGATCCTTCGAATTTGCCAATGCCGTGGAGAAGATACACGCCGGGCTCTATCAGAAGGCCCTGGATCATCTGGGGAAGAATCCCGATGCGACCTATTACGTCTGCCAGGTGTGCGGATACACAGTGGAAAACGAAGCACCGGATGAATGCCCCGTCTGCAAGGCCAAAAGGCAGGCCTTCAAAAAAGTGGAGTAGAACCGGCTTTTTTAAAGATCCGACGGGGCTCAATACTTGGTCGGTGAAGGGTGAAGAAATCCGATAAAAAACATTATATATACTTCGTAAGTGATTGTGTAAAAAGGGATATATTTATTGATAGATTCCTTGAAAGAGGGGAATGTCTGCCAGGTCGACGGATAGGGGACGAGAATCGAGACGGATCCGCCGTCTCGATTGCCCACGGGGTGAAGGGAGCACATTTGCGTCGTCCTCCATGTTCCCCGGGCGGGAGGTGAAGGGGTGCGGGTCGGCGGACGACAGGACGATCGCCTCAAAGATCAAGTCGAAATTGACCGTGGACAGGGAGATCCGGTCGACGAAGGTGGCCGTGAAGACCCTGCGGTGCGACGTTGTCCCCCCTGGCATTGTCGGATCGAAGAAAGGTGCAGAAAGGGGTTGTCGCCCACGCCGAATTCCTTCAGGGCCTGAGGGAAGTCAAATCATTCCTGAGGCCTGTCCGGCAGGTACTTGCTCCGCCGCCCGCCTGCGAGGTCTACGTCCCAGTCGATGGGGATCCTGGAAGAGGCGATTCTCCGGACGGCCGTGGCGATGAGCACGCCGCAGATGACCGTGAAGGTGATGTAGAGGGAAGCCCCGAAGGTGGCGTCGCTCTTCTGGGCGATCCCGCCGCTCAGGTAGCCGCAGAGCGCCCCGAGGGTGCCGCCCAGCACGACTGCCAGCGGGGGATTCAGCCGGCTGCTCAATAGCCCGACGACACCGCCCAGCCCCATAAAGAACGGGGTGCTTGCAAATGCCACGGAAATGATGCTGATGACGATCTGCGGCCAGTTTTCGCCGGCAAGACTGTGGTAGTCCGTCGCGGCGACGTACATGAACGCGAGGGCGCTGATCAGCAGGGGGCCCGTCACAAGACCCATCAACATGCCGAGCGTAAGGGGTTTCAGAACCTTCATGAAGGATGCTCCCCTCTCACAGGATTGTCCCACCCATTACAAACTTACCCGATCCTGAAAAAATGATCAAAATCTTTTTGGGTTCCGACGGCGCAGTGACCGCCGGGGGGACCGGCCCGCCCGGAAGGCAGGTTTCGCAATGGAGGACGCAAGCCCTTTCTGACAGGGGACATGACGCTTCGAGAGGACCAGACAGTACCCTTTCCTGTAAGGATGGGTGTCGCGGATGGCGAGGGCGTGATCCTTTTCATAGATCCGGTGCGCTTGCCTCCCCGTCATGGATGGTCTCGTAGAACACGCATGTTTTTTGATCCTGGCTCCAGAGCCTCTCCTGCTCGAGATGTCACAGTATGCCGGATTTCACGTCGAGAACAACAGTCATTCGTGGCCGGTTTGACGGATTTCCGGATGATTTCTCCGGATCCGTACACGCAGGCAGAGCACCGGGGTCGACGCGGACGGAGAGGCCATGACGAAGTTTCGTTGCGTCGACCGCGATCGTTACCTCCGGGATCTCTTCCAGGAGGAGAAGCCCATCCTCGGGATCTGTCTGGGCAGGCAGATCATCTTCGATTTCATCGAGTTGGACGGTGCGGGATGTCTCGGCCCCGTCCCGGGCGGGGCGAAGCGTTTCCGCGTTGGACGCGAGAAAAACGAAAAGTCCGTCAAAGTTCCTGACATGGGATGAAACCGGGTGGACTTCGCGGGGCATCACCCGGTCTTCGGAAATCGGCCCGATCGGCCTTCGGATCCTGAAGAACTTCAGCTGATAGAGGTCTTTCTGCGCATCCCGGGCGCGGGAGCGGGGTGTTCACGCACGGTTTTCCGGCCACATCCCTTTACCCATTCTCCCCGTCAGTCAATGATCCTGTTTTGAGACGATAACGATTTTGAATTTTTCCATTGTCGCCGCGAAGATGGGATATTACCGCCGGGGTTGCCCACGGGATCCCTGGATGTTACAGTGCGATAAGATCATCTTGAACTATACCTGTAATAAAAGGAGCATAGGTGAAATAACCCGTATAATATAGCGCAATATCATATATATAAGAATAATTATCTCACAGCTCCTCATTTTCATGAAAAATTGTGCAATGCAACATTTTTACTTGACAGGAGGGAAAAACATGATTATAAATATTACCAGTTAAGATCCCGAGAGGGGGAAAATATCACTGGGAGGTATTGTTATGATGGTAGATGCGGAGAAATTGGCAAAACAGACAATCTCTTTTTACAAGAAGACATTCGAAAACAGCTTTGCCGCCCTGGACATGCTTCAGGAGCAGACCCAGAGGATGCTCAAGATGCAGCTGGACCTCATGACGGGCATGCCGGAGGAGGGAAGGAAGGTCATCAGCGAGTGGATGAAGGTCTACAAGAAGGGCTGTGATGAGTTCAAGTCGGCTGTGGAGGACAAGTTCAAGCAGGTGGAGTCCTATTTCGCCGAAGCCGGCAAGGGCCGCAAGTCCTGAGGCAAAACCTGGATCGAAGGAAGGGGCGAGGGTGCTGTAAAATGATCCCGGTCTTGTAATCGGACCGGCAGCAGGCAGCGCCCTCATTCTTCTTCAAAAGGGGTCTTGGCAAATCGTCTATTTTGTGCTAAAAGCCGCCCGACCGCCGGGGCGGATTCTCAGATGACAGTAGCGGAGAGTGAATATGCGTGACCTCATGGGACTACCGTGGACGATATGTAAAGAGACATTCAACTGGCAACACAGAAGCGCGGAGAGGCTTCTCCGGTTCTGGGAATCCTTTTTTTTGAGTGCGAAGGGAAACGTTTATTACCTGAACGGGCTGGCCAGTTACACGACGGAATTTATGGCTCCCTACTGGACGGCCCTTGCATCCTTTTTCTCCCTGGAAAAAGACAAAGTAACCACCCATCAGCCGACGGATACCCTCCGGGATTACTCGGAGCTTTTCCAGTTCAACCTCCAGATCGCCAGGATCGGGTACTGGAGCAGCCTGCATGCCATCAACGAATATGCCGCACGGGAATCCGAAAAAGCCCTGGCCGCCTGGATCAACACCGTTTTGGACAGGGAAGGGCATGACCTCAAGGATACCCGGGAAAGGCGGCTCCGGCTCATCGACATGGTGAACCGGGAATACCCCAAGGCGATCGACAGCATCGAGCCCGAATTCGGGTTTCACTTCGATGACGGGGGCTACATCAAGGTGGCCGAGACGGAGCGGTTCGACCTCTACCAGGTGCTTCCGCTGGACGGGGACGTCGCCGTAAAGGAAAAGGGGAAACCCGTCCTCATCATTCCGCCCTACGTTCTCGGTGCCGGTATCCTCTGTTTCCTGCCGGGGGAGAACAAGAGCTACGTTCACTGTTACGCCAACCAGGGGATCCCGACCTACATCCGGATCATCAAGGACATCGACACGACACCGGCGGTGCAGGTCATGACGGGGGAGGACGACTGCCTGGACACGAAGTACTTCTGTGAAAAAATCAAGGAGCGTCACGGCCGCCAGGTCACGCTGAACGGGTTTTGCCAAGGGGGGCTTGTTGCGGTCCTGGCCCTTCTTTCCGGGGAGCTCGACGGTCTTGTGGATGCCTTCATCACCTGCGTGGCACCCATGGACGGCACCCGGAGCAAGGCGCTCGTGGAGTACCTCGAACACATCCCGCCGAGATTCCGCGACCTCGGCTATGCCGTCAAGACCCTGCCGAACGGAAACAAGGTCGTGGACGGCAAGGTCATGAGCTGGGTGTACAAGCTCAAAAGCATGGACAGAGAAGCTCCGGTCTTCTCCTTTCACCGGGACCTCATGATGTTCGACCAGACGGGGTCGGGGGAAATCAAGATCAACAAGACCGCGGCGGCCCTGAATTACTGGCTCACGCGCGAAAGAAAGGACCTCCCCGTGGGGATCACCGACCTGAGTTTCAAGTCCTACACGATCCCCGTGACACCGGACGGGACCCTCCCGGTGAAGTACTTCGGGCGGGAGCTGAACTTCAAGCGCCTGAAGGAAATGGGGATTCCCTGGCTCATCTGCATTGCCGAGGGGGACGATCTCGTGGACAAGGGGGCTGCGCTCGCTGCCCTTGATTTTGTCGATGCGGAAGTAACCGTTTTCCCGAAAGGTCATGGTTCCATCGCGACGTCCTGGTCCCTGCCCACTTCGGAGTGCCCTCTCGGGGGGTGTTTCAAGGGGTTCCGGGGGCCCGTCTGTTATCAGCTGGAGCTGGACGAGAAACACTGAAAGGCCCGATCAGGGTTTCATCTCCTTGACCGCCCCGTTATTTGCCCGATGAAAAAGGGCGGGTTCGGCCCGCCCTTTTGACATCATCTATTTCAAGCCAAACACATCCTGCATGTCGCGGAGACCGTTTTCTCCGATCCACGATGCCCTTCGGGTCGGCATTGACCCAACGGGCGAAAGTGTCGACGGTGAAAGGGCGGAATATGTTCTCGGCACCCTGTTCATGGCCCCTGTAGATCACGGGGCCGACATCCGGGACGAGGACTCACCTCGTTCGGCCTGACGGGGTTCTCACCGGGCCCATCCCGCCGACCGTGAAGACCCTTTTGCCCGTGATGATCGAGACTCCGTTCTCTGAAACCGCCTTCAGGTGCCTGAGGGCAGCTTCCCTGTCGGTGAAACCGATGACGACATCGCCCCGGAGGACGCAGCCGTCCGGGTGACCGGAAATGGGGACGCCCGGGCTCCCGATATTCGGATGGGCACCGGCATCCGGACCGGCGAACCTGCGGTCCTCGCGCTCCAGATCATGTGCACGCCCCGAAAGTCCTTTTGTTCATGGGTCCGATGGGTCCGTCTGATATCTCTTTACACCGATACTCGAAACAGGGATAATCAAACCGTGAGCATCTTCCGGTAAACAAAACCCGAATCCAGAGATGGAGGTCAGGAAATGAAAAGCAAGCACCTGGTCTGGTTTGTCATCACGGCTTTCCTGTTCGCGTCGAGTTGCGCAACCGTGCCCTCCGTTCCCGAGGAGCAACAGGGCGCGGCAAAAGGGGCGGCGGTGGGCGCCGCTGCAGGGGCTGTCCTGGGGGCTGTCATGGGGGGTGACGCGAAGAGTGCCGTCTTGGGCGGGCTCATCGGCGGCCTGGTGGGCGGCGTCATCGGTCACTATTACGTCGACCAGAAGAAAACCGGGGCGGACACGGCCAAAAAGCACAACTACGACCCATCCACCGGGCCTTTTCTGAAGATCGAGGAGGCCTCCGTCGTTCCGCAGACTGTGAGCCCCGGCGATAAACTCGACATGAGAATGACCTACGTCGTTCTCACACCGAAGGAGGAAGACCGGCTGGACATCATCGAGAAACGGGAAATCCGGATAAACGGCGAGCCGGTCGGGAGCCCTGAAGTCAGGGTGAGCCGCAAAGGGGGCACCTATTCGTCGAACATTCCCCTCACGCTGCCTGCATCGGCCCAGAAGGGACTGTATGTCGTTGTAAGCTCGATTCAATCGGAAAAGCTCTCGGACACGATCCAGACCGCCTTTACCGTGAGGTAGCCATATGCAGTTGAGCCGGACGGGCCGCCTGCGGCCGGTCCGGCGCTTCTACTTCCCCTGCCGGGAGAGCCGAGGGTCTCCGGCCTGTTCCGGTACCCCCTTCTTCCCGGCGCCCTTCCCACAGCGATTTTTGAGAAGTCTCACCTGTCGAACCGCAAAGGACGGGTCCGTTCCATAAAGGGAACGCATGGGAATGATCCTCATCTGCCGTGGCGCTGCTCTTCCAGCCGGAATTTGCCCGGTTGGGCGGGCATCGGCAGGGGGTAGTCCCCCGAATAGCAGGCGAGACAGTACCCCTGCGAATTCGTCCGGGTGGCGTCCACCATCCCCCTCAGGCTCAGGTAGTACAGGGAGTCGAGACCGATGAAGCGGGAGACGGCCTTGACCTCTCCTTTTTCCGCCGCGATGAGTTCGCCCCTGGAGGAGAAGTCGATCCCGTAAGGGCAGGGGTGTCGGGTCGGCGGGCAACCCACGGCCATGTGGACCTCTTTGACACCGATCTGCCGGAGGTTGCGGACCCTGTTGCGACTCGTCGTTCCGCGAATGATGGAATCCTCGATGATGAGAACCTTTTTGCCCTCGAGGAGAGGTTTCACAGGGTTCAGTTTCACGCGCACGCTGAAATCCCGGATCGCCTGCGTGGGCTGGATGAAGGTCCGGCCCACGTAGTGGTTGCGGATCATCCCCATCTCGAAGGGGATACCGCTTTCCTCGGCGTAACCGAGCGCCGCGTAGTTCCCGGAGTCGGGGAAGGGCATGACGAGATCGACGTCGGGCCGATACTCGCGGGCGAGCTGGTGTCCGAGACGCTTTCGGCACAGGTAGACATTCTGGCCGAAGACCTGGCTGTCGGGTCTTGCGAAGTAGATCAGTTCGAAGACACAGTGGGAAGTCTCCACTTTCCGGAAGGGTTTCAAGCTCCGGAGACCCTTGCGGTTGAGGATGATGACCTCGCCGGGTTCCACGTCCCGCTCGTAACTCGCCCCGATGAGGTCCAGGGCGCAGGTCTCGGAGGCGACGACCCAGGCGTCCTTCAGGCGTCCGAGGCAGAGCGGGCGGAACCCCCGCGGGTCCCGGGCAGCGACGACCCTGTCCTTCGTGAGCAGGACGATGCTGAAGGCACCCTTCACACGGGTGAGCGCCCTGACAAGGGCCTTTTCGAAACCTTCGCGGAGATGGCGGGCCAGCAGGTGGACGATGACCTCGCTGTCCATGGTGGACTGGAAGATGGATCCCTTCTCCTCGAGTTGGGCCCGGAGGTCGGAGGCGTTGATCAGGTTTCCGTTGTGACCCAGGGCATAGTGCTCCCCGGCATGATGGACGAGGAAGGGCTGGGCGTTCGAAAGGACCGAAGAGCCCGTGGTGGAGTAGCGGACGTGGCCGATGGCCATGTGACCTGCAAGACGTGTTAGGCGCTCTTCGGTGAACACATCGGAGACGAGGCCCATTCCCTTGTATTCATAGACTCTGCTGCCGTCGGCCGTCGTGATGCCGGCGCTCTCCTGACCCCGGTGCTGAAGGGCGAAGAGGCCGAAAAAAGCGAGCCTGGCCGCCTGCTTGTGACCGCAGACGGCGACAATGCCGCATTCCTCCCTGGGCCCTTCTTCGAAGGGGTGTTTGGCGTTTTGAATTTTGAGTTCCGAGTTCATAGCGAACACCTGTCAGAGATCATAATCTAAACATTTCCAGCCTGACTTACAACACCCCGCTTCGTCCGCGGGGCTGCAACCACCCCATGATCCGGGTGCTCCGGGAGTTCAGAGACGGCCGCCTCGTCCGCACCGATGCCGACAGGCGGTTTTGTTTTGAAGAGACTCAATTCCGGTTCCTTTTGCAGGCTGAGCGGCGGATCGGCAGAGGACGCCCGGCAGGAAGAGAAAAGCCCCCCTGCCGGTCGCGCAGTACGGCGAACGGTTCCGGTTACAGCATGGGCAGATAACGCTTGAGCTCGAAGTCCGTGACATGGATCCGATAGAGATCCCACTCCTTCACCTTGTTCTCGATGAACTTGTTGAAGATGTGATCACCCAGTGCCTCGCGGACGAGCGTGCTTTTCCGGACTTCCTGAAGGGCCTCGAAGAGGTTCCCCGGAAGGGAGACGATCCCCGCCTTCGCCCGGGCCTTTTCGTCCATCTCATAGACGTCGTGCTCCACCGGCTCGGCCAGGGGGTACTTGCCCTCGATCCCCTTGAGACCCGCGGCCAGCATGACCGCGAAGGCCAGGTAGGGGTTGCAGGACGGGTCGGGCGAGCGGTATTCGATCCTCGTCGCCTTTTCCTTTCCGGGCTTGTACATGGGGACCCGGATCATGGTGGAGCGGTTCCGGCGGGCCCAGGCCACGTAAACCGGCGCCTCGTACCCGGGTACCAGCCTTTTGTAGGAGTTCACCCACTGGTTGGTGACGGCCGTCATCTCGCGGGCGTGTCGCATGATGCCGGCGATATAGTGCTTTGCCGTGCTGGAGAGGAGATACTTGTCCCTGGCGTCGAAGAAGGCGTTCTTGTTCCCCTTGAAGAGCGACTGGTGGATGTGCATGCCGCTTCCGTTCTGGCCGAAAATGGGTTTGGGCATGAAGGTGGCGTATACCCCGTTCTGTCGGGCGATCTCCTTGACGGCCACTCGATAGGTCATAACCGTGTCGGCCATCTGGAGGGCGTCCAGGTAACGGAGATCGATCTCATGCTGGCTCGGGGCCACCTCGTGATGGCTGTATTCGACGCGGATCCCCATCTGCTGGAGGGCGAAGATGGTCTGGCGGCGGAGGTCCGTCCCGCGGTCGATGGGAAGGCCGTCGAAATAACCGCCCGAATCGAGGATCTGGGGGGTGCATTCATTCGCAAAATAGAAATACTCGAGTTCGGGACCCACATAGAAGGTGTAGCCCTGCTTGGCGGCCCTGGCGAGCATGCGTTTGAGGACGTATCTGGAGTCACCCTCGTAGGGCGTGCCGTCCGGGTTCAGGATGTCACAGAACATCCTCGCCACCGGCCGGTCGCTGGGACGCCAGGGGATCAGCTTAAAGGTCGTCGGGTCCGGCCTGGCGATCATGTCGCTTTCCTCGATGCGCGCGAATCCCTCGATGGAAGACCCGTCGAAACCCATCCCCTCGGTCAGGCCCTCTTCGAGTTCCGAAGGAGTCACGCTGAAGGTTTTGAGCTTGCCCAGGACGTCTGTGAACCAGAACTGGATGAAACTGACCTTTTTCGCTTTAACGAACTTGAAAACATCCTTCGCTGTCTTGCACGGATACATTCGTGCCTCCTTCTTCTCCCATTTTGGGCTGGTTCCAGACCTGATGCGGATTCCCTCGCGGGCCGTATTTCACCGCCTTGAGTAACATATTTGTATCTCCCTGACAATCGGTTCCTGCCGCCCGACTGCCCTTTCAGGAAATCGGCCCGTGGTCCGGCGGGAGTCTGACGCGTCATTCGACGGACCTGTCGGCTCCGGCCGACGGGCTGCCCCGTCCGTTGAGGATATCCTGCGGGGGTTTGTTCTCAATGTGCCGCCCTGCACCGCAGGGGCAATCTCCCGCGCAGAAGCCGCAGCCGATGAAGAGACCGGGGTCGATGGCGCGTTCCCGGGCGCCCCCGGCAAAAGGTCCCATCGAAATAATGCCCTGAGGGCGGGGGTCAAACCGGGCCTCGCGGCCTCCGCCGCGGCATCGCAGCCGTCCTTGCCGGCGCCGATGACGATCGCCTTCCGTCCCGCCGTTGTGGATTTCCTTTGCTCGCCTTCAGGGGCTCGATGACCGGCAGGGCCTTTCGATTCCCGGGACGAGGGGCTTTGCCTTTGGCTCTCTTTGTCCGGTACGGCGATGCCAAGGGGTTTCGGGCTTCGCGCCGAACGGTGCGGTTCGATGGAAACTTTCGCCCTGTTGTCACGATGAGAGGGGAAACGGCCGTTTCTGTGAAAGCATTGATCTGAAGCCGGTTTTATCTACTTCACCGCACTCTCGAGTTCCTTTTTCTTGATGGAGATCAGAATGGCGGCAAGGGCGGACTGGGTCATGCCGGGGATTCTCCCGGCCTGCCCGATGGAGGCGGGCTGGATCTTCGCAAGCTTGTGCTTGAGCTCGTTCGAGAGACTCGGAATGCCCCAATAGTCGATGCCCGGCGGGATCTTCCTGTGCTCCAGTTCGCTGAATTTTTCAATGGATTCGTGCTGACGCCGGATGTAGTCCTCGTACTTCGCTTCGATCTCGATCTGTCGCTTGACGTCCCCGTCGGTGATGGGAGCCCACCCCTCGAAGACACCGAGGCGGTCGTAGTCCATCTCGGGCCGCTTCAGGAGCTGGAAGAGGGTCATGGGCTTTCTCATGGGCAGGGAGCCCATCTCGGAGAGGACCCTGTTCACCTCGGCCGTGGGTTTCACCGTGGCGAAACTCAGCCTGTCCACCCCCCGCCGGATTTCGTCCGCTTTTTCCTTCATTTTCCTGTGGTCCTGTTCGGGGATGAGGCCCAGTTCGTGGCCTTTGTCCATCAGACGGAAGGAGGCATTGTCCTCACGCAGAACCAGGCGGTACTCGGCCCGGGAGGTGAACATCCGGTAGGGCTCGTCGACGCCGCGCGTGATGAGGTCGTCCACCATCACCCCCATATAGGCCTGGGAACGCTCAAGGGTGAATGGTTCACGGCCCTGGACCCGGAGAGCCGCGTTGATCCCCGCCCAGAGGCCCTGGGCGGCCGCTTCCTCGTAGCCCGAGGTGCCGTTGATCTGCCCGGCGAGGAACAGCCCGCCGACGAGTTTTGTTTCCAGTGTCGGCTTGAGCTGCGTCGGCTGGACGAAGTCGTACTCGATGGCGTAGGCCGAGCGCATGATCTCCGCCTGTTCGAGGCCTGGGACGCTGCGGACGATCTTTTCCTGAAGGTCCAGGGGAAGGCTGTTCCCGAGGCCCTTGGCATAGATCTCTTCCGTGTCCAGACCCTCGAACTCGAGTGTCACGGGATGACGGTCCTTGTCCGAGAAGCGCATCACTTTGTCTTCCAGGGAAGGACAGTAGCGGGCGCTCACACCCTTGATGACCCCGGAGTAGAGCGGGGAGAGGGCGATGTTTTCACGGATCATCCGGTGCGTTTCCTCCGTGGTATGGCTGAAAAAGGAGGGAAGCCGCTCTTCACGGAGTTTCGGGTTCCTGTACGAAAAGGGCTTCGGATCAGGGATACTGTCCTGCCGCTGAAGACGGGAGAAGTCGATGGTCGAAGCCCGCAGTCTCGGCGGTGTGCCCGTCTTCATCCGGCCGATCTCGAAACCGAGGGACTTCAGGCAGTCGGCAAGCCCGATGGAAGCGATTTCACCGGCCCGGCCCGCCGGCGTCTGGAAGGTCCCGATGTGGATCAGGCCGTGGAGAAACGTGCCCGTCGTGACGACGACGGTCCTGCCGGCGTAGAAAAAACCCGTGCTGTCCACGACACCGGTGACCATCCCGCTCTCGACCACGATGCCGTCGACGATGGCCTGGCGAAGGTGCAGGTTCTTCTGCTTTTCCACGACGGCCTTCATGGCCAGGCGGTAGAGCTGCTTGTCGCACTGGACACGGGTGGACCGTACGGCCGGGCCCTTGGAGGCGTTGAGCACACGGAAGTGGACGGCCGTCGCATCGGCGATCCGGCCCATCTCCCCGCCGAGAGCGTCGATCTCCTTCACGAGCTGGCTCTTGGCCAGTCCGCCGATGGCCGGGTTGCAGGACATGAGAGCGATCGAGTCCAGGTTGATGTTGAAGAGGAGCGTCTCGCAGCCCATGCGGGCGGCGACCAGAGCCGCCTCGCATCCGGCGTGTCCGGCACCGACGACGATCACGTCGAATTTTTTCATGGCTCAAAATGAATGGCTCAAGGATGAGGGTTTTGACAAAGAAGCCCTGGCGCCTGATGCCTTTGGGATAAACTTGCAAATAGGTCGTTAATTTAATAAGATCACCCCGAAAATACAACAGGAAATAATTCCCGGATCATTCCGGGTTATTTCTTTTTCATGCCGAAGCCGGATTTCTGGAAAAACGAGAAACGTTATTATGATTTCAAGAGCTACCTGCGCAACCGCTTCGGGTGCAATGTCTACAAGCTCCAGATCGACGCGGGCTTCACTTGCCCGAACCGGGACGGGTCGCTCGGTTCGGGCGGATGCATCTACTGTGACGGACGGGGATCGAAGCTGCGCCGGATGGGCCCGCTGCCCGACGTGGCCGAGCAGATCGAAAGGGGGAAGGCCCTTTACCGGAAACTGAGGGGGGCGGTCAAGTTCATCGCCTACTTTCAGACTTTCACCAACACCTACGGGCCCTACGAGAGGCTCAAGGCGCTCTACGACGAGGCGCTTTCGCAGGAGGACATCGTCGGGATTGCCGTGGGGACACGTCCCGACTGCGTCGACGGCAGGATCATCGATCTTTTCGAGTTTTATGCAGGACACCGTCACGTCTGGCTCGAGTACGGCCTTCAGTCCATGCACGCAAAGACGCTTCGGAAGATCAACCGCGGGCACGACGCGGAAACCTTCCGCAGAGCCGTGATAGAAACGGCGGGCCGCGGCATCAACGTCTGCGTCCACATCATCCTCGGGCTTCCGGGTGAGGCCCGCGAGGAGATGATGGAGACGGCGCGATTCGTGGCCGCGCTCCCGGTCCAGGGGCTCAAGATCCATCTTTTTCTCGCCCTCGAAGGCACCGTCGCAGGCGATCTCTACAAGGCGGGACGGATCGAGATGATGGAGAAGGACGAGTACGTGGCCGCCGTCTGCGACACCCTGGAAATCCTGCCGCCTGAAATGGTGATCCAGCGGCTGACGGCGGACGGCTACCGGGACATCTACCTGGCGCCCGAGTGGGGGAAAAAGAAACTCGATGTTCTGAACGCTATTGACAGGGAGTTGGAAAAAAGGGACACGTGGCAGGGCGCAAAACACAGGGGTTCCGGAGCCGGGTGCCCGTGAAAGAGAAAAGGATTTTCGACAGACCTTTTTTGTCCTGAACTCGACACTCAAAACTCTTTTGGGGACTGCATGGTCAATTTTCGTGAGAACGTGAAAAGGATGGAAGGCTACGTGCCGGGGGAGCAGCCCCCGCCGGGATCGAGGGTCATCAAGCTGAACACCAATGAGAACCCTTACCCGCCCTCGCCGCAGGTGATGAAGGTCCTTCAGGAGTTTGACGGGGAATGGCTCAGACGATACCCCGACCCCGTGGCCACGACGGCCCGGGAAGCGGCGGCGGCGGTCTACGGAGTTCCCATCGACTGGGTCATGGCGGCAAACGGAAGTGACGAGATGCTGGCGCTCCTGGCCCGCGCTTTTCTCGAACGCGGCCGTAAGGTCGCCTATCCCATGCCGACCTATTCGCTGTACATCACGCTGGCCGAGATGCAGGATGCGGCGGCTGTAGAGGTGCCCTACGACGAGGACTACAACGTGCCTCTCGAGGGGCTGCTGGCGGCCCAGGCGGACCTCACCTTCATCTGTACGCCCAACAACCCCTCGGCGACGGTGGCCCCCGTCAGGGATCTCGAGAGACTTGCCGCGGGCCTGAAGGGTGTCCTCGTCGTCGACGAGGCCTACACGGACTTTGCCGATGAAAACGCCCTGGGCCTGGTCCCCCGTTATCCGAATATCATCGTCCTGAGAACGCTCTCCAAAGGGTATTCCCTCGCGGGGTTGCGCGTGGGCTTCGGCGTGGCGCAGCCGGAACTGCTCGAGGGCCTCATCAAGATCAAGGACAGCTACAACGTGGACGCCGTGGCGTTGCGGATCGCCGCGGCCGCCCTGAAAGACCAGGCGTGGATGACGGCCAATGCCGCAAAAATCAAGGCTTCCAGGGCCAGGCTCGCGTCGGAGCTCGAACGGATGAAATTCCGCCTCTGGCCCTCGCAGGCCAATTTCATCATGGGCCGCCCGCCCCGGGGGGACGCCGGCCGTCTCTATCGCGGGCTGAAAGAGAGGGAGATCCTGGTCCGCTACTGGAACCGCCCGCGTCTCGACGACAAGATCCGCATCACCGTCGGCACGGAGGAGGAAAACGGGGTGCTGCTCGAAGCGCTCGAGGGGCTTGTCCGCTGAACGGGAAGGGAAAGGAATTGGAGGAACGATCGATGCACTCGAGCTATCCCCTGAGGGAAGAGATCGTCAGCAGCATCCTGCACGGTGTCGGTGCCGTGCTGAGTGTGGCGGGGCTCACGGCCCTCGTCGTCTATGCATCCCTCTACGGCTCGGCCAAACATATCGTGGGGTGTGCCGTCTTCGGGGCGGCACTCGTATTTCTGTACACCTCGTCCACTCTCTATCACGGTTTCCGCTCGGCCCGTCTGAAGCACATCTTCAGGATCGTCGACCGTTCCTGCATCTATCTTCTCATTGCGGGGACTTACACGCCCTTCACGCTGGTGACGCTGGAAGGACCCGTGGGATGGTCTCTCTTCAGCGTCATATGGGCGCTGGCGGCGGCGGGGATCGCCTTCCAGATCATCTTCGTCCGCCGTTTCAGACTCCTGTCGACGCTTGCCTATCTGGGGATGGGCTGGCTTGTGATTTTCGCCATCAAGCCTCTGGTGAGCGCCTTGCCCGCCGGCGGGCTTGCCCTTGTCACCGCGGGCGGACTCGCCTACACGCTGGGGGCCGTTTTCTACCTCCTCAGAAAAATACCCTTCAATCACGCCGTGTGGCACGTCTTCGTCCTCGCCGGAAGCGCCTGCCACTACTTTGCCGTCATGCACTACGTCGTGCCGCCGGCGGCGTGACGCCGCACCGATCGCCCCCGGGAAATCTCTCGAAACCCTTCACAGGCTCAGCCACCTCTTGAGTCTGGGGACCTCCTCGGAAGCCCACTGGAGGGAGAGACGCCGCCGGAGGAAGAAGTCGAAGAGATCGTCCATGGTCTTCATCGCCGCCTCAATCCTGTAAATACGCTCGAGGATCAGACCCTCTCGGTCCGACGCCTCTTCGTTCTCGCCGGCCGATGCGGGAAGCCTCATGGACTGGAACTGGAAGGGGTCGGCCTTGAAGGTGAATTCCCAGTCTTGGCTTTCGCGCTTCAGTTCAATGCGGGCCTCCCGGACCCTTTTCCCCTCCCGCAGGGCGGCCTTGCCCTCCCGGAGATCGGCGTGAAGGCCCTGGCACACGACGGTTTCCGAGTATTCCCCTGCGCCGGACTCGAGGACGACCCTGCGAAGGAAGTGGACCTCCACGTCATCCTTGCCCGGGACGGCGATCCGCCCGTTTCGCTCCTCGCTCTTGAACCACAGCCAGGTCAGAAACTCCCTGCCGAGAAAGGAGGCGTCCGTCTGCCGCTCCGGCGGATTTTCCGTCTCGAGCGTGAAACCCTTCGAAAGGGAGGCGATCTTCCGTGCCGTCGTCGAATCGAGAAATGCGGTGTCCCAGGGCAGGTAGGGTTTCAGGGAGTGCCTGAAGGAGACCTTGAAGAGGTCCTCGAAATCCATGAAAACCTTCCGGGAGAGCGATCCGAAGAGGAGCCGCTCCCGGGACGGTGCCCAGAGGATTTCGTGGAAAGAGGGAACGGGGTGGGCTTTCTTGAGGAGATCTTCCTGGAGGCTCTCCTTGAGTTTCCGGCGGCCGTCTTTCGAAAGCCTTGTCTTCTCCGTCCCATGGAGAGCCCTCTGTTCGCCTTCGAGAAGCCTGACCCTTAGGAGGGCCGGCGGGACCGCCTTGCGGTCGATGCGGAGGCAGAAAAGCAGGTAGGCGCCGACGGCGTAATCGGCCGTTTGAAACTGAGTGTCCAGGATGTTCTCGAGGGAGGTCCAGCCGATGGATTTTTCGTCCGCCCCCGCCGCCGGCTCCTGGAAGGCGTATTTCTTGAGCTGACGGTCGAAGAAATCGGAAAAGGAGCCCGGGGCCTCCCCTGTGACGCGGCAGCGTGAAAATGAGATCGTCCCTTTCAGAAAACCCATGGTCGCCTCCTCTGGTCCGGGCGACAGTACCGCAGCCGCCGCGGGCTGTCAAGGCTTCAAAAGCGGCCGTCGACACTCCGCTGCAGGGACGACGGTCGATAGAAATCCGCGTAGACAATCCCGGTATTTTTGTGTTAACTTTCGAGCGGTTTTTTGACGGGAAAATTCAATGAAGATAGGTCGAATCGGGATCATCGCGAACGTCCGGAAGGGGAAGGCGCCGGAACTCATCGCCCGGTTGCAGGGCTGGGCGAAGGACCGGGGCGTGGAAGTGGTCCTCGAGCGCGAAATCGCGAAAAAGATGGGGGAGCCGGCGGGCGTGGACCGGGAGACAATCGGGTCTCTCGTCGACATGGTGGTCGCCTTCGGCGGCGACGGGACGCTGCTCATGGCGGCACGGTCCGTCCGGAAGTTTGATGTGCCGATTCTCGGCATCAACCTGGGTGCCTTCGGTTACCTCACCGTCTTCAACCTCAACGAGATGATCGAGGCTCTGGAGATGATCCACCGGGGGGAGTACCGGACGGAAAGGAGGATGATGCTCGACGTCGAAGTCCGCAGCGGCGACCGGACGATCGAGGACTGCTCCGTCCTCAACGATGTCGTGATCAACCGCGGGAATCTTTCCAGGATGGTGGATCTGGAGGTGATCGTGGACGACCGGTATCTCACAACCTACAGGGCCGACGGGCTGATCGTATCGACGCCCACGGGCTCCACGGCCTATTCCCTTTCCGCGGGCGGCCCCATCGTTTTCCCGATGCTCCATTCCATCATCATCAATCCCATCTGTCCCCACACGCTGACCAACCGGCCGGTGATGCTGCCCGAAAGCGCCGGTATCCGAATCGTGCTCTGGACGAAGGGGATCGGAGCGACGGCGACGCTGGACGGTCAGCTCTCATTCGATCTTCGTTCCGGAGACTCCATTGTCGTCCGGAGGTCGGCGTACGTGACCAATCTCGTGACATCACCCCGGAGGGGATATCTCCAGATCCTGCGCTCGAAACTCGGCTGGGGGGGGTCCCCGACGGGAGGGATAAGGCAGTA
>DAOTMG010000045.1:0-17337 GCA_035450185.1 Syntrophales bacterium | reverse complement strand
AGCCCCGATATGGCGCAGATGAGCCCCGCCTTGAGGAGGTCCCTCCTCGTCATCGCGGGGGCGCAACTCTGATCTGCCGATCTTTTCATCTTTCCTGGATTCTTGTATCCCCAGAGAGGTTTTTTCACGCTTCGGGCGGGCTTTTCGTCATCATATCATGAACGGCGGGAATGCCAACCATTTTTTATCGCTGCGGGCCGGGCCGGAGGTTCAGGCGTTTCCTTTCCAGAGTGCGAGCCCCCCGAGGATGAAGACCTTGACGGCAAGGAGGATCAGACAGGTCGTGTAGATGCCCGCCATCGGGATGAGAAAGAAGCTCACCGCCGCGGCCCCCAGGCTCGCGCCGAAGAGGTCCGCCGCGTAAAGGGAACCGGCTGCTTCACCGGGGGGAGAGCCGGTGAGTCTTGAGGCGACGGGGAATTCCGCCCCCGTGAGTCCCCCGATGACGGCGGTGAGCAGGGCGAAGACCGAGTCCGTCAGGAATTCCCGGCCGAAGGCGAGGGCGAAGATGTAGACTGCCGTGTAGGCGAGGATGGCCGCCTCGAGCCCCAGGAGGGCGCCTTTCCCGGTTCGCCCGCGCCGTTCGACGATGCGGCTTGCCGCAAGGCTCCCTGAGGCGAGCCCGAACATGAAGGAGGCCACGATGAAACCGATGCCGGTGTAGACCGTCCCGTGAAGGACCTGATAGCTCAGGAGGATGACGATCTCCATGGCCGAGGCGATAAAACCCGTGGTGAAGAGGGCCCTGCGGACCATGCCGATCCGCAGGAAGTAGAAAAGAAAAAGCACGGCCACGCCGACCAGAAAGGGGCCGTAATTTTTCCCGAACATGGAGAGCCACAGCTTCATCCGGTAGAAGAAGGCCTCGGGCCTGAAATCCCCGTTCTCCGGGACGTCGTCGCGGAGGCTTGCCGCCACGAAGGCCGCCCGGTCCGGTGTCACGCGGCCCGCGAGGTAATGGCGGTTGACGTAGGTCGTCGATATTTTTTTCGCTTCGATGAGAGGGGCGACGTCCCAAGTGAGGGGACCGTCGGAGGCGACGAAGACGTTTCGGTCCCCGGGGATGATGAGGACGTTTTTGAAGGACCCCCGCAGGGTCCGACTGAGCGTCGAGAGAAAGGCCGCCTGGTCGGGGCTGATGTAGTTCTCGGCGCCTGGCACGGCGAAACTCAGAACCCCTTCGGGACGAAGGCGGGATTTCACCGCCGCGAAGAATTCCCTGGAGTAGAAGCGGTTGATCTGCAGGGCGTCCGGCGGCGGCACGTTCAGGATGACGGCATCGTATGTGCCGGCAAATTTCTCGACATACTTTCTTCCATCTTCGAGATGCAGGCGGACGGTTTCCGGGTAGCGGATCCCGAGGTGCCGCATGCCCAGTTCGATGACGGCGGGGTCCAGTTCCACGCAGTCGAGCCGCTTCACCCGGTACTTGAGGATCTCGTCGACCGCGCCGGCCACGGTTCCGGATACGAGCAGGACCGACTGAGGGTTCCGGACCTGCGGCAGGGCGTAGTGGACGACCTCCTCGTTCGCGAAGGTATTGGGGACCGAGAAGAGGTGTCCGCCGTTTTCAAAGAAGGAGACCTGGCCGTGTTCGCGCGTGACGACGATCCTTCCGTAGGGGGACTCGCGAAAGTCCGCGATCTCCTGTCCCGTGAAGAGACCCTGGAGGGTGAACTTCTCGACGGGGAAGAAAAAGGCCGAACCGGTAAGGGCGACAGCCGCAAGCCCGATGACGTAGGCCTTTGGCCCGTTCGAGGGGAGAAGGAGGAAGGCCGCAAGGCAGAGCAGGGAAGGAACGAGGAGGGAGGTGAGGTTCCCGAGAAAATGGATCAGGACAAAGGTGAAGAGAAGCCCGCCTGCGATGCTGCCCAGGCTGTCGAAGAAGTAGATTCGTCCGACGGCTTCAGCTTCAGGTTTTTCCTCGCCGTAGAGGCTGCAGGCAAGGGTGAGGAGCGCCCCCGACATCAGGCAATAGGGAAGAAGAACCGCCGACCCCGCGAGGATCAGATCGGCCACACCGGGGAGTTCCCCGCGGATGAAGAAGTGGTTTCTCAGGAGCCGAATCGCCGCCACGAGGAGTGGGGGCAGGACGGCCGCGAGGAAAAGGCAGATTTGGAAAGCCGTCTTCCGGCGTGTTTCCTTCTTGATGAATTTGGCCGTCCAGGCCCCGGCGCCGGAATACAGAAGCCAGAAGGAAAAGAGAAGGCCGAGGACGATCTCGTTCCCCTCGAGGACGTTGATGAACTCCCGGATGACGGCGATCTGGGTGATGACGGCGGAGAGACCCAGGGCCGTGACGGCCAGCGGCACCGAAAATCGTATCCGAAGGGCAGGCATGGAATAACCTTTCTGAGGGGAGACGAACTTTCCTGTTGCAATCTCCCGGGTGACTCCGACATAAAGATAAAGAACAATCCATCAAATTTCAAAGACAAAAAGGGACCCGCGCATGAAATTCACCGGGCGGCTGCCGGGATGGCTCAAGGCGATCTACACCCTCTGGGTGATCCTCTGGATCCCCGTCTACTGGAAATTCTACGGACCCCAGAATTTCTTGTGGTTCTCCGACGTCTCGAACTTCATCCTCCTGGCCGCCCTATGGGCCGAAAGCCCGCTGCTTTTATCGAGCCAGGCCCTTTCGGTGCTCCTCATCAACACGGGCTGGACACTCGAACTGGCGGCACGCCTCTTCCTGGGCCTCCATTACGCCGGCGGGACGGCCTACATGCTCGATGCCTCCTTCCCCCTGTGGCTTCGGCTCTTTTCCCTCTTTCACATTTTCGTGCCGGTCATCATCCTCTGGGGTCTCTTCAGGCTCGGCTACGACAGGCGGGGGCTCCTCCTCCAGAGCCTCATCGCCTGGATCGTCCTTCCCGCCGGTTTTTACTTCACCGACCCCGCGAAGAACGTCAACTGGGTGTGGGGGCCCTTCGGGATGAGGCAGGATATCCTGAGCCCGGAAGGCTACCTCCTGGCCTGCATGATTCTCTACCCCCTCCTCATTTACCTTCCAACGCACCTTATATTACAGAAGTGGCCCGGACGGCGGCGTCTGTGATCACAGGTGGTTGTTTGACGGCACGAACAACGGGAATTGCCGGAATGCCCCGGGATGCGCTTCGGCCCTGTCCTCTTTCCCCTATTCCCTGAACCGCAGGGGGCGGAACCAGAAGGAAAGAAGGATCAGCGCGAAATAGGCCATCGTGGCGTACATGATTTTCTCCAGGGTCACGTCATCGACGTACATGAGCCTCTCCACCCACTGGGCGATGAAAGCGCCGGGGTAGACTTTCGCTTCGCCTCCCCCCGACTTCAGCCATGCCTCGAGATGGGTGAGGGGGCAGATCATCCGTGTCGCCTGCATTCCGATCATGAGGACCACGGCCCCCAAATGGATGAGCCGCCACTTCGCGGAGTTGTAGTAAAGGGCGACGGGGAAGCCCAGGACGACGAAACCGATCCAAAGAAAGTGGACCAGGATCACCACGTCGGCGGCAACCTTGTAAGACATGCCTTTCCGCCCCCTCGAAATGGATGGACCTTCGAAAAAAATACCTCTATAGTTTAACCATATCACATCCGGGCCGTCCCGAGAATCCGCCATGTGTGAGCCGCCGTCTCAGATGAATAGGAATCGCGAGGGGAGGAGGGAAATAAAGCGAGGCCTTTTTGCGTCACTCCTTCTCGTCGTGCTCCCCGTACTCTTGTTCCCCGACGCCGTCGAATCGGCCTCCGACGACCGCTTCACGGAGCAGCGCAATGCCATGGTGAAGGAGCAGATCGCAGACCGGGGAGTTGTGGACCCGGAGGTGTTGAGGGCCATGCGGATCGTTCCCAGGCACCTCTTCGTGCCCGAGGGGATCCGGTCGAGAGCCTACGACGACGGTCCTCTACCCATCGGCCACGGCCAGACCATCTCCCAGCCTTATATCGTGGCCTACATGACGGAGGTTCTCAAGGCAGGGAAGGGGGATTCGGTTCTCGAGATCGGGACCGGTTCGGGTTATCAGGCGGCGGTCCTGTCGCCGCTTGTCAAAAAGGTCTACACAATGGAGATCATCCCCGAGCTTGCCGCCTCTTCGAAGGAGAGGCTGAAGAAGCTGGGCTATTCGAACGTCGAGGTGAAGGAAGGGGACGGCTACTACGGATGGCCCGAAAGGGCCCCCTTTGACGCGATCATCGTCACGGCGGCGGCGGGGCACATCCCTCCTCCACTCATCCGGCAGCTGAAAAACGGGGGCCGCATGGTCATCCCCGTGGGCGGCTTTTTCATGGTCCAGAGCCTGGTGCTGGTGTCGAAGGACCGGAAAGGCGAGATCACCACGCGGAACCTGCTCCCCGTCCGGTTTGTCCCCCTGACGGGAGGACATTAGCGGCCGGAGGCCGCAGTTTTGAATTATGAGTGCTAAATTTTGAATTGAAAAATAAAACAACCCTTAATTCGAACTCAAAATTCAAAACTCAAAATTGGGACAGGCCTTTAACCCTGTCCCCCGGTGAAGGTTTCTTCCTTGAACATCCGAAGAGTCCAGGCTGCCGTCTTCCTCGTGTCCGCCGCTGTCATCGGTTACCAGATTCTTCTCGTGAAGCTTTTTTCCATCCAGTACTGGCATCACTTTGCCTATCTCATCATCAGCATCGCCCTTCTCGGGTTCGGCGCCAGCGGAACGTTCATCTGCCTCTTCAGGGCAAGGCTGGAATCGAGGCTCCCGTCCGTCCTCTTTGCCCTGCCGATTCTGATGCTCGCGTCCCTGTGGCTCAACCTCTATGTCACGAGGGCCGTTGATTTCAATCCCCTGATCGTCGCGTGGCAGTGGCGGGAGGTTTTCAGCCTTCTCCTTCTCTGCCTTGCGCTCTTCGTTCCCTTTTTGCTCGGCGCCCTTTTCATCGGCCTTGCCTTCACATTTTTCCCCGGGGCTTCTTTCGGGATCTATTTCCGGAACCTCCTGGGCTCCGGCCTCGGGGGCCTCCTCATCCTCCTCACCCTCGCGGGACTCGGGCCTCAAGAGATCATCCTCGCTATCTCTTTCATTCTTCTTGCGGCCGCTTGCATCGTGACAGCGGATCGGAAGCGGCTGCTTGTTTTCCCCCTGCTCGGGTTTCTCGTTGTCCTCTATGCCGTCGTGCTCAGGGATCTCCCCCTTCCCATGAGCATTTACAAGGACCTCTCCCAGGCGAGATTGCTCCGCGGGGCGGAGAACAGGGCGGAGGTCTTCGGCCCCCTGGGGCTTGTGACGGTTGTCTCCAGCCCGGCCTATCATTACCTCCCCGACCTGAGCCTCAACTGCCCCCACGCCATCCCCGGACAGATGGGTCTCTTCTGGGACGGCAACACCGTCGGCGCGATCAACCGACTCGGGGGGGCGCCGGGAGAACTTGCCTTCATGGAGTGCCGCACGGCATCTCTCGCCTATGCGCTCCTTCCGAGGCCGAGGGTCTTTGTCCTCGGCGCGGGCTCGGGGACGGAAATCCTGAACGCGCTCCACCACGGTGCCGGCATGATTACAGCCGCGGAGATGAACGGCGACATCGCCCGCCTCATGAGCGGGCCCCTCGCTTCCGAAAGCGGAGGAGTATACGGCCTCAAAGACCTGAACCTGCACGTGGAGGAGGGGAGGGGTTTTCTCCGGCGGACAGCGGATCGCTACGATCTCATCCAGATCGCCCTCCTCGAGTCCATGGGAACGGCCTCGGCCGGTGTCTACTCACTGAACGAGAACTATCTTTTCACGAAGGAGGCCTTTCAGCTGTATCTCGATCGGCTGACGCCGGGAGGGATTCTGAGTGTATCGCGCTGGGTCGAAAACCCGCCCCGGGGGAGCCTCAAGCTCCTTGCCACGGCGATCGACGCACTGAACGCGCGGAGCGGGGCGAATGCCGCGGAGTCCCTCGTGATGATCCGGAGCTGGCAGACGGCGACGATCCTCGTCAAGAAGGGGTCCTTCCGGAAGGCCGAGATCGACGCCGTGAAGGCCTTCTGCAAAACCCGCCTGTTCGATCTCTGCTACTACCCCGGTATCCCTGTGGAAGAGACGAACCGTTTCAACCGGGTGGACACCGATTATCTTTCTCTGGCCGCCCGGTCTTTTCTTTCGGGACAGGGGGAGCGGTTCTACGGGGAATATCCCTTCGATGTGCGACCCGCCACGGATGACCGGCCCTTCTTTTCCCACACCTTCCGCCCCGCCATGCTGAAGCATTACCTGGGCGAGGCGGGACGCCTCTACGTCCCTTACCTGGACTGGGGATACATCCTGGTATGGGTTTCCCTGGTTTTTCTTGTCGTCGCCGGCTTCGCGATGATCCTTCTGCCCCTTCTGCTGCCCGGGAAATCGCCCGGGGCCGGATGGCTCCCCTGTCTCCTCTACTTCGGCTTCCTGGGGCTCGCCTACATGTTCATCGAAATGTCTTTTCTTCAGCGGTTCATCCGCTACCTCTTCGACCCCGTCTTTTCGGCCCTCGTCGTGATCGGGTCTTTCCTCGCCTATTCGGGGATCGGGAGCGCCATCGCCGGGAGATGGAAGGAAGTGAAAGCGGGGCATGTCGCCATAGCCGTCACGCTGATCGTCCTTTCGGCGAGCCTCTTCATGCTCTGCGACCCCATTCTGGGCAATGATGTTCCCCTGCTTCCCCTCTGGGCCCGCTGTTTCCTCTGCAGTCTCCTCATCGCGCCCCTGGCCGTCCCCATGGGCATTCCCTTTCCTTACGGTCTCCACCTTCTCGGACAGAGGGCGCCCGGGCTTCTGCCCTGGGCCTGGGGCATAAACGGCTTCTTCTCCGTTGCGGGGGCCGCCGGGACCGTTCTCGTCGCCGTTTCTTTCGGTTTCCGAACCGTGGTGATCGCGGCCCTTTTATTCTACGTTCTTGCTTTTTCCCTGTCGGGCCGGCTGGGGCGCTGATTCCCTCGCCAAAGGGCTATACAACACCGTCGTTTTGTGGTTTAATGCGCCCCTGAATTTTCATCCAGGACGGTGTGATGATGTTAGTGAAATCTTTCGATGAGAAGATAGGCTCCGTGGCCGACATGATCGTCGAGTCCGGCAGGGTGGTTGTCTTCACGGGCGCCGGTGTGAGCACCGAGTCCGGCATCCCGGATTTTCGAAGCCCCGGCGGCATCTGGGATCGTTTCGATCCCGACGAGTTCACCATCCAGCGGTTTCTCTTCAGCGCCGAGACGCGGGCAAAGCAGTGGCGTCTTCTCATCGAAAGCGGGCTCATCGTCGATGCCAGGCCCAACCCTGCTCACATCGCCATCGCGGGCATCGAAAAGATAGGCAAACTCTCCTGCGTCATCACGCAGAATATCGACAACCTGCACCAGAAGGCGGGGAATTCCCCCGAAAAGGTGTTCGAGCTGCACGGAAGCATGCACTGGGCCGTCTGCCTGACCTGTCACCATCGCTATCCCCTGCCGGAAATTCGCGAAAAGCTCAACCTGGCGAGCGGGGCTCCCCTGTGCGAGAAGTGCTCGGGCATTCTGAAACCCGACGTGGTTTTTTTCGGTGAATCTCTGCCGCCCGTCGTTCTGAGCGAGGCGATCCGTCACTCGCGGGAATGCGATCTCCTCATCGCCGTGGGGTCTTCTCTTGTTGTCTATCCCGCGGCGTACATGCCGGTTTACGCGAAGGAGGCGGGCGCCCGGGTCGTGATTGTCAATCTCACGGCAACCTCCTATGACATGATGGCCGACGAGGTCATCAACGGGAAGGCCGGGGAGGTCATGTCGGCGATCATGGAAACCGTGCAGAAACGGCTCTCCTGATCGTCCGGCAGGGAGAACGGCTCCTGCCCGCCCGCAAGAGCGGAAAAACAGGGAAAGATTTATGTGCCTGATCTTTGTCGCCTACAAGTACAGACCCTCCTGCGAGCTCGTCGTCGCGGCCAACCGCGACGAATTTTATGACCGCCCCTCGGCGGCCGCCGAGTTCTGGAAGGAAGCCCCCTTCGTCCTCGGGGGGAAGGATCTGATGGCCGGGGGGACCTGGCTGGGAATCACGAAAAAGGGACGTTTCGCGGCGATCACCAACTACCGGGATCCCGCCTCCCACAGGGAGGGAGCTCCGTCGCGGGGGCATCTCGTGTCGAATTTTCTCACCGGCGATGACGATCCCGGCGGGTATCTCCGGAGGGTGGCCCCCGGGGCCGCTGCCTACAACGGCTTCAGCCTCTTCGTCGGGGACCGCTCGTCGCTTTATTATTTTTCAAACCGCGGCGGCAGCCCGAAAGAACTGACCCCCGGCCTTTACGGCCTGAGCAACCATCTCCTGGACACGCCCTGGCCGAAGGTCGAAAGAGGGAAAAAGGCCCTGGACGGGCTTCTGGTGGGCAAGAGCCCCCTCAGGAAAGAGGCCCTCTTTGAAATCCTCGCCGACCGTAGCCGCCCTCCCGATGAATCGCTGCCCAGCACGGGAATGAGCCTCGAGTGGGAGCGCATCCTCTCCCCCCCCTTCATTGCAAGCCCCGTCTACGGGACCCGGTCCTCGACGGTTATCCTGGTCGACCGCCGGGGGCAGGTGACTTTCGATGAAAAGGTGTTCAATTCAAACCCGAATGCCCGGGAGACACGCCATTTTGAGTTCACCCTGGACGAGTCCTGACCTCCTCTCCTTTTCAAGGGGCAAAGGCACGATTTGGCAGCGCTTTTGCATAATGTTGCCTGCAGGCTTCTGATCATCACGGGAAGGGGAGTACCCATGGAAGAGACACAGGGAAAAGTCATAAAGGCCGACGGGGTTTTGAAGAGAAGGATCATTCTCTTCTGCGTGGCGGTTGCCTTTGTCGGGATCCTCGTTTTCAAGCTCAGCTATGACTATCTTGAACAGATGAAGGCCCTTGCCCATCAGGACATCGACAGGGCCGTGGACCAGATGCTCCTTTTCATCCGCCTGTGGCTTGCCGTTTCGATTGCGGCCGTTGTCGGAATCGGCGGGTACCTTCTGTGGTTTTCCGTCCGGGTCCTTCGATCGGGGCAGATGCCGCCGCCCGGCACGAAAGCCGTGCGCGACATGAAGGTCGTCGAGGGTGAAAAAGCTCTGACGCGCGCGAAAGCTCTCATTGCGGTTTCCGTACTCCTGGTCGTCATTGGTCTCGCCGTGACGTGGGAGACCTACAGCGTATTCTCCAGCCGCATCGAGATCCTGAAGGAGGGAGTGGCCGAATATGACGGCGGCCTGTCGATTCCCATGCCGCCGGGATCCTCCCTTCCCGGGGATGCGAAATAGTTTTCTTTCCCGTCTATGCCAGGGTTCATCCAGATCGCCGGAATTCTCGATGAAGAGGAAGCGTGGATGCTCGTGCGATCCGGGGTCCACCGGCTCGGTTTTCCCCTGCGGATCTTTCCCCACCGGGAGGACCTGACGGAGGAGACGGCGGCAAAAGTCATCAGGGGTCTTCCGCCGACGGTGGAAGCCGTCCTCATCACCTACGAACCCAGCGGGCGGGCGATTGCGGGTCTTGCCGCGTCGCTCGGCGTCTGCGGCGTTCAGATCCACGGCGACATCGACCCCGGTGAGGTCTCCCTTCTACGACGCATCTCCCCCCGCCTCTACATCATCAAGAGCCTCATCGTCAGGGGCGACAATCTTGCAGAGCTCGAGAAGGCACTTGTTCTCTTCGCACCCCTTGTCGATGCCTTCATCACCGACACCTGCGACCCCGAGACAGGCGCCTCGGGGGCCACGGGGAAAACCCATGACTGGTCGATCAGCCGCAGGCTCGCGGAGGTTTCCCCCCGTCCCCTGATCCTCGCCGGGGGGCTTAACCCGGAAAACGTGAAGGAAGCCATCCTCCGTGTGCGGCCGGCCGGTGTCGACGCCCATACCGGCGTCGAGGGCCCCGACGGCCGGAAGGATGCAGGCAAGGTGGAGGCCTTCGTGAAGGCGGCAAAAGAAGCCTTTGCAATGCAGCCCTGAAGTCTGATACAAAATTCCAATCGATATATCCATTTCAGTCAGAGATCCCGTCGCAGCGAATCAGTGACGGGGAAAGATCGTCATGTCGGGTCGAAGCTACAGCGAACATCCGCGGGTGGGTGTAGGCGCCATCGTCATCCGGAACGGGAAGGTCCTCCTCGTCAAGCGGGGTGTGGCGCCCTCGAAGGGGCTCTGGGCCATCCCGGGGGGCATGATCGAACTGGGCGAAACGATCCAGCAGGCGGCGGAGCGGGAAATCCTGGAAGAGACGGGCATCCGCATTCAGGCGAGAGAACCCGTCTATACCTTCGACATGATCGATCGCGACGACGAAGGCCGCATCCGCTACCACTACGTTGTGGTGGACGTCTTTGCCTTTTATGTGAGCGGCGAACCCCGGGCCCGCAGTGATGCCGTGGATGCAAGGTGGGTCACCCCCGAGGAGCTCGAAGCGCTCCCGGCGTCGCCGAACACGATGCGGCTCCTGCGCGTCATCCGGTTCTGCCCCTAACGCCGGCCTGCTGTCTCACATATCGGGTTGACGGGAGGAGCGGGAGCATTTAAAGGAATGAGAAGACGTTCAAAACTCGGCAAGGAGGCATCCAATGAAAGTCGTCTATCACAAGGATTTTCTGCAATCCTACACCTTTGACCCCGCGGCGGCGGAGGGGCGCATCGAGGCCATCCTGGATGTCATCGAAAAGAAGGTGGAGTTCGTGGAAGCCGTTCCGGCAAGCCGCGAGGATATCGCCGCCCTGCACACCCGGAGCCACATCGAGCACGTGGAGCGCATCGGGATCTACCGGATCGCCGCCCTGGCCGCGGGAGGGGCCATCCAGGCGGCCGCCATCGGGCTGAAAGAGCCCTGTTTCGGGCTCATCCGTCCGCCGGGACACCACGCCTCGGCGAACAACGCCTGGGGGTTCTGCTACTTCAGCAACATGGCCATCGCCATCGACAAGCTCAAGCGCGACGGAAAGATCAAGAAGGCCTTCGTGCTCGATATCGATCTTCACTTCGGCGACGGCACGGTGAATCTGCTGGGCGACAAAAAGTACGTCACCATTGTCAACCCTTCCTCCTCCAACTCGGTCGATTTCATCAAGCAGGTGGAGAAGGCCCTCCCGACGGAGGGCGTGGACATCATCGGCATCTCCGCGGGCTTCGATTACGCCCGGGAAGACTGGGGCGGGGTCCTGAAGAGGGAAGACTACAGGACCATCGGGCGAATGGTGAAGGAAGCCGCCCGAAGCTGCGGCGGCGGCTACTTCGCCATCCTGGAGGGCGGGTACAACCACAAAGTCCTCGGTCACAACTGCATGGCCTTACTCGAGGGGATGGAGGCATAGCCGCCAGGGGCCGAACTCCTGAGGGCTTGCACAAAACGTCGTTTTGAATGCACCTTCTCCTGCGATGAGAAGGTGCTGTTTTATTGCCCTGAACAAATTTACGGGAATGTCCCCATGGATCACATCCGCGGTTTTGCCGTCAACATCACCAGGGAAGCCGGGGATTTTCTGAAAGGAAAAATCCGGGAAGAGGTCCGCGTCGATTACAAGGGCGAAATCAACATCGTGACCGAGGCGGACCACATGTCCGAGGCGATGCTGCTCTCGAGGATTCGTTCACGCTTCCCCGATCACGACATCCTGACCGAGGAGTCCGCCGGCGTCCGACAGGGCTCCGCCTGCCGCTGGATCATCGACCCCCTCGACGGGACGACGAACTACTCCCACGGCTACCCGGTCTTCTGCGTGTCCGTCGGCTTTGAAAAAAAAGGGGAGACCGTCCTGGGCGTCGTCTACAACCCTATGCTGGACGAAATGTTCGTGGCCGAAAAAGGGAAGGGGGCTTTTCTCAACGGCCGGAAGATCAGGGTCTCGAAGAACCGGGAACTCACGAAGAGCCTGCTCGCCACGGGCTTCCCCTACGACATCCGCGAAAACCCCGACAACAACATCAACTACTTCAACGTTCTGGCCCTCCGGGCCCAGGCCATCCGCCGGGCGGGAGCGGCGGCCCTTGACCTCGCTTACGTGGCGGCGGGGCGCTTCGACGGGTTCTGGGAACTGAATCTCCACCCCTGGGACACGGCGGCGGGATGCCTCCTCGTGCTGGAAGCCGGAGGGTGCGTGACCGATCTCTTCGGCGGGGAATTTTCTATTCGATCACCCCATGTGCTGGCCACCAACGGCCTTATCCACGAAACGATGGCGGACATCCTCCGGAGCACGGACCCCATGGACGCAAGGCTCGTGAAATGAGGGCCGAGGGTGGAGAAGGAACCCGGGGATACGGTTGTCACTTGATGGACGGATATCGGGGGCCTGTCCGCAGCGGTTGTCCCCTGCCTCAGGACCTGCCCGATGATACCCGCTCATTCCGGGTTTACGATTTTCAGATTGATGACCTTGGCAATCGCCTGAGATCTCGAGGAGACCCCTAATTTTCGGAAAATATTCTTTATGTGGGATCTGATCGTGTGCTTCGAAAGGTACAGTCGTTCCGCTATCTCATCATCCTTATGACCGGCCACCAGCTCTTTGACAACCTCCAGTTCCCGATAGGTGAAGTAAGATGTCTTAACGGCCTGGCCGGCTTTGGTCCCTTTTTTGACGTGATCCACGATGCATCCCGTGACTTTCGGATCCAGGAAAGATCCGTCTTTCATCACGTGGTGGATGATCTCGATCAAATCATCGCGCTTTACATCCTTCGTGACGAAGCCCCTGGCGCCGGCGCTGATCGCGTCCGTGACGTATTGGCCGTCTGTGTATATGGTCAGCATAATCACTTTGATATTGGGATATTTCTTGCAGATGAGCTTGGTTGCCTCTATCCCGCTGATGTCCTTCATCTTGATATCCATGAGGATGATGTCGGGATTCGCTTTCTCTTCCAGGGATTGAATGCATTCAAACCCGCTACCGGCAATTTCAACGACCTCGATATCCTCCTCCAGTTCCAGGAGTTGCTTCAAACCTTCCTGGACGATCACATGATCATCAACGATCATAACTCTTGTTTTTTTCATTCGACCCCCTCACCGTTCTTTATCGGGATCGTTACCCGCAGGCGGCATCCGTATCCCGGTCTCGAGTCGATCGACAGGTTGCCGCCGACAGCCTCGACACGTTCCTGCATGGCGAGGAGGCCCATCTTGTTCATGCCCGCCATCCCCGATGGACGTGAAACATGCCGAAAGCCCTTGCCTTCGTCTGACACGGTTAAACGAACGAGATTTTTTGTTTTCGTGATCCTGAGCTCCGCCGTCTTCGAATCGGCATGTTTGTAGACATTCGACAGCGCCTCCTGGACAACCCGGAACAGGCATATTTTGATCTCCGGAGGCAGCTGGATATGTCTGGGCAGATATGTCCTGATCTTGATATTCGTATCCCGCGAAAAGTGTTCCATGAATTTCCTGAGAGCGGCCACGAGACCGATGTCGTCCAGCAGATCGGGACGCAGGCTGGACATCAACTCTCGAGATTGTCTCGTCGCGTCGTCAACGATTCGGGTCAGGTTGTCCAGCTGCTCCGCCAGCAATTTCGGATTTCTGTTGATCAGCTCTCTGCATACCTGGATTTTATAACCCATGCCCGTGAGGGCCTGTGCGAGGTTGTCGTGAATATCTGCAGCCAGTTGCCGGCGTTCCTCTTCCTGCAGGGTAATCAATTTTTCCGTGAGAAACCGAAGTTCCTTCTGCCGTTCTTCCAGCTCAATGAACATGTAAGCGTTTTCCATGGCTATGGCGGTAACGTTCAGCAACTGGTGAAGCAAATCCATTTGGCTGAAGGAAAGGCCTTTCTCTCCGTCTTTTGTCAGGAGGGCGAGGATGCCATAGCAGCGATTGTGCCCCTGAACGGGAACGGCCATAATCCGCATGGATCTTGAAAGACGGATATTTTCGTGGATGGTGCCCTCTACATCCATGAACAGAGCTTTTTTTGTTTTGTACGATCTTTCCATGAGGGAAAAGATCTCGTCATCCACGGTTCCAGCGGGATGAGAGAAAACCCCTTTGACACGATGGTTCTGAAACAAGACCATGAAGCTCCTGTCCATCTTGAGGAGCAACCGGCTTTTTTCCATGATCATGCCGGCGATCTCATCCACCTCGAGGTTCTCGATCATGGTTCTCGTAAAATCGTGCAGGGATTTCAGGTGATACATCTTTTCACTGATGACTTCCTCCCGCGTTTTAAGAAACATCGTGGCCAATATGTGATGGCCTCTGAACATGTTTTCCCGCATTTCACTGTAGACGTCATGGAGGTGAAAAGGGTGCAGTTTGCCGGCTTTCCTGATCATTTCGTTCAGTATGCTGTGCATGATGAGATAGACATGAGAGATGTCCTCGAACGAAAATCCTTCGACGGCGCGAGTATAGGCTACTTTCTCCTGGTCACGGAACAGGGTTTCCGCCCGGCGCCCGATCCCATTGATGACCAGATTCACCCATATTTCGAGTCGTCGAAGACCTTCCTCGGTCCGAAGAAAAAAATCCTGATAATTCGAATACGGACGTTTTTCCAACCGATCGTATAATTCTCGAACAATGTCTTTTTCGTGACTTCTCATAAAGTCCCTGAAAGCCCGTCTGCTCATAAAGGCACTCACCATAAATGGGGATGTGAAAACCCCCTGATCTGCTGATTCGGAACACCAAATCCGGGGGATTGAAATAATCCGTAACAATACGGAGAATCAACGATATCAGATTATGTTTAGCGCGGCCGGAAGCATAATACGTTTCGTCATCCAAGTCAATGAGGCTGCGGTTGCCCTGTTTGATCGGGGGGCGGATGAACGAAAGGGGCATACCGCTCGCGATACGGCTTAATCCTATCTGATCTGAGGGCCCCGAACATATCCGTCGTCCGTTCAAAGGAAAACAAAGAAATCGGTGGAGCCATGAAATCATTGAGCGGGGAGGTTGCAATCGTAACCGGTGCCGCCGGCGGCATGGGGGAAGCCATTGCCTTTGCATACGCAAAAGAGGGTGCGAAATTGTGTCTCGTGGATATCAACTCGGAACATCTCGGAAATGTGAAGGAAAGGATGAATGGGTTGACTTCCGATTGTGCGTATTATGCGGTGGATGTCACGCGACGTCGTGAACTGAAAAGTGTATTTGAAAAGATTTTGGATGCCTTTGGCAAGGTCGATATCCTGGTTTGTGCTGCCGGTATATGGGAAGGAACCCCGATCCTGCAGATGAGTGACGAAGAAATGGATCGTATGATGGATGTCAATTTTATGGGGCTCTACAATTGTGTGAAATCCGTTTTGCCGCATATGGTGCAAAGACAAAAAGGCAATGTCATCTCTGTCCTGTCTGTAGCAGGCAAAATTGGTTCCGGAACGGCGTCTCATTATGCGGCAAGTAAAGGGGCGGGGATTGCTTTCACGAAATCTTTAGCCCGGGAGCTCGCTCCACATGGCGTACGAGCGAATGCCATTGCTCCCGGTTTGATTGACACTCCCATGGGGCATGCGACCGGTGAGTACGGGATCAAGAGTTATATCGCGCGATGTCCGCTGGGACGATTCGGTAAGCCGGAAGAGGTTGCCGACTTGGCGGTTTTCCTGGGCAGCGAGAAGAGCAGTTTCATTACCGGTCAAGTATGGAATGTCTGCGGTGGATATTTGATGGATTCGTGATGATGTGTTCTGCACGGACCCGAGATTCATGATTTCATGCGATTTGAATCCATGGACGGAAGAATGACTCATGGAGTGAAAAATTCAACACATTCATTGATTGGGTGGAAGTGTCGCCAGCCCGGCTTGGTTTGCTCAACCGGCGCAGAGGTGGGGATGCTTTGGAACATACACGAATGGGAAAGGAGGTAAATAGCGGCATGAGTGCTCAAGCAGGAAGTGTGGAAAAGAAAGATTTCATCTCTCGTTTTTCCGAGTGGAGTCTGCGCTGGATTCCGGACTCCATGGTCTTCGTCCTCGTTCTCAGTGTTGTGGTTTATTTCATGGCATTGGGCCTCACCAAATCGGGACCGATCGAAATCGTGGACCACTGGGTAAAAGGTTTCTGGGTGCTTCTGACCTTTGCCATGCAGATGTGCGTCCTGATGATCACGGGATTTGCGGTGGCCGACTCCCCGCAGGTGAAGGCTTTGCTGAAAAAATTGGCTCTGATGCCCAAGACACCCGGGCAGGCCATTTTTTACTTTGCCCTTTTCGATGGATTCCTCTGGTGGGTGCACTGGGGTGTCGGATACATGGTGGGAATCATGCTGGGACGTGAACTTGTCGTAGCCCAGAGGGGCAAGAAACTTCACTATGTGGCCGTGGCGGCGGCCTGTTATGCAGGGATCGTGATCGCCAACGGTCCATCCATGGCCGCCCAGCTCCTGGTGGCCACCCCCGGTCACTTTATTGAAAAAGTGGTCGGCGTCATACCCCTGAGCAAGACAACCTTCGAACCCATCCTTCTCATCATGAACCTGGTCCTGTTGATTTCGATCCCCACTATCTTTTATCTGCTTCTGCCCAAAAAAGCGGTCGAGGCAGACGAAAGCATCATCCAGGAGTTCACCGAGAGTGCAAAGCCCCCTGTCGAAAAGTCGCTATTGACCCCGGCCCAGCGCTGGGACCGCTCGCCCGTATTCATGTGGATCGTAGGGCTGGCGGGACTGTTCTGGGTAGGCAAGTTTTTTTATACCAAGGGCATTGCCAACCTGGATCTCAACACCCTGAACTTTACTTTCCTGGTCATCGGCGCTCTTTTGCACGGAACGCCTGCAGCCTTTATGGAGGCCGTGAAGAGGGCCACCACGACCGTATTCGGCGTCATCATCCAGTTCCCTTTCTACGCCGGGATCTTCGGGATGATCAGTTACTCCGGTCTGGCCAAGATATTCGCCGACTGGTTTGTGGCCATCTCCACACCGGAGACATTTCCGTTTGTCGTTTTTGTGTATTCGGGATTCCTGAACTTCTTTGTGCCTTCCGGCGGGTCGAAGTTCGTGATTGAGGCACCGTACATTCTACCGGCGGCCCAGCAGCTCGGGGCCAACGTCAATTACGTGATCAATGCCTATACCACCGGGGACCTGACGACCAATCTCCTGCAGCCTTTCTGGGCCCTGCCCGTTCTGGGTGCCTTCCGCATCACGTTCCGGGATATTCTGCCCTATGGTTTCGTCATCTGCTTGTGGACCATTCTGGTTGCAAGTATCACCTATCTGATGTTTATGCATTGAGGTAATGAAGCCTGCGCGTGTGAGGGGGGAAAGCCCCTCTCACACGCGCCTGGAAGGCGGGAAACAGAAAAAGCGGCATGGAGTGATGAAAGACGTTCAAAGAAGTAAAAAACAGTCCAAACGATTCGAAAGGGAGTGTACGCCATGAAAGACAAAGCCATTATCACGGCGGCCATTACGGGGAGCATCCACACGAC
>DAOTMG010000044.1:0-19334 GCA_035450185.1 Syntrophales bacterium | reverse complement strand
CCGTTGATGATCTCTGTGGCCATCACCGGGGGTGTCATCGGCAAGGAAGCCAACCCGAATCTGCCCGAAACACCGGAGGAGCAGGCGGATGAAGCCTATGCCGCTTACAGGGCCGGGGCGTCAGCCGTTCATATTCATGCCAGGGATCCACAACAGGGATACGCTGTCACCTCATCCAAGACGGAACATTTTTTCAAAGTCAACAAGATGATCAGGGAACGCTGCCCGGATATTATCATCAACAATACAACCGGCGGCGGGTTTGACATGACGAGGGAAGAGCGAATGGCCTCCCTCGGGGCGAAGCCCGAGTTGTGCTCGTTGAATTGCGGTCCCATTATATTAAAGGCCACTCTTCCGGCAAGAAAACCGCCGCTGTCCGGCCGGGATGCGGCGATCCCCCTGGACGACAAGATCATTGACATAACCGTTGGAGAGACGGAGTTGTTTGCGAAGGCGATGATGGAAAGAAACATCAAGCCCGAGCTGGAGATCTATAACCCCCAGCAGCTGAACGTTGTGCACAATTTGATCAGGCAAAACCTGGTAAAGAAACCCTACTGGTATTCCGTTATATTTTCAACCTATCTTGGCGGCCTTGCGGTGCCCGGGAACATCAAGAACTACGTGAATATGCTCGACAATCTGCCGGCCGATTCCATGTTTCAGACCATCGGGGTCGGACTGAATCAGGTTCCGATGATGACATTTTCGATACTGACAGGCGGTCATGTCCGTGTCGGCATGGAAGACAACCTTTTTTACAAGAGAGGCGAATTGCTCAAGAGCAATGCTCAGGCCGTGGCAAAAGTTGTCCGGCTGGCCGAAGAGCTTGGGCGCGCGGTGGCGACGCCGAAAAAGGCGAGGCAAATGCTCGGGATTTCGGAGACCCCGAGTCGATATTGATCTTGTCCGATGACGTAACCGCGCCATCGCCTGAGCCGGCAGCCGGAATGACTTTGCGATGATGCGAATGCAGAGTCCTTTCTGCATTCGCTGTAATGTTTGGTTTCATTCTTCCGGACAGGCCGGTCCCTCTGACCGGCCTCATCGGCGATATTCCCCCGCACGGCTTCCGTCCTTTCAGGCTGAATGGGGGCCGGCTTTCGCCGTCATGGGACCCGGCTGCATGTCGGGTGCGCTTCGCTTCAGAATAGTCCGGACATCCCGAGACGTTGCATCCCGGTTTCTTTATTCCTTCGACGGAGGGTAAAGGGGCTGGTACAGTTCATTGCGAACCTCGTCGGTGTACCTGTCGATCTCTTCGACGGGGATATGGAGATTGAGAAGCGCCTGGCGTGCAAATTCCAGACTCGCCTCGAATTCCGGCTGTACGACGAGGGCGACGCCCTGATCGCGCAAACCCTTCATCTCTTCTATGCCCTCCGCCCGGGCGATGATCTCGATGGCGGGATTGAGCTTTTTCGCCTGCGCCACGACGACCTGGGAAATCAGGGTCACCGGGGTCGTGATAAGAAGCAACCGGGCCTTTCCCATCTCGGCCGCCTCCAGGATGATCTCCTTTCCCGCATCTCCATAGAGGACGGGAAAGCCCAGCGCCTTCAACTCGTCCACCCGCCTGGAATTCCACTCGATGATGAGAAAGGCGGTTCCAAGACGCTGCAGTATGCCGGCGACATACCTGCCGACCCTCCCCCCGCCCGCAATCACCAGGTGATCTTTCAAATCTCTCTTCGGGAAGTGGAGAGGTTGCAAGGGGATCGGCCTGAACCAACGACCGAAAAAGGAATAGATCGGCGCGGTCAAGGCGGCGAGCATGGGTGTCAGCACCATGGTCACGATGGTTGTGTTCAGTATCAGGGCGTAGAAGTCGGAGGAGATGGAGTGCGTGCCGACGCCGACCCGGCCTAGGACGAAGGAAAATTCCCCGACCTGGGAGAGTCCCAGTCCCATCGCCAGGGGGATGATGTTCCGATAGCGGAAGGCCCGGCTCAGAAAAGCGAAGATGATACCTTTCCCCAGCATGACGACGACAACCAGCAACAGGCACATGCCGATGTTCTGCCACAGGCATTGAGGATCCAGCAGCATACCGATGGAGGTGAAGAAAATGAGGCTGAAGACATCCCGCAGGGGTATGATGTCGCTCAGGGCCTGATACCCGTATTCCGATTCACTGAGCAGCATGCCCGCCGCATAGGCGCCAAAAGCGAAGGAGAGACCGAACAGATAGGTGCCGTAGCTGATCCCCAGCCCGATGGCCGTGGTGGCGACGAGAAAGAGCTCCCGGGAATTCCAGTCGGCGATGGTCTTCATGATGCGGGGCATGATCCGCGTGCCCAGGACGATGACGACCGCGAGGAAGATGGCGGCCTTCAGGGCGGATACGGCCAGGGCCGGCAAGCCGGCGCCGGGCGCGCTCAGCTGGGGCAGGATGACGAGCATCGGAACGACGGCCAGGTCCTGTATAATGAGCATGCCGATCATGACCCGGCTGGACAAGGTGCCGAGCATGCCCAGGTTTTCCAGAGTCTTCAGGATCACCATCGTGCTGGAAAGCGAGATCAGGGCCCCGAACCACAGCGAGGGGATCCATTCCCAGCCGAGCATTCGCCCGATGGCGAACCCGAATGCCGTCGTCAAAACGATCTGGATGGGGGTGCCGATGACGGCGATGTGGCGGACGGGCTTCAATTCCCGAAAAGAAAATTCCAGTCCGATTGCAAACAGCAGCAGGGCAACCCCGATTTCCGCCATCTTCTCGATATTGAGGACATCGGAAACCGTGACACCGCCGGTGTGAGGCCCCACAACCACACCGGCCAGAATGTACCCGACGATGAGAGGCTGCTTGAGCGCCCGGGCAAGCAAGCCTCCCAACAGGGCGGCAACGACGATAATGACGATGTCTCCGGCAATACCCATGAAGCTGCAGATCTTCCGACAAAGCGATGTGTGTCCCGTCAAGACCGGTCGAGTCCCGGCACACCTTCAGTCCATCAGGCCATTTTCAAATGGATTGTTGATGTTTTGCCCTGACGATCCTCGGGGCTCGTCAAGCCGTGTCGGACGGGATGGCAAATAGAGACAAAAAAGAAAGGCCGCCTTTTCCGACCTGCCGGAAACAACCGGGTTCACGTCGATGAAAATCAGCAGGGAAAGCAGCATGTCCTCTTTGCCGGGCATAAATGTCTTACCGGTAGTGCTCCTCGATCCACTTGAGATAGTCGCCGCTTTTCACCCGCTCCACCCAGCCCCTGTTCTCCAGATACCAGATGACGGTCTTTCGCAGGCCCGACGCGAAGGACTCGCGGGGGGACCACTTCAGTTCCCGGTTGAGCTTGGCGAAGTCGATGGCGTAACGCCGGTCATGGCCCGGCCTGTCCTTGACGAAAGTGATCAGTTCCCGGCGTGAGCTGCCGCCGGCGACGGGCGTCATCCCGTCGAGGATGTCGCAGATCATCTCCACGACGCGGATGTTTTCCATCTCGGAGTCACCGCCGATGTTGTAGGTCTGCCCGGTGCGCCCGGATTTCATGATTGTCCAGATGGCCTCGCAGTGGTCGTCGACGTAGAGCCAGTCCCGGACGTTGCGGCCGTCGCCGTAGACGGGAAGGGGCTTCCTCTCGAAGGCGTTCAGGATGATGAGAGGAATGAGCTTCTCGGGAAACTGGTAAGGACCGTAGTTGTTGGAGCAATTCGAGATCGTGACGGGGAGGCCGTAGGTGTGACCGTAGGCCCGCACCAGATGGTCAGAGGCCGCCTTGGAGGCGGAATAGGGGCTGTTGGGGCGGTAGGGCGTCTTTTCCCGGAAGACGCCTCTTTTTCCGAGGCTCCCGTAGACCTCATCGGTGCTCACGTGGTGGAACAGGTTGAAGTCCCTGCCCCGGCTCCGCGCCGCCTCCAGGAGATTGAAGGTGCCCACGATGTTCGTCGATATGAAATGGCCGGGACGCCGGATGGAGCGGTCCACGTGGGACTCCGCGGCGAAATGACAGACCGTGTCGACGTCGTGACGGGTGAAGAGATCCAGCATCCTCTCCTGATCGCAGATGTCGGCCCTTTCAAAGGCATACCGGCCGCCGAACCGCCTTCCGATGTCGCCGAGATTCTCGGGGTTCCCCGCGTAGGTGAGCTTGTCGACGTTGACGATTTTCCCGTGAAAATCCCGTTGGTCCAGGATATGGCGGATGAAATTGCTGCCGATGAACCCGCAGCCGCCGGTGACCATCAAGTTTTTGATCTCTCTTCTCTTTTTGCCTGCCACGTTCCGCGTCCTTTCATCGATGAATGAACTGTGGTAAGAACAGGTTGCCACTACCACGAAAAGGCCGAAATTCACACTGCAAAAACCGGTCCCGCCGACGGGGGACTCCGGGCCGGAGATCATGAGGAAGAAATCAACGTACGATCATAAAGACGTCAACTGCCGCAGGTGCCGTCACTATTTCATCACCTACGACCTCCGCTTCCCCTACGGCTGCCGCGTGATCGGCTTCAAGTCCCGGGACATCCCCGCTCTGGTGGTCTACCGGGACTCCGGCGCGGCCTGCCGTCTGTATTCCCCGAAAAAAAAGGGAAGCAAGACTCCGGAGGAATGAGCGGACGATGATCATCGATGCGCTGATGCAGACAGGGGAGAGCCGGGCGGCCGGGCCGCTCGGACCGACAAAAGGGGTTATGCGGTACAGGATTCAAAAACTCGGCATCGACCCCTCGAGGTCACGCCCCGGAAAACCGGTTCGGACACCGCCCCGGTGATCTTCGAACAAAGGTGCCCCGAACGTGAGACGAAAGAGCCTGGCCGGACGGCACGGGCTTTTTCTTGCTCCGGCTTCCCCTGACACGTGTCTTCTCCGGGGGTGCATCCCCGCGGGCGGGACATGCCCTCAGACGACACCGTAGGCCAGCATGGCACGGGCGACCCTGGTGAAACCGGCGATGTTGGCCCCGACCGCATAGTCGCCCTTCTTTCCGTACTCCGCGGCGGTTTCGACGCAGGCCCTGTGAATGTTCTTCATGATGATGAGGAGGCGGTCGTCCACCTCTTCCCTCGTCCAGTAGAGCTTCAGGCTGTTCTGGCTCATCTCAAGACCCGATGTGGCCACTCCGCCCGCGTTGGCCGCCTTGCCGGGACCGTAAAGGATCTTTTCGTCCTGGAAGACCTTGACCGCATCGGGCGTGGAGGGCATGTTGGCGCCCTCGGCGACACAGATACACCCGTTCCTGACGAGCGCTCTGGCGCAGTCGCCGTCAATCTCGTTTTCCGTGGCGCTGGGCAGGGCGATGTCCACCCGGATACCCTGGTCCCTGATGACTTCCCAGATGTTCTTTCCTTCCACGTAGAGCGTCTTGTACTTGTCGGCGTACTCCTTGACCCGGCCGCGCCGGATGTTCTTCAGCTCGAGGACGAAGTCCAGTTTCCCGGCATCGATTCCCTTCTCGTCGATCACGGTTGCGGAAGAGTCGCCGAGCGAGATCACCTTCCCGCCCAGCTGGTTGACCTTTTCCACGATGTACTGGGCGACGTTTCCGGAACCGCTGACGGCCACGATCTTGTTTTTGAAATCGAGACCCCGCGTGGCCAGCATCTCGGCTGCGAAGTATACGCAGCCGTAGCCCGTCGCCTCCGGGCGGATCAGGCTCCCGCCGTACTCCAGCGCCTTGCCGGTCAGAACGCCGGTGTGTTCGTTCCGGATCTTCTTGTAATATCCGAAGAGGTAGCCGATTTCCCGGGCGCCCACGCCGATGTCACCCGCCGGAACGTCGACCTCGGCTCCCACATACCGAAAGAGCTCACGCATGAAGGACTGGCAGAATCTCATAACCTCCCGGTCCGATTTCCCCTTGGGGTCGAAATCCGAACCGCCCTTGCCGCCGCCCATGGGGAGAGTCGTCAGGGCGTTCTTGAAGATCTGCTCGAATCCGAGAAATTTGATGATCCCGAGGTTGACCGAGGGGTGGAACCGCAGGCCTCCCTTGAAGGGCCCGATGGCATTGTTGAACTGTACGCGGTATCCGCGGTTGACCCGGACGTTCCCCCTGTCGTCTTCCCAGGGCACCCGGAAGATGATCATCCGTTCCGGCTCCACAATGCGTTCGTAAATGTTGGCCTTGACGAATTCCGGGTGGCGTTTGACCGTGGGTTCCAGTGTTTCCAGGACCTCCTCGACCGCCTGGTGGAACTCCGGCTGGTCGGGGTCCATTCTTTTTACTTTGTCAATGACATCCTTGATAACGGACATGGCAGCGCCTCCTGGGCTTTATATCTTATCCTTCCTGCAGGTTTTCTCATGGGGAATACAATCTGCGCGGGCCCCCTCGCATGTCTTGACGTCATCGCCCCCGGATGCCGGCGAAGACGGACTTGAAAGGGGTCAGATCATCGAAATTCATGACGGTGGACATGGCCTTGTTCTCCGACTCGATGCCGGCTTCACGGGCGCAGCTTACCGGGTTGAGACCGCCGATGAGAACGAGGCCGATTTTGTTCAGGTCTACGGGAACCTCGCAGATCGGTTCGCTGACCTCTCCCATAGAAAGGACACCGTTGATGCCCGCCTTGCGGAAATCCGAAATGATGCTCTCCACGAGACTTCGGCTCGGTGCGGGGATTTCCCGAAAGTTCGCCAGGATCCTCCCTTCGCCCCGCTGCGCCACCTCCCTCACGGACGTCATCCGGGCCTGGATGAAAGCCTCCGAGGGGTCGAGGGAGGAGCCCGAGTAGTAAATGAGCTCGACGAAACGGAGCGGCCTGCCCTTCGATATCTGAAGGATGCCCCCGAATTTCGAGTCCATGGGGATTCCGTTTTTCAGCAGCACGCCGTTGACCACGATGCTGCAGACGGTGGCAAGGCCGATGGTGCCTTCCGGGACGACGACGTCCCCGAGTTTTTCCCCCGCGCCGGCAACGGACACGAGTTCGCTGACGCAGAGCCCCTCGCGGAAAGCCGGTTTCATGGCCTCCAGAGCGTCCCGAAAGACTTTCCGGTGAAAGAAAGAGAGGTTCACCGGGAGAAGCCCCCGCTTCCCCTTCGGGTCGAAGGTGGTCTTGAAGGCGAGGATCTCGATTCTCGATATGGCCAGCCCCAGTTTGTCCCGCACACGGGCGCTGCCCAGTTCATCCAGTCCCATTTTTGTGACCAACCTCCCGTCGCGTCTGCCTGCCAGCTTCGTCAGCCCCCGCTCGTCCATCAGCCGCAGGTGATAACGGATCGTCCGCTCGCTCATTGAAACGCCGTGATCGGCCATCCGCCGGGCGATCAAACGGGCCCCCATGGGCTGGTTGGCATCCCTGAGAACGCGGAGAATCAGGAGCGTTTTTTTCTCGATCTCGTCGGGTGTGGAAAGTCTCATAAGGCAAACGGCAATTGTTTGCCGATGGTACCTATCACCAAAGAGGTCGGGTGTCAACCCCATTTTCGCAATTTTTTTCGGAGTCCCGCCGGGGAATGTCCTGCCGGCGAGAGAGGGCCGCGGGATTCCGCCCGGTAAACGCGCCTTTCCTTGACTCCCCGGGGTTTTTCCGTTAGTTTTTCTAAATGACATGACAGCGGGTACCGCGGTCGAAACCCGTCCTGTCGACAACGTCTTCACGAAAGGGTTTTTATGGAAAAATCAAGCGGTTGCCCGGTGTCTCCGTTCAGGGGTGGTGAGATCTTCCATGGCTTCAGGGTCATTCGGGTCGAGGAAATCACCGAGATCCGCGTTACGGCCTGCGAAGCGGAGCATATAGAAACCGGGGCGAAAGTCCTCCATCTTCTCTGCGACGATCGGGAAAACCTCTTTTCCATCGGTTTCCGGACACCTTCGCGCGACTCCACCGGGGTCGCCCACATCCTGGAGCACACCGTGCTTGCGGGCTCCGAAAGATACCCCGTGAAGGACGCTTTCAACGAACTGTCCCGGGGAACGCTCCAGACCTTCATCAACGCCTTCACCTATCCGGACAAGACGCTCTACCCCGTGGCAAGCCAGGTGCGGGTCGATTTCTTCAACCTGGCCCGGGTCTATACGGATCTGGTTTTGAGGCCCCGGATCCTGAAGGAGACCTTCCTGCAGGAAGGCCATCACCTGACTTTCGAGGACCCCGATGACACCGGGAGTCCCCTCACCGTGTCGGGAATCGTCTTCAATGAGATGAAAGGAGCCTACTCCTCCGCCGACTCCCTGATGTTCAAGGCTCTCCAGGAGGGGCTCTATCCCGATACCCCCTATGCCTTCGATTCGGGCGGGAATCCCGATGTGATCCCCCTGCTCACCCATGAGGGGCTCCGGGAGTTCCACCGTCTCTATTATTCCCCCTCGAATGCGCGGTTTTTTCTCTACGGCGATATCCCCACGGAGGACCACCTCCTGTTTCTCGAGGGAATGCTGGCCGGGTTCAGACGCGTGGACGTCGAATCCGCCGTCGGAGTTCAGAGGCGGTGGTCGGCCCCTCGGAGATCCCGGCATTTCATTCCCATCGGCAGGGATGAAAAGCCGGAAAGAAAGGCGGCCCTGAACGTGGGGTGGCTCATGATGGAAAACACGGACGAGGAAGAGGCGGTCCTTCTTGAGGTCGCGGCCTACGCCCTCATCGGGACGGCGGCAGGCCCCCTGCGGAAGGCCCTCATCGATTCGGGACTCGGCGAGGATCTCTCGCCGGTCAGCGGCCTCGAACACAACCTGCGGCAGATCGCCTTCGCCGTGGGTCTCCGGGGGACGGACCCCGACAGGGCCGACCGCCTGGAGACCCTGGTCATGGAGACGCTCCGGGAGATCGCCGAAGGGGGATTCGACCGGGATCTCATCGAGGCGGCCCTTCACCAGGTGGAATTCCACGGAAAGGAAATCGTCCGGCGGGGTCTGCCGTACTCGATTGCCCTCATGTCGAGGGTCTATCACACCTGGCTCTACGAAGGGGATCCCCTCGCGGGGCTTCGATTCAACCGGATCATCGACGGCATACGCCGGCGATGGGAGCTCGAGCCCGATCTCTTCCAGCGGGTTTTACGGAGATGGTTCCTCGAGAACCCTCACAGGCTTCTCTCCATCATGGAACCGAATCCCGCCTTTCTGGAGGAGCAGGAGGAGGCCTTCCGCAGGAGGATGGCCGCGCAAAAGGCGGAACTGTCGAAGACGGCCCTGGAGCGGATTCGCGGAGAGGCACAAAACCTGCGCAGGCTTCAGATGGAGCCCGACAGCCCCGAGGCCCTGGCGACGATTCCGCGGCTGATGCTGTCGGACATCCCTCGAGAGATTGACCGGATCCCCGCCGAGAGAACCACCCTTTCGGGTCTGCCGCTTCTGCGCCACGAGATTTTTACCAACGGGATCGCCTACCTCGATCTCGCCTTCGATCTTGCGGGCATTCCCGCCGATTGGGTGCCCTATCTTCCGCTGAGCGGCAGACTGACGACGGGCATGGGAGCGGCCGGTCTCAGGTACGAGGAGACGGCGAAGCGGATTGCCCTCAAGGCAGGCGGCCTCTCCTGCTCTCTTGTGGCGGGGCTGACAAAGAACGGCGAAAATACCTGGCAGAAAATGGTTTTCCGGGTGCGGGCCCTCCACCGCAATGTCCCCGAAGCCCTGGAGATCCTCTTTGATCTCCTGCTGCGGGGGGATCTTTCAGACGAGAGCCGGATGCGGGATCTTCTCTTCGAAATGAGAAACGACCTGCAGGCCGCCGTCATCCCCTCCGGGCACATCTTTGCGCAGAGAACCGCAGCGGCCGCGCAGACACTTCCTGCCTACCTCGACGAACAATGGCACGGGAGATCGCAGCTCCGGGTGCTCGCGGCGGCCGCGGATGCTTTTGACGAGGGCAGGAGGTCTCTGGTGGAGAGAATCGAGGCCCTGCGGGGAAACCTCTTCACGCAGGGCAGGGTCACGGTGAATCTGACCGCTGACGCCGAGGGGCTCCGGATTCTCGAGGAGAGGCTCGCCGGATGGCTTCAACAGCTGAAGAGAGAAGGCCCGCACAGGGCCGATGCACCCGACATCCTCCCGCCGGTCTCGGCGGGCGTCGCCATCCCGGCCCAGGTCTGCTACGTGGCCAAGGCCCTCAGGGCCCCCGCCTATTCCGATCCCCTGGCGCCGGCCCTGTACGTCCTTTCACGCGAACTCTCCAAGGGGTACCTCTACAAACGGATCAGGGTCCAGGGGGGCGCCTACGGGGGCATGTCGCAGTACGACCCCATGAACGGGTTTTTCTCCTTCCTTTCTTACCGGGACCCCCATCTCGTGGAAACGCTCAGGGTCTACGACGAGGCCGTCGCCAGCCGTTCGCGGCAGCGGGTCGACGAGGAGGAACTCGAAAGGGCGATCATCGGTTCCGTCGGCGCCCTGGACCGGCCGATGGACCCGGCCGGCAAGGGTTTTGTTTCCATGGTCCGAGACTTCGCGGGGATCACCGACGAGGACCGCCTCAAATTCCGGGAGGGCGTTATGGCCGTCACGGCCGAATCCATTCTCGAGGCCGTGCAACGCTGTCTTGTCCCCGCCCTCGGGGCTGCGTCGGTGGCCGCCTATGCCTCCGATGACCGGTTGAGGAAAGCCAACGAGGTTCTGCGACCGGGGCTTTCGATCGTGCCGCTGATCGAGTCGTCGGGACGGTCGAAGGGGTAGACCCGCGGGCACAGAAATTGCTGCTCTTCATGAGAGGAAGAAGGGCTGACCCGTCGTCGAGGGCCGTCTCTGAAGGCTCTTCATTGCAGGGAGATCGACTTGAAAATAAAAGAATTTTTTCTGAGCGTCGGCACGGTTTTCATGCTGGTCGCCGGTCTCGCTTTCATCGTCCTCTGGGAGAAAGCGGAGGTGGCGGAGACGTTCGCCGTCGGGGATGCCGTCGCCGCGGCCGGGCCGAACGAGAACCGGGACGTGACCGTGCCGTCGATCCGGGCGGGCGTCTACCGCAAGAAGATGCGGTCCTACCGCCCTGAAAACGGAGACCGGAGCTTCGAGGCGGTCCAGCAGGACGTGGTCCGTTTTTTTCACAGTTTCGATGAGCGCCAGTACATCAAGGCCCACGGCCTCCCCGAAGGGACATACAAGTTTTTCCTGAAGATGCTGACCACCCTCTCGGCGAACCCCCCGCTCGTGTCCGGCGAGACGAAGGACGTTGCCAGGCTGCGCCTCAATCTGACGCATTTCGAGAGGGCCATCGGCAACGCGAACATCGGTCTCATCAAGGAAATTCTGGCCAACGAAAAGGAGATCCTCGAGCCGTCGGCGGAGCTCCTTTATGAATGGATCAGCAAGGGGATCGAGTACAAGAACACCGAGATCAAGACCTCCGACAAGGTCCTGTACGATTACGCCGCCTTCTTCCTGACCACCCTCTCGGGGAAGTCCTATCTCTGGCAGCGGGATGCCAAGACAAGGATCATCGTCACCTATTACGCCATCCTCACCATCGACCGGGCCAACCGGGAAAACATCAACCGGCACAACGTGGACATTCTCCCCTCCATCAGCCTGCTGAAGGAGGATCTGCTCAACTACAGGGGGCTGAACCGCCGGAACGAATACATCGACCGTTTGAAGGCCCTCGAGGAGGAATACACCGCTGAGAACGGGCGGGGGAGGGAAGTCGACAATCGTCAGGTCCCGAAGTAAGACGTGATACCCCGGTCCCTGCGGTACCACCAGTTCGGGAATATGCGGTAGAGGAGTCTCGAGGCGGGCCCGATGTATTCCTTGTTCCTGCGGTCGAACTGGATCGACTCGATGATCTTTTCCTGGAATTCTTCCTTCGTGATCCTCTCGTTGAAAATGTGGTAAGCGCAGGAGAAGAGCGGGCTGTACATGTTCTTCTTGTCGAGGTATTTGTACACGTTGCGGATGGTGTTGGGTCCCTCGGGCGTGCCGTCGATTTTCTGGAGAACACGCAGGTTCGTCTGGATGGGGTTCCCGTCGAAGAATTCGTAGTAGTACTTGCCGTAACGGTAATTCTTGCTCGCGATGGACGAGATCGTAACGTAGAGGTCCCCCACGCCGGCCTGACTGTAGAAGGCCTGGAAACTCCCCCCGAGGATCGAGCACAACGCCCGGATCTCCACGCCCGAACGGGCGAAGATCGTCCCCGGCATGGAGCTGCCGAGGTTGAGGGAGTCCGTCACCCCCTTGATGTTCGCCACGATGTTCTTGAGGGCCCCGCAGGCCTCGATGCCGACGACGTCGAAGTTGTAGTAGGAGGTCAGCGACCGGCGGTGCATCCTCAGGATTTCCTTCCGGACGACCTTGCTCAACATCCGGGGCCCCGCCACCGTCAGGCACACCGGTTTTCCGAGAGCGAGATCCACGTCAAAAAAGGGCCCCCCGATGACAACGACCTTGAATTTGTGCATGAGGTGAAAGAGGTCCCCCTTGATCATCTGGGAGGGGGTGATGAGCTCTTTCGTTTTTTCGTCCGAGACGAGACCCTTGATGGGGGAGAGGAGGTAGGTCTTCCCCCGCTTTCTCCCGATGAGCGGCCGGACGTAGTCGAGAAGCTCGGCCAGGCGGTTCATCGTGACGGCGAGGAAGATGAAGTCGTGTTCGAGGATGATCTTTTCGAGGTCGTTGGTCGCCGTCACATCCGGTGCCAGTCGCGGGACGTTGTCCATGCCCCCGCAGAGCTTTGCCAGGTCCTGCGTCAGGTGTTTCGGGTTGAGGTGTTCCTCGTTGATCCGGCGGCAGAGCTCGGCGTCGTGGTAATACATTGTCACCTTCTTGTTGTCCCTGCCCAGCATGTAGGCGAGGGCCGTCCCGAGTCTTCCCGGGCCGATGATGGCGACCTTGTTGGTATCCAAAGGGATCTCCGGCGCGAAGCGAAATTTATCGTGGAAGTATAGGTAATAGGTCGAGGGGTGTCAAACAAAAATAAGCTTCCCGCCGTCAGGGCAAGGAGGCTTATCGTCGCTGTAATTCATTGTTATTTTTTCGTTTCCGTGATGCCGTCGTCTGCGGACCCTGCCCTCGTGCCGTCCGGGGTCCTCCCCGTTGCCGCCTTCAGATATCGCGCGGCAACCTCCCCGGCGTCCAGCCGCAGGCACTCCGCGTAGGCCTTGAGGAAACTCTTCAGATGGAGTGCCGAGGGCAGTTCTTCGTGCCGGTCTTCCTCGATGGCGGCCAGCAGCCCCCGACGGACCTTGACGATCTCGGCGATCTGCTCCAGGGTGATGCCCAGTTCCGTCCGGATTCGCTTCAGGTCCCGGCCTGTGAGGGTCTCTTTCGACATGATGTCTCGGACTGCGTGATGTTCGTCCGTGAGGCGGATCGTCTTTTCCGTGTGGGGAAAGAGGATGGCGGGAGCGTTTCCGTTCTCTTCGAGATCGAAGAGAGGGATCGGCTTTTTCGGCCTGCTCCGGTGCTGCTCGCTTCCCTGCATCAAGCCCGCGGCGATCAGCGACCGGTCGTATTCCGTCCGGCTCTCGTCGTTGATGAGGGTGAGGAAGGCCTTTTCCAGGCCGGCGAGGATCCCGGCTCGTTCGTCTGCGGAGAAGAACGAATAGCTGGCGGGTGAATCGTCGCCGTAGATCTGGAGAGCCGTCCTGTAGGCGTGTCGGATGTCGAAGGAGGAGGCCGAGGGGGCCAGGTCCAGCATTTCGTAATAGTTCTGTTCTTCGAAGTATTTCATCGCTCAGAAGTGTGCCGGCATCCGGGTCGTGTCCTCCCTTTTCCCGAGAGACGTTTCCAGAGGGAGAGGTTCCTGCCGATGGGCCAGAAAACGATTGCAGAATTCCCGGAGATCCGTTGCCGTCTGGGTGTAGGGGTACTTGTCGAGGAAGTTGACCCTCCGGCACACGGAGTCGTGGACGCGGTCGTCATGGAGGATGTTGCCCAGGAAGCAGACCCGGATCCCGAGATGCTTCTCACAGATCCTGCAGATGAGATTCCCGATCTGCGGGTTGTCCTGCTTGCGCAGCTGGTTGAGAACGAGCTTGAACCGAAAGGCGCGCAGCGACTCTTCGACGCGCCCCCCCTGGACGGGATCACAGGCCTTGAGGATGCGAAACAGGTCCTCGGGGTTTTTGGCCGTTGACCCGTTGGATCGCAGGGCGGCCTCCTGGAGGAGTTCCCGAAAAGAGGCGTCCCGGAGCACCTGCCGGATCTTTCGGAAATAGACGGAACGGATGAGGCGGTAGACATTTTCAATGGACGTCGGTTCGGGTGTCGTGACGAAAATGCCCGTGCCGGCGATCAGGAAAAAGTCGATGGTGTTGAAAGACGTGCCGGCCCCGAGGTCCAGGAGGACATGTTCATAGGGGAGCCTTGAGATGGCCCGCAGGAGCCGCATCTTCTGGCTGTGGATCAGGTTGGCCATGTCGAGGTTGTCCCCGGCGCCGCTGATGAAGGACAGGCCGGGAACGGGTGTTTTCGTCACCACGTCCTCGAGGCGATCCACCCTCCTGTGGACGAAGTCGGAGAGCGTCCGGCCCGGGTGGTCGACACCGATGATGGTATGAAGGTTGGCGGAGCCGAGGTCGGCGTCGATCAAAAGGGTATTGAGACCCTGCCGGGCCAGGAGCAGGCCCAGGCTTCCCGTCAGGAAAGTCTTCCCCGAACCGCCCTTGCCGCCTCCGATGGGCCATATGTTATTGATATGACTGTCTTCGTTGCTCATGATGCGAATGGGCACCGTCTCCGGCTTTTCGACACATTTTCCCTCGTTGGATTTAAACAATTTTCATGCCAGGGCGATCCGGGGGACCTCTCAAGGATGAAAGGGAAAGGCGCGAATCCGCAGCCGGGGTCACTTGATGAGGCGCCTTCGCATCTTGATGATACTCCAGGGGGAAAAAACAACGGTAAAGACGGTCAGGTAGAGGACATTCAGGGCGAGGGACGGTTCGATCCGGCCGAAGGACAGGGTCCGGACCGTTTCGACGAGGTGAGTCAGCGGGAAAAGGTAGGAGAGACGCTGTGCCCACAGGGGAAGCGTCTCCAGGGGGAAGAAGGTCCCGCTGAAGAGGAACATCGGGGTGATGAAGAGAAAGACGGGCAGGTTGAAGATATCGATATGGGACACGATGGCCGTGAAGTACATGCCGATGGCCCCGAAGGCCATTCCGCCGAGGAAGCTCAAGGGGAGGATGAGGAGACCCTCGGGATAGGCGATGAGCCCGAAGAGACTGAGGACGCCCTGCATGATCGCCGTGGCCATGACGGACTTCGTCGCGCCCCAGACGATCTCGCCGATGATGACCTCGTCCAGGAAAAGAGGGGTCGCCATCATGGCATCGAAGGTTTTCTGGTAGTACATGCGGACGAAAGACGAGTAGGTCGTCTCGAAGAAGGCGTTGTACATCATGTTGATGGAGATGAGCGCCGGGGCGATAAAGGCGATGTAGGATATCTCGCTTCCCCGGTATGGAAGGTTCCCGACGAGGGCGCTCAAGCCCACCCCGAAAGCCATCAGGTAGAAGAGGGGCTCCAGGAGCGGCGGGAGAAAGCTGATCTTCCAGTTTTTCCTGTAGACCGTGAGGTTTCTCTTCCAGACACGGAGAAACCGCCTCGAGATGTGGAAGTCCCCTGACGGGCTCATTCCCGCAGTTCCCTCCCGGTGAGCTTCAGAAAGACATCCTCCAGCGTGGCCATGCGCATGATGCAACCCTGCCGGCAGAACCGGCTGCTGACGTCCGCGTAGAGTCGGTCCCGGTCATCGCAATAGATGATCAGGCGGTGGCCCAGGTCGTCGTGGGCCAGCCCCTTCGAGGCGATGAAGGCTCTCAGCTGGTCCGTGGGTTCGGAAACCTCGATCACGTCACGGCCGGCATGCCGACGGATCAGGTCGGCCGGTTTCCCTTCGACGAGGATGCGGCCGTGATCCATGATGATGAGACGATCGCAGAGCCGGGAAGCCTCTTCCATGTAGTGGGTCGTGAGCAAAATCGTCAGTCCCCCCGCGCGCAGTTCCTCCAGGCGGTTCCAGATCTGGTGACGGGACTGGGGGTCGAGGCCCGTCGTGGGTTCGTCGAGAATGAGAAGGCGGGGATCGTTGATGAGCGCCCGGGCGAGCATCAGCCGCCGCATCAGACCTCCGGAGAGCTCCACCACGGGAGACTCCTGCCGCTGCTCCAGGGCGATGAACTTGAGGAGATCCTCGGCGCGCCGGCGGGCCGCGGAGGGCTCGATGTCGAAGTAACCCGCGAAGACCTCCAGGTTCTGAAGCACCGTGAGCTCGGTGTCGAGGCTGTTTTCCTGCTGGCAGACGCCGATGCCGTACTTGATCTGCCGGAGGCCTTTGTCGATCTCGAGCCCGAAGACCCTCAGTTCTCCCGCCGTCCGGGGGGAGAACCCGTAGATCATGCGGATGGTCGATGTCTTGCCCGCACCGTTCGGACCGAGGATTCCGAAACACTCGCCGGCGGAAACGGTAAAGGATATACCGTCAACGGCGACGAAAGGGCCGAAGTTTTTCCTCAGATCTCTTGCTTCAATGACGGAGTCCAAGAATACGCCCCCACGGAAAAAGAAAAGATGTCATGGGGCACCTCCGCCTGTTTCCCTCCGGGGCCGCCTTACGACATCTCTCCTGAGACGGATCCTGCTGTGTCGTTATTTCTTCTTTTCTGCCGGTCGGGGATGGATCGAGGCCTTCGTTTGCTTCCTGGCCTTTTCGATGAATTCCTCGATCTTCTGTTTCTCCGCGGCCTGCGTCGCCTTGCCCCTTGCCTGTTCCTTCACGGATTCGAAGGCCGGCATTTCCGCCGCCTTCTTGTCCTCCGACTTGATGATGTGATAGCCGTAAGGCGTTTCGACGATGCCGCTGATGTCACCGGGCTTCAGGCTGAATGCCGCATTCTCGAATTCCGGGACCATGTTGCCCTTGGGGAAATAGCCGAGGTCTCCGCCCTTTGTTTTTGACCCCGGGTCATCGGAGTATTCAGAAGCGAGCTTGCCGAAATCATCCCCGTCCTTCGCCTTGCCGAGAACCTTTTCCGCTTTCTTGTGGAGTTCCTTCTTCTGGTCCTCGGTCATGTCCCCTTTGAAACCGATGAGGATGTGCCTTACCCGGACGGTCTCCGGTTTCTCGAATTCTTTCGGGTTGTTCCTGTAATACTCCTCCACATCCTTGTCGGTGACCTTCACCTTGGAAATGATATTTTTCTGGACGTATCCTTTCGCGAGATGTTCGTCACTGAGGATCTGAAGCTGTCTCCTCATGTTCTTTTCCTTGTCGAAGCCCTGGCGTCTGGCCACTTCGGCAATGGCGCTGATCGTCACGTAATTATTCAGCAGGGCCTCCTCGTTTTTGGGGTCCATCCGGATCATGGCCTGCTGGTTCGGCGGATACATGCCGATGAGGGCTTCGATGTCCGCCCTGGTGATGTTCTTGTTTGCCACCCTGGCCAGAATCTCCGGTTCGGCCGCATAAGCTGCAGCGGTCAATAGGAAGAGGCCCGCAAGGACGAGAACCGCCGGGCCTGAAACAGATTTTTTGATCATATTTCCCCTCCTGCGTTCATGTAATGCGGCGACGTTATCACAGGGGCCCGAAAAGCAAAATGTTTTTTTATCCTTCCCGGCAGGTTCGACAAAATAATGGTCCGGTCCTTCGATCTGTGGTATGAAGAAGTGAAAAGGAGTTCTCATGACAAAGCACCGCTGGCAGAGCCCGGCTCTCGCGGGGATCGTGGTTGCCACGATTCTACAGTTCGGTTTCTTTGGGTATCGCACTGTCGGATGGGATGCCTATCTTGTCGCCCAGCTTCTGGCCCTTGCCTTCGCGGGGCTCACCCTCATATCGCTGGAGCACCGTTTCCGGAAAATCGGGTTTGCCGGGGCTGTTGTCGCCTTCGCACTTTTCACCCTTATGGTCGCCCTCTACTCGAAACCGATCGTGGAAACCCTTCATCGCTTTTTCCAGTGATAGCTGAAAAGGCCCTGAAGAAGAACAGCCTCCATGCGGTTGCATTTTCTTCCTCGTTCGTCTTTCCCGACGGTTCATTCACAAAATCATCAATGAACACACTCACTTAACTATATTTATCCTTAAAAAGAAAAGGATATCCCCAATAGAGATTTTTTGCTGCTCAAAACGGCATGGATATTCCCCAAAAGGGTGTAAAAGTGACCTTAAGAGGAATCGAGCAAGGAAAATCCGGCAGGACTGGTTTTGTAATCATCTGTATTTATTGCATGTTTGACGAAAGGGACGATTGGCACAGATCATGTACAAAAGAGGCAAAACCTGATGGAAGGAGGTGACAAGAGATGAAGAAGGTTCTGGCAGTTATCGTGTCCGTTCTTTTCGTTCTTTCTGTGACGGGTATGTGCTTCGCCCAGGCTGCGGCCCCGGCGGCGAAACCGGCAGAGAAGAAGGAGGCTGCTCCCGCGAAGCCTGAGGATAAGAAGAAGCCTGAGGCAAAGCCCGAGAAGAAGAAGGCGGAGAAGAAGCCGGCTAAGAAGAAAGCCGAGCCCAAGAAGGCTGAGCCCAAGAAGGCTGAGAAGAAAGAGGCGGCCCCGAAGGCTGAAGAGAAGAAGGCTGAGCCCGCAAAGAAGTAACAAACAGATTTTGACTTTTCAGTTTGTCGACCTGAGAGGGGCATTGCGTAAACAATGCCCCTCTTGGTTTTTTTGGTATCCTCGTCTATAATCTTGGACCGAACAAAATGAATGAATCGGTACCGGTGCCCGCACCCGCAAAAGTGATCGGTCCGATTTACCGGGAGCGTGTCTTGAAAGAGAAACCGGCTCTGGTATTCATCCTTGTCGCCCTGGCTCTCCTGGGACTCGTCACCTGCGTTCAGCAGGAGCAGCCCGCGAAGGGCTCGCCCCCCAGGAAGCCGGCAGCCAAGAAACCCCCCGTTAAATTGCAGTACCTCACGGGGGAGGTCCTGTCGGTCCACAAGGCCAAAAAGACGATTCTTGTCAGGGGGAAAGACGATGACGTTCTCTTCCACACCGACAGAAGGACCTCCATCAAGATCGACGGGCAGCCCCGGGCGCTTGCCGATGTAACGGCGGGCAAGAGAGCCGCCATCCGTTATGTCGAAGCCGGGGACAGGAATATTGTCCGGAGTCTCGTCATATCCACACCGCCTCCCGAGGCAAAGGCATTTCCTGAAGCGCCTGCCGGGAACAACGTCCCCGACGGCAAGTCCGCCGTGCAACCCTGATAGCCCCTCCACTGCACCTTTTTATTCTCCCGGGCGGCGTTTTTCCGGCCTTTCGACCGAAGCCGCCCCATTGAGATCGTTTGAAACATTTTTTTCATCGTTTCTTTCAACGGTTTGAACGTTTCATGGAAAAAGGGGGGTGGTACTGTCTTTTTTGGAAGGGGCGGCGGTTGCGGGAAAATCGTCAATGGCTTCATGATTTCCTGATGTTACAATTATTTCTCTCCCGGTGTCTCTTTCTGGCACGGTCATTTCAATAGAAGAGGGCAACCATCAAGACACCAAGGA
>DAOTMG010000043.1:0-21391 GCA_035450185.1 Syntrophales bacterium | reverse complement strand
GCTCCCCCAGTAGGTTTCCGTCTCGGGGTGCTGCAATTTCACGAGCCTCGCGCCCGTCACGGCGTGCTTGAAGTCGTAGAAGTTGATCTTTTTGTAGTGGGCGAGGATGTCCTTCGCGCTTTTCATGGGAAAGTGGTTGGTGCGACGGTCCTCGAATCCGATTCGCTTCCCCGTGTCGAACTCGAAGCCGGGGTTGCAGGCATACTCCACGTGGCACTGGGCGCACAGCATCCGGGAGTCCGCCCTGCCCATCACGCCGATCTTCCGGAAATTTCGGAAGTCGACGACCTGGAGGTCCGTCTTGCCGTTGCGGGCGAAGGTCGCCGCACCCTCCCGGTCCACCGCTTCGATCAGGGCGTCCCGAATGACCCGGTAGCCTGTCGCATGGGGATCATGGCACTCGATGCAACCGATCGGATTGTTCGTCGCCTTCGAGATGGCGATAACGTCGGAAGCCCGGTCCCATTTCGCCCGCGGATCCTTGTCGCCCATGTACTTCCACTGAAGCACATGATCGGAGCTCTTGCACTGGATGCAGGTGGCGTTGCCGGCCTTGGCCGTTTCGGGAAGTTCCTTCCCCGTGTCGACGAGGATGTCCCAGACCCTGCCCGTTGCGTCGACGCCCCGGACGCCGTCTTTGTAACGGAAGCGGCCGCCCGCATAGCGGTCCACGACGAACTGGTCCGTGAGCATGAAGATGTGAGCCCGGGGTTCATTGTGTTCTTTCGTGAACCCGTGGGGGGCGAGAAGCTTGTCCTGCAGGGGAGAACGTCCCGTGGGAACCCCCTTTTCCCTTTTCGCCGGAGCCGCGTAGTTGACCCTGATGAAGCTCAGGAACTGGTCCCGGTGACACTTCCCGCAGAGGGTGTGATCGATGACGGTCACCGGCTTCGACCGGACGTTTTTCAGGTGGTCATCCGCGACGTGGCAGGTCCCGCAAGAGAGTTTCACGTGCCTGGAATTTTCGTACATGGCCTTGACCTGACCGTGGCACAGGAAGCATTTCCCACGCTCATCCGGGCCGGCTTTCTGCGCCGTCGTCGTCTTCTGCGCGTCCGGAGCGGAAGGCAGGAAGAAGGCCGCGCCGATCAGAGCCGACAACACAACGAAAAACAACCGCCTCGACGGCATGGTGTCCTCCTTTTTGTCTCAAACAGCTCTCTACCCCTTTTTCCCCCTGAGGGCGCTCAAAACCCTGTCGTGGAGCGGTGTGGCGATGCCCAGCTCCTTCCCGGACCGCGTGATGTATTCCATGAAGATGTCGATCTCGAGAGGGTTTCCCTTTTCGTAGTCCCGTTGCATGGAGGTCTTCGTGGCGAAGGGGAAGGAGGACACCTTCGCTACGGAGGCCTTGACGATGTCGGGGGGGAGTTTCACGCCCCGTGCCCTCGCAACCGCTTCGGTCTCCTTCAGGAGACCCTCGAGCATCTTCAGGCTTTCAGGGTCTTCGAGGATTTCCCCGAAGGTCTTTCCGAGCATGGAGGTCAGGCCGGCCAGAGGACTCACGAAGATGTACTTCGTCCAGATCGGGACGATGACGTCGGCCGTGAGCTCGGCCTTGATGCCGGCCTTCTTGAGGAGTTCCTCGATAGGCCGGTACTTTTCGACCTCGGCGTTGTCGTCGGGACCGAAGATAAGCTGGCAGGAACCGCCCGCCTGCCGGACTTCGCCGGGGGCGACGATGTTGGAACCGATGTAAACGGTTCCCCGGAGAACGATCCCGCGGGGAAGTGCCGCTTTCAGCCGTTCGGTGATGTTGACCCCGTTCAGAAGGGGGATGACGACGGTTTTTTCGTGGATGCTCCCCGAGAGCATCCGGGCCGCCTCCTCGAGGCCGTAACTCTTGACGCAGAAAAAGACGAGATCCAGCATCCCGATCTCGGAAGGGTTGTCTGTGGCCACGGTAGGGACAGCCGTGTATTCGCCCTCGACGGTAACGAGTTTGAGCCCCTTGCTCCGGACGGCCTTCAGGTGCTCCCCCCGGGCGATGAAGATGATGGCGTTCTCCCGGGAAGGGCCGTATTTCAGCGCGAGCTTGCCGCCGAAGTAGCCGCCGACGCCTCCAATGCCTACGATTCCGATTCTCATGGCTGAACGTTTCTCCTTTCTTTCATCTCATGAAACGGCCGCGCTATGCCGCGACCACGGGCCGGTTTGTGCTGAGGTGTCTGCCCCCGTCCACAGGCAGGATAATCCCCGTGATCCAGGAACTCTGATCCGAGGCCAGGAAGAGGGCCGCGTCGGCGATGTCTGCGGGTTTCCCGTTCCGCCCCAGGGGATGGAGCGGACGCATGGTGTTGTAAAAGTCCGGGACTTTCTCTCCGAAAATGGGGACGGCCAGTTCCGTGTCCTCCACCACGGCGGGACAGATGATGTTGACGCGAACTTTCTCGGGCGCCGCCTCCATGGCCATGACCTGGGAGAGGGATTGAAGGGCCGCTTTCGAGGCGCAATACACCCCCGAACCGGGAAAGGCCTTGATACCGGAGATGGAGGAAATGTTTACGATGGATCCCCCGCCCGCTTTCCTCATGTAGGGCAGGACGGCGACCATCAGGCGCCAGGGGGCGAAGGCGTTGATCCTCATGGTGAGGTCCCACATCGAGGGGCTGCTCTCCGCCAGTGTTCCGAATCTCATCATGCCGGCGTTGTTGACGAGGATGTCGATCCTCCCTGTTTTTTTCGCGGCGAATGTCATGAGTTTCCTGATGTCGTCCTCGAGGGTGACATCGGCGGGAATCCAGGAGAAGCGATCCCGGTGTTCCGCAATGCCCGCCGCAGCCTCCCGGAGTTTGTCCCCGCGGCGCCCGCAGATGATCACGGATGCCCCTTCCTCATGAAATCGCCCTGCGACGGCAAGCCCGATCCCGGTGCCGCCGCCGGTCACGACCGCTGTTTTTCCATCCAGCAATCCCATGGGCCCCTCCTTTCGGGTTTTCGTTTATTATAGCAGAAGCGGGGATGCGCGCGACAATGAAAACTGCGTGAAAGAAACATCTCACCGCGGGGAGAATCCGGCTACCAAGTCACCAGCCCCTGCTCTTTCAGAAAGGAGAGGACCGCCCGGGCAAACCCCTCGGGGTTGTCGGTGTGGACGGGATGGGCGGCCTTCGGGATCTCGGCGAACCGGCCGCCGGGGATGGCGCCGCTCATCTCGCGGGCGGCCTTCGCCCCGAAGACGCGGCTCTCTTCGCCACGGATGACGAGAGCGGGGCAGCGGATGTCCGGCAGGGAAGGCCGCAGGTCGTACAGGGGGTCAAAATCGCGGAGGAGTTCCCGGTCGTAAAGGCACCGCCACCTGCCTTCGCCGTCGCGGAAAAGGGCTCTTCCGGCGAAGGCCCGGAGCAGGTCCCGGTCGGCGTAGGGACTGTTCGCCTTCATCCAGTCGACGTAGTCTTCGGCGGTTTCGTAGGAGAGGGGCAGATCCCGGTAGAGCCCGGTCAGGTATTTCTTGTTCCACTCGGGGGGGAAGGCCTCGATGTCGACATGGATCAGGCCCGCCACCCGTTCGGGATGCAGGGCGGCCAGGCGGGTGGCATGGAGGGCGCCCATGGAGTGGCCCATGAGGATGAAATCGCGTAGTCCCAGTGCCTCGACGAAACGCTCGAGATCGGCCACATAGTCCTCGCAGGTGTATGCGGGCGGCACGGGCCAGGTGCTTCTGCCGTGACCCCGCTGATCGAGGGCGAGGACGCGGAGAACGGAGCGGGCCCGGCGGGCGAAGTCATCCCAGATGTAGGCGTTGTCGCCTATGCCGTGGACGAGGACGATGGTTCTCCCTCGGGTGTTCTCCCAATCGAGGTAGTGAAGCCTGAAGCTGTCGAAAAACAGGTTTCGGCTGATCGGCTGATCCGGCATCTTCACGCGGTTTGCTCTTTTTTTTGTGGAAACTTTTCATACCCTTTCGGGATTGTCCATCAAAAATTTCGAGAGGTACCGGGGCGGCAGCGGCTGAGAAATTGTCCTTGAAATAATGGACGGGGCTGGCATAGACTTCGCAAGAAACGAAAAAAGCAGCGCTTTTCGAGCGTCAGAGCACTCGCCTCCGTCACAGGGAGTCCAGTCATGTCCGGACAAGAGATCGTGGAGGATCGTCGCCCCTGGGGGTATTTCCGCGTGATCAGCGATGAGCCCGATCACAAGGTCAAGAGGATCGTCATTTATCCCGGCAGACGGTTGAGCCTCCAGAGGCATCGCCATCGAGCGGAGCACTGGTTCATCCTTTCCGGTGAGGCCCTGGTGACCAGGGGAAGCAACGACATCTCCCTCACGGCGGGGGATGCAATCGACATCCCGAGGGGGGCCCTGCACCGCGCGATGAATCCGGGGAAAGAAGACACGGTGATCATCGAAATACAGACCGGCGATTACTTCGGCGAGGACGACATCGAGCGTGTCGAGGACGATTTCGGCCGAGTCTGAGGAAGGATCTGCCGATGGAAACGAACGAACTCAATGGGGTTGCCACGATCATGGCCGGCGGGACGGGGACCCGGTTCTGGCCGATGAGCACGAAGGAGAGGCCCAAACAGTTCCTGAAACTCTTCGGTGACAGAAGCCTCCTGCAGAAGAGCTACGACCGGATCCGCGATCTCTTCCCCGTCGATCGCGTTCTCGTTCTGACCAACGCGGCCCACGTGCGGATGGTCAGGGAACAGCTCCCCGAACTGCCTCCCGGAAACGTCATCGGAGAGCCACTCAAACGGGACACCGCCGCCGCCGTCGCGCTCGCGGCGGCGCTCTGTCGCAGGCGCTTCGGAAATCCCGTCATCATGACCCTCACGGCCGATCACCTGATCGAACCCGTCGATGTTTTCCAGAGGACGCTGCTTTCGGCGGCAAGGAAAGCCGCCGACGGGACGGCTCTCTACGCCTTCGGCATCAAACCGGATTACCCGGCCACCGCCTACGGGTATCTCGAATTCGGCAGGCGGATATTCCAGGACGACGGCATCGAACACTTTGAAATCCTCCGGTTCAAGGAAAAACCCGATGTCGAGACGGCGAAGGGTTACCTCTCCCTGGGACGGTTTTACTGGAACTCCGGCATGTTTGTGTGGACGGCCGAGGCCATCCTGAGGGAACTGGAGGCAAACCTCCCGCATCATCACCGGTGTATGACCGGTGCGGCTGCAAGCGACGGAACGCCGTCCTGGGAAAAAGCGCTGAAGGAGGCCTTTCACGGGGTGCCTGCCGTTTCCATCGATTACGGCGTGATGGAGAAGGCTTCCCGCGTCAGGGCCGTGGCTGCCGGGTTCAACTGGTCCGACGTGGGAGGGTGGCTTTCCCTCGAGGCTTTTTTGCCGAAAGACAGGGGAGGGAACGCCGCCCGCGGGGAAATCTTCACGCTGGACGCGAAGGGGAATCTGGTTTTCTGCGAGGACATGGATGAGGAGGTCATGATGATCGGCCTTGAGGATCTCGTCATCGTCCGGACCGGCAAGAAGACCCTCATCATGAAGAAAGAAAAGGCCGATGAACTCAAAGAGCTCGTCCGCATCCTCGAAGAAAAAGAAAACACTTAAGGACGGCCGCAAACCATTCCATTTGACATCCCCGGGGCGTTTTTGATGTGAGGGCCCTTCAGCCCCGCAGGAGGACGTTCGCGAACAGGACCGATTCCCCGATCCGTTTGTCCCGCATGTAAGCCCTCCATCCGTTCTTCACGGATTTCATGATCGCAGAAAATTGGAACAAAACCTTCAAGGGCATAGCGGACAGGGTCGGACGCCGGCGAGGCCGGCGAAAAAATGTTTTGAAAATCGTCAGAAAGATTTTATAATGACAAAAAATATTTGCTCCCGTGTAGGTATACAAATTCCTTCGCCTGCCTGGCAACATTTCTCTCGAAGTTGCGGACGCCATTGTCATAAAAATTCATAACCGCTTCGTGACGAAGCCTCGTGAAAAAGATTTTTTCTTGAAGGGAGCGATCCCTCGATCCGTCGGTCGAAGCCGTTCGGGGCCGCCGGAGCGAGAGGGGATTATTGTTCCTTTTTTGCCGGGGTCTCAAGGGCTCTTGGAGTGACGATATCACCGACGGCGGAACGGCAATCAAGTTCAGGAGAACACAGGAGGGCTTATGGACGCCGCATACCTGAGCGGGCTTGTTTCCCGGATCACAAAAGGGGCGAAAGTCGTCATTGTCTCGAACAGGGAGCCCTGGCTGCATGAGCGGGGCACGGGGGGCATCCGGGTCGTCCGTCCCGCGAGCGGAATGGTCACCGCCCTCGAACCGATCGTCAAGGCAACGAAAGGCACCTGGGTGGCTCATGGGTCGGGTTCAGCGGACCGTCTGGTAACGGATGAACAGGGAAGAATTGACATTCCCCCCGGGGATCCAAGGTACACATTGAGGCGTCTCTGGCTCACCAAGAAGGAGGAAGACGGGTATTATTACGGCATATCCAATCAGGCCCTCTGGCCCCTCTGTCACATCGTCTACACGAGGCCCAAATTTTCGAGAACGGACTGGAAAATTTACGAAAGCGTCAATAGGCGCTTCTGTGATGCCGTTCTGGAAGAGATTGGAAGCAGTTCCGCTTTTGTTTTCATACAGGATTACCATCTGACCCTGCTGCCGCGGATGCTCAGGAATGAGAGGGAAGATTTGATCCTCGCTCACTTCTGGCACATCCCCTGGCCGAATCGTGAGGCCTTTCGGATTTTCCCCTGGGGGGAAGAAATCCTGGACGGTCTGCTGGCCAATGACCTTCTGGGTTTTCATATTCAGTACCACTGCAACAATTTCATGGACACGGTCGACCGGGGGATCGAAGCGAAGGTCGATTACGAAAGCTACCGGATTTTTCGCGGGGGGCATCCGACCTATGTCCGGCCCTTCCCGATCAGTGTGGATTTTCACCAGATCGGGAAGGACGCGGTCTCTTCCCAGGTGGAAGAAAAAAGGCAGAGTTTTATCAGGGAAGTGAACGGAAAAATCCTGGAAACCAAGATTTTTGTCGGTGCGGACCGTCTGGACTACACGAAGGGTATCCCCGAGCGGATGAAAGGCTTTGACCTCATGCTCAAGCTTCACCCGGAACTCCGGGAAAAAGTGACCTTGCTCCAGCTTACGGCTCCCAGCAGGACCCACATCGGGGAATACAGAGACATCGATGACGAACTCGAAGATCTGGTCGATGAAATCAACTGGCGTCATCAGACGGAGGATTGGACGCCCATCCATTACCTCCGGGCGCATCACGATTATACCTCCGTGCTGGCATCCTACAGGATGGCCGATGTGCTCATGGTCACCTCGCTCCACGACGGCATGAATCTCGTTGCCAAGGAGTTCATATCCGCGAAAACCGAGGGTGACGGGATCCTTCTCCTTTCAGAGTATACCGGTGCGGCAAGAGAACTGCAGGACGCCCTCCTGGTGAACCCGTACGATATCGATCAGGTCGCCGACGCCATGTATGAGGCTTATCGCATGACTGAAAAAGAACGGAGAAAACGGCTGAAGCGCCTGAGAAAACAGGTTCAGATGAATACCGTTTATGACTGGTGTGGGAAAATCTTCGAGGAACTGGAAAAGATTCTGCCTCTTAAAGGTCTGAGTTGATGGATCGGGGAATAAAACATGACCGGAGACTATGGGTTTTCGATTTCGACGGCACCCTGTCGAATCTGGTACCCGAACGGACGGCGGCGCAAATCCTGCCGGAAGCCGGGGAGCTGTTGAAAGCGCTCTTGCGTCTGCCGGGCCACCGGGCGGCGGTACTCTCAAGCCGTCTGCTGGAAGATCTCATACCGAGAGTGGGCATCCCCGGGCTTTACCTGGGGGGAGGGAGCGGTGCTGAATGGCTCCTGCCGGACGGAAGAAGAATCGTGGCCGAGGGGAAAACGGGACGCCTGGAAGATGCCCGGAAGGTTGTTGCTGAAATCGATCGGCTGAAGGCGGTTCAAGGTGTCGATATCGAAGACAAAAAATGGTCCGTCGCCGTCCACGTGAGAAATGTGTCGCCGGATGCCCGGGCCGGTGTCATCGATTTTCTCGGGGCGCTTCAGGAAAAAAAAGATATCCGCCTCCTCCGGGGGCCGGAGGTCTTTGAAGTGCAGCTGCTTCCTGAAATCGACAAACGGTTCGGCGTGGAGACGCTCAGCAGGATCGCATCTTTCGGATCCCGGGGCGGGTTGATCGTCTATGCCGGTGACGATGAAAATGATGCCGTCGCCATGGCCTGGGTGGTTCGGCAGGGCGGAATGGCGATCTCGGTCGGCAACCATTCTCCCGTTCCCGGCGCCAGATCGGTGAAAACACCTGCGGAGCTTGTGAAAGAGGTTCGAAAACTGGCCGGCCTTGATTCTTTTGATGGAGGGTGATGATGAGTGCTTTTGAGGTCAAAGATTGTGCGCTTCTGGCGAGAATGAGCGGCATTCCGCCCGCCTTCAATCTGCGGGAACTGAGAGAACGGATCGCGTCATGCCACGCGGACGTGCTTTACCACCACTTCTGTGAAACCGCGCTGGTTTCGTCTTTCGACTACCCGGACTACAGGAACGATTTTGCCGTCTGGGCAAGGTGGAGACTCGGCGACCAGATCCTCTCGGAGCGTATGGGGATGATCGACCCCTATCTCTTCACGTCCATGGAGGACCTGAGAGGGGCCGTACTGGAGATCATCGATGAGAGGCTCAGCGAAGTGACCATGATTCCCTGGGCGAGACCGGGACATGAGTTCTTCTTCATGCAGGCCGTCACGGTGGTCTTTGACACGGGGGAACGGATTCATCACCCCGACGAACTGGCGGAAGTCGTCGCGCGCATGACAAAGGGCAGCATTTATTTTCACGTGCTGGAGGCCAGGAGGCGGTGGCCCGTGGGAGTGGACGATTTCACAGGATGGCTGCAAAACTACGATGGAAACTGGGACCACTATATAAAGGCCGTTCAGACGATCGATGTGACATTTCACACGCTTGCCGAAATCAGGCAGAAACTGGTGGAAGCCTTTGCGGGCAGGCGAAATCGGAGACCGAAGGAGCGAAAAAAATGAATCATTCTCTGGACGATTACATTCCCGTTGTGGGTGCCCCCGCCATCCGCCAGTTGAGAACTCTGGGAGAAAAACTGAAGGGGTTGCAGGTTCTGCATGTCAACTCCACGGCAGAGGGAGGCGGCGTGGCGGAAATCCTGACCTGGATGGTCCCGTTGATGCGTGACCTCGGTCTGGACGCCGCCTGGCGGGTCATCATGGGCACCGCACCCTTCTTCAGCACGACGAAGGCGATCCATAACGGCCTGCAGGGTAGAAACGCGACCCTCTCGAAGAAAGACTGGGATCATTATGTCGAAGTGAACGCCCAGAACTATAACGAAATGAAGAATGTCCTTGAAAGCGCCGAACTGGTGGTCATCCATGATCCCCAGCCGGCACCCCTGATTGACCTGTGCACCGGGAGAAAAGGGAAATGGATCTGGCGGGCCCACATCGACATCAGCCGCCCCGTCCGTTCCGTCTGGAAGTCGCTGCGGCCCTATGTGGAAAAGTACGACGCCAGCATCTTCTCCATGGGATCGTTTGCGCAGCTTCTGCCCCATCCCCAGTTCATCATCCCCCCGAGCATCGACCCTTTGAGCGACAAAAACGTCGATCTGGAAGGGGCCGAACTCGAAAAGGTGCGGAATCTCTTCGGGCTTGATAAGGAACGCCCTCTTCTGGTGCAGATATCACGATTCGACCGCTTCAAGGACCCCGTGGGCGTCATCCAGGCCTATCGCCTTGTCAAGAAGGTTCTCCCGGTCCAGCTCGTCCTGGCCGGCGGCGGGGCGGCGGACGATCCCGAAGGCAAGGAGATACTCGAAGAGGTGAAAGAAGCGGCGGGAGACGACCCGGATATCCATGTTCTTCTCCTTCCGCCGAACTCGCATCGTACGATCAATGCTCTCCAGCGTATGGCCGACATCATCATCCAGAAATCAACGCGGGAGGGATTCGGCCTCACGGTGACGGAGGGACTCTGGAAGGGAAAACCCGTCATCGGGGGCGACGTGGGCGGGATTCAGCTGCAGGTGCACAATCACTACACGGGCTACCTGATCAACACGCCGGAAGGAGCCGCACACCGGATCCGTTTCCTCCTTCACCACAGGAATCAGATCGTCGGCATGGGGAAGACCGCCCGGGAGTTCGTGCGTGAAAATTTCCTCCTCACCCGTCAACTCAGGGAATACTTGACGCTTTTCACCTGGATACTGCGCGCAGAGGGCAAACACACCATCATGATATGAAATGAACCGATCACCGGTCGCACCGGGAAGGAACATTTCGGTTCGGGTGACGGTGAAGTGATGCCGACGGAAATGTTCCGGGTAAAAAATCCGGAATAGCCGCCCGGGGGTGTGAATACGCGTCATAGCGACAACCGGAGCATGAGGGACAGAACGGGCAAGAAAAGGATTCTCATTTTCACGGATCTCGATGGGAGTCTGCTTGATCACGACACCTATTCCTTCGAAGAGGCACGTCCGGCGCTGGCAAGAATCAAGAAAGCGGGGATTCCCCTCGTCCTGGCGACGAGCAAGACGAGGGTTGAAATAGAAGTTTTGCAGACGGAGCTTGGCATTCGAGACCCTTTCATCGTCGAAAACGGGGCCGCAGTGTTCTTCCCCACGGTTTACAGCGATTTTCGACTGGAGAAGGCGCAGAAGGTACCCCCCTACCTCGTCGTGGTGCTGGGGCGGCCCTACGAAGAGATCCGGTGTTTCTTCGACGTGCTCAAAGAAAGATTCCCCGTGCAGGGTTTCGGGGATCTTTCCGTCGAGGACGTGGCCCGACTGACGGGGCTGCCCCTGCAAAAAGCACTCTGGGCCAGAGAACGCGAGTTCACGGAACCTTTTGTCCTCCGGGAGCCGGGTGACCTCGCCGAAATTGAAAAATGGGCGGAACGGGAGGGTCTGAAGGTCACAACGGGGGGACGCTTCCATCACCTGATCAGTGCGGGTCAGGATAAAGGTCTGGCTGTAGAGCTCACGCGGGACATTTTTTCTGCCAGCTGTCACGAAGGCATCGTCTCCGTAGCCTTGGGGGACAGCCTGAACGACCTGCCGATGCTGGAGAGTGTGGATATTCCTGTCTTGATACCGCAGTGGAGCGGAGAGTATCTGGACATCCGGATGTCACGGCTCCGAAAAGCGAAATACCCGGGAAGCCGGGGCTGGAGTGAAGCCGTCGAAAAGTTGATCGATGAATTACAGGAAGAAACTGACTGAGATCTTTCAAAAAGCCCTGGAATCAGTTCGACCCCGGACGCTGATGCCAAAGGTCATCAGGGTGGAGAAAGGGGCACTTCTGATCGGGGGCAGGCGATACCGTCTCCATGACGGAGGCGGTGTCTATGTCTTCGGAAGCGGAAAGGCCTCCATGGGGATGGCGAGAGAAACAGGTCGGCTGCTTCATGAATATCTGACGGACGGGTTTATCGTTTCCAACTATCTGGACAGCGATATCAGGGGTGTGGATGTTTTCGAAAGTTCTCACCCCGTACCGACGGGAAAAAGCATTCGTGCGGCGGAGATTTTAACGGCCCGGCTGTCCCGGTTGACCGAGGAGGATTTCTTCATCTATCTGCTGTCGGGTGGCAGCTCCGCTCTCCTGGAAAAGCCCCTGCCGCCTATTCGCCTCTCCGATATGCGGAAAACGACGGAGCTTCTCCTGCGTCACTCCGTACCGATCGGCGATATCAACATCGTGAGAAAACATGTCTCTGCCGTCAAGGGCGGTCGGCTCGGGTGGTTGAATCGGGCGAGAGGGGTTGTTCTTGTGATATCCGACGTCATCGGCGACGATCTGGAGGCCATCGGTTCGGCTCCGCTTTATCGGGATCGTTCAAGTTACGCCGACACCCGCGACATCCTGAGAAAATACGATCTATGGAATCGGCTTCCCGCATCGGTGAAATATGTCATCAGAGCGGGTCTGAAAGGAGACATTGCCGACACGCCCGAGAAAGAGAATCCAAGGATTCGCCACCTCATCATCGGAAGCAATTCCATCCTGCTTGCGGAGGCGAAGAAAGTTGCCGGATCCCTCGGGATCCGGTCCCGCGTCATGACATCGAGCATGAGAGGCGAGGCAAAGGAAGTCGCCCGGGTGATGGTCGCCATCGGGGAAGAAGTAATGAAGAGACGTCGCCCCTGCGGGAATCCCGTGGCTCTGATTTTCGGTGGGGAGACCACGGTCCAGGTGAAAGGAACCGGGCGAGGGGGCAGAAACCAGGAGATGTGCCTGGCCGCATTAAGAGAAATCGGACCACGGAAGGGGATGGCGTTCCTGAGTGTCGGAAGCGACGGCATAGACGGGAACTCCGACGCCGCCGGTGCCATCGTCGATTTCACGAGCTATGAAAGGGCGAAGAAGCTGAAACTCGACATCGATGATTACCTGAGCCGCAACGATTCGAATACCTTTCTCAAGCAAACGGGGGATCTCATCTATACCGGTCCCACGGGAACGAATGTCATGGACATGACCATTTTGTGCGTCGGAGGCCGAACGTAATGGATCCAACGGTACGCTTCGCGACAACGCTCCGGGATCACGCCCGAAAACAGATTGAACGTCTGGGATACACGGACATCGTCGTCGGTATCCCCGCTTATTTCAGTGGTTACTCTATCGTTCACGTCATTCAGACCATTGTTGCCGGACTGGAAAAATACTACCCGGACTCCAAGGCGGTGGTCATGGTTTCCGACGGCGGGTCCACGGACGACACACGCGAAACGTCCAATCTGGTCCAGATTCCATCCTACAACATTCAGAAAATCGTTACCATCTACAGAGGGATGCCCGGCAAGGGATCGGGCCTGCGGGCCGTTTTCGAAGTCGCCCACTTTCTCAGAGCCAAGGCGGTGGCCGTCTTCGATTCGGACCTCGTATCGATTACCCCTGAATGGATCCGGAATGTCCTGGAACCGGTCTACAAGGAATACGACTTCGTCGCGCCCCACTACCGCCGGTACAAACTCGACGGCACGATCACCAACACCATCGCTTACAACCTGACACGAGCGCTGTATGGGTACCGGATCCGACAACCCATCGGGGGGGATTTCGGGATCTCCCAGAGGCTCGTGAAGTATTATTTGGACCAGGATGTCTGGGAGACGGACGTGGCCCGTTTCGGCATCGATATCTGGATGACGACGACGGCCATTGTTGGCGGCTTCAGGATTTGCCAGGCCCGTCTTGGAGTCAAGATCCATGGTGAGAAAGACCCTGCCGCGGACCTGAGCCCGATGTTTCGGCAGGTCGTCGGCACTATTTTTCAGCTCATGGAGCAGAACACGAAACACTGGCAGGCGGTTAAAGGGTCCCGGGATGTTCCCATTCTGGGCGAGTACGTGAAGACGGAGCCCGCCCCCTTCGAAATCGATCAGGACGGTCTCATTGAATATTTCAGAGTGGGTTACAACAACTTCGCCGGCGTGTGGGAACGCGTCATCGAAGAACGCGACCTCGATGAGGTCCGGGCGCTGATGGCGGTTCAGAAAAAAGAAGATTTTTCCCTTTCCGTTGAAACCTGGGTTCGAATCGTCTACCGTTACGCACGACACTTTCATCTGACGCCCCGGCAGCGTTTCAAGGTCCTTGACACGCTGGTGCCGCTCTACACTGCCAAGGTTGCGAGTCTTATGAATGAACTGAGAGACAGTGACCCTGAGAGCGCGGAACAGTCTTTCGAGGAGCATGCTCAATCGTTTGAGAACATGAAGGACTACCTGATCAAGATCTGGGAAGAGGAGGTGCGCGATGGCTGATTTCTGGCAGCACGGGATGGTTACGACCCTGCAAAAGTTAAGGGATTACCCCGTCGAGGAGCTCGAAAACGAGTTGACGGCGATATCGAGAGGCCGAAAGATCGTTTTGCTTCTGCCGGCTCTTTTCTCGGAGTTCGAAACACCGGCCATGCCGCGCATTATCGAAGAGCTCAAGGATGTCGGATATCTCCATCGCATCGTTCTGTCGCTGGACCGGGCTACGGAGAAGGATTTCAAAAAAGCGAAAGAGTTAATGTCTCGACTTCAGACGGATGTGCGGGTGGTGTGGCATGACGGCCCGGTCATGCAGACCTTCTACGATGAGCTTCGCCGGTCCGGCTTTAACCTGGACAACCCCGGGAAGGGACAGTCGGTCTGGATGACCATGGGTTATATCCTATCCGAGAGAGACGTCTATGCCATTGCTCTGCACGATTGTGACATTGTGAACTACAAACGGGAACTTCTTGCAAGGCTGATCTACCCCGTGGTACATCCGGCCACGGATTTCGAATTCAGCAAGGGCTATTATGCCCGGGTAACCGACAAGCTTTACGGAAGGGTTACGCGGCTTTTCTATACCCCGCTGGTCCGGACACTCAGGCGCATCATCGGAGCCAACCCCTTTTTGTCCTACCTGGATAATTTCCGTTACGCACTTTCCGGTGAATTTGCTCTCATTGCACACCTCGCTCGCGGCATCCGGATCTCGCCCACCTGGGGTCTCGAAGTTTCGCTTCTGAGCGAAATTTATCAGAAGGCGTCGGTCAACCGGATCTGTCAGGTTGAAATCATGGAGACCTATGATCACAAACACCAGATCCTTGCAAAGAGCAGTCCGGACGAGGGGTTGAACCGCATGGCCAGGGACATCGCCAAAGCGCTGTTGCGGTTCCTGACCCAGGAGGGGACTGTTTTGAGCGATGCCTTCTTCCGCACCATGCTGACCGCCTATATCCAGGAAGCACGCCGGGCCATCGAGAAGTATCACGGCCTGTCACTGATCAACGGGCTCGTTTACGACCGTAACGGGGAGATCGAGGCCGTGGAAATCTTCGTTGAATCTCTGCGTTTGGCACAGGCGGAATTCAAGGAGGATCCCGTCGGAATCCCCATGCTGGCGGCCTGGGTGAGGGTGAACGCCGCCATCCCCGATTTCACGGAACGGATGAGTGAATCGATAGAACAGGAGAATCGCTAGCCGATCTTTTTCGGGTTTCACGAGTTCCACGCAGACACCTGTCAGTGGCTGTTACCGGAGGATTGAGACGGTTCGGTTTTCGGATGGTCGTGATCTCGGTATAGAGGATTCTTCCCGTGCCGGTTCGACGCTCGAGGACCACGCCGTCGCGAATCACAAGACGATAGAACGGGCTCCGCGGCCTGCGGCGGAAGGCGCTCACCGCCGCATCCGGAATCCGGGCCGGAACCGCGCAGACACTTCAACGGTGATCCGAGTCCCGCCCCGGTGAAAAATTCATCTCCTTGATTATCCGGTGCGCTTGTGGCAAACTCTTGATCAAAAAACTCTTCTCAGTCATGGGGTACCTCCTTATTTTCGGGATGTGGTCATCCTGAGGTACCCCTTTCCTGTCTGTGACACGAGATATAAGACGCTACCCGACTTGATGATAAAAAGGATTCCCTTCGGGGAAGACGTCGCAGTTCCGGATCGGCTGCGCTGTTGTGAAATCCACGATGCAAAGGCGGCGGGTGCATGTCGAAGACATTACAACTTTTAATGCCGGAAATTGAGGAGCTGGTCGGGAATCAGCAATGGGCAGAGCTTCGGGAACTGCTTGTCGAGCTTCCACCGCCGGACATATCCGACACGATCGAACGGCTGGGCGAGGGGGACCGCATCGTCATCCTGAGGCTGTTGCCGCGGGAGATGCTCGCGGAGGTTTTCTCCTATATGACCGACAGAACTCAGGCGAACCTCCTGAAGGCGCTCACGACGGAGGAGACCCGGATGATCCTGGCCGGCCTGAGCCCCGACGACCGAACCGAATTCCTGCAAGAGCTTCCCGGTCAGGCCATCCAGAAACTTCTGAACCTGCTGAGCGCGGAGGACCGTCAGGAAACACTTCAGCTCCTGGGCTATCCCGGGGAGAGCGTGGGCCGCCTCATGACGACGGATTACGTGGCCGTTCGTCCCGAATGGACGGTGGACGAGGCCCTCGCACACGTCCGCGTCAAGGGGATGGACAGCGAGACGATCAACGTTGTCTACGTCACCGATAACCGATGGAAGCTTCTCGGTGTTCTGGGGCTGCGGCGCCTCATCCTCTCCAGGCCATCCCAGCGAATCAGTGAAGTTATGGAGGATTCCGTCATCTCCATCTCCGCCTTCGAAGACCGCGAGAAGGCCGTTCAGATCATCCGGCGTTACGACATCACGGTCCTGCCCGTCGTGGACGTCAACGGCATCCTCCTCGGTATCCTGACGATCGACGACCTCTTTGACGTGGCCGAGGAAGAGGCAACGGAGGACTTCCAGAAATCGGGCGCGGTGAACCCTCTGAAGGCAAGCTACCGGGAGTCTTCCGTCCTTGCCCTCTACGGCAAGCGGGTGACCTGGCTTGCGACCCTGCTCGGTATCAGCGTGGTCACTTCAGGCATCCTCGCATCCCAGGCGGACATGCTGAACTCCGTCATCGCACTTGCCTTCTTCATTCCGCTGCTGATCGGCACAGGCGGCAACACGGGAAACCAATCCGCCACGCTAATGATACGGGCGCTGGCCACCGGTGACATTCGTGAAGGCCAGTGGTTCAGAGCCCTGCTGCGGGAAATCGGGATTGGAATATTCCTGGGGATCACCATGGGCGTTGCAAGCTGGGTCCTCGGTTTCTTCAAGGGTGACGCCCGGATCGCCATGATCGTGTCCCTGTCCATGGTCGGTATCGTCGTCGTATCGAGCATCCTGGGGGTTCTCTTCCCGCTTCTTTTGCTTCGTATACGCGTGGACCCGGCCGTGGCCAGCAACCCGTTGATCGCCTCCGTCATGGATATCCTCGGGCTTGTCATTTATTTCGCGGTTGCATCCATTGTTTTGAGCGCGGCATAGGGTGAGGGTATGATAAAAGACGGACCCGTCACTGTGGTCATGGCGGCGTCGGAAATGTCGCCCTTCGCGAAGGAGGGAGGATTGGGGGATGTCGTCTATGCCCTGTCCAGGCGTCTCTCTTCATGGGGCCACGATGTCCGGGTCGTTCTTCCCTGTTACGCTTCCATCGACCGGGAGAGGTACGGCCTCCGGCTGTTGGCGACGATGGACGTACCCATGGGTGTACTGGGAAGGATCCCCTGCCGGGTGATGGAGGGTTCTGTCCCCGCTTCCGATGCCAGGGCCTATTTCATCCGCTACGATCCCTACTATGCGAGGCGGCACCTCTACGGCCACGACGGGAAGGGGTTTACCGATAACGATCGGCGTTACGCGTTGCTCTCCAGAGCCACCCTGGAACTCGTGCGGGTCCTCGGACTGAACCCCGACATTTTTCACGCGCATGACTGGCAAACAGCCGTCGTCCCGGTATTCATGAACACCCTCTATCGGGATGACCCGTTCATAGGAAATTCGGCGAGCCTCCTCACCATCCATAACATGCTGCACCAGGGAGTCTTCGACAAAAGCCTCATGGACGTTCTCGAAATCGGATGGAGGCACTTTCATTACCGGGAACTTGAATTTTTCGACCGAGTCAACCTGTTGAAAGGCGGCATCTATCACGCCACACTGATCAATACGGTGAGTCCGACCTATGTTTCGGAGATTCAGCGTCCTGAATTCGCATACGGGATCGACGGGGTCTTACGTGACCGTCGCTTCGATCTCTACGGCATTCTCAACGGCGTCGATTATGACGAATGGAACCCCGAGAAAGACCCGCTGATTGCCGTAAACTATTCACGGGACGATCTTTCGGGCAAGCATCTCTGCAAGGGGGATCTTCAGCAGGCCGTCGGTCTGCCCCGGCGGCCCGATGTCCCCCTGCTCGGCCTGGTCTCCCGCCTGGTAAAACAGAAAGGCATCGATATTCTGGCCGAAGCCTCTCATCGGATCCTCAGCCTCGACGTGCAGATCGTGCTTCTGGGTTCCGGTGAGCCCTGGTCGCATTTCTTCTTCGAGGAACTCGCGCGGGACCATCCGAAAAAGTTCGCCTGCAGGATCGGTTTCGACAACGTGATGGCTCACAAGATTATGGCGGGGTCCGATTTTTTCCTTCTTCCTTCCCGGTTCGAGCCCTGCGGGCTCACGCAGATGTACAGCCTGCGTTACGGGACGCTGCCCATCGTGCGCGCAACGGGGGGGCTGAACGATACCGTGGAAAATTTCGACGGAGCGACGCTCGAGGGGACGGGCTTCAAGTTTTACGATCTCACGGCGGGGGCCCTCTTCAACACGATCGGATGGGCGGTTCAAACGTACCACCATAATAGACAGGCGATGGAAAATCTGATACGCCATGCCATGGGAAAACGATTCGCCTGGGAAGAGTCGGCACGGAAGTACGAGAGCCTCTATCGTCTGGCACTCGAGAGGAGAGGCGGCGTCATTTGAAAATTTTCCCCGTAGACGATGAACGGACAAAATGCCCTAAAAACCAAAAAGTTTCAGACAGAAGTCCACCTCAGCCGGGAAATGACCCTCATGGACGCCACGTTGATCGGTGTCGGGGCCATGATCGGAGCGGGGATCTTCGTTCTTACAGGGATCGCAGCCGGCGTTGCCGGCCCGGCCCTGATTCTCACCTTTGCCCTCAACGGGATCGTCGCTCTCCTGACAGCCATGGCCTATGCGGAACTCGGGTCATGCTTCCATGACGCCGGCGGCGGTTACCTCTGGGTCAAGGAGGGGCTGCCCAAGTGGAACGGTTTCCTTTCGGGATGGATGAGCTGGTTCGCTCACGCCGTCGCCTGCAGCCTCTACGCGCTTGGGTTCGGGGCCTATTTCGGACATGTCCTCCATGAACTCGGGGTCGCGGTTCCTCAGTGGGGCTTCATGTCGCCCCAGAAGACCCTTGCGGTGTTCGCAGCCATCGTTTTTGCCTACATCAATTTCAGGGGCGCTTCAGAGACGGGGAAAGTGGGGAACCTGGTCACCATTACCAAGATCGTCATCCTTGCGGTCTTCGTGGGTTTCGGCCTGGAGCTGATGATCCATCGGGGAAACTGGCGAGGAGCCTTTGACCCGTTCATGCCCTGCGGCTGGGGCGGGGTTTTCAAGGCCATGGGTCTGACGTTCATCGCTTTCCAGGGGTTCGAGGTCATTGCCCAGAGCTCCGAGGAGATCGACAATCCAAAAAAAAACATCCCCCGTGCCACCTTTCTTTCACTCATCATCGTCATCCCCATCTACCTTCTGGTGGCCGTGACGGCCCTCGGCTCCGTTCAGCCGGGAGGGATGACGCCGTGGGACTATCTGGCCGGTCACAAGGAGATCGCCCTGGTGGAAGTCTCCCGACAGTTCTTTCAGGGGGGCGGCGTCCTGATTCTGATCGGTGGTCTCATATCCACCATGTCCGCGCTGAACGCCACGGTCTACTCCTCTTCCCGAGTCGCGTTCGCCATGGGGAGGGACCGGAACTTCCCGGCGTTCTTCAGCAAAGTCCACCCGAAGAATTTCACACCTCAGTGGTCGATTCTGGTTTCGCTCGCGATCATGATCTTCATGTCGATCACGCTTCCTATCGAAGATGTGGCCAGTGCCGCCGATATCATGTTCCTGCTTCTCTTCCTCCAGGTCAATATCGCCATGATCCGGCTGCGCAAGAAGAGACCCGATCTGGACCGCGGTTACTCCGTTCCTTTCTTTCCGGTGCTTTCCATCATCGGCATCGGGTTCCTGACGTTTCTGGCGGTGTATATGTTCCAGTACAGTATGCTCGCCTGGATCGTGACCCTCGTCTGGATTTCCTGCGGGTTTCTGGTCTACACCTTCTACTCCAGGCAAAGAGAAGTTGAACACGTGCGGAAAGTCAGAGCCCTGGAGCGAATTGAAAGAAAGGAATACAGCATTCTCGTCTGTCTTTCCAACCCGGAAACGGTTTACAGCCTGACCAGCATCGCCGTGGCCATGGCCAGGGCGCACCAGGGGGAAATCCTATTTCTCCACGTGATCGAGGTCGGCGAAAAACAACCCCTCGGTGCCGGGCTGGAAGAGACATACCGGATCAACGATCTGGCGAGCCAGGCATCGACTATGGCGGAAAATGCAGGTGTTCCCCATCGCTTCATCATCAAGATCTCCCATCGAATATCCAGGGGGATCATCCAGACGGCGACGGAGGAAAACTGCAATTTCATCCTTCTTTCGAGGCAGAAGAAACCCACGGTGCTCGACAGGGTCTTTTCGTCCATGATGGATACCATTCTGCGCAGAGCTCCCAGCGAGGTCGCTGTCATGCACGGCTTGATACCCAGGGACGGTATTCGCCGGATCCTTCTTCCCTATGCCGCAAGTGTCCACACCCTCCTGGCCGCGGAAGTTGCTCCCGTTCTCACGCAATATTTCAACGCAGCCCTTCACGTGGCCATCGTTCAGGATCCCGACATGCCGCCCCGGGAGCGGGAGATGCTCATCAACGAGGCCAGGGCCAACGTTCGGAGGTATTTCCCGGAGGCAAAATTCACAGTCATCACCGAGCGGGATGTCCTGGCGGGAATCCGGGATGCCTCTGCCGGCGCCGACCTCGTGCTCATGGGCGGCAGGAGCGGCGAGTTTCTGCAGCTTCTTCTGGCCAAGTCCCTGACCCAGGAAATTACGGAACAGGTCCATTGCCCCGTTCTCTGGTTGAAAGAATACGAAGAAATAGAACCGTTCTGGCAAACACTCTTTAAATCTCATCATGCGGAGGAGAAGGCCGATGGAGGATAGATTTCAGAATCTCTTCCTTGATTTGACGAACAAGGCGATCCATTACCTGCCGCAACTTATGGCCGGCATTTTCCTCGTCCTGCTGGGCTGGTTTTTCGCCTGGTTCCTGAAACGACTGACCGTTCAGATTCTTATCGCCATGAACCTGGGCCGGCACCTCACCCGTTTCCGCTGGGGGAAAGCCTTCTCGAAAATGGATGTCCGTTACGGCTTTTACAATTTTGTCGGCAATATGGTCTCTTTTGTCGTCATCCTCGTCTTCCTTAATTTCGCCCTCATCACCTGGGACCTTCAATTTCTTTCAGCGCTTTTATCCGAGGCCATCGGACTTTTCCCGAGAATAGCAACGGCCCTCCTGATTTTCGGCATCGGCTGGATTATTGCCAGGCAGGCGGCGCGGGCGCTGTGGGAGGTGTTGACCCGCGAAAACGTGCCGAGGGCGATGTTCATCGCGGATTACTGCCGAACGGTCCTCATTCTCCTGTTTTCCGCCATGGCTCTTGTTCAGCTGAACATCGCCCGGGAGATCGTTCTCATCGGTTTTTCGATCATATTCGTGACCCTGGGCGTCATCGGCGTCATTCTCGTCGCTCTTCTGATGCGGCGACACGCTGAGACGCAGAGACAACATCTGAAAGATGAAAAATAAAGGAAAGGCGATTCTGAGGAGAGGTTCTACCATCCTGTTGCCTCATAAATAGATGTTACCGAAGGATGGTCAGGTAGAGCGATCGTTG
>DAOTMG010000042.1:0-21721 GCA_035450185.1 Syntrophales bacterium | reverse complement strand
TCAACGATACTTTTTCAACCACCTCCTGGGTAACATTTAATTTGAGGCAATTCGCTGAGGGAAGGGGGCTTGCTTCTCCCGTCGAGGTCCATTATATTAAAAAAGCTGAGAAAATATCCCGGGTCGTAACGGTCGTCCTTCAGAGACCCCCGGGAAGACCACCCTGTCATGAAGCCATTTGCCGTCGTTTCGGATTTCAGTCCCGCCGGGGACCAGCCGCAGGCCATCGACGCCCTTTCGGGCGGGGTCGAAAAGAGAACACCGCACCAGGTTCTGCTGGGGATTACCGGGTCGGGGAAGACCTTCACGATCGCCAAGGTCGTCGAACATGTGCAGAGGCCTGCCCTCGTTATCGCCCATAACAAGACGCTGGCCGCGCAGCTCTTCAACGAGTTCAAAACCCTCTTTCCCGGAAACGCCGTCGAATATTTCGTGAGTTATTACGACTACTACCAGCCCGAGGCCTACATCCCCCGGACGGATACCTATATCGAGAAGGATTCAGCCATCAACGAGGAGATCGACAAAATGCGCCACTCGGCCACCCGATCGCTCCTCGAACGCAGGGATGTCATCATCGTGGCAAGTGTTTCCTGCATTTACGGCATCGGCGCTCCGGAGGACTACTCGGGGATGACGCTTTCCCTCGCCGAGGGGGAAGAGATCGGGCGGGACCGGATGCTCCGACGGCTCATCGACATCCAGTACGGGAGGAACGACGTCGATTTCCACCGGGGGACCTTCCGTGTACGGGGAGACGTGGTCGAGATCTTTCCGGCCTACGAGGAGGACCGTGTCATCCGTGTCGAGTTTTTCGGGGACGTGATCGAGTCCCTCTCCGTGGTGGACCCCCTGAGGGGGAAAAAACTGGAATCTCTCCGGCGGATCGACATCTATCCGGGCAGTCACTATGTGACCACGGAAGCTCGTATGAAAGGGGCCGTCGCCACGATCCGCGAAGAGCTGGAGGAACGCCTTCGGGAGTTCAGGGAGGCGGGCAAGCTCCTGGAGGCCCAGCGGCTGGAGCAGCGAACGAAATTCGACATCGAAATGATGGAGGAGATGGGCTACTGTCAGGGAATCGAGAATTATTCCCGTCACCTGACGGGCCGCAGGCCCGGGCAGCCGCCGCCCACTCTCATGGAGTATCTACCGAAAGACGCCCTGATCATCCTCGACGAGAGCCACGTGACGGTCCCCCAGCTCGTGGGGATGTACCGGGGAGACCGATCCCGGAAGGAAACGCTCGTGGAATACGGTTTCCGCCTCCCGTCGGCGCTGGACAACCGCCCCCTGCGGTTCGACGAGTACGAGGCCTTCCCGCAGCAGAGGATCTATGTGTCCGCCACCCCGGCGGCCTACGAGATCGAGAAAGCCAGAGGCCGGGTGGTGGAGCAGATCATCAGGCCCACAGGGCTCATGGACCCGGAGATCTCCGTCCGGCCCGTCACGCACCAGGTGGACGACCTGCTGGCCGAAATCCGCAAGCGGGTGGAGCGGAAAGAACGTGTCCTGATCACCACCCTGACCAAGCGGATGGCGGAAAACCTGACGGAATATTACCGAAGCCTCGGTGTGGCCGTGCGGTACCTCCATTCCGACATCGACACCCTCGAGCGGGTCGTGATCATCCGTGACCTGAGGATGGGGAAGTTCGACGCCCTCGTCGGCGTGAACCTCCTGCGGGAAGGTCTCGACCTGCCGGAAGTGTCCCTGGTGGCCATCCTCGATGCCGACAAGGAAGGGTTTCTGCGGTCGGAGCGGTCCCTGATCCAGACGAGCGGAAGGGCGGCCCGGAACGTCTCGGGGCAGGTCATCATGTACGCCGATCGGATGACCGATGCCATCCAGGCCTGCCTCAGAGAGACGAACCGGCGCCGGGCCATGCAGGAAAAGTTCAACCGGGAGAGGGGCATCACGCCCGAGACGATCCGCAAGTCCTTTGACAACGTGCTTGCCTCCATCTACGAGGCGGACTATGTGACCGTTCCGGCCGCCGCGGAGGAGATGCCGCCCTACGTGACCCTGAAGGAGATCCCCGCCATGATCGGGCGGCTCAGGGAGGAAATGATGCAGGCCGCGCGGAACCTCGAATTCGAGAAGGCCGCCGGGATCCGCGACAGGATCCGGGAACTCTCCGCCATGGAGCTTCAGCTCAGAGGATAGTGCAACCGATGGACCGTGACCTCCTGGAGAGAAAGATCAAAAACATCCCCCCCCGGACGGGCGTGTACCTGATGAAGGACCGCGAGGGGAAGGTCATCTATGCCGGCAAGGCGAAGAACCTGAGAAGCCGGGTCCGCTCCTACTTCAAGGGCAACGACACCCGGCCGATGATCCCGTTTCTTCTGGCCCGGGTCCGTGATCTGGACTTCGTCGTCACCGACACGGAAAAGGAGGCCCTCATCCTCGAGAACAACATCATCAAGGAACACCGGCCCCGCTACAACGTCTTTTTCCGGGACGATAAGACCTACTTCAGTCTCCGAATCGATCTCCGGGAGACGTTCCCGTGGTTCCAGCTGGTCCGGCGCGTGAGAAAAGACGGCGCCCGGTACCTCGGCCCCTACCCTTCGGGCTTCGCGGCCAGGGAGACTCTTCATTTCCTGCACCGGGTCTTTCCACTCAGGACCTGCAGCGACCGCGTTTTTCGTCAGCGAAGGAGACCCTGCATCGAGTACGAGATCAAGCGGTGCCTCGGGCCCTGCTGCGGGCTGGTGACCCCTGAACACTACCGGTCACTCGTCTCGGACGTGATCGCCTTTCTCGAAGGCCGGGGCCGGGGGCTTCTCCGGGATCTCCGCGAGAGGATGGAGCGTGCATCCGGGGCCCTCGAATTCGAAGAAGCCGCCCTTACCCGGGACCGCATCACCGCCATCGAGCGGACCCTGGAGAAGCAGAGCATCGCCTCCCCGGCCATGAGGGACCAGGATGTCTTCGGGCTCTACCGGGAAGGGTCCCTGACACAGGTCTTCGCCCTGCACATCCGAAACGGGAACATCCTGGGGAAGATGAAGTTCCCCCTCGTGAGACTGGCGGCCGAGCCCGCGGAGATCCTCTCCGCTCTGGTCAAGCAGTATTACAGCGGGGAGTCCTTCATCCCCGAGGAGATCGTCACGTCCGAGGAAATCGAGGATCGTGACGTTATCGGCGAATGGCTCAGTGAGAAAAAAGGAGGAAAAGTCTCGATCCTGCGGCCCCGAAGAGGGGAGCGGAACCGGCTGCTCCGAATGGCCGAGAGAAACGCCGAGGACGCCTTCAAGGCGGACAGGAACATCGAATCGGAGGAGACGGCCCTCACGATTCTCAGGGAAAAGCTCCAACTGAAACGGCAACCCGAGCGGATCGAATGTTTCGACATCTCCAACATCGGCGGGCGGTTTGCCGTAGGGTCCATGGTCACCTTCGCAGGCGGAAGACCGGAGAAAGCGGGCTACAGACATTTTAATATAAAGGGAGTGGAAGGCGCCGATGACTATGCCATGCTGCGGGAGGTGCTGGAAAGACGCTACCGCCGTCGGGAGAACCTGCCCGATCTGATCATGCTGGACGGCGGCAAGGGGCAGCTCGGCATCGCTCTCTCTGTTCTCAGGGAACTCGGGGTCGAAGGGCCCGACGTGATCGGCCTCGCCAAGGGTGAAGTGGAAATCGAAGAGACGATCCCCTCTGCCCTGAAGGCCCGAAGGATCGCCGCCCGGGGAGAGGATCGGGTCTATCTGGCCGGCCGGAAAGATCCCGTTTATATGGCCCGGTATCCGGCCGCCTATTTTTTGCTCCAGCGGGTCCGGGACGAAGCCCACCGTTTCGCCATTACCCATCACAGGAAGATCATGGGAAAGCGGGTGACGCGGTCCCGGCTTGACGACATTGCCGGCGTCGGTCCGAAACGCAAGAAGGCGCTCCTTTCCCGTTTCGGCGATATCGCCGGTATTCAGGAGGCCTCACCGGAGGAAATCATGAACGCCGGACGGGTGAGCCGGGTCGTGGCTCAAAAAATCCTCGATCACCTCAAGGGGACGGCTCCGGGAGGAGAGAAAGGCGGGCCGGGGATCGAGTGAGCTTTTTTTCGATTTTCGTCATTGCGATCGGGCTCGGCATGGATGCCTTTGCCGTTGCCATCGGGGCCGGAATCGCGTTGAAAAGCCGTTCCCGGGCGCCCGCCCTCAGGCTGTCTTCTTCTTTCGGCTTCTTTCAGTTCATCATGCCCGTCATCGGGTGGTCGGCCGGCCTGACCGTTTCGACCTTCATCGGGGATTACGATCACTGGCTCGCCTTCATCCTTCTCGCCGCCATCGGCGGCAAGATGATCCACGATGCGCTGAGAGGCGGCAGGGAGCTCTCTTCGCCCGATCCGACGAGAGGGGTTCCTCTCCTCCTGCTCTCCATCGCGACGAGCATCGACGCGCTGGCCGTGGGCCTGAGTTTCGCCTTTCTGCAAGTGGCGATTTTCTATCCCAGCTGCGTGATCGGCGCCGTTGCTTTCGCGATGACCTGGGTCGGGATGGCTTTCGGGGAGAGACTGGGCAGGGTCTTCGGTAAAAAGGTTGAGATCGCCGGCGGGCTGATCCTTCTGGGCATCGGCGTCAAAATCCTCCTGGAGCACCTCCGGTCGTAGGCGTCAGCGCTTTTGGGCGGACTCGAGGCCGGTCATGGCCCGGGCGATGTCGGGCACACCCACGAAGGTTTCTTTCTTGCCGTCTTTCATGACCGTCAGGGTCGGCGTCGCGCGGATGCCCTCTTCCTTCAGATAGCCGTTGAGCACGTCGAAGGTCGGTTTCACGTCCATTCTTTTAAAGCGGATGCCGTGACCGGCCAGGTGCGTCTCCAGAGCTTCGGGATCTCTGATCCCCTTTCGGGCGGCGTCGAAGAGGGTTTGTCTTGCCGACAGGATCCTGGAGAAATCTTTCTGCTCGCCGCAGATGTAAATGAAATACCGGGCGTAGAGCGGTGTTTCCCTGTGGATCGGCGTGTCGATGAAGGTGATGCGGATCGTCTTTTTCTTCACCAGATCCTCGATGGATTTCGCGATCTGCGGTTCCAGGGCTGAGCAGGGTCCGCAGAAATAGTCCGTGTAGAGCCTGACCTGGACGGGTCCGCTGCCGAAGGTCGGCACCAGGGTGTCGCCGGCGTACACGGGCGTTACCATGCCCTCGAAGAAGATCAGGAAGGCGAGGAAGCCCCCGAGAAGCCCCAGAGCCGTCTGTCTCACTTTCGTCGCTCTGAAATTCACGATGAAAAGAAGAAGAAGAATCGCACCGAAGAGCAGGCAGTAAGGGCAATAGATGTCGTGATAGACCTGAAAACCCACGAGATACACCTCGGCGCCGACGCCCGCGGCCAGCATGAATAGGAGGGGGAGATCCTTTTTCAGGAAACTCACGATCATGACGGCGGTCATGAAGGCAATTCCGGCCCAGCGCAGGTCGAGCCCCAGAAGCGTCCCCCTCAGATAGGCGCAGGAATCACCGCAGACCGAGTAAAGAACCACGATGACGATCGCCGCCAGTGACAGGGTGACGGTGATCGCTTTTCTGTTCAGATTCAGAATTCTCATCGCTGAATGATCTCCCGTGAGAACCGTTGTGCCTGTCCATTATTTCTTTTGCAGAGCGACCATGAAAAGTTTCCGGGGCAGTTCTCCTTCCTCGAATTCATCGATGGCGGGGATGTCGTAGCCCGCCGAAAGGCGTTTCACCTTTCCGCGGTCGAAGAAGGGAACGATGAATCCGCCGGTTTCGTACGGGTCCACGCCCTGATGAACGCCCTTCCGGAAGTGGGGGTCCGTCTTGTGCCGGGACCTTTGGCCGTCCATTCCCCCCGGCCGGAGAGTTCGCCGAATCTCCCGGGAGACTCAGCGAAGTCCTGTCTCCGTGAGAGCCATACAATAGAGCATGTGTGAAAATCAAGCGTCGAAGGAGCGCTCCTCGAAAGGGAGTCCCTCCCGGACGTCGCAATCCACGGTCTCGATGGGCCGGGCAAGGCCCGGATCCCTTGATTTTCTGCGGATGCCCCCCGATCCTCTGGCGCTGTTGTCGACGGCACAGACCCGGAAGTTCTGTCCCGCGAAGAAGAGGATGTCGCCACCCTGGCCGCTTCGCAGCCCGAGAATGCGCTTCGTTCCCTCTCTGGAAAAAAGTGCTGCGGCCCTCCGGGCGGATTTGTTCCCCTTAATAGCCGAAGAAGTCGGGTTCTTCCGGGAAAGTCTGTTCCCGGTGTTCTTTCCGTGAGCCCGGAGTTCTCTTGACGTCTTCTCCGTCAGCCATTCCCGGATCCTTGTCCGAATCCCGTCACCGATGACCCTTATTTTCTCGACCCTCTCTTCCCGGCCGCCTTCGATCCACCCCGGGTTGTTGAACCCCCCGGTGGATTTTCTTGCCCGGGCCCCGGAAGTCGGGGCAGACTTCGTCAGCACTGACATCGTCGCAGACCGTGATGACATCGTCGAAACACTCGCCTCTTTCGAGAAGGTCAAAGACGCTCTTCGTACGGTTATTAGCAATATCGATGCCGATCTCCGCCATCACCTCGACGACCGGGGGGTTCAGCACGCCCGGCTCTTTTTACCTCGTATCGCTTGCCGGCCATGAACGTCAGGAAAGCCCCGGCCATCTGGCTCCGGGCGCTGTTTTGGATGCATGCGAAGAGGACTTTTCCCTTCCGGGTCGATGGACTTCACCTCCCCGTGAATCGGCGGTCTCGACTGAGTAAGTTAAAGGAATGCGGGAGGGTTTTGCAAACAAATAAACGGTCGCCGTCGTCCCTGAGATGGAGGCCTGCATCTTTTGCGAAAAAAGGGTGTAAAAACAAGGAGGGGGAGCCGCCCGGCGGGTCATCCTCCGGGCGACTCCCTGCGGCAAGATGAAGAAGGTATTACCGGTTTCCGCGGTGACCTCTGCCGGGGCCGCCACCCGGACCCGCGCCCGTACCGAAGCAGGGCCCGAAGCATCGGCCCGTGGGACCATAGGCCCTGAGAGCCTGCTGCTGTTCAGGCGTCAGTTCTTTGTAGAGCGCCCAGCGGAAATTCATGGCCTTGTCTTCGATCTGGTCGCGAAGGACCCTGATCTCCTTCTGCTTGGCCGTGATCTTTGCCTGGTCGGGGTTTTTCTCCTGCCAGAGCAGCCGCAGGTCGCCCTTCTTGCTGAACATCTGATCCTGAAGGGGTTTCATTTCCTTCTGGTGGACGACCCGCATATCGGCGATCTTCGCCTTCTGCTCGGCCGTCAGGTTCATTCCGGGTACATACCCCAGTTCACCACCGTAACAGGGGCCGTTACCATAGCCTCTTCCCCCGCCCCGGTAGGCTTCGGCGGACACCGCAAGGGCCGTAACCAGAAGGAGGGATAATGCAACTGCCATCAACTTTTTCATTTAATTGTCTCCTTTCGAGATGGTTTTCTTTTGGTACAGGTCTACGGCAAGGGCTGTGCCAGAAGATCTATATGTATCCATGTATGTGATATCATTGAGCCTTATTTGATTGATGGCTTTCCGGTCCCCGGCTGGGAAACAAAAAAGTGGATATTTAGTATGCAATTCATGTATACAGTTGTGTAATAAGTATCCATGCGGTACAGGGGACTGAAGGCTTAGAGCGCAAGGATGAATAAAAAAAGCAATATATAAGGACATAGATGATGGGAGGCAGACAGAGAGTCGGGACGTTCCTTTCACCCTGGGTCATCATCGGCGCGGTTTTGATCCTTGCGACCATTTTCCTTTTCATGGCACGGGAAAGCATCCACAAGCAGAGAGAAGCCACGACCCGGCTTCTCGTGGGGCAGGGAGAATCCCTCATCCGGTCTTTCGAGGCCTCCGCCCGCACGGGGACCTGGATGCGGTGGGGGCCTTTCCAGCTGCAGAAACTTCTTATCGAGATGGCGAAAGAGCCGGGGATCCATTATCTGACGGTGACGGATACAAAGGGAGTCATCCTCGCCGACAGCGACCCGACCATGGTCGGAGAGCACTATGTGACAGACCTCGATTTCCAGAGGGCTTCCCTTTTGACAAAGGTGGAGTGGCGACAGGTGCCGAGCCGGGAAGGGGCCGACACCTTCGAGGTCTACCGGCGGTTCGCGCCGGCGGAGATACCCTTCGAAGGTCCCCGCGATCCGGCCCCGGCGGGAAAGGATTCGCCCGGTCTGGTCATTTTCGTAGGGCTTGACATGGGGCCCATGCTTGCGGCACGGGAAGCGGACGTCCGGTCCACCGTCACCCTGGCCGTCATCCTCGTCGTGGCGGGATTGGCGGGGATGCTCGCCCTCATTCTTGCCCAGGGATACCTTTCGACCCGGTCGTCCTATTCGCGCGTGAAGGTCTTCTCGGACAGCCTCGTCGAGAACATGCCCATAGGCCTTGCGGCCCTTGACGGCGATGGCAGGGTGACGGCCTTCAACGCCCGGGCGGAGGCCATCCTGGGAAAAGATGCCGTGGACGTCGTCGGTCGTCTCGCCGGAGAGGTTCTTCCGGAGCAATGCCCTGGCGTCCTCGCGGAACTCGGTCCGGGCGGAAAGGTCATCGAAAGGGAGATTGAATGCACGGTGAACACGGGCAAGGTGGTTCCTCTCGAGGTGATCGCGGCGACACTCAAGGAAGAAGGCGGCAATCCTCAGGGTTCGGTCATCCTCTTCAGGGACCTCACCGAACTGCGACAGCTCAAGGCGGAGGTCGCCCGGAGCCAGAGACTGGCCTCCATCGGGAGTCTCGCCGCCGGGGTGGCCCACGAGATCCGAAACCCGCTGAGTTCCATCAAGGGGTTTGCAACCTACTTCAAGGAAAAGCTCCGGAGCAGCCCCGAGGACACCCGCACCGTGGACATCATGATCCAGGAGGTGGAGCGTCTCAACCGCGTCGTCAGGCAGCTTCTGGATCTTTCACGGCCCATGGAGATGAAAAAGGCGCGCACCTCCGTGGGGTCGTTGATCGAACACACGCTCAGGCTCACGGAACTGCAGGCACGCAAAAAGGGAATCGCCATCCAGACGGAAATCGCGCCCGAGACACCGGATGCCATGATCGACCCCGACCGCGTCAGACAGGCCCTTCTGAATCTCTGCCTGAATGCCCTGGAGGCGATGAAGGCGGGCGGTGTTCTCACGCTGTCCCTGGGGCTTCAGGACCGGAGGACGCTTCGGGTCGCGATCTCCGACACGGGGCCGGGGGTTTCACGGGAGGAGATGGACAGGATCTTTGATCCCTTCTACACGACGAAGGCCTCCGGAACGGGACTCGGGCTTGCCATTGTTCACCGCATCGTCGAAGCCCACGGCGGCGAGATCCGGGTTACGAGCGAACCGAGGGGCGGAACCACATTCACGATTCTTCTGCCCACGGGGGAAGCGACCCCGGCCGGAAGTCCCGATGCGGCGACGGAGGTTTCAGAATGATCAAAGGGAAAAGTTCCGTGCTCGTGGTGGATGACGACCTCGCCCACCGCACGATGCTGCGGACGTTGCTTTCGAGCTGGGGGTACGAGGTGTCCGAGGCCGACGACGGCGGCTCGGCGATCGAAGCGGTTCGCCGCAGACCTTTCGATCTCGTCCTCATGGACATCCGCATGATCCATGTCTCGGGGATCGAGGCCCTCGAGGAGATCAAGGCCTTCAATCCGGCCATCCCCGTCATCCTCATGACGGCCTTTGCCTCTGTGGAGACGGCCGTGGAGGCCCTGAAAAAGGGGGCCTATGACTACCTGACCAAGCCCCTCGATTTCGACGAGCTGCAGGTGGCCATCGGACGGGCCATGGAACACAGCCGCCTGCGGGAGGAGAACCGGCTCCTCAAGGAGAGCCTGGGGCTGCAGTTCGACCGCGGCAACCTCATCGGGCGAAGCGCCGCCATGACAGGACTCCTGGAAACGGTTGCGCAGGTGGCGCCCTCGGAGGCGACGGTTCTCATCACCGGTGAGTCGGGGACGGGAAAGGAGGTGATCGCCGGCGCCCTCCACTACAACAGCCCCCGCAGGGAAGGTCCTTTCATCAAGATCAACTGTGCTGCCATCCCCGAGACGCTCCTGGAGTCGGAGCTCTTCGGCCACGAAAAGGGCGCGTTCACGGGCGCCGACCGACGCAAGGAGGGGAAGTTCCGACAGGCGAGCGGCGGCAGCCTCTTCCTCGACGAGGTGAGCGAGATGTCTGTCGGCATGCAGGTGAAACTGCTGCGGGTTCTCCAGGAACGGGAAATCACGCGTGTGGGGGGTGAAGAGGTCATCCGCGTCGATGTCCGGGTCATCGCCGCCACGAACCGGGACCTCCTCCGCGAGATCGACACGGGGCGATTCCGCCAGGATCTCTTCTACCGGCTGAACGTGGTCACCCTCCACGTGCCGCCCCTGCGGGAACGGAAGGACGACATCCCTCCCCTGGCGGAGCACTTTCTCCGGATGTTTGCCGAGAAGAACCGAAAGAGTGTAAAGGGCTTTTCGCCGCAGGCCATGGACCGCCTGATCCGGTACGACTGGCCGGGGAACGTCCGCGAACTCATGAACACCGTGGAGCGCGGCGTCGTCATGTCCCGATCGCAGTATATCGACGAAGGGGAGTTGACGCCCATCCTTCTGGACCGGCCTGTCGCCGCAGGGCATGGGCAGGCGGGCGGGGCCGGCGGTGAGTCTTCCCTCGAGGCGCTTGAGAAGGCGACGATCCTGAAGACGCTGGAGCAGACGGGCGGGAACAAGAGCGAAGCGGCCCGGAGGCTCGGCATCACCCGCCGCACGCTCCACCAGAAGCTCAAAAAGTACGGCATGATGTGAAAGTGCAGGCTCCGGGGCGAATGACCATGTAAACAGGCTCGCGGAGATACTTCCCCTTCCCATTGAATCGAGGAGATTTCATATCGGCATGAAGATCCGCGGGATGCCGGTGTCAGGCCCGACAGGCGACGGATTGAAATAAAGAAACAGTTCCCGTCCGGATCGGTCCGGGCCGGTTCGTCGAACGTCTTGACAAGCCCTTCACCGCTGTGACAGGGTGGAAACCAGGGGCGCGCGGGTCAACTGCAAAGGCAGGCTCCCCCGTCTGGGCGGTAGAAATAAAGACAAGATACAGTGTGCCCCTGCTGCACGACGCCGACGGGGAATCTGGTCCGGGCCGGCTCACGGCGGTATCGACAACGGATTTTTTGACAGCCTTTCGTTTGGAGGGCGGGCGCCCGGAGTTGTTTCCGACGAATATGCCGGGCGAATCTCCTCAAACCATTCGACTGGCAGGACCGGCCTTTCTTGTCCTCGTAGCGGTTGTCCAACCGGTTTCGCTCGGGTTTTGCGATGACATGGGGTTCTGAAGGGGTTTGACGGAAACGGCGATGGTTAATGAACCCTGACGGAGGAGATAGGTATGGCGCTTATCACGGCGGAAAACGTATCCAAGGAATACCGGACGGGCGAAATCACGGTCAGGGCGCTCCGGGGCGTTTCGTTCGATATTGAACCCGCCTCTTTCGTTTCCTTCGTCGGGCCGTCGGGAAGCGGAAAGACAACGCTCCTGAACCTCATCGGCTGCCTGGACAAGCCGACGGAAGGCACGATGAGAGTCGCCGACACCGATGTCTCCCTCCTCGACAGGAAGGAAAGCGCCGCCTTCAGGGGAAGCCACATCGGTTTCATCTTCCAGGATTTCAACCTGATGCCGGTCCTCACCGTGTATGAGAACATTGAATATCCGCTTCTGATGGTCCAGTCGCTTCCCCCGGCGGAGCGGCAGGCCCGGGTGGAAAAATTGCTGAAAGAGGTCGGCATGGCGGATCAGAGGAACAAATACCCGGACCAGATATCGGGCGGCCAGAAACAGCGGGTCGCCATCGCCCGGGCACTGGTGACGAACCCGCAACTGGTGCTCGCCGACGAGCCGACGGCAAACCTCGATTCCGAGACCGCTTATGCCGTCATCGACCTCATGAAAAAGATGAAAGACGAACTCGGGACGACTTTCGTTTTTTCCACACACGACCAGAAGATCGTGGGTGAGGCGGAGATCGTCTATTCTCTGTCCGACGGGAGGCTGGTGGGCCGGCAGGTGAAAGGGGGGAGGGGAAATGGGTGACCTCTTTAAAATCGCCGTGCGGAACCTCTTCCGCTACAAGCGAAGGACGATCCTGACCGCCTCCCTGATTGCCATCGGCGTCATCTTCGTCTCGAGCTATATCTCCATCTCCGGTTCCTTCAAGAATATGATGATCGGGCAGATCACCGATTCCATGATCGGACACCTGCAGGTGCATCGCAAAGGCTACGTCGCCTCCATCGAAAACCTGCCTCTCAACATGAATATGAAGCCTCAGGCGTTCAGGAAACTGGAAAGCATTTTGAACGGGCAGACGGAAATCGAGGCCTACTCTCCGCGGATCAAATTCGGGGGGATGTTCAGCACCTTTGTGGAGACCACCAACATTCGCCTCAACGGCGTCTACCCGGAGAAGGAATTCAAGGCCATTCCTCTCCTTCCTTCGAGGGTTGCGGAGGGGCAGGGCACCCTCAACCGGGGGGAGATATTCGTCCCTGAGCTGCTCGCCCGGGGGATGAAGGCGAAGATCGGGGACATGATCGTCATCGTGGCCACCAACGAGGACGGTTCCGTCAACGGCAGGCAGTTCAAGATCTCCGGAATTCTCGAAAGTGCCACGGGGCCCGGGGGGCGAGACGGGTACATCCATATCGAGGATGCCATGGAAGTGTTGCGCATGGGAGAGATGGAGGTAAGCGAGGTGGCGATTCGGCTCAAGCATTTCGGTGAAGCCGAGGCCTTCACCAAGAAGCTCGACGGGCTGCTCTCCGGGGAGATGAACAAAGAAGGCAAACCGATTTTTGAAGTTCACGCCTGGCAGCAACTGTCTCCCTTCTACAATGTCGCCCGGATGATCGACATGATGACCGTCTTCATCCAGCTCATGCTCATCGCCGTGGTCCTGATCAGCATCATGAACGTCATGATCATGGCCGTGTATGAGCGGATACGGGAGATCGGGACCATCGCCGCAATCGGCACGCTGCCGTCGAAGATCCTGTCCATGTTCGTCATCGAGGGGTTGTGCCTCGGGGTCATCGGGGTGGTGGCGGGAAACCTGATCGGGCTGGCCATTATCTTCATCCTGAACGTTTCAAGATGGGTGACCTTCGATTTCGGGCAGCAGAAAGGGCTGGTTCTTTCTCCGACCGTCGACCCCGTGAACATACTGGCGATCTCGGCTATCGTGATCTTCGTCTCCGTGGTCGCCAGCCTGCAGCCGGCTCTGAAGGCCTCGCGCATGGATCCGATCCAGGCGCTGAGACATGTATGATCGATCATGGAGAGCTCAGAGAAGAAGGCTGAAGGTCAAAAGGGAAAGACGTGAAATAAAACGCAAGGAGATAGAAATTGAAAAAAACGGGGTTATTCATTCTGGCGGCGTTTATTCTCATGACGAATCCTGCTTGTGCCGGGGATCATGGGAAGATCGCCGTCGCTGCGGAAAACAAGACCGTGGCCGCCGACGTGAGCGGTGTGGCCGCTCGCGCGCCTCACTTCCTGATCTTCGACGGGTCGGGGAAGTTTCTGGAAGCGGTCGACAATCCTTACCGGTCCGCCGGGGGAGGTACGGGGACTGCGGTCGTCTCCTTCCTGGCTCAAAAAGGGGTGACCGTGATCGCGGCCGGGGCGTTCGGAGAAAACATGATCCGGGCCATGAAGAACAGGGGGATGGGGTATCTGGAGTTCAGTGGCAATGCCGAAGGGGCGGCGAAGAAAGCCCTCGAGTCGAAGAAGTGAAAAACGAACGCCGGAACAAGAACAGGGAGGAAAAATGCGCAAATTCATCTCTTGTCTCGTCGTTTTGATCCTGGCTTTTGCCGTACCGTCCTTTGCCGTCGACGGCACACAGCTTCTGAAAGAGATCGACCGGAACCTCAATCCCGAATCGTTCGAGATGTACCGGAAGCTCATCAACGTTGAGCCCGACGGAAGCCGGAAAGAGTTCACCCTTTTTTCCGTCAAGAAAGGCATGGACAAGATCGCCGCCCTCTTCCTGGAGCCGGCCAGCGAGAGGGGGAGGAGCACCCTTCGGCTGGGGGAGAACATGTGGCTCTACATCCCCAACGTGGGAAAGCCCATCCGCATCACAAGCCTGCAATCCGTCGTCGGCGGGGTGTTCAACAACTCCGACATCCTGCAACTCGATTACGCCGCGGAATATGATGTGGTCAGGGTCGACGCCGTCGGCGACGAGTATCTCCTGCACCTGAAGGCCAAAAACAGGGCGGTGGCCTACGATCAATTGAAAATCCGGGCCGACAAGAGCAGAAAACTTCCCACGAAGATCGAGTGCCTCACGGAGGCGGGGATGCTGATCAAGACGCTCTACTTCAAGCAGGTGAAGGACCTCGGAGGCGGGATCGTCAGGCCGTCGTATATCGAAACGGACAGCCCCCTCTACAAGGGGTATAAGTCCGTCATGATCTACGCGAAGATCAGGAAACGGGAATTCAGGGACGAGGTCTTCACACTGACCTTCATGCCCAACATCGGTTCCTTGCGTTAGACGGAAGTTCGTGATGAGCGCCCTTTCGGGCACAAGCAGGACATGGATTCTGGCGTTCGCCGCTCTGGTCTCCGCGGCGGTCTTTTTGCCTCAGGCCCTTCAGGCGGAGGAGCCCTACACCTTCGATGTTTCCGAGACGGAGAGGAAACCCTACCATTTCGGCGGCTACATCGAGGCGAAGCCCGTCAACTTCTGGACCGATCATGAAGCCGCACTCTACAAGTTGAAGTTCTACAACCGGGACGAGGGAAAGACGCTCCAGGAGTACAATCTCAAACTCCAGTTGGAGGGGAGTTATGAAAAGGGCATAGGCCGGTTTTACTTCAAGACGAACACGGACTATAAAAACTCCTACCTGGGCAATGACGAAGACAGCACCTTCTACGAGGCCTACCTGACACTCAAGCCCTCGCCCGGCACGAAGGTCGACGCCGGTAAAAGAACTTTCAAATGGGGCAAGGGGTATGCCTGGAACCCCGCGGCGTTCATCGACAGGCCGAAGGACCCGGAAGACCCCGAGATCGGCATGGAAGGGTTCATCGGTCTTTCTGCAGACTATGTCAAAAGTTTCGAAGGGCCCCTGAAGACCGTCGCCGCGACACCCGTCCTGATTCCCGTCACCGAGGAGATCAACAAGGACTTCGGCGGCAAGGATTATCTCAATCTCGCCGGGAAGCTCTATTTTCTGTTTTACGACACCGACATCGACCTGATGTTCCTGACCGGCGGGAGCAGGACGACAAGGTACGGTGCCGACGTCTCCCGGAACATCACGACGAATTGGGAAATCCACGGCGAATTCGCCTACATCCTGGACTATCAGCGGATCTTCATCGACCGATCGGGCGGCACCCGCACCGATGATTACGACGCGGTGAGCTACCTGATCGGGACGAGGTATCTCACCGCCCGGGACACGACCTACATTTTCGAGTATTACCACAACGGAACAGGGTTCATGAAAAACGAGATGGTGGACTACTTCGGGTACATCAACGACGGCTACCGGACCTACCTGGCCACCGGCGACGACAGGGGCCTCAAAAGGGCCGCCGCCCTGACGGCAGGAACCTACGGCCGGATCAACCCCATGCGGGACTATCTCTACCTCCGCATCGCCCAGAAGGAGCCCTTCGACATCCTCTATTTCAATCCCGCCGTGACGACGATTCTGAATCTCCATGACGGGAGCTTCACTCTTTCCCCGGAGATCGTCTACAGCCGTATCACCAACCTGGAGCTCCGGCTCAAGGCGGCTTTCATTCTCGGCTCCTCCGATACGGAATACGGTGAAAAGCCCAACGACTACCGGCTGGAACTCCGGGCGGGCTACTATTTTTAACGGGGCGGCAAGTGTGCACAGCACGTGAAATTCGGTGTCACACCCCATATTTCGAACGGCCGCAACGCCCCGCTTCCCCCGGAACCCGGGATTGCCTTCTCACGGGAGATCCGATGACCGGCGGCAAGCGCCTCATGGTCTTCGGCACCGTATCGGGGCACCTTTCCCTTCGGGGTCGAAGGGACCTGCGGATCCTTCCGCCGGCTAGCATGAAGGCCGGGATCAGGCACGTGAGCACGTGGGTGGCCACGTAATCCTGAATCGCCGACAGACCGGCGATGATCAAATCCATCAACATGAGCTGTCTCCTCCGAAGGGAAAGGGCGGCACAGACGCCGATGGAGGCCTGCTGATAAGGCCTCCTGTAATTCTATCTGGCAATATGGAATTTCATTTCTTTCTGAGGTCTTCTCTCCGGATGTCTCTAGTTCTTTCAATGAGTTCAACGATTTCCGGCTCGTGATCCAGCCAATGCCTGAGATTTCCGAGCAGGCTCGACACGTAGGGGCTTGATGCACCGTCGGACAGGCTATAGTTCACCCAGAGACCGTCTTTCTCGCAGCTGACAAGGCCGGCCTCCTCGAGACCCTTCAGGTGTTTGGAAACCGTGGGTTGGGCTATCCGGAGGCAGGCCTGAATCTCGCAGACGCACATGGGCTTGTGCTGAAGCATCTTGAGCACCTTGACCCGGTTGGGGTCCGATAGAGCCTTCATGACCTTTATAAAGTCTTTCATAAACACCTCCATATTGCTATTTGGCAATGTAAACATTCGAGTCCGCCCCGTCAAGCCTGATTTTCGATATTGCATGAAACATGTTTTGGGGATATAGACCGCTACTAGTCACGGGAGGATCGGATCAACGATGAAAGATTTTGACACGTCGGATAAGAGCGTCAGGCTTGCCGAGCGCTGCATGAAAGAGGGGCGTCATGAAGAGGCCATCGAACTGTACAGGAAGCTTGTGGATCAGAATCCGGGCGAGGATTCCCATGTCTTCCATCTCGCCCTGGCCTTCAAGGACGCCGGGAAGCTCGACGATGCCGTTGAGTGTCTGGAAGGACTCCTGGAAAAGGAGCTGAAGAGAAAGGTCTTCACGGGTTTCGCCTACGACGAACTCGTCCGGATCTTCCGGCAGGAAGGCCGGCACGGTCCGCTCGTCGATGTCTGTGAAAGGGCGGTGAAGGCCCAGCCGGGCGACACGGCGCTTCTCTTCACGTTAGGGGACGCCTGCATCCGGGCAGGCCTCCTGGAGCGGGCCGTCGAAATCTTCTCGAGCCTCACCGAAATGGACCCCGAATCCCCGCTTTACTTCTCCCATCTGGGTCTTGCCTTCATCGCGGCGGGGGATTTCGACCGCGCCCGGGAGGCCTATGAAAAAAGCATCGCCATTGACCCGGAAGGCGCCGCCCTGGTGCACCACAAGATGGGGATCAACCTGGCCCATTACGGTTACCATGAGAGGGCCGAGTCGGCCTTCAGGGATGCCATCAAGGAGAGCCCCGGCGAGTCCCTTTACTTCTGTGACCTCGGGGATGTCCTCGTGAAGCTGGGGAGGATCGAGGAGGCGGGCAGGGCCTACGACGACGCGGCCCGGAAAGGACCCTCCTCCGCTGCGGCCTACATGAATCGTTTCGGGAAGTCCCTGTTACGAGAGAAGAGATTTCACGAGGCGATAGAGGCCTTCAGGAAAGCGGTGGACACGGAGCCGGCGAACCCCTTTTATTCCCTTCATCTGGCCGAGGCCTACGCGGAGGCGGGACTCCCGGCACTGGCCGAAGAAATCCTCAGAGACCTCACCACTCGGGGGGCGTGTACTTGAGGAGCTTGCAGAACCGGTCTTTGTCGACGCACTTCTCGTAGCCCTCTTCCACGCTGATCCACCTTCTCTGGAGAAGCTCCATGATGGAGTCATCCAGGGAAACCATGCCCAGCCTCCTTCCCGTCTGGATGACCGTCAGGAGCTGGAAGGTTTTCTCTTCCCGGATCAGGTTCGCCGCTGCGTGGGTGACCAGGAGGATCTCCAGGGCGGCCACGCGGCCCAGGGTGTCCGTCCGCTTGAACAAGGCCTGGGAGATGACACCCTTGAGGGACTCGGAAAGGGACGTGCGGATCTGGGCCTGCTGGGCCGAGGGGAACATGTCAACGATTCGGTCGATGGTCCGGGTGGCCCCCATGGTGTGAACGGTGGAGAGCACGAGGTGTCCCGTGTTGGCCGCCTCGATGGCGAGCTCCGTCGTTTCAAGGTCTCGCATCTCACCGACAAGGATGATGTCCGGGTTTTCACGAAGAGCCGCCCTCAGGGCCATGGCGAAGGACTGTGTGTGGCTTCCCACTTCCCGGTGGTTGATGATGCACTGCTTCCCCTGGTGGACGAATTCGATGGGGTCCTCGATGGTGATCACGTGACCTTTTCGGTTCTGGTTGGCATGTTCGATCATGGCGGCAAGAGTCGTCGATTTTCCGCTCCCCGTGGGGCCGGTGCAGAGAACAAGCCCCCGCGGCAGCATGGAGAGCTGTTTCAGCACCTGGGGCAGCCCCAGCTGGTCGATGGAGAGGATGGTGCTCGGAATTTCCCTGAAGACCGCGCCGAGGCCGTTCTTCTGCATGAAGTAGTTGCAGCGGTAACGGGCCAGCCCCTCAACCTCGTAACCGAAGTCCAGATCCCCCGTCTGCTCGAAGAAGCGGGCCTTGTCGGGCGTGATAATCTCGAAGAGCATATCCTTCAATTTTTCGTTCGTCAGGATCTCGTCTGAGATTCTCACCATGTCCCCCCGTATTCTCAGTGCCGGCTCGTTGCCGCTGAAGATGTGGAGGTCCGAGGCGTTGCGCTCGTGCATCAACCGGAAAAGATGGTCTAATTTCGCCATGTTATATCACCCCGTGAGTTGCTTTTATCATGAAGCTGGAAGTGCAAATTCTATGCCCCTGTCTGACATCCCGGATGGACTGCCGCCGTAGCGGAAGGGGAGGAGGATAAGCTCCTCCACAACTTATTTCTATCGGTTCTAAGGGGATATTCTGAAGGGGGATGGAGAATCAGACCTTGACAGGGCGGGCGGGCGTGGTATATTTGCAACCCGCAATCGATGTGGGGATGTAGCTCAATTGGGAGAGCGCCGCGTTCGCAATGCGGAGGTTAGGGGTTCGATCCCCCTCATCTCCACCATTATTTATTTGCCCGTTCCGGATATGCAAGGGGGGCAGGCTGTCAGGAAAGTAGCCTGCCCCCCTTTCTGTCCCGCCTTCCCTGCGGTCGCAGGACGGTTTAATTCGCAGGACGCCCTCGGGGGACACCCTCGGGTCGGGGGCGCCCTCGGATCGGACCAGGTGAAGTTCTCGTATTCATAACGAAAGAACTTAAAGATGCGGGCAGTTTTTAGCCTCTTAGAATGATGTTTTCGACCCCCAGAACCCTATTCCAAGGATGACGCTATATACCAGGGGCGAACAGGCATTATGTACCTGGGCACGCGCTTCTCACGGCGGCATTTCGGGCAATCAATTATCCTGGTCCGACCCCGGATTCGAAAAGGACGCCCACCGGTCCGCGTTCCCCGCCAAATGGCCTCGCCGCGCCTGATTTTCGGTGAAAAATACCCCTTGACGCGAGAAAATGGCTTCCCTATACTCCGAACCGCCAAAAGCAAGTTCTTATCAATCAACTCAATTAATCGTGGTCATTCGAAGATCAGGGAGACAGTGAAATGTACAGCACCGGGTCAATGTTCTTATTCTCTTCGCCCGGATTTCTTATGACACAAAGCATCATATAACCAGGGAAGGTATAGTTATGAAAGCGAAGTCCTTTATTGCTGTACTGTTTCTATGTATATCGTTTTTTATTGTTCCGGCTGTCTTTGGTCAAGGTCTGAAATATGACACCGACCGTCCGGGGAAGGGTGCTACGCCGATACCAAATCCCGGGCCTCAGCAAAAGAGTGCCACGCCGATACCGATTCCCGGGCCGCAGCAAAAGAGCGCTACGCCGATACCGATTCCCGGGCCGCAGCGATAGGGTGCTATACGAATCCCGATGCTAATGATCGCCACTATGGAGCCACTTGGACCTGCTCTTGATGTAAACTGAGTGAGCTGCGAGGTGGGTCTCGAACATCCTTGATGATGAGCTATCGTCCCCGGGCAAATCTATCCCAGGAGGTGGCCACATGTCCTTTGGAGGTTCGAGATGCACCAGTATTGTCATGTTCTGTCCCGTATACGGTTGGGTGACACAGACCGAGCCATCGCCCGATCCGGGCTCATGGGGCGAAAAAAATCCTCTCTATGTCGTCAGCTGGCCTTAGAGCACGGCTGGCTTGATCCCGAAACGTCCTTGCCGGAGTCGACCGACCTGATCCTATTTCTTGCACTCGGTGGTAAAGCCGGAAAGGCTTCCGGTGGCGAGGAAAACAGAAGCTAGCCACAGGCACGGTAGACGTGGAAGTAATAAGGTCTGATGTGAGGGTTTCAGTGCATCCCGAAGAGGACGAATAGATGAAAATTGATGATCTCTCCGAATTCCCGGATCCGGGCAGTCCGGATTCAAGCCGGGAAAAGTCTCCGAAGAACTCCCCGGATAGGATTTATCAACTCAAAATCACTTTGCGCGGTAGCAGGCCTCCGATCTGGCGGCGTGTGCTGGTGCCGGGAAATTTCAGTCTTTACAAGCTCCATAAGGTACTTCAGCTGGCCATGGGATGGACGGATAGTCACCTGCATCAGTTCATTTTCGACGGTCGGTATTACAGCGTCCCCAGTCCGGATGATTGGGAACCTGTGATCGATGAGCGTCGTTACAGCATGAATCGAATCGTTTTCCGGGAAAAGACACGTTTTATCTATGAATACGATTTCGGTGATGGCTGGGAGCATCTGATCTTGGCCGAGAAAATCCTGATGCCCAAGCCGGGGGTGAAATATCCTCAATGCACGGCAGGCAAAAGGGCCTGTCCGCCCGAAGATGTCGGAGGCGTTTACGGCTACAACGACTTCCTGGAAGCAATCCGGGACCCCCGTCACAAAGATCACGAATCATATCTTGAATGGGTCGGCGGCGAATTTGACCCGGAAGAGCTTGATCTGGATCAGATAAACCGGGAACTGCTGAGGATCCGGTGAGGAAACCCCTGGCGCCTGCCGAACCAATGGCCAGGGCCGCTACTGCGTGCGGCCCTTCACTGGGCACGCGATTCTTACGGCGGCATTTCGGGGCATGAAAATGATGTTCTAAGGCATGAAAACACTGATTTCCGGGATCTTAATCTAAGAATATCCATCAATCAGCCTGGTCCAACCCCGAAGCCGAAACCGGGGCCCGAAGTCTACGACAACGCGGTGGCCGAGAGCTTCATCAAAACCCTGAAGGCCGAGGAGGTCTATCTCTGGGAGTACCGGACGATAGAGGATGTCCAAAATTGTCTTCCCTACTTCATCGAGGACGTTTATAATCGCAAGCGACTGCACTCTGCTCTCGGCTATGTGCCGCCTAAGGAGTTCGAGGAGATGTGCAACCTAATGAAATCCTGTCCGGATACCCTAACCGCAGGGGGGCACTCCATTTAGAATTCAGAACTTCAAAACGAGGAAATGATTACACTACGTTCAAATTAGTGGACTCCAAAGGTGCTAGCATGACCGTTTATAGTCGTGGACATCTTCCGATAAGCAGTGGTCAATCCGTCACAGTTAAGGGACGATATAATAAAGTGACACATGTTCCGCCGAAATGGACTTTCCATAACCAGATAGACGCAACCGATGGTGCAGTAGAGGCTACCAAATAGCTGAAGGGGGATGAAATAATGAAATATATAACTAGTGTAGTGAGTCATTAATTCGTTTACAAAAGCGTGAGAGGGATGCAAAGAT
>DAOTMG010000041.1:0-22103 GCA_035450185.1 Syntrophales bacterium | reverse complement strand
GTCTGCAACGCCATGGAGACCCTCCTGGTCCACAAAAATATCGCCGGGGCTTTTCTCCCCGAGATGGCGCGGCAACTCAGGGCGGCCGGCGTCGTCCTCCGGGGTTGCGAGAAGGCCCGTGCGGTCGTCCCCGACATGGAGGCCGCAAGGGAGGAGGACTGGTACGCCGAATACCTCGATCTCACCCTGGCCGTCCGGGTTGTGGACAGTCTCGACGAAGCCGCCGCGCACATCGAGAAATACGGCTCCCTTCACACGGAATCCATCGTCACCCGGGATTACGCCAACTCGCAGAGGTTTCTCTCGGAGGTCAACTCCTCGACGGTCCTCGTGAACGCATCCACAAGGTTCAGCGACGGTTTCCAACTCGGTCTCGGCGCCGAGATCGGCATCAGCACGACGAAACTTCACGCCTTCGGGCCGATGGGCCTCGAGGAACTCACGACGACGAAGTTCATTGTCTATGGAAACGGACAGATCCGGACCTAAGTTACAGGGGCCAGGGTGTCGGGTACCGAGTACAGGGTGAAAACAGTTTTGAGTTTCGAGTGTTAAGCAGAACCGGATGGATCAGAAGTTGAGAAGTTCAGAAGGTAAGAAGATGAGAAATTGGGGAAATGAACCTTCAGCCTTTTGCCTTTAGCCTTACGCCATAAGCCATAAGCCTCCGCCCAGGAGGCCAATGGACCAGACGGACCAGATAGACAAAACAGACCAGATAGACGGTGAAAATGAAGTGGGGATTGATGGGGGGGACCTTCGACCCGATTCACATCGGGCATCTGAGGTGCGCTCAGGAAGTGCTCGAGATGTTTTCTCTCGACCGGGTCGTCTTCGTGCCCTCCGCAGTCCCGCCGCTCAAGGCGCACCAGGGCCTCACCGACTTCAAGCACCGGAAGACCATGGTGATGCTGGCGATCGAAGGGAACCGGCATTTTTCCTGTTCCGACATCGAGGAGAAGAGGGAGGGGAAGTCCTACACGATCGACACCGTCCGGTATTTCCAGGAAAAGCACGGGCCGGAGCTCCTGATCCACTTCATCCTCGGACAGGATGCCTTCCTGGAAATCCAGAAATGGAAAGACTGGCAGAGGCTCCTCACCCTCTGCCATTTCGTCATTATGACCGAGCCCGAGACGGAGCCCGAGGATCTCATGAGCGTTGCCCTGCCGACTGTTTTTACCGCCCGGTTCCGATTCAACAGGGCCGTCGACGGGTTCATCGGGCCGTCGGGTTACGCCCTGTTTTTCCGGAAGGTGACCCTCTTCGATGTCCACTCCACCGATATCCGCCGGCGGATCCGGGGAGGGATGTCCATACGGTATCTTGTTCCTGATACGGTCAGGAAGTATATCGGAGATCACATCCTCTACGCGGCTTCCTGATTCCCGCTGAGAGAGCACCAGAATCGAGGCGCGGCAGAGGTCCTGCCGCGCACCGCTGAAAGGAAGAGGCAATGGGGAAAGAATCCAAGGAAAAATTCGCAAGTCTGAGGCCCGGTATCGATCTGGAGAAGATGCACCGCCGGAACAGGGGATACCTGCCGGAACTCATCGGCATCGAGTGGCTCTCCCTGGGGCAGGGGAAAGTCACGGGTCGTGTGAAGATCCGCCAGGACCTCCTGGCGCCGAACGATTTTCTTCACGCCGCCTCGATCATCGGCCTTGCAGACACCGCCTGCGGGTACGGGGCCTTTACCCACCTGCCCGTAGGGGCGGAAAACTTCACCACCCTCGAAGTCAAGGCAAATTTCCTGAGCACGCTGCGCGAAGGGACGATGGCCTGCGAGGCCACCCTGGTCAGCGGGGGGCGCACCATCCAGGTGTGGGATGCCGTCGTGACCGATGAGGCCACCGGGCGAACCCTTGCCCTTTTTCGTTGCACGCAGATGATCCTGTGGCCGAGGGTCTGACCCCTCAGCGTGGCTCCGGCCGGCTCTGTCGATCGGCGCGTGCCGGAGGTCCATGACCATGGATGCACTGAAGAGCAGAGCCCGAAGTTTCGTTTACGCCTTCTCCGGCATCGTCAGCCTGCTGGTATCCCAGCCGAACGCGCGAATTCACGCCTTCGTCACCCTTGTCGTACTGGCCGCCGGTTTCTTCATCGGCCTTTCCCGGGTGGAGTGGTGTGTGATCGTGATCACCATCGCCGCCGTGTGGGCGGCCGAAGCCCTGAACACGTCCCTCGAGTTCCTTGCCGATGCGACCTCACCCGGCCTTCATCCCCTCGTGAAGAAGGCCAAGGATATCGCGGCGGGGGGCGTTCTCGTTGCCGCTGTGGCTTCCGTCATCGTGGGCGTGATCATCTTCGGTCCCCGCATTTTATCCCTCTTGATAAATTGAAGACGCCGTGTCATGGTTGACGGGAAGGGTCATTCGTGAACTGCGGTGCTTTTTCCGTTCCATTTTCGCATTTCGAATTCCCCCGTCCATTCCCCTCCGATCCCGGCGAGAAGTCCCGCTCGTCCAGTAAGGCTTCGGAGGAAGGAGGTCTCTATGCCGCTCAGGCAATGGAGGGAATTTCCGCACAGTCACCATGTGAAACATGTTACCATGATTCATTCCCCGGTGTACTGGACCCGGGAAATCGCCGCGGCGGCCCATGCCCCGGGGAAGGAACTCGCGAAGACGGTGATGGTGAGGCAGAACGGCCGCCTCGTGATGGCGGTTTTCCCCGCATCCTGCCGGGTCGATTTCAGGAAACTCCGGGAGGCCTTCGATGCCGGGAACGCCGGGCTTGCCTCGGAGGAGGATTTCAAGGACACGTTCCCGGGGTGCGAGCGCGGCGCCATGCCGCCCTTCGGAAATCTCCACGGGATCGATGTCGATGTGGCCGGTGTGCTTTCCACCCGGGGGAACATCGCTTTCAGCGCCGGTTTCCACACGGAACTCGTGAAGCTCGCCTATTCGGATTACGAGGGACCTGGGCAACCGAAACGGGCGGCCTTCACGGTGAGACAGGGATCGGGTCATGACGAAGTGCAGTCGCTGTGAAAGCCCCGTCGCCTCGAAGGTGATCAAGCTCTGTGTCGACTGTCTTCGTTCGTCCGCGGATCAGGCGGACATCGTCCACCTCCACGACCCGGACCGGCAGGCCTTCGGTCTTCCCCTTAGACCGCCGGCAAGCGGTGAGGGGAAAAGTTGTGTCCTCTGCGCCAATGCCTGCCGGATGGCACCGGGCGAGGAGGGATTTTGCGGCCTTCACCGAAATCTGGGGGGGCGCCTGGTGCCGGTCGCACCGAAGGGAAGTGCGCTGGCCTATGCCTACCGGGATTCTCTTCCCACGAACTGCTGTGCGGCCTGGTTCTGCGCCGGCTCGCGGGAGCGGGGGTGCAACCTCGCCGTCTTCTTCTACGGGTGCAACTTCGACTGCCTCTTCTGTCAGAACGCTTCCCACAAGGAGATCACCCGGGCGCCGGCCGTCCGGGAGGATGACATGGTCCGGGCGGCGCTCGCGGAGGATGTCCGATGCGTCTGTTACTTCGGGGGTTCCCCGGAGCCGCAGATGGCTTTCGCCCTCCGTGTCTCCGAACGCATCATCGAGGAGAGCGGCAACTCGAAGAGAATCTGCTGGGAGTGGAACGGCTGCGGGAATCCCGGGCTGGTGGAGCGGGCCGCCGGTCTGTCCGGGAAAAGCGGGGGTGTTGTGAAGTTCGACCTGAAGGCCCGAAACCCCGCCCTCGCCCTGGCCCTCTGCGGTGTAAAGAATGAACGGTCTTTTGAAAATTTCGTCCGGGTGGCGAAAGCTTTCCCCGGGAGGGATGTCCTCACGGCCACCACCCTCCTGGTTCCTTATTACGTGGATGCGATGGAAGTGGAGGCCATTGCACGCTTCATCGCCGCCATCAACCCCGCCATCCCCTACTCGCTTCTCATCTTTCATCCCGATTTCATGATGCAGGACCTGCCCGTCACCCCGAGGAGGCAGGTCGACGAATGCTACCGGGCGGCCCGTCGGCACCTCCGGAGAGTAAACATCGGGAACACCCACCTTCTCCGCTACGCCGAATGAACCCGTGTCCGGCCGGGTATTCGCCGAACACGGGAAAAGCCGCAATTGCAATTCCCGATGATTCGAGATCCTGTCAACAGGTCGTTCCGCATTCTCTTTTCAGGATGCCGCCTCACCGCCGATGATTTTGCGGAGAAACCGCCCCGTCATGGACCGCCCGGACCGGGCCACCTCCTCGGGCGTGCCTGCGGCGATGATCTCCCCGCCGCCCGGCCCGCCCTCGGGCCCGAGGTCGATGATATGGTCGGCACACTTGATCACGTCGAGGTTGTGTTCGATGACGACGACGGTGTGCCCCATGTCGACGAGCCTCCCCAGGACCGCCAGCAGCCTCTCCACGTCGGCGAAGTGGAGTCCGATTGTCGGCTCGTCGAGGATGTAAAGGGTCTTCCCGCTGCTCGGCTTGCCCAGTTCCCGCGCGAGCTTGATCCGCTGCGCCTCGCCGCCGGAGAGGGTGGTGGCGGACTGGCCGAGCTTGACGTACCCGAGACCCACGTCGTGGAGGAGCTGGAGCCTCGCCCGGACGGCGGGAATGTTCTCGAAGAAGGAGAGGGCCTGGCTGACGGTCATGTCCAGGACATCGGCGATGTTCATGCCCCGGTAGCGGATCTCCAGCGTCTCCGGGTTGAAGCGCCGCCCCCGGCAGCTGTCGCAGGTGATGTACACGTCGGGCAGGAAGTGCATTTCGATCCGGATCAGTCCGTTTCCCTCGCAGGCCTCGCAGCGCCCCCCCTTCACGTTGAAGCTGAAGCGCCCGGCCCGGTATCCCATCGTTCTGGATTCCGGAAGCTGTGCAAAGAGTTCGCGGATGTGAGCGAAGGCCCCCGTGTAGGTCACCGGGTTGGAGCGCGGGGTCCTGCCGATGGGCTGCTGGTTCATGATGACCGCGCGTTCGATTCCCCCCAGGTCCTTGACGTTTTTCACCTTTCCGATCCTCCCCCGGTACCGGTCGAGCCTGCGGGAGAGGACACGGTAGAGGGTCTCGATGACCAGGGTGCTTTTACCCGAGCCGGAAACGCCGGTCACGCAGGTGAAAAGCCCCGTGGGGATCCGTATGTCGATGTTCTTGAGGTTGTTTGCCGAAGCGCCCTCGAGGATGATGAAGCGGCGGGGGAGGGGCCTTCTTCGGCCGGGCGGCGGGATCGAAAGCCGACCCGACAGGTACTTTCCCGTGAGTGACACGTCGCTTGCGGCGATCTCCTCCGGGGTTCCGTGAAAGACGATCTCGCCGCCATCGAGCCCCGCACCTGGGCCCATGTCGATGATGTCGTCGGCGGCCGTCATCATTTCGGCGTCGTGCTCGACGACGAGCACGGTGTTGCCCATGTCCCTCAGGCGTTTCAGCGTTGAGATGAGCCTCCGGTTGTCTCTCGGGTGGAGGCCGATCGTCGGCTCGTCCAGCACGTAGAGAACGCCCGTCAGACCCGAACCGATCTGGGTGGCAAGCCGGATTCTCTGCCACTCTCCGCCGGAGAGGGTCCCCGAGGAACGCTCCAGGCTCAGGTAATCCATGCCCACGTCGAGGAGGAACCGGAGCCGTTGGCGGATTTCCTTCACGATCCGCTCCGAGATCGCCCGTTCCGGTTCCGTAAGCGGCAGGGTATCCACGAAGGCGGCGGCCTCCGCGATGGGCAGCCGACAGAGCTCGTGGATGTTTTTTCCGCCCACGGTGACGGCCAGGCTCTCCTTCTTCAGACGGGAGCCGCGGCATGAGGGGCATTCGCTCAGGTTGAGATAACGCTCGAGCTCGGCCCTCACGTCGCTCGATTCCGTTTCCAGGTATCGGCGGTTCAGGTTGTGGATGACGCCCTCGAAGGGTCGGGTGAAAAACTGGCGCTTCCCCCCGAAATCCGAGAAAAACCGGATCGCCTCGTCCCCCGACCCGTACAGGAGCACCCGGCGGATCTTTTCGGGCAAGTCCTTGTAGGGCCTGTTGATGTCGAAGGAGTAGTGGCGGGAGAGCGCCTCGAGCATCTGGTGAAAGTACATGGAGTTTCTTTTTTCCCAGGGGGCGATGGCGCCTTCCCGGACGGAAAGGCCCGGGTCCGGAACGACCAGATCCTCGTCAAAGAACATCTTCGACCCCAGCCCTCCGCACTCGGGGCAGGCCCCGTAGGGGCTGTTGAAGGAAAACATCCGCGGGGCGAGATCGGGGATGCCGATCCCGCAAACGGGGCAGGCGTATCGTTCGCTGAAGAGGAGTTCCTCGCCGCCCTTCACATCGATCCGGACCAGGCCCTCCGAGAGCTTCGACGCGATCTCCAGGGAATCCCGCAGGCGTTTCCGGAGACCTTCCCGGATGACGAGACGGTCGATGACGACATCGATGTCGTGACGCTTGTTCTTGTCCAGGGGGATATCGTCGGCAAGGTCGCGGACCTCCCCGTCGATCCGGACCCGGACGTAGCCCTCCTTCCGGAGCCTTCCCAGCTCTTTCTGGAATTCGCCCTTTCTTCCCCGGACGAGGGGCGACAGGATCGTGACACCGGTCTTCTCGGGCAGCGCCGTGACCCGGTCCATCATCATGTCGATCGTCTGGGACCGGATCTCCCGCCCGCAACCGGGGCAGTGAGGGACGCCGATCCGGGCGTACAGGAGCCTCAGGTAATCGTAGACCTCCGTGACGGTGCCGACGGTGGATCGGGGGTTGTGGCTTGCCGTTCTCTGCTCGATGGCGATGGCGGGGGAAAGGCCCTCGATCGATTCCACCTCGGGCTTGTCCATCTGCCCGATGAACTGCCTGGCGTAGGTGGAGAGGGACTCCACGTATCGCCGCTGGCCTTCGGCGTAAACCGTATCAAAGGCCAGGGAGGATTTGCCGGAACCGCTGACCCCTGTGATCACGACGAGCCGGTTCCGGGGGATGTCTATGTTGATGTTCTTGAGGTTGTGCTGGGACGCCCCTTTAATTCTGATCGTGTCCATCTGGTTTCCCGGACCTTGCCCCGGATAGCCGGGTCCCGAAGCCCGTCTTCTCTTTCCTAAGGCCTGGCGCCTGCCGGCTTGAGCCGGATCTCGATGTAGGACCGTTTCCGAAGCTCCGTCATCCATTCGCCGTATTTCTTTTCCGCCTTTTCCCGGCCGATGGCGTCTTCGATTTCGTTGCGCACGACGGGCAGGGGCTTCATCCCCCCGCCTCTCTTGTCGAGGATCTGGATGATGTGGAAACCCTGGGGGGACTCGATCACATCGCTCGTGTCGCCGATCTTCAGCTTGAAAGCCACTTCGTCGACGGCGGAGAGCATGGAGCCCTTCTCGACAAAACCCATGTCCCCGCTCATGCCCGCTCCCTCGCCGCGGGCATACTGGGCCGCCAGCTGTTCGAAGGGGACCCCCTCTTTCAGTTTCTTCAAAACGTCCTCGGCTTCGGCTTTCTTCAGGCTCCGGATGTCCGCCTCGGAGGCCGCCGGGGCCGGGATCATGATCTGACGGATCCTGACCGCCTCCTTGCCCTCATACTCATCGCGGTGATCGCGGTAGTAATTGCCGATCTCCTCGTTGCTCACGGCAATTTTCGACTGAATCTCCCTCCGGATGACCCGGCCCTTGATCATGTTGTTTCGGGTTGCCTCGCGGTATTCTTCGAAGCTCACACCATCTTTCTCGAGGCCCGCCTTGACGTCCTCGAGTTTCCATTTTCTCTTCGCCAGCAGATCGTTGATCGTTGCCGTGACCTCCTCGTCCTTCACGGTGATTCCCAGGCGCTTGGCCTCCTGCTTGAGAAGCGCCTCCTCGATCAAGTTGTTCAGCACGGGCAACTGGACTTCTTCACGGATCTTGTCTCTGGGAATGTCGGGATTGCTTGTTTCGACCCGCCGGACGAAGGCTTCGGACGCTGTGTTGAGTTCCTGCAGGGTGATCACGTCGTCATTTACGATGGCGACAATCCGGTCCGCCACTTCCGCGCCCGCGGGGAATGCGAAAAACATCCACACCGTAACGATCATCATCCATTTCGGTTTCTTTCTCATCCCTCTCTCCGATCCGGCCTCTCTGGTCCGTCTGGTCAATTGGCCTCCTGGGCGGAGGCTTATGGCTAAAGGCAAAAGGCTGAAGGCTCATTTCCCCGACGGCTCATCTTCCTGCCTTCCGAACCTTTCAACTTCAGATCTCCCGGGTCCCGTTCACCACTCGAAACGCGAAACCCGTCGCTGCGTTTACGCTTATTCCAGCCGGATCCGCCCCATGGCCTCCTCGTCGATCTCGACGACCGATGAGGCCCTCAGGGTCTCGAGCCAGTCGAGGAAAGCCGTTTCCTCCTTTTCTTCTCTCAAATCCTGTATCACCCGTTCACGGACGTCTTCGAAACGGCCCGTCCCCTTCCGCTCCCTCTTCAGCACCTTGAAGATGTGATAACCGTAAGGGCTTTTGATGACTCTGCTCGTCCGGCCGACGGGCAGGGCGAACACCTCCTTCTCGACGACCTCGGGAAGCATGCCCCGGCTGAAATACCCGATGTCGCCTCCCCGCTCCCGTTCGGGGCCGCTGGAAACATCCCGGGCGACTTTATCAAAATCCTCGCCGTTCTTCAATCGCTCCAGGGCCTTTTCCCTCTCGGCATCCTCCGTGACGATGATCTGCGCCAGGTGGACTCCTTCGTCCGTAACGTATCCCCGCCGGTTGGCCGCGTGGTACCGGCGGGCTTCATCGTCGGAGACCTCGACACGGGCATTGACTTCGGACTGGATGAGCTTTTCCAGGATCAGCCGCTTTTTCAGCTCCTCCGCCCAGGTGGTATAGTCCATCTTGCCCTCCCGGAAGGCCCCGTAGAAACTCTCGCCGGATTCGTAGTCTTTCTTGATCTCCTCGATCCTGCCGGCGAGTTCGCGGTCGCTGACGGTGATATGGAGCTTTCTCGCCTGCTGGAGCATGATCCGCCGGGCGATGAGGTCGTCGAGGATCTCGTGCTTCAGTCCTTCGATTTCGTCTTCGTCGAAGGCCGATCCCTGGCCGAAGGTTTCCATGTGGCGGCTGAAAACCCTTTCGAACTCGCGCTGGGTGATCTTTTCCCCGTTCACGGTCGCCACGCCCTTCCGAAAGGGTTCCGACAGCACGTCCCGGTAGAAGAAGGCAAGAAGCCCCACGAACACGGCGAAAACGACGAGGGCGTAGGGAAGCGGACCCCGCGGCCGCGGAGCGGTTATTTTTCTTATCAGGGCATCCCTGAGAGTCCCGAACAGGGCGAAAACCTCTTCCTTCCAGGTCTTCGCTCCGGCGGGTGTCTCCGGTGTTTTCGTCATGAGGCGGTGAGCTCCTCCAGAATGTTCTTCGCCTGCCGCAGGATGTCATCATCCTTGAGTCCCGGCAGTGTGAGGGAGAGCCTGTGATCCGGCGTGAGCCGGAGCCCCTTCATGCGCGTTTTCGAGAGATGAAGGATCCTCGCCGGGTCGATCGTGCTTTCCCGGTGGAAGGCGATGGCCAGGCCCTTCCCGTTGTAGTCCATCCGTTCACCCATGACCGCCTTCAGCCGGTTGCGGATGCCGATGACTTCGAGGAGGTTTTCGACCTGCGGCGGCACGAAACCGAAGCAGTCCGCGAGTTCCTCCCGGATGTCGTTTACGTCCTCATCGGTTGCCGCCATGGACAGCCGCTTGTAGGTCACGAGTCTGCGGTGCATGTCGGTGATGTACTCGTCGGGGATGAAGGCGGGAAGCCCCAGGTTGATCTCGGGGCGGACTTCTTCCTCTCTCAGCGGCTCTCCCTTCAGCTCGCGGACGGCTTTTTCCATGAGGGTGATGTACATCTCGTAACCCACGGCGGAGATGTGTCCCGACTGCGACATGCCCACGAGGTTCCCCGCGCCGCGGATCTCCAGGTCGTGGGAGGCGATCTGGAAACCCGATCCGGGATCGGTGAACTCCTTGATGATCTGGAGCCTTTTCTGGGCGTCCTTCGGCAGCGGGGCCCCCTTCGGGATCAGCAGGTAGGCCTGTGCCTCCTCGTTGGAACGTCCCACCCGGCCTCGCAGCTGGTAGAGCTGCGAGAGCCCGAAGCGATCCGCCCGGTTGATGATGATGGTGTTCGCCGTGGGGATGTCGAGCCCGGAACCGATGATGGTGGTGCTCACGAGGACGTCGTATTCCCGCCGCAGGAATCGGACCATGACGTCCTCGAGTTCCCGGCTCTTCATCTGTCCGTGGGCGACGGCAACCCTGCATTCGGGGACGAGCTTCCGGATCATGCCGGCCATCCGGTCGATGGATTGAACGCGGTCGTGGAGGAAGAAGACCTGGCCGCCGCGGCGGATCTCCCCTCGGATGGCGTCGATGATGACACCTTCGTCGAATTCGAGCACGTAGGTTTTGATGGACAGCCTCCCCTCAGGAGGCGTGTTGATGATGGAGAGGTCGCGGATGCCCACGAGCGACAGCTGGAGCGTCCTCGGGATGGGGGTGGCCGTGAGGGTGAGCACATCCACGAGGGTTCGGAGTTTCTTGAGTTTCTCCTTGTGGGTGACGCCGAAGCGCTGCTCCTCGTCGATGATCACGAGCCCGAGATCCTTGAAGGCCACGTCTGCTTGAAGGACCCGGTGCGTGCCGATGACGATGTCGACGTTCCCCTTCGCGAGGTCCTCGACGATCCGCTTCTGCTGTTCCCGTGTCCTGAAGCGGCTCAGGACCTCCACGCGTACGGGGTGGCGGGTCAGTCTCCTGAAGAACGTCTGGTAGTGCTGTTCCGCGAGGATCGTCGTGGGGACGAGCATGGCCACCTGTTTCCCTTCCATGACGGCCCGGAAGGCAGCCCGGATGGCCACCTCCGTCTTGCCGAATCCCGCATCGCCGCAGATCAGCCGGTCCATGGGTTTCGGCGAGCCCATGTCGAAGTGGATGTCCTCGATCGCTCTGGCCTGGTCCTGCGTCTCCTCGTACTCGAAGGCCGATGCGAATTCCTCGTAGTAGCGGTCGAGGGGGCCGTAGGCGTGGCCCTCCAGCACCCCGCGGGCGGCGTAAAGCGAGACGAGTTCCTCGGCGATCTCATGGACGGCCTTCTTCACCCTCCGTTTTGCCGTCTCCCAGGAGGTTCCGCCCAGCCGGTCGATCTTGGGTGCGTGCCCGTCGGGGCCGATGTAGCGCTGGATCATGTCGAGGCGGTGCACGGGGATGTAAAGGCGGTCACTGTTCTGATACTCGAGAAGGAGGAAGTCGTTTTCGATGTCCCCGACGTCCAGCCGCTTGAGTCCCTGATAGATGCCGATGCCGTGATCGGTGTGGACGACGAAGTCGCCCTCCCGGAGTTCGCCGAAAGACCGGAGAAAATAGCCTTCCCGTGCGGGCCGGGGCCTTCGCTGCCTCGTCTTTTTCCCGAAGATATCCTCCTCGCTGAAGACGACGAGCCTCAGTCCCGGGAAGAAAAACCCCCTGCCGATCCGCCCCTTTCTCAGGACAAGACCGCCACGCCCGCCATGCCGTGCAAGATCCCCGGCGAAGGCGTCCATCGCCTGCACGATCGGAAGCCCGTGGGCCTCCAGCAGGTGGGTCATCCGCTGGACATCCTCTTCGCCCGCGCACAGGAACTCGACGAGGTTCCCCTCGCCGATCCAGCCGCGGATCTTCTCGGCAACCGGCGCGAGAATGCTCTCCTCCCTGCTGATCACCGCAGCCCTGTCCCGGCCGATCCCGAGATCCGTTTCCGTGCGAAACCGGATGGCCGTCTCCCCCGGGGACGCGCCGTCGAGTTCGAGGCTTTCGATGGTAAGCCGCTGGCCGTCGCCGTGGGCGAATATGCTTTCCGTCTCCACATAGAGGCTTTCTTTTTCCGGGCAGTACTTCTCCTCTTCCTTCGCGCGCTTGATGAAGCGGTCCAGTTCCTCCTCGAGCCGGTCGCCGGCGCGTCGGAGCGAGAAGGGGTCGTCGAAGACGACGATGCACCGGGATCCGAGATATCCAAGGAAGGGATCGAGGCCCTGCGGTCCTCCGGGGTCGGTGTAGTACAGGGGAAGGAGCTGAGGGTTCACGGGACTTTCAGGGTCCCCCGAGACCATCTCCGCGAGGTAGTCACGGGCCGCGCGGGAGAGATCGAGTTCGTTCGCCCGGTCCCTCAGGTTCGAAAGCGCCCGCGCGCGTGCTTCGGCCGTCAGGATGAGTTCTCTCGCCGGTATAAGGGTGAATTCATCGAGTTCCCGGCCTGAGCGTTGCGAGGCGGCGTCGAACTCGCGGATCGATTCGATCTCGTCGCCGGCGAAGAGCATCCGGTAGGGTTTCGGGACGCCGGGTCGGAAGACGTCGATGACGTTTCCCCGAATGCTGAAGTCACCCTCCTCCTCGACGAGCGGAAGCCGCCGGTAGCCCCCGGAGACGAGCTTTTCGGCCAGGTGATCGCGATCCGGCGCGTCGCCGATAGAGATTTTTTCCACGAAAGACGTGAAAATACCCTTCGGGACGACCTTCTGGAGGATCGCGGCAAGGGGCGCCACGACGACGACGTCCTCACCGGCAGACAGCCGGTGAAGGGCCTCGGCGCGTCTGAGCTCCACGTCCCTTCGGGGCGCCAGAACGCCGGCGTCAAGGATATCCCGGGCCGGGAACAGGGATGTCCCGTTTCCACGGAAAAAGCCGATATCGCGGCAGAGGTCCCGGGCCTCCTCGGGTGTTGCGGAAACGACAAGCAGGGGCCTTTCGAGGATCTTCGAGAGAATGCTGATGAGGAGGGGTTTTGAGGAACCGCGAAGACCGCCCAGCCTCAGGTGGCCTTCGCCTTTTTGGATCCGTTCGAGGACCTCGTGAAGAGCGGGGTCCGTCAGAATATGTTCGAGCTTTTTTTCGCTGTTCACCGGATGAAATACACGTCTCCTTGCCGCAAATCATGAAATTTCGAGCATGCGGTCCAGGGCCTTCTTCGCCGGCGCGGCGATTGCTGCGGGCACCGTGATGACGTGCTTCATGCCCTCGAGGGCACTGCGGACATCCTCGAGGGTGATGGACCGCATGGTCTCGCAGGAAAGCCTCTCCGAGGCGAGAATGAAGGTCTTGCCCGGGTTTTGCTTCCGGAGCTGATGCATCACGCCTCTTTCAGTGCCGATGATGACTTCTTTCGCCTCGGTCTCCCGGCCGTAGCGGATGATTCCCGTGGTGCTGCCGACGAAGTCGGCGAGGGCCAGCACCTCCTCGGTGCACTCCGGGTGGGCGGCGAACACCGCGCCGGGATGCCGGGCCTTCACCGCCTTCACCTCCTCCGGCGTGACGTAGTGGTGGACGGGACAGAACCCCTTCCACGGGATGATCTCCTTGTCGGTGAAGCGGGCCGTGTAGCGGGCGAGGTTCCCGTCGGGAACCATGAGAATCTTCTTCGCGTCCCTGAGGGAGTTGACCACCCGGAGCGCGTTTGCCGAGGTGCAGATGATGTCGCTCTTCGCCTTCACGGCCGCCGAGGAGTTGATGTAGGTGACGACGGCGGCATCGGGGTACTGTCTTCGGGCCGCCTCCAGTTCCCTGGGGGTGATCGTGTCCGCCAGGGGGCATCCCGCCTCGAGCCGGGGCAGGAGGACCGTTTTCCCCGGGCAGAGGATGGCGGCGCTTTCCGCCATGAAGTGCACGCCCGCGAAGACGATGACGTCCGCCTCCGTCCGGGCGGCGCTCATGCTGAGGGCGAGGGAATCCCCCAGAAAGTCGGCGATGTCCTGGATTTCGTCGCGCTGGTAGTAATGGGCAAGGACAATGGCGTTTCTCCGCCGGACGAGACGTTTGATTTCCCTCTGGATTTCGGTCATGCCATTTCTCCGGCCCCGGTTTGATTCACGGCTCAAAATCAAAAACGCAAAACTGGAAACCTGCCTTCAGCCCTTCGCCCTTCGCCTTCAGCCATTATCCATTTGCTTTCAGCCCTTCGCCTTAAGCCATTTTTATAATATATTTCATGGGTGCCCTTTATTCAAGGGTAAAAGGGGTTACGGGTCGGGATCAGGGCAATATATTTTTCAATTATGTTGTCGGACGGGGGAATCTTGTATATAATCGCTTGCCGCCGAAAAACAACGAATGTTCCTTCGGCAAACCATGCGCGTCTTCCAGAGGAAAATCCGATGGATACCGTTACCCTAAGCAGGATTCAATTCGCCATGACGGCGGGTTTCCACTTCATTTTCGTCCCCCTCACCCTGGGTCTTTCCCTGCTCGTTGCCTGGATGGAGACGCTTTATGTCCGGACGGGGGACGAACTCTATCTCCGGATGACGAAATTCTGGGGAAAGCTCTTCCTGATCAACTTCGTCGTGGGTGTCGTGACGGGGATTACCCTGGAGTTTCAGTTCGGAATGAACTGGGCGGAATACTCCAAGTACGTCGGGGACATCTTCGGCGTGCCTCTGGCCATCGAAGCCACGGTGGCCTTCTTCCTCGAGTCGGTCTTCATCGGCCTGTGGATCTTCGGATGGGACCGTGTCTCCAAGAAGGTCCATTGCCTGTCGATCTGGATTGTGGCCCTCGCGGGGAACCTCTCGGCGCTCTGGATCCTGATCGCCAACGGTTGGATGCAGCATCCCGTGGGTTACGTGCTCCGCAACGGCCGCGCGGAGATGGTTGATTTCTGGGCCGTCCTGACGAACAGTTACGGGTGGCTTAAGTTCGGCCACACCATCGTCGCGGGTTACGTTGTCGGTGCCTTTTTCGTAATGGCCGTATCGGCATACCATATCCTCCGAAAACAGCACCTGGCCTTCTTCAAGCGCTCTTTCCGGATGGCCGCTACCTTCGCTCTTGCGAGCGCCGTCCTTGTCGTCGTCATCGGGGATTTCCACGGCGCCGAGGCGGGAAGGGTCCAGCCGGCGAAGCTTGCCGCCATGGAGGCCCTGTGGGACACCCGGGAGGGGGTTCCTTTCTACCTGATCCTGATCCCGGATACGAAAAATGAGCGCAACTCCGTCGAGGCGTTCGGCATCCCCAAGATAGTGAGTTTCCTGGCCTACAGGGACTGGGATGCCGAACTCAAGGGTCTCAAGGAATTCCCGGAGAAGGACCGGCCCCCCGTCATGCCGGTCTTCGTCAGTTTCAGGGTTATGGTCGGGCTGGGGTTCCTTTTCATCGGCCTCGCCTTCGTGGCCTGGTACCTCGCGAGAAAGGACCGACTGGAGTCCAGCCCGCTCTTTCTCCGGATCATGCTCTACGCCGTCCCGCTTCCCTACATCGCGGCACAGCTGGGATGGATCGTGGCGGAGATGGGGCGCCAGCCCTGGATCGTCTACGGGGTCCTGCGGACGTCGGAGGGTGTTTCGAGAAGCATCGAGCCCTCGCAGGTCATGGCCTCGCTCGTCGGGTTCGGTTTTTTCTACAGCTTCCTCGGTATCCTGGACATTTACCTCCTGGCCAGATTCGCCGGAAAGGGGCCTGATGACACGGGTGTGGCATATTAGGGAGGGTTGACATGGAGTATCAGATCACCTGGTTCGTGCTGTGGGGTATTCTCTGGACCGCCTATTTCATGACCGACGGTTTCGACCTCGGCGTGGGGATGCTCTACAACCTTCTCGGGAAGGATGACACTGAAAAAAGGGCGATCATCCGCAGCATCGGCCCCGTCTGGGACGGCAACGAGGTCTGGCTTGTCACGGCGGGGGGCGCCACCTTTGCGGCTTTTCCCGCCACCTACGCCCTCATGTTCAGCTACCTCTACTCGGCCCTCCTGATCATCCTCTTCGGGCTCATCATCCGGGGGGTCGCTCTCGAGTTCCGGGGAAAGATCGAGAGCGCGGGATGGAAAAGAAGCTGGGACGCGGCCATCTTCGCCGGAAGCTTTGTTCCGGCGTTTCTCTTCGGTGTGGCTTTCGGCAATATCTTCCAGGGTCTCCCCATGGATGCCCGGGGCTATCACGGCAGCCTCTTCTCGCTCTTGAACCCCTACGGGCTTCTGACGGGTGCCCTTTTCGTCCTTCTTTTCTCCGTTCACGGCGGCCTGTGGCTCGCTCTGCGGACCGGGGGCGAGTTGAGTAAAAAAGCGGCTTCGACGGCCGCGCAGGCGTGGCGGGCCCTTGCGCTTGTCGCCGTCATTTTTCTCATTTACACGGCCTTTGCGACTCGGCTCTATGACAACTTCCTGCGAAGCCCCCTCTGGTTCATTGTGCCGGCTGCAGCCGTCTGCGGCCTCATCGCCGCGCGTTTTTTCCTGGCAAGGTCGGACGCCTCCAGGGCCTTTCTCGCCTCCTGCATCGCCATCGTGACGGTGACGCTGACGGGGATTGTCGGCCTCTACCCGAACCTGGTCCCGTCGAGTCTCGACCCGGCATTCAGCTTGACGGCCTTCAATTCCTCTTCCAGCATCTACACCCTTCGCATCATGACCGTTGTGGCGGTCATTTTCGTTCCCATCGTGATCGCCTACCAGGCCTGGGTGTACCGTGTCTTCCGTCATGGCGTCACAACAAATGGACCGGCGGTTGAAGGATATTGAGGGAATGTCCGTCGTCTTTCACATTGAAGAATTCGTGTTTTTGACGGAAAGCCCCTTCATGAGCGAATCACCCTTCAGAAGTTTCACCGTCTGTGGAAGGGAGGACCTATGATCAGCGTCGATAAAGCCCTTGAACAAATACTGGCTGTCATCAACCCTCTGCGGTGCGAAAGGGTGGCCATCCTCGAGGCCCTCGGGCGGGTTCTGGGGGAGGATGTCGTCTCGAACCGCGACATCCCGTCACTTGCCAATTCGGCCATGGACGGCTATGCCCTGAGGTCTGAGGATACCCTGGGCGCATCAAGAGAAAAGCCCGCTGTCCTTGCCGTGATTGACGATGTGCCGGCGGGCAGAATTTCGAAAAAGACCGTCGGGCCCGGCCAGGCCGTGAGGATCATGACGGGCGCGCCGATTCCCGCGGGTGCCGATGCCGTCATTCGTGTCGAGGACACGCAGAAGGACGGGGACCGCGTCCGGGTCTTTGCTTCCGCGGAGAAGGGGATCGACATACGGCCGGCCGGCGAGGACGTGAAGAGGGGGGAACTCGTCATCCCGAAGGGGAAGGTCATCCGGCCGGCGGAGGTGGGGATGCTTGCCGCGCTCAACCGCCGCGATATCGCCGTTTACGAGAGGCCGAAGGTGGCCGTCCTTTCCACGGGCGACGAACTGGTGGACATCGGCGGGGAGCTTGTCCCGGGAAAGATCATGAACTCGAACAGCTACTCCCTTGCCGCCCTGGTGACCGACTGCGGGGCCGTACCGCTTCGCCTCGGTATCGCCCGCGACAGGCGCGAGGATCTCCTGTCCAAGTTCGAGGCGGCCGGGGGCGCCGATCTCATCGTCACCTCCGGCGGTGTCTCCGTGGGCGACTACGACCTCGTCAAACATGTCATGGGGGAGCTGGGTGCGATGCATTTCTGGTCCGTCGCCATGCGGCCGGGAAAGCCTCTCGCCTTCGGCGCGATCGGGGGTGTTCCGGTTTTCGGACTTCCGGGAAACCCCGTATCCGTCATGGTCTCCTTCGAGCAGTTCGTCCGCCCGGCCATCCTCAAAATGTCGGGCTGCACGAGTCTCTTCAGGCCTGTCGTGAAGGCCGTCCTGATGGAAGACCTCCACAAGGATACCGCCTTGAGGCATTTCCTGCGGGCCGTCGTGGAGCTGAGGGAAGGGAGGTACTACGCCGTGACAACGGGCGGGCAGGGTTCGGGGATCCTGAAGTCCATGGTCATGGCCAACGGCCTGATCATTTTCCCCGAGGATGCGAGGTCTTTCAGGGCGGGTGACGAGGTCACCGTCCGGCTCCTCGACCGGTCCTTCGAGACGGCATCATAGGTCCGGTGTCTCCGTCCGTAACGGCGTATCAACAGAAAGGCCGATGATTTCATCGGCCTTTTTTCGAACTCTCCGGCGGTGTTCTGACCTTCCGCTTCACTTCCCCTGATGGTTCGTCATCTCGCCGCCGGCCGAAATTTGGGGAGGGACACCGTTTCGGTCACGTCGTCCCACACCACTTCCACGGGCATGTCACAGGACACCGCGGAGGGATCGCACCCCACGATGTTCGTCACGAGGTGGGGGCCCTCTTCCAGCGCCACCAGGGCCACGACGTAAGGAAGGTCCCCCCGGAAAGCCGGGTCGAAAGCCACGCGATAAACCGTGTAGGAATAGACGGTCCCCCGGCCGGAAGCCCTGACCAATTCCGTCTTCCCCGACAGGCAATGAGGACAGAGAAAAGCCGGCGGCCAGCGAAGATGTCCGCATTCGCCGCATTTCTGGATCCTGAGTTCGTGTTCCCGGCATCCCTCCCAGAAAGCCGCTGTATCCGCGTTGATCTTCGGCAAAGGTTTCCTGGATGTCATTTTTATCCCCTCTTCAGGATGTAGCAAGCGTGGCTTTGCAGGATCCCGCCGTTGTCACTGCACAGGATGATCTCCGGCTTTTTGTTGCCCGTCTTGGGGCCGAGCTGCCTCTCGCCGCAACGGCCCATCAGCTGCATGACGCCCTCGGTCAGGGGAGTCAGACCCATGTAGTAGGCTTCAGAAAGCTGTCCCCCGGAGGTGTTGACCGGCATCCGGCCCCCGGGCCCGATGGTCCCTCCCTGGAGCCAGTCCTTCCCTTCGCCGGGCTTGAAAAATCCGTAGTCCTGGAGGGTGATCTCGACGGTGTAGGTGAAACAGTCGTAGATTTCGCAGGCGTCGATATCGTCGAGGGTGATCCCGGCCATGCGGAGAGCCGTTTCCCCGGCCCGGCGTGCGCCGGTGGGGCCGGCCAGGTGGCGGGCCGGGGCGATGTCGGCGGCGGGGTTATACATCCCCAGGCCCATGATCGTCACGGGCGGATGGCGCAGGTCCCGGGCCCGTTCCAGTGTGGTGAGAATGCAGGCCCGGCCGCCGTCGGTCAAAAGGCAATTGTCGGCCGTCCGAAAAGGCTCGACGATCCAGGGCGAACGGTCATAGTCCGCTTCGGTCATGGTCCGGCCGTACATCGCGGCCCGGGGGTTCAGGTTGGCCCATTTGCGCTGCCCGACGGCGATCTGCTTCCAGGTGTCGGGGCCCGTATGGAACTCGTGCATGGCCCGGCGGGCCGCCAGAGCGTACCCCCCTGTGGCGCCGAAGTGACCGAAGACGGCGTCCTCGGCGTTCAAGTTCGCAAGCAGCTGCATCATGCTGTTCCCCGAACGGCCGCAGTCACCGTAGGAGAGCAGCACATGACGACATAACCCGGCTTCCAGCACGCCAACTGCGTGCATGAGGTGACTCCTGGATCAGTTGGCGTCCTGGGCCAGAAAGACGGGCGAGATGCCCAGGTGTTGTGCCACCAGGTAAGGCGTGACGTCCGTTTCCCCTGTGGAGGGGGGCAAGTGACGATAACAGATCAGGCCGTCCACATCCTCCTTTTTCAACCCGGCATCCGAAATGGCGTTGGCGCAAGCCTCCAGGTGAAAGCTGAGGATCGTCCGACCGGGGACGACGCCCTGGGGGGTGTAGCCGACGCCGACGATGGCATACTTGTCCTTCAGGCTCATCGATGGTTCCTCCGTATGGTTTCGATTTCTCTGTGGCTGCGGCTTTTCATTCTAATACAAATCACAAAAAAAGAAACTCTGATCTTCACGGTCGGGTCGGTCGGATCGGCTTCCATCTCCTCGTCGCGGCGGGGCCATGCCCCGGCTGCCGCGGCCCTTGCGGACCGTTTTTCGAAGGAAAGGGTTTCGGCCCGCCTTCCCCGGTTTCTCCTTCAAATGCAGGCGCACGAATCGCCCCGTGTCGCTGTGTTCCGAGTTCGGGGATCTAACCGACGAGGCCCAGCAGCCTCTCCGCATTCTTGCAGAGGATCATTTCTTTGGTTTCGTTGCCGTACGGAAGGGCGTATACCCTGTCGATCAGCCCCCGGATGTCGGCGACCCCCGGCCAGTCGCTGCCGAAGACGAAACGGTCTCCGTATTGTTCGAGCCTCGGGAAAAATTTCGGCAGGTGCCTTGTGGCGATCCCGGCGATACCGATGTGCATGTTCGGGTATTTCGAGACGAGCCAGGCGGCCCTGTCGTACCAGAAGGTCCGTCCCCCGTGTTCCATGACGATGTTGAGATCGGGGAAATCGTCGGCAACCTCATCCAGCAGCAGCGGGTCCGCGTACTTGATCCGGGTGCCGTGAAATATGGATGTGCCCGTGTGAAACATGATGGGCATCCCCAGGGACTGAAGATACTCGTAGAAAGGATACAGCGCCCGATCATTGGGGTAGAAGTGCTGGTAGGAAGGAAGCAGCTTGAAGCCCTTCATGCGGAGTTTTTCCACCGCGTGTCTCGCCTGTTCCTCATAGGGTCTCCTGTCGCTGAAATCCAGGCAGCCGAAGGGGATAAGCTCCTCATGCCCTTCGCAGAATTGAGACACGAATTCATTAGTCACCATCGCCGACGCCTTGGGGGCATATTCGGCGAGCACAACAGACCGGTCGATGCCGTGGGATTTCAAAAAGGCCACGGCCCCCTGCGGTGTGATGCTTTCAGCGAAGTTTTCCGCATAGTGGGGATTGTTCTTTTTGAAAAACTCCATGACCCAGGGCAGAAACTGATCCTGCGTTCCGATGTGAATATGGAAATCGATGACTCTCATGTCAACCCGCCTCCCGGCCGCCATTATTGCACAGCCTTCCCAAATGTCAAAGAGGATCCTCTTTGACATGGAGAGAAAAGGCAGGATCCGTCATGGCCCTGCCTCTTTTCGAAAGGCTTTATGAAAATTAAAGCTTGAATCCCCCGTTTTGTAAACGGGGATGATAAGTTTTTCCTGCCGCAGGCAGGAGGGGATAGTCTATACGGGCAGCATGGTGCTGCGCGGGACAAGCCACGCGGTCTGTGACACGAAGTATCATCTGGTGTGGGCGCCCAAGTATCGCAAGTGGATTTTGCGGGGCGATCTTCAGGTGCGGGTGGAGGAGATCTTCGACGAGATCGCATGGAGTCTTGGATTTGTGATCGAGGCGCTGGAGGTCAGTGTCGATCATGTTCATGTTTTCTCGTCTTTTCCTCCGCGGTATAGCATGGCCCGGATGGTGGGGATGCTCAAGAGCATCAGTGCCGGCGGGATTTTTCGGGAACACCCGGAGGTCAGAAAGCATCTTTGGGGCGGTGAGTTTTGGGAAGACGGATATTTTGTTCGCACCGCGCGGGGATAAGGTCAACGGCCGACATCATCAGAAGATACATTTGAGCATCACCGCAAACACCAGGCATCACCCGAGCAATCAGAATCGTTTTAGATGCCCCGCCTTGTAGGCGGGGTAACTCACACAGAATCAAGAAAAGAAAAACCCCGCCGTTTTTACTCAAGCGGGGTTTTCATCGTCAGTCCATTACAACCTCGGTCAAGGTCAAAGGATTGAGCTATTTAAAGCGTTGATTTCATGGAGGTTTCCCTATCACGATTCTTGGCGGGTATCTACAACAGAGAAAGTCGGTTATTTTGTTACCCTTTCGGAGAGCAACCATGCGCACCTGCCTTGAACGGGAGGGTCGCCTTGAGGGGTGCAAATTCGGGGGGCGACCTGTTATTCGGGGAAGATTTAGAAACATCACTATGGATGACCTTGACATTCCTCAGTCTCTTCGATATCTTGCAAAAAGCGGAAGTGCCAAGGTCACTGGTGGGCCTCCTGGACTTCAAATCCAGTGCGGGGCGCTAGAACCGTCCCGGGTGGGTTCGATTCCCATGCACTTCCGCCAATTATTTCCATAACTTACTCATCCCGCCAGAGAACTCCTTTTCCCGGCCGATTCGCGAAAAGGGCACAATTGTGCCCGATTGTGCCCGTAAATCTTCGTCGGGCGATGTCTTCCTCTGGAGGTAGCTGAAGAGCCTCCTCGATGCCTCCCTGCGGTCCTTCTCGTTCACGATGTTGTAGCGGTCGACGAGATCTCGATCCGCAAGGGCCATCGCTACCTGACCGTGGTGCTCAACTACGAAACCGGCCGCGTCCTCTACGTCGGCAAGGGCCGCAGAGCCAAGACCCTGATGCATCTCTTCAACCGCCTCAGCACCGGGCAGCGAAAGGGCATTGAAGCCGTTGCCATGGATATGTGGGACCCTTACATCAAGGCCGTTAAAAAAAACTGCCCCAGGCCAAAATCGTCTTCGATCTGTTCCACGTCGTGGCCGCCTTTGGCCGTGTCATCGACAGGGTGCGAAACAGCGAGTATCGCAAAGCCTGCAAAG
>DAOTMG010000040.1:0-22423 GCA_035450185.1 Syntrophales bacterium | reverse complement strand
AATCTTTGCATCCCTCTCACGCTTTTGTAAACGAATTAATGACTCACTACACTAGCGATGGACGGATTCGGTCTTTTTCATCCATCAACGGTTGAGACGGAAACATTCACCCCGGAATGGCATTGAGGGCCGCAGGAAAAAAATTGTGCGGCCTTTTTTATCTTTATTGGAATCGAAATTGTACAGGCGATGGTGTATAACATGGCCATGAAGCTGCTACCTGTGGCAAGATGGAACAAGGAGGAGAAGATGTCGGTGGCTACAAACAGAGCCTGGTCGATCGCCGTCGCAGTGGTCCTGGTGATGACTGTTGCCGGGTGTTTTCAAAAGCACCTGCCCCCGCCGACTTTCCCGAATGAACCGGATGGTTTCCGGGGGATCAAGTGGGGAACGGACATCGCCCGGTTGCCGGGGATGGAGCTTGTCAAAAACGGAGGCGCCGAGAAGTATTATGTCCGGCCCGACGAAAAGCTGAAAATCGGGGATGCCATCGTCGAAAAGATTACCTATGGCTTTTACCGGGATGAGTTTTTCAAGGTGACGATCAGCCTCAAGGGGCTCATGAATTACATGCACATGAAGGAAACGCTGACCGGTCTATACGGAGACGGGGATCATGTTTTCGGCAAATCCCTCTATGCCTGGACCGGCACGAAGGTGAATGTGGTCATCGAATTCAACGGTGTGTTGAATGAAGGGGAGGTCCTCTACCTTTATAAACCCGTCATGGAGAAACGGACCAGAGAAACCGGGTCGAAACCTCCGAAAGGGACGGGAGACCTGTAACCCCGAGATCCTTCCGCGGTGCCTGTTTGACAAGGAGATCGCTGAAAGAGGAAACCTCTCCGGTTCCCCGCTCTCGTACGATCAAGGGCCCTCTTCCCTTTCGGGGAGAGGGCCCTTTGGATTTCGGGTTTTGCCCTGTTTTTACTTGTAGCACCCGCAGGCGACAATGTAATGATCGACTTTCTCGAAATAGACCGATTTCTGTTCGATCTTCCGCGTTGCCGGCTTGAACCACTTGTAATCGACCCAGCCGCCCCCCTTTTTCCCGGCAAGTTCGTAGATTTCCCTGATGAACATCTTGCCGTCGCTGTCCTTGAATTCCATCAGGTCCCTGCCGATCAGCTGGGCGCTGACCCCATGGGCGACGCACTTCATGTTGGCATCGGCGTCGGCAACCCAGATGTAGAGGTCCCGGTCCACGAATTTTCCCTTCGGATCGCTGAAAGCCCGGAAGGCCGCCTCAGGACCGTTCGTCTTCAGATAGGCCACGGCTTTCTGTACCATGGCCTTGGCTTCTTTGGCCGATCCCGTGTCCTTGCCGGCAGCGAACACGCTACCGCTCAAAAGGAGAATCGACAGGATCAGAACCCATGTTTTTTTCATGTCGGAAACTCCCGGGACGGTATTGGTATTGTTCCCGTCACCATACAATGAAAATCCGGATAAGTCCAATGAAGTTCGCCCCCCCGGAGACGATTCCCTGGAACGGGCGTGCAAGCCCCCCGGGGACCAGGGACCGGGGTTCGAGTAAGCCCGCGCAGACAGCGATATCGACCGCGACCCTGTAAATCAGAATCGCGATCGCCGGGAACTGTCCGGCGGCGGGCCGGCGGCTTTGGGGGGATCTTTTCTGCTTAGCGCGTCTATTTGCTTCTGGATGTCCAGGGCACGGGGGCTTCCGGGTGTGGCGTACTTCAATGCCTCGCGGTAATGAAAGAGGGCGCTTTCCGTTTTTTTCTTCTTCTGAAAATAAATGCCGAAGTAGTAATGCGATTCTCCCTGGCGGTTGAGTTGCCCGTAGTTGGTGGCGAGGTGATAGGATATGTTTTCGTCGTCAGGATATCTCTCCGCCGCTTTCTGGAAAACCGCGAGGGCCGATGTGTAATTCCCGGTCTGCTCGTAGGCCCGGCCGAGGCCCAGGGCTGTTTCCGGGTCGCTCTCGTCCAGGGTGTAAGCCTTCGCAAGGACGTCCACGGCTTCGGCGGCCCTTCCCGTGTCCACCAGGCTCTTGCCGAGTCCCCGGAGAACATCCAGGTCATTCGGGGATAACCGCAAGGCGCTGTTGAAATTTTTGAAGGAATCCTCCATCCGCCCCCGCTTGGACTGCATCACGGCCAGGCCGAGGAGGGCATCGACGTCCCGGGGATTCCTGTCCACTTCGCCCTTGAAATAACGCAGGGAAGCGTCCTGGTCCTTGTCGTCGATGCGGAGGATCGTCTGGATGCGACGGAAACCCCCGAAGATGCTCTCGGAGCCGCCCTTGGTGTAGCGTGTTTGAAGCAGGCCATCGATGTAACGGATCCGCTCATCCGTCCCGGGGTGGGTGAGAAAGTAGGAGGGAACGGAATTGGAGTAAAACTCGTGCCGCCGCATGACCTTCAGAAAATCCATCGTGCTCTGGGGATCGTATCCGGCGCTGGCGAGGTACGCCATGCCGAACCGGTCCGCTTCCTCCTCGTTTTCCCTGCTGTACTTGAGCTGCATCGTGGATGCCGTCGCCAGGGAGAAGCTGGCAAGGGCCATGCCTTCCGGGCTTCCTCCACCGAGGACGGCCGCGGCGAGAATCCCGGCGATCATGCCGTAGTTGATCTTTTTCGATTTTTCGATGGCGTCGGCGATGTGCCTCGCGTTGGCATGCGCGATTTCGTGGGCGAGAACGCTTGCGAACTCGCTTTCGTTCTCTGCGACGAGGATCAACCCCGTGTTGACGTAGATGTACCCCCCCGGGGTTGCAAAGGCGTTGATGGCGCTGCTTTTGATCACGGTGAATTTGAAATCGAAAGGTACCCGCTTGCTCTGGGCGAGGATCTTGAACCCGACGGATTCGACGTAACGGGCCACGCGGGGATTTTTCAGGAACAGGTTGTGGCCGGCAAGCTTGTCGTAGATCTCCTTTCCGAGCTTCCGTTCGTCTTCCAGGGTGAACTCCGCGCCGGCGCCACGGGGGGAAAGCAGTGCCATGACGGAGAGCATAAAAAAGACCAGAAGAAACCCGGCCATTCGGCTCTTCAAAGACATGAAGGACTCAACCCATTTCATCGCATCCCTATTATAATGATTTTTGATGCAGAATCAAGCGGACCGCAGCACCGGCGGCGGGAGCAGGCGCGTCGAGACGATGACATGTCGAATGCAACCTTTCGGAGACCGAAAGAGTACAGGCCCGTTCGCGCGGTGCTGAGAGCGTGCCGGGAAGCCTCTTTTTCTTGTTGAGGCCCGATTTATGTGCTATAGGGACGGCGGTCGAAAATCGGGGAGCCGCAGGAAAAGGTGTCGTGAAAGCCCCTGGATCCGGGAAGGAGATCCCCTTTGAACAGGAAGGAAAAAATTCACACACGGGTCATCACCGTGAATTCCTATGAAACGGGGGAGGATACCCTCCACGTTGAGGGTGTTCTCACCGACGAGCGGTTTTTCCCGTCTCTCTATTATTCGCGAAACCGGTATATCGATCCCGGCATCGTTCATAAAATGACGGTTCAACTGGACATCGCCCTTCCGGATCTCGAGATCCGACAGGCCACGGCGGTCATGAACGAGGTCCCGATCGGCGATTGCCGGGAGATCGAGGCCTTCGCGAAAAAACTGGTGGGGCTCAGGATCCGGCCCGGCTTCACCCGAAAGGTGAGAAGCCTCTTAGGCGGCGTCGAGGGATGCCTTCATCTGACAAACCTGATCCTGACGATGGGTTCGGCGGCCGTTCAGGGGTTCTGGGCCTATTTCAGCAGGCGGCGTGAGGGATCCGTCGGCGTCAGGGCACCGGGGTTCGACCCCGGTCTGCTCAGGGACAGCTGCCGGATCTGGAGGGAGGATGGGCATCTCTATGCCCGGATCCGGGAGTTGCAGGAGGAAAAAAGAAGCCGGGAGGACCCAAAGATCGGCCTTGACGAAGCCTGAGCACGGTTTCCGGCCTCATCGCCTATGAAAAAGAGGTTTGTCCTTTATCACCTGCCCGCCATTTTCTTTGCGATGCTCATTTTCGCTCTGTCTTCTCTTTCAACGACGCCCGCGATTCTCTCGGAGATCATCGGTGCCGACAAGCTGCTGCACACTCTGGAGTATTTCATATTCGGCTACCTCATCATGAGGGTCTTTGCGACGTCGCCCGGACATTCCGTCCGGAGTCGGGCCGTCTTGCTTGCATCGATGGTCGGGACCGCCTATGGGGCATCCGACGAATTTCACCAGTCCTTCGTGCCGGGGAGAACCGCGAGCCTTTATGACGTTCTCTTTGACGCCCTCGGGGTTCTTCTGGCCGCTGCGCTGTATCGCCCTATGAGATTCCGGGTCGGTCCCCTTAAGATTCTGGAAGACCATCTGGAGAGGGAGGCGGAGAGTTGAAGCAGTGCCTCGTGATCACCGTGGACGGTCCTGCCGGATCGGGAAAGAGCACAGTCAGCCGGCTTCTCGCGGAGAGGCTTTCCTGTTCCTATCTCGACACGGGGGCTCTCTACCGGGCCGTGGCGCTGAAAGCTCTGCGGGAAGGAATTGACGCCGACGACACATCGGGTCTTGAGGCGCTCTGCGGCAGGACCCGGGTGACGCTTCGCGGCGGTCCGGGGGGGGCGACTCGGGTCTTCGTCGATGACGAGGACGTGACGCTGCTGATCCGGGCGCCCGAGGTCAGCATGCTCGCCTCGCAGGTGTCCGCTGTCGCGGCGGTGCGGCAGGCTCTTCTGCCCATCCAGAGAGAGGCCGCTGCGACCGGCGGGATCGTCGCCGAGGGCAGGGACATGGGAACCGTCGTTTTCCCCGATGCCCCTTTCAAGTTTTTCCTTACGGCCAGCATCGAGGAACGGAGCCGTCGGCGCTACCTGGAGCTTGTTGAAAAAGATCCCGGCATATCCGTAGACGACGTCCGGGAGGACGCGGCCCGGAGGGACCGTCGGGATTCGGACCGCCCGGTTGCGCCGTTGCGGGTCGCCGAGGGGGCCATCGTCATCGACTCGACGAATCTGAGCGTTTCCGAAGTGGTTGAAAAAATGCTGGGAATCATCAGGGCCGACCGGTGACCGCGGGGCCGGGACGACAAAAATCCGACTCTTTCCTGCCGGTTAAATCGCTTGATCTTTTATGATCAGTATGTTACTTGCACTCCGTTTATGGCGTGCAAAATATCAGAGGGGGGTGTTGTTTCATGGTTAACGAGGGCAACAAAAAACCTAATGAGGACTCAACACAGCAGGAGCAAAGATCGGCGGAAAAAGAAGACGAGATGGTATTCAAAGAGCTCTATGAACAGAGCCTTCAGGATATTCGCAGGGGGGAGATTGTCAAGGGCCGGGTCGTCCAGATCAACAACGATGTGGTCATGGTCGATGTGGGGTCCAAAATGGAGGGACAGATTCCTGCGGCGGAATTCAGGGACGACCAGGGGAACATCATCGTCGACGTCGGAGACGAAATCGAGGTCCTCGTGGAGCGGCCGAACGAAGAAGGCGCGCTTATTCTTTCGAAAAACAAAGCGGCGCGCATGAAGGTCTGGGATAAAATCATCCAGGCCCACCAGCAGAACATGCCCGTCCAGGGAACCGTCGTCGAGCGAGTCAAAGGCGGCCTTTCCGTCGACATCGGCATCCCCGCATTTCTGCCCGGTTCCCAGGTCGACGTTCGCCCCGTCAAAGATCTGGAGCGTTTTGTGGGTCAGACCTGCCTGTTCAACATCATCAAGTACGACCGGGAGCGCAACAACGTCGTTCTGTCCCGAAGGGCCATCCTGGAGACCGAGCGGGGAGAGGGACGGAAGAAACTCCTGGAAACGATTGAAGAAGGGAAAGTGATGGAGGGTGTCATCAAGAACATCACCGACTACGGCATTTTCATCGACCTGGGCGGGATCGACGGACTCCTTCATATCACCGATATTTCCTGGGGCAAGATCACCCGCCCGTCGGACTCCTTCAGTCGCGGGGAAAAAATCAAGGTCAAGGTGCTCTCCTTTGATCGGGACAAGGAGCGGGTGTCCCTCGGACTCAAGCAACTGACGGCGAACCCCTGGGATACGATCCGGGATCGGTATCCCGTGGGGGCGATGATCGAGGGGAAGGTGGTGAGTATTGTTGATTACGGGGCTTTCATCGAGCTCGAGCCCGGTGTCGAAGGGCTCGTGCACGTCTCGGAGATGTTCTGGACCCGGGAGATCAGGCATCCCTCCAAGGTCCTCTCCGTCGGGGAGACGGTGACGGTCATGGTCCTGGACGTCAGTCCCGAAAACAAGCGAATCTCGCTCGGTCTGAAGCAGACAACGCCGAACCCCTGGCTCACGCTGAAGCAGAAATATCCCGCCGGAACCGTGATCAAGGGGAAAATCAGAAACATCACCGACTTCGGCATCTTCATCGGAGTGGAGGAGGGGATCGACGGCCTGGTCCACGTCTCCGATATCTCCTGGAAGCAGCGGATCAAGCACCCCTCGGAAGTGTACAGGAAGGGGCAGGAGGTGGAGGCGGTTGTCCTCAGTGTGGATGCGGAGAACGAAAAATTTTCTCTCGGAATCAAGCAGCTCGAATCCAACCCCTGGGAGCAGTTCAGCGCCCGGCACGTCGCCGGTTCCGTTGTTTCCGGCAAGATCACGAACATCACCGATTTCGGTGTTTTCGTGGAGGTCGAGGACGGAATCGAGGGTCTCGTTCACATATCGGAGCTGAGCACGCGGAGAGTCAAGTCGGCTTCGGAACTCTTCGCCGTCGGCGACACGATCACAGCCGTTGTCAAGAATGTGGATCCGAAGTCCAGAAAGATCCGGTTGAGCATCCGGGAGTACGAATCGAACGTCGAACCCTCCTCGCCGACGAAGGTATACATCAACAACAAGGAAAGCGTCACATCCAATCTGGGCAAGGTCCTGGCGGACGTCAAAATCACCGACGTCTAGCCTCCAGCCGCGACGTTCGGGTTTAACACATGAGGAAACATCCGGTACTGTTCGGTCTTCTTCTGCTCGGCCTGCTGGGTGTCCTGTTTTTTCTTCTGGTCTACGGCGCGGCTTTCCTGATGGGTGACAGATCGACTTTCACCCTGAAAGAAAAGATCGGCGTCGTCGTCCTGAAGGGGGTCATCCTCGATTCCAAGGCGCCTCTGAACGCGCTGGAGAGGTACAGCAGGGACGACGGGGTCAAGGCCATCATCCTCCGGGTGGAATCCCCCGGAGGCGGCGTTTCGCCCGCACAGGAGATCCATGATAAAGTCCAGTCGGTGAAGAAGAAAAAGAAGGTCGTCGTGTCCATGGGGTCCGTGGCGGCCTCCGGCGGCTATTACGTCGCATGCGCGGCCGACAAGATCGTCGCCAACCCCGGGACCGTGACGGGCAGCATCGGCGTGATCATGCATTTCACGAATGTGCAGGACCTCTTCAAGAAGATCGGACTGAAGTCGTCCGTCGTCAAGAGCGGCCGATACAAAGATACCGGTTCCCCCTTCCGGGATATGTCTCCCGAGGAAAAGGCCCTGCTCCAGGGGGTTCTCGATGACATCCACGACCAGTTTCTGGACACGGTGTCGGCCGGCCGGGGCATTCCCAAAGAGAAGCTGATGGCCATCGCCGACGGCCGGATCATGACGGGCCGGCAGGCCCTTCAGCTGGGCCTCGTGGACTATCTCGGCGATATCGAATTTGCCGCCGACGTCGCCGCCAAGCTCGCCGGCATCGAGGGGAAACCCGAGTTGATCTATCCCAAGGAGGAGCGCTTCAACATCTGGAGATATATGCTGGAGGAGGCGGTATCCGTCCTGAAGAGGGAGCTCACGGAAGAGGGTGTCGGCTTCAGTTATTTATACCAAACGACAGAGGATTAGGTCACATGACGAAAAAGGATTTGACGGAAAAGCTTTACGAGCGGCTTCGGGATTACTCCAAGAAAGATCTGGCTTATGCCGTGGATATTATGTTCAGCGCGATGACGGAGGCCCTCAAACGCGATGAGCGGATCGAGATTCGGGGATTCGGCAATTTCACCGTCAGGACGAGGCGCCCGCGAAGGGGCCGAAACCCCAAAACGGGGACCAGCGTGGACGTGCCCGTGAAGAAATTCCCCTTCTTCAAGGTGGGCAAGGAACTCAAGAAAACCGTGGACTACCCCAAGTAAGGGACGGGGAGCTCCCATGATCTACAACACGATCATCGTGTCGAGGCAGGAGGGCTATGCCGTTGTGACCCTCAACCGCCCGAAGGAGATGAACGCCCTGACGAGGGAGATGAAAAAAGAACTCGAGGCGTCTTTTCTCGATCTCGAGGAAGACGATTCCGTACGGGCGGTTGTCCTGACGGGTGGTGAGTATGTCTTCTCAGCCGGCATGGATCTGAACGAAATGGCCGCCCTGACGGAAGACGGGATCGACGATTACTTCAAGGCCATTATCCGTTACCTTGAGAGAATCTATACCTTCAAAAAGCCCGTCATTGCGGCCGTGGGCGGTATCGCCCTCGGGGGCGGGTTCAACCTGGCGACCGTCTGCGACATGATTGTGGCGTCGGAAAGCGCGATTTTCGGTCATCCCGAACTCAAGTTCGGGTTGAACCCGCTTTTCGGGCCCCTGAGCCGCATCGTCGGCATGGCCAAGGCGAAAGAAATCACGATGCTGGGTGAGCCGATCGGAGCCAAGGAAGCTCTGAGAATCGGGCTGGTCAACAAGGTGGCCCCTCCAGAGTCCTTCATGGAGGAGGCGACAGCCATCGCGAAGGAACTGGCGAGAAGGCTCCCCAGGGCCATCGAGGCGGTGAAGAAGGTATCGGACGTTGTGCCCCGGCTGGACAGGAAATCCGCCCTGGAGCACGAATTCGAAATTTCAGCACTTCTTTTCTCCCGGTCGGAGTGCAGGGACAATATGAAGAAAGTGCTGGAAGACATGAAGAAGAAAAAGAAAAAATAAGCCCCCATGCAGAGGCACAGGGGCTTGATATCGAAAGTCCATCCGGGAATATCAGATCAATTCCTTTTCGTAATCCGGCGACGCAAAATCCTTCAATTGATCGCGCCTCTTCTTGTGCTGAAGTTTTCTTAATGCCTTCGCCTCTATCTGTCTGATTCTTTCACGGGTCACCCCCATCATTTCGCCGACCTCTTCCAGTGTGAAGGGTCCGTAGTTGCAGGCCACCCAGGTGCAGTTGCAGAACATCTCGTTCTTGAGCCACCATTCACAGGTGGTATCCGCACAGGGCTCCGTGATAAAAATGATTCTTTTTTTGCACTTGTACATGGATAAATTATTCCACCCGCAAAAGATTTGTCCTTATAGTAACCGCCAATTTGATTTTGTCAACTCCCGGCAACCTGAAATCTCAAAATAAATAGCGGAGAAACAACGATCGCTCTCCGGCCTGACCGGTCCATCCGGGGCGGTCGACGACGATTGCAGTCCTCGATGTCCGCTCAAGTTATGAACAGGCTTTGCTTTCCAGGAGGACCCTTTCGGAGATTCAACAATGGTGCTGCAATATAACGATGATAAATTGTAGACCATTGGGAGGCAATGGTCTACAAAGTCGATGGTCATGAAAGCAAGTCCTGCAAACGGTTTCAGGAGATAGGGAAGGGGAAACACAGTTCCACGCCGGTCTCTGCCCGTCGGAATTTTTCAGAAATAAATTTATTGTAATTTGTTGATATTATTCCGTTATTTAGCTGGTCATTCCTATTCACAGCGTCTGTGGAATATCTGTTGATATCACTGTGAAAAAAGGTCATAAGGCCCCGTGAAAGAAAGCCTTTCACCTCATTGCCTACGAAGGGGGCAAAACCAAAAGATGAACGATTACCGGAAGTTGTATTTCATTTTCCGATTTCGCACCACTTCTTGATCGCCGTCAGATAGATTCCGGCGCGGATCTTCTCTTCCCGAACGCCCCTGGCCCTCCCCAGCATGGAGCGATAGGCCTCGAGCTGGGGCCGATAAAGATCCTTCTGCCTCTGCGCGAAAGTTTCGAGATTTTCATCGGATGGTCTCGAAGTCTTGAAATCGATGATCCACCAGGAGGTTCCGTCGAAGACCACCAGATCCAGGATGCCGGAGCGTATTCCCTGTCCGTCTTCTGAATCCTCGATGGCCCATTCACTCCGCAGAACCGGTGTGTCCTCAAGCAGGAAGCGGCTGATCATGGGATCCCGTAAAACGCCCGCGACCTCCTTCAGGATATCATCCGCCATGTCAGACGACGATTCAACGGGTACCCCTTCGCTGATGAGCGCTTTTTCCACGGAGACCCGGGCAGGTGCGGAAGCCCCGCAGATGGCCCGGTTCAGGATCCTGTGCGTGACGGTGCCGCGGGCCGCCAGGGCCGACCCTTCCGGGGATCGCCGCTTTCCCTCTTCAGCGGCGGGGACCGCTGTCTCGACGGGCAGGGCGGAAGGGCTTACGACCACATAGGGCGTCTTTTCAGCCCGCAGGGGAAAAGGCTCGGGGAGATCGGCGGATGTCGACGGTCTCGAGGGAAGTCCCTGATCCACACCGGGGTCGATCTCGATCCGGACCTTCCCCGTAGACGGTCCGGAGCCGGTCGCCGATTCGGCGACGTTCCTTTGCTCGCGGCTCATCACCCAGCCGAGAAGGCTTCCGCCCCTTGCTTTGACCGTTCCGTTTTCTCTTTCGGCGATGCCGCTCATGATGAGCGCCTCCCGGGCGCGGGTGGCCGCCACGTAAAAAAGGCGCTTCGCCTCCCCGATCCGGCGATCCTGTTGAAATTTTTTCAGCAGTCTGAAAAGCGGCGTCGGCTCGCCGGTGCGGCGGTCCGTTCCCATGGCGACCAGATACTCGCCCGAAGTACCCGGGACCCTCTCGAGGAGGTATGCCGGGGGTGTCTGTCCCCCGCTCGACAGGGGATGCCAGTCCAGGAAAGGGATGAACACGATGTCAAACTCGAGCCCCTTGGCCCCGTGGACGGTCATCATCGCGACGGGCGACCGGGATGCCAAGGGGTCGACCGGCTCGTAGAGCGTCTTCAGGCGCGATTCCAGACGCAACAGGGTCTCCTGCGGAACGCCCTGTTCGACCTCTTCCAAAACCCGGAAGAACCGGAAGCAGTTTGCGACGCCCGCCATGCCATAGAGGGCGGAGGTGAGACGGGGGCCGTCGAGGATTTCCCAGAATTCCCGAACGACCCGGCCGAGACTGTCCCTGCCGCCTCTCTTCAGGACGTGGTCGATCGCCCTGCGCAGGTCGGTCATCTCCGGGCGCCCTGTCGCGGTGGCGAGAATTTTGTCCCGCCAGCCGGTCCCTTCCCGGCGGGACGCCTCGAGGAGAAAATCCTTCCCGAACCAGTTCCAGGGAGAGCGAAGCAGGGAGGCCCAGGCGAGATCGTCCTGGGGCCGGGCGACCGCACGGGCAACCTGCAACAGGTGAAGAATCTCCGGCCGTTCCGCGAGGAGAAGCCCTTCCCTGACCTGCAGGGCGACGCATTCCTCCTTGAAGGCCTGGAGGTAGCGATGCAGACGATTCCGGGTGAAAAGAAGAATGGCGATGGACTTCCTGCCGTTCGTTTCCGCGAGAACCTGTTTTGTCTTCCCGGCCAGCCATCGGGCCTCCTCTGTTTTGGAGTGCTCAGACTCGCCGGTAAAGAGGCTGAGACTGATCGCGGATTCACCCGCCGTCCCCGGCGCGGGAAGGGAGCCGCTGAAGGGGACTTCGTCCGCGTCGGCGTTCGGGTTGATCATCACCGTGTTACCGAAAAGATCGTTGCACCAGTCGATAAGACCCCCGCGGGAACGGAAGTTGGTCGTGAGACGCAGCGGCCTGAGGGGTAGTTTCCCCCGTCCGGGCAGGGGGATCCCCTCCCCGGCCTCCAGGAAGAGGCGGACCTCGGCCTTGCGGAATGCGTAAATGGATTGCTTGGGATCGCCGACGATGAAAAGGGTGCGCCCGTCCCCGTGCTCCCAGCCGCTGCAGAGCCGCTTGACGAGTTCCCACTGGTTCCGGCTCGTGTCCTGGAATTCATCGACGAGAAGATGCCGGATCCGGCAGTCGAGATGGAGATGGAGATCCGTCGGGAAATCCTCCCGGAGGATGCGAAGGGCCGCGTCCTCCAGGCCGATGAAGTCCATGGCGTGCCGTTTCCGGCAGGCCTGATGGAAGGCGCTGATGCAGAGTGCGGAAAGGAGGATGAAGTCCTTGAGGGCGTCCACATCCGTCGGTTCTTCCGCCGCGCCGGGCAGGGACCGGACCTCGTGGAGCATGAGGCTCACTTCCTCTCCCAGGTTCCTGATCATGTCCGCCCAGCCGGTCCTGCTGAAACCGCTGTAGAAACCGGCTGCAGGGCCGAAGTTTTTTCTCGGTTTGCCCGCCCTGGTGAGAAGACGGTCGGCGAGCTCTTTCCAGGCCGCCAGCGACTCCCAGTCGGTCCCCGGCGGGGTTCCCGGCAGATGCCCGCAGATCTCCGCGGATCGGGATTCCAGATGGCCGATGAAAGATTCCCAGTGGGCGCCCAGTTCGCTCGTTCGAAAGGCCTTCGAGAGATTGGCGAGCGACGCCTCCACCGTCGCCCTGAGCCTCCTGTGCAGGGCGGCGTGCACTTTTGAAGAGGAGGGTTCCCGGATCTCGCGGAGGAGGTCTTCGAAACGGTCCCGGCTTGCGATCACCGCCTTGAGTTCATCCGAAAGTCCCCGCCAGTTGTTGTTGTGTGCCAGGAGCCTCCCCTCCAGTGCTTTCCGCTCCGGCCGGCTCCGCGGCTGTTCCGTCCAATCTTTCATTGCCCGTTCAACGATCTCTTCGACGAAGAGCGGCAGATCCTGCTCATCGAGGATCTCGCAGTCGGGCGCCACACCCGCTTCCAGCGGCGCCCGCCTGACCAGGTAGTGACAGAAGCCGTGAAAGGTCATCACGTTCAGGCCGTTCGAAGACGTCAGGATATGGTGAAAGCGCTCCTGTTTCTTCAGGGCCCTCGCCGCGAGTTTGAGAATCCCGGCCTCGAGATCGTCGGACGGCGGTACCCCATCCCGGGCCATTTTGAGATATCGAATGATCCGGTCGCGCATCTCGCCCGCCGCCTTGTCCGTGAAAGTGAGCGCGAGAATTTCCTCCGGCCGTCGGACCTCGCCGAGAAGCTTGAGGAACCGCATGGCGAGCAGGAGGGTTTTCCCCGAGCCCGCCGGTGCCTCCACGTGGTGACTCTGCGACGTGTCGAGGGCCTCCTGCCGGCTCAATCTGTCGGGGAGACTAGGGCTCATCCTCTTCCTCCTCGGCTGCAGTCAACTCGCCGGTAACCCCTCTCTCACAGAGCGTCACGAAGGCGCAGAAAAGACAGCCCGGTTCCTTGCCGGGGGCGGAAACGGGATAAGGTTTCGGCGGGAAATCGTTCCCCGACAGGACGGAGCCGAGTTCTGCGATCACCTGTTCCCAGCGGTCGAGGCACTCCTTCCAGGAAAACCCCTTCGGCCCCAGGGGCATCATCTTGAATTGGCCGGCCGATTTTAGACGGATGTAGCCCGCCGAGAGCCCTCCGGCCTCCGCCGGCACCCCGGAGGGAGCAAGATGTCCCCGACGGAGCGCCAGGAGGTACAGCGGCAGTTGCGGCGCCCTGAACTGCGTCAGAACCTCTTTGACCTTTGGCGGAACCCCTGTTTTGTAGTCCCAGACGACGAGCCCCTTCGTGTCGTGGCTGTCGACGCGGTCCATCCTCCCCCGGACCTCGAAAGACCAGCCGGGGCCTCTGAGTTTTTCGAATCTCAGTTCCTCCCCGATGATGTTCCAGCCCTCTGAGCGGCGGGCCGCCTCGGCCGCAAGCCAGGCCATGAGGATCCCGGGCGGTTCGTCCGGGTCTGCGGATTTTTCACCGAGCCAGAGACGCCGCTCGGTTTCCCACTCCGGCTTCCCCCGGAGATCCGCAAGGGCCGTATCCACGCACGCTTCGAGAATCGAGACGAGTCTTTGACGTTCCGCCAGGAAATCGAGGTTCTTCCCGCGGAGTTCGGCGGTAAAGAGCCGCAGGACGCGATGGATCCGCTTGCCGCGTTCAAGAGGCGTGACGGCGGGACCAGCTTCTCTCAGCGGTTCGATGCCGAGGATCCTTTCAGCAAAAAACCGAAAAGGGCAGGCGAGGGCCACTTCCACTTCGCCGGCGGAAAGACTCTCCGGCAGGGACGGTCGGCTCCCGGGTGGACCTTCGGCGGGTTCGAGACCCGGTCTTCCCCCTTCCGGGTGAAACCGGGGGATCGGTTTTTGCGGTGTCCTGGGGTCCTCTCTCATTTCCTGACCGATTTTGAGTCCCTCGAAGGCCGACTTCAACCAGGCGGCGCGTATCCAGGCCCGGCCGGGATCCGACCAGATGTTGATGCCTCTTTCCTCGTCCTGCCGCGGCCAGAACGGCGACGGCAGAAGAATCTCGCCGTTCTTCTGTTCCGGCCTCAAAAGGGTGACACGGGGTGCGAGGGTCATCAGTTGCGAGAACGCTCTCTTCGCAAAGGCGTATTGGCTCTCCGGCGTCCCGCCGAGAACGACCATCCGTTCCCGGCCGGTGAGCAACGGCAGGGGGCGTACGGGCCGGGGGAGACCCCGGTCCGTCATGCCGAGGACGTATAGCCCGTCAAATTCGAGTCCCCGCGATTCGATGAGGCCGAGTAATTGAACGCCGGCCTCCTCGGGTGCGCTCTGTCGCGAGGGAGTTTCCCGGAAGGTGTGCCGGAGCCACGAGAGGAATTCGAAACCGTCCATCGGGACTTCCGCCAGATGGCTGCGCAGATCCGCGAGGATCTCTCCGAGGTGCCTCCAGGCGATCCGGTCCCGTTCATCCGAGATCACCGGGAACGAAAGCGCGGACCACAGCGATTCAAGCGCTGCGATCCACGACTCGACGGTCCTCGATCCGCCGAAGGGCTGACGGCAGAATTCAAGGAACCGCGATGCGCCGTCCCGGAGTATCTTTTCATGGACCGCCGGTTGAAGTCTCTTGGCGGCCGTCAGCAGCTCGGAAAGGCCTCTTTCGGTCGACGATTCCCTCCAGCCCCGGTCGACCCGCGCAATTTCGTGACGCGTCCCTTTCCAGTGGCCGAAATAGGGGCTCAGGAGAAGGGCGAGAAAGATCTCCCGTTTTTCCCCTTCGGCGACGAAGCGCAGCGGAAGCAACCCCGCCTGAATCAGGGGGAAATCGAGAAGGGACTGTCCCAGCGTCAGGTTGTAGAAATAAGAATTTTCGGACGGCGGGGCGCCTGCGATGTCTCTCAGGCCGCTTTCCAGAAGCGGCGCATATTCGCCGAGGTCGGGGGCCACAACACCGATTCGATGGAGAGGCATTGTCTGCGCGTCATGGACGATCCTGTCGAGCAGGTAGAGAACCTCTTGCTCGGGTGTGGGGAGTCGGAACGCCTTCAGGTCTCCGGGCGTTCGCTTTCTCTCTTCCTCCGTGATGAGGAGGGTGCGTTTTTTGATTGCTTCGAAGAGTTCCACCTCGGCCGGGGCGGGAGATTCGAAGCCGAGAAGCGTGATCTTTTCCGGCAGGCTGTTGCGGCCGGCCCTGAGTTCGGCGGTGATGCGGGCGGGCAGTTCAGCCGGGTGAAAAAACCCCTTTGCGGCCAGGGACTCTTTGAAGGCCGCGCTGATTTCCCGGCGCCAGGCGACGAGAGGTGTTGCGGCATCCCCCGTCGCGGGGTCGAGCCGGTGGCGGGTCATGACGGCGTAATTGTCGTCCAGAAGCCTGTACAGGGCGGTATCGGGAGTCAACGGCTCCGGCGGGGGCGCCTTCCCGGAAAGGAGCCGCCAGGTGGCAAGCCTCAGGAGCACGGGAGCCGGAAGTGTTTCGGGCCACGACGAAGCCCAGTGTTCCTCGAGCCAGGCGTTGAGGTGCATGACCCCGGGGGGTTCCCACGCGCTGTGACCTGCCGCCAGATTCCCCAGCCGGTTGCGGTGCCGAAGATACCGGGCGAGCCGGCCCGTCGACGTGAGGGTGAGGGTGTTCGAGGCCATATCGGTCTATTTCGTCCGTTTCGTCTATTTCGTCTTTCTAGGTCTCTCTAAGTTCGTCTAAGTCGATGGCATGAAATGCCGGGCTGGAGGCTTATGGCTTATGGCAAAGGGGCAAAGGTTTATATTCATAGCTTCTTAACTTCTCAACTTCTGATCTTCTCGTCCTTCGGGTCTGTTCGGTCATTCCGTCGATAGTCGGAAGGCCCTCCCATATAATTCACGACTTCCTTTGATATTTTGTGAAATAATCCTTCAGGATCCGGGCATGGTCAAACATGAGAGGCTGTGGCAGGCTGTCTTTTCCGAAGATCCCGATCGCCTCGGCGTCGTCGGCGGCGACGGGAACGCCCCGCCCCCTGGCGATGTAGACGGTCGTGATGGTGTGCTGCCGGGGATCCCGGTCCGGTTCGGAGTAGGTGTGCATCTGTCGGATCAGGGTCACTTCGAGGGAGGTTTCCTCCCTCGCCTCCCGAAGCGCTGCCTCTTCCAGGGACTCCCCGTAGTCGACGAATCCGCCGGGGATCGCCCACCCGACAGGCGGGTGCCTTCGCTTGATGAGAACGATACCCCGGTCCTCGATTTCGATGATAATGTCCACGGTGGGGACGGGGTTCCGGTATGTCTTGATCGCCCCGCCGCAGTGTGGGCAGGCGATCTGCTTCTTGAGGGTCATGGGGTTCCCTTTCCTTTGCCTGCTCGGGCTTTTAGTCTTTAAGCCGAACGGGCCGGTCTGTCAAGATTCAAAAAGGCCGTCGGCGACCACAGAATTGATTTTCCTGCGGTTTTTTAATACCTTGACAATTTGGGGGTAATCCATTAGTTTACGGCACTAATGTCGACCGCGGAGGGTCCGATGATCGGTGTTCTCATCATAACCCACGGAAACCTCGGAAGCGAGTTCATCAAGGTGGCGGAACTCATCAAGGGCCGTCTTGAGGGCATTCAGCACGTATCCGTCAATGCCTCGAAGGGCATGGACGAGATCAAAAAGGATATCATGACAGCCGTCAAAAAGGTCGATGGAGGCAGCGGCGTGCTCATCCTTACGGACCTCTTCGGCGGCACCCCGTCCAACATATCGCTGTCCTTCTTAAAATCCGGCAAGATCGAAGTCGTCACGGGCGTGAACCTGCCGATGCTTCTGAAATTGTCCGATCTCAAGGGGGAAAAGAATCTCGGGGAATTCGCCTCGCTGATAAGGGATTACGGAAAGAAAAATATCGTCCTGGCCAGTGAAGTGCTCAGCCGGGAGGTGGGCGGCGGCAAATAGGAGCCGCCTCGCCCGGTACACCCTGCTTCCTGCGGTGTTTCCGCCATCGCTCTGGTGAGAGTGAGCAATGAATTTTGTCCTGGTGAGAGTGGATAACAGGCTGGTTCACGGTCAGATTCTGGAAACCTGGCTCCCGTTCCTCGGCGCGAAGCGGATTGTCGTCGTCGATGACGACGTGGCCTCCGATTTCTTCCGAGAAACCGTCATCCGCATGGCGGTGCCCCGCGAAGTCGAATTTTCCGTCTACGGTGTCGATGACTTTGTGAGGCAGCAGGCCTTCAACGAGAAGAGCCGGAAAAAGGCCATCCTTCTTTTCAGCAAAATTGCCGATGCGCTCCGGACCTACAACCAGGGTTTCCGGTTCCAACGACTGAACGTCGGCAATATCTATGCCGAGGGGTGCGTCCTTCGCTGCACCACGTCCATTGCCCTCTGTGAGGACGATATCCGGGACATGGCCCGGCTCGCGCAATCGGGGGTTGCGGTCGAGTTGAAGTCCCTCCCCAGGGACAAGGCCCTTGATTTTCAGGAGGTCTTGAAGCAATGCGACCACCTCGATATTGAGGGTGTCGGCAGCAGCGTCGGGCTTGCGCGTCGATAAAAACGGATGATGATGTTCCCACAGGGCGGGTGTATGCTGGTCAACGTCGTCATATTATCCCTCCTCGGCGGGATCCTCTGTCTGGACCGGTCGGCTCCTCAGGTGATGATCTCGCGGCCCCTGGTGGCCGGACCGGTCATCGGATTGGCCCTTGGAGATCCTTACACGGGGCTCGTCTCCGGCGCGCTCGTTGAACTGCTCTGGGTCGACCGGCTCCCCGTGGGGGCTTACGTCCCTCCTCACGATTCGGCCGTGGCCGTGCTTGTGACGGCCGGCGCCATCCTGGGTCGCCCCGAGGGCGGGCCCTCCAGCCACTTTCTGATTGCCTTTTCCGTCCTTCTTTTTGTGCCCGCAGGCTACCTTGCCCAGCGGCTGGAGATCTGGATCCGCCAGTCCAATGACCAACTGGCTCTGGATGCCCTGGAGGCGGTGAAGGCGGGCAACATCCGGGCCGTGTCGGGGAATCATCTCCGCGCGCTTTTGCGGACGTGGGTCTTTACGACGACCCTGATCTTCATCCTCGCCCTGTCCGGTATTGTCTTTATCCGGATCGCCTTTCCGGGGCTGCCCGCGAACATTCTCCAGGCGCTCCATTACGTTTATGTCATTTTGCCGCTCCTCGGCATCGGCGTGGCGCTGAACACGGTCCGTATCCGGGGGGCGATTCCCCTGTTCTGCGGGGTCTTCCTCGCCCTCAGCGCCGTGAAAGAGTTCTTGTGGTCGTGAGTCGAAATACAGTATTTTGATAGGCCCTATGGCTTCCCAGAAGAAAGGATCCGGTGACATCTCCATCGAGAAAATGTCCGGAGCCGATCTGCCGGAAATCATGAAGATCGAACGCGCAGCCTTCACCACGCCCTGGTCGGAAGCTCTCTTCAGGCAGGAGCTCAGGTTTTCCCTCTCGCGGAGTCTCGTGGCGAAGGTCCAGGGGGCAGCGGGACGGGAGACCGTCGGCTACATCGTATACTGGGTCATTGCCGGCGAGGTTCACGTGAACAATCTCGCCGTGAGGCCGGACGCCAGGAGAAAAGGGGTTGCGACAGGGCTCGTGGAGAAGGCGCTGCAGGGAGCCTGTGCCGAAGGGGCGACCTGTTGCACCCTTGAAGTCCGTCTGTCGAATGAAGCCGCGCGGCGGCTCTACGAAAAATTCGGTTTCACCGTCCGTGGCGTGCGCCGCCGGTATTACGTCGAGAGCGGCGAGGATGCACTCATCATGTGGACGGATTTAAAGGGGGAAAGGTCTTAGGGTTCATGTCCGGGTCCGGGAAGTTTCATATCGGTCGGGTTCTGTCAAACAGGAAACTGGCGGAGGGTCATTACCGGATGGGCATCGCTGTGCCTGCGGCGTTCCCGGAAGCCGCTCCGGGGCAGTTCGTCCTCATCCGCGTGAAGGATCGGTCGTTCCCTTTCCTGGGGAGGCCGCTGGGCGTCTACGCGCAGGAGAGGGGGCCCGGTGGAAGCCGGCTTGAAATCCTTTACAGGGTTGCCGGCCGGGGGACCGGGGTATTGTCCCTGCTCAAAAAGGGCGACGCGCTCGAGGTCCTGGGGCCGCTGGGGCAGGGTTTCAAAGCGGTCCGGGGCCGCGACAGGGTCGTTATGATCGCGGGGGGAATCGGCATTGCGCCCCTCACGCCCCTGGCGCGAAAGCTCTGCGCGAAGCTTCCCGCGAGAGCCACTTTGGATTTCTATTACGGTGCGGAACGGGCTGATTTTCTCGTCGGTCTCGGGACACTCCGAGACACCTGCCGTTCGATCAGAATAGCAACCGATGACGGGAGCCGGGGGTTCAGGGGCCCTGTGACGGATCTCTTCGCCGGCGATCTGAAGAATTACCCGCCTGCGCGTACGGTGGTCTACGCCTGCGGCCCCCGGGCCATGCTGAAAAGGATCAGTGAACTTCTCGCAGGCAGTCCCATCCGCTGCCAGGTCTCGGTGGAAGAGCGGATGGCCTGCGGTGTGGGGGCATGCCTCGGGTGCGTCGTTGAGACGAAGGATGAGAGGAAACCCTACAAGCGGGTCTGCAAGGAAGGCCCCGTCTTTGATTTGAATGAAATCGTCTGGAGATAGGCTGTGGCAAAACGGAAACCCCGCATGGAAGTTTCCATCGGGCCGATGACGCTGAAAAACCCGGTAATGACGGCCTCGGGGACCTTCGGTTACGGCGAGGAGTACGCCCCTTATGTCGACCTGAACCGGCTGGGGGCGATCATCGTCAAGGGGATTTCCCTCGAGCCGCGGGCCGGCAATCCGCCCCCCCGGATCATGGAGACCGAGGGGGGAATGCTCAACGTCATCGGACTCGAGAATGTCGGCGTCTTTTCCTTCATCAGCGAAAAACTCCCCTTTCTTAAAAGATACAATGTCCCCGTCATCGTCAACATCTTCGGTGAGAGTCTGGAGGAATACCGGCGGGTCGCCGAGATCCTCGGGCGGACCTCAGGCATCCACGCTCTGGAGGTGAACGTCTCCTGTCCGAACGTCGACCGGGGCGGAATCGCCTTTGGCTGCGACCCCGATCTGTGCTACGAGATAACGAGGACGATCAAGGCCGTGACGGACCTTCCCGTGATCCTGAAGCTGACCCCCCATGTGACGGACATTGCCGAACTCGCCTTGCGTTGCGAGGCCGGGGGCGCCGATGCGGTGTCGCTGATCAACACCCTGAAGGGGATGACGGTGGATATCGAAAAGAGGACTCCCCACCTGAGTCGCGTTACGGGCGGCTTTTCCGGTCCCGCCGTCAAACCCGTCGCTCTGGGGATGGTCTGGGAGGTCGTGAAGAGGGTCTCCATACCGGTGATCGGAATCGGCGGCATCATGACGGCGGAGGACGCCCTGGCCTTCCTGATCGTGGGGGCAAGGGCCGTGCAGGTCGGGACGGCGAATTTCGTGAACCCCCGTGCGACGATGGAGATTCTGGAGGGGATCGAGGCTTACCTCACCCGCCACGGGGTTCAGGACGTCAATGACCTGATCGGCTCCTTAAAAGAAAGTGGTGAGTGAAGAGTGGTGCGTGGTGAGAACAGGCCTGCGGACTGACGGCAGAAAAAACGAAACAAACGAAACAAACGAAATAAACGAAATAAACGAAATAAACGAAACAAACGAAGCAAACGATCATGTGGAAGCCGGAGAAGATATTTGAGGGCATCTACCTCATCGGGGGGCCCGATATCACCCGTTCAGACGATGCCGCGGTCTTTATCATCGACTTCAAGGGGGAACTGGTCATGATCGACGCCGGGGCGGGGAGAAGCACGAAGAACCTCATCAAGAACATCGAGAAATGCGGTCTCCGGCCCGAGAAGGTGTCGCACATCATCCTCACGCACTGCCACATCGATCACATCGGTTCCGCTCCGGAATTCAGAGCGCAATTCGGCTGCAAGCTCGTCGCCCACGACCTCGACGCGGACGCCATCGAAAGGGGGGACCCCGTCCTCACGGCGGCCAACTGGTACGAGACGGAATTCCCGCCCACGCTGGTCGATGTGCGCCTGACGGCGGAGGACGAGATACTCCGCTTCGGCGGGGAGGAACTTCACTGCCTTCACACGCCCGGACACACCCCCGGTTCCCTGTCCGTTTATCTCGACCGGGGAGGCAAGCGGGTTCTCTTCGGGCAGGACATCCACGGGCCCTTCATGCCCAGTTTCAGGTCGGATATCGAGGCGTGGAAAAAATCGATGCGCAGACTCCTCGCTCTTGATGCGGACATTCTCTGCGAGGGTCACTTCGGTATCTTCACGTCGAAGGGGAAAGTGAAGGACTATATCATGAGCTACCTGCGAAGCTACTCATAGCTTCGCTAATTATGAGTTTTGAAAGTTGAATTTTGAATTGGAAAAACAAAAATATTCATTCCAAAGTTTTACAACTCATAATTCATAACTTAAAACTCATAACTTAAAACTCAAAACTGCAGCAGGCTCGCGAAACGCGAGCCGGATAGCTTACATGCGACCTGCCGTCATCGTTGTGGACATGCTGAAGGACACGCTGGAGGGCGATCACCGTTATGCGATCAAGCCCTTCGCCCTGGAAATCGTACCTGCCGTAAACCGCCTGACGGAAGCCGCAAGAAACCGCTCCCTGCCGGTCATCTTCGCCATGGACAGCTTTCTCAGGGGGGATTTCCTCTTCCAGGGGAGGATGAAGGAGCACTCCATCCGGGGAACGAAGGGCGCTGAAGTCACCGACCTTCTCACGCAGAGGGCCTCGGATATCTATCTTCCGAAGCGGCGGTTCAGCGCTTTTTTCAAGACGGACCTCGATCAGACGTTGCGTCTGCACGCGGTCGACACCGTCGTCATCGCGGGGATCGCGACACATGTCTGCGTCCTCACAACGGCCCTGGACGCCCTGTCCAACGATTTCCGTGCCCTCATCGTCGAGGATTGCTGCGCCAGTTTCAACAGGGAGATTCACGAAAAGACCCTTGAAATCTACCGGAAGAACCCCCTCCATCCTCTTCTGAGGGTCGCCCGGCTCGACGAGTTCCTGGAAGAGCTCTAGAAACGGCTTTTCGCCGATCTCTTGGACCCCTGACCCGGTCTTCGGCCGTGCTCGCTGCTAGAAGTTGACCTTGTCGATTCCCTTGAGCCCGAGGATCTTTCGTGCCTCGTCGGGGGTGGCGGGCTCGATGCCGAACTCCCTGGCGA
>DAOTMG010000039.1:0-22727 GCA_035450185.1 Syntrophales bacterium | reverse complement strand
CACCCGAGGGCCCTGCCGCCGCCCATGGCCCCCCTCCAGCTGCAGTAAAACCCCAGGAGCTGCCAGACGGCATCCACACAGAGACATCCCGGGTGAACGGGGTCACCCGGCATGTGACATTGAAAGTACCAGGCATCGAGCCTCACGTCCTGTTCGGCGACGATCGCGCCCTGGTTTTTGTTTTTCGTGATGGAAAGAACCCTGTCCACCATCAGAAAGGGCGGCTTCGGCAGACGCCCGTCGAAACCCTGCGGCGGGTCCTCCACCAGATTTCCGTAGGCGAAGGAGATCAGCTCTTCGAAAGAAAAATGGTTCCGTTCGGTGAATTCAGCGTGTTTCATCGATCCCCCTCGACGATGAGCATCATCTGCGCCCAGCTCAGTCCCGCCCCCACCTGGACCAGGGCGATGTGATCGCCCGGTTGAATCTCTTCCCAGTGGAGGCTCAGGGCCCCGGGGGCACCGGCACTGGCCGTGTTGCCGTATTCAACGACGTTGTGCCAGTGGTTGCCGCGGTCGATGCCGCAGCGCTCGCAGACCATCTCCAGCATTCCGAGGTTGGCCTGGTGACCGACGAACTTGAGATGGCCGTTTTCGGAGGGATAGGCGGCCAGTAGGGTGCGCAGGGCTTCCGTCGTTTTCCGGATCGCGAACCCCTGCACGGCGTGCCCGTCCTGGTTGAAGTAGCCCATCCTCGGGATGCTCACCTTGTCCCACGCCGAGGGCTTGGCACAGAAGTGAGTTCCTTCTAATTTCATCCGGCTCGGCTCGGTGAGTGAGAGGACCGCCGCCGTGCTCCCGTCACCGAAAAGACAGGCCGAACGGCGGTCGGAGTAGTCAACCGAGCGCGTGAGGTTTTCCGGGATAACCGTCAGGATATAAGGCGGCAGAGCTCCCGGAGTCGTCATGCTCAAGAAGTGTATCTGCACGCCGAAGCTGGTGCAGGCGGAGTTCATGTCGAAACAGGGCACTTCGATGCCGAGTTCCGCGGCCACCCGGGAGGATTCCGCCGGCGAGGCGTAATCGGGTGCCGAGGATCCGCAGATGAGAAGACCGATGTCCTCTTTCCGGATTCCCGCCCGTTCGATGGCCATGCGGGCGGCCGCCGCGGCCGTCCAAGCGTTTCCGTAGCGGCTTGCCGCCAGTGCTTCGCGGGGCTCGCGGTTCTTCGTGATCCGGATGTACTCCAGCGGCAGGACGGTGTGGCGCGCAACGATCCCCACCCGCTCGAGGATCCACTCCTCGCTCGACCCGATGTCCAGCTCGCTCAGGAACCGGTTCGTGATGACGTTTTCCGGGTAGAAATGCCCGAGTCCGTGAAGGTACAGCATGGTCGTCCTTCTGGTCTGTCTTGTCCGTCTGGTCCTTCTTGTCTATTTCGTCTCTTTGGTTTTGAAGATCTCTTTCTTAATTCAAAACTCGTAACTCAAAACTCAAAATGTTGGTGTTAGACGAGTTCTCTCCCGATGATCATGTGCTGGACTTCGCGGACGCCCTCGTAGATGTCGATAATGTGGGCGTCTCTCGCGAGCTTGGAGATCTCGTATTCCGACATGAAGCCGTACCCTCCGTGGAGATGGAGCCCTTCGGTGGCGCAGTAGACCGCCGCCTCGGCGGCCACGTTCTTGGCGAGGGAGGAGTACATGCCGCGGTCCTCGGCCCTCTCCTGTACCTTGACGGCCGCCTTCATGAGGGCGAGATCCGCCAGTTCCACCTTTTTCCACATGGCGACCAGTGTTTCCCTGGCCACGGGCAGGTCGCAGATCCTCTGACCGAACTGTTTTCGCTGCTTTGTGTACTCGAGCGTCACGTCCAGGGCCCGTCGGGCCAGCCCCACGCCGATGGCGGCTACCATGGGTCTCGCGTAATCGAGGACATCGACGAGATACTTGAAGCCCAGCCGCCGGTCCCCGATGATCTGGCCGTCGTCGATGACGACATCCTCGAAGGTGACGCTGGCCGTGTTGGAAAGACGCTGGCCGAGTTTGTCTTCCGGTTTCCCGATGGTGATCCTCCCTCCGTTGAGGGCCCGGAGTTCGTCATTCTCGGCACCGAAGAGAACCGGATCGTTTTCCGCCATCGTATCGGCCGGAACGATCACGCAGCCCATGAGCTGGCTCGAGGGTTTCCCGACCTTGCAGAACACGGTGAACTGGGATGCGAAGCTGGCGTTGGTGATGAAACACTTCGCACCGTTCAGGCTGTATCGGCCGTTCGTGCCCTTCTGGATGAAGCTCGTCATGGAAGAGTTGTCCGAACCGGCGCCGGGTTCCGTCAGGCAGAAGGAGGCGATGAGCGGCGCCTTCACGAAGGGGTCCAGGAAACGCCGCTGCTGTTCCTCCGTACCCTGCTGGGCGATGACGACGTTGGCCAGGTCATTGCACATGGCCGATGTGGAGATTCCCGTGTCGCCGTAGGAGAGTTCCTTGATGATGAGGGCCGAAGAAACAGGATCGATCTCGTATCCCTTGACGGATCTGGGGACGCTCAGGTTCAGGATCCCCATCTCCCACGCCTTCCGGATGATGTCGTAAGGGAAGGCGTGCTTCTTCTCGATCTCCAGGATGCGCGGCAGGATTTCGCCCTTCACGAATCGCCGCACCGTTTCCACATACATTTTCTGTTCGTCGTTCAGGTTGAAATCCATGACCTATCTCCTCAAAGTGTGCACCGGTCCCTCGGGGTGATCGATACCGGATCAGGCCGCGAGATGCCGGATGAACATCAATTTCCTTGGAAGGTTCGCTGGGCGGAGGCCAGGGTCGTGAGCGACAGGCAGTTGACGCCGACGGTCCGGAAGAATTCCCTCAGGGGGCGGTTGGGTCCGATTTCGTAAATGACGTCCGCCCTGGAGGCCAGGGTGTGCATGTTGTCCTTCCAGCGGACGGTGTTGCTCAATTGAGAGACCAGCCTGTTCAGGACGTCTTCCGTGTCACTGGAGTGAAACCCGCCCGTGAAGTTGGAGGTCACCCTGGAAGCGGATCGGCTGTCCATGACCTTCCGGACGGTGTTGAGGACATCTTCAAAGGGGTTCTCGACGGTGCTCATGAACCGGCTGTGGAACGGGGCGCTGACATTCAGGGGGACGAAGCGCAGCGGCCGTTCCGTTCCGAGGGAACGGACGATCCGCGCTTCCGCTTCGGGCATGGCCTTTGTCGCGCCGCTGAGCACGACCTGGTTCGCCGAGTTGATGTTGGCCACGTCGATCGGGAGATCCCGGAGGGCTTCCAGGATCATGTCGATATCCAGATCCCTCGAGATCAGTGCCGACATGCCGCCGATCCCGACGGGTGTCGCCTCCTGCATGAGCCTGCCCCGGACGTGCACGATCTTGATGACCGTGGAGAGCGGAAGTACGCCGGCCGCGACCAGCGCCGTGTATTCACCGAGACTGTGCCCGCCGAAGAACTGGGGATCGAGACCGTATAGGGCACGGAGCCCCCGGAGCATCGCGATTTCCGTCACGAGGATGCAGGGCTGGGCGTACTCCGTCCTGTGCAGACGCGCGTCTTCGCCGAAGCACATGGCCGCCACATCCCAGCCCAGGGCATCAGAGGCCTCGAGAAAGGTTTCCCTGCTGGCGTTGACGGTCTCGAAGAAATCTCTGCCCATGCCGTGCCGCTGGGATCCCTGGCCTGGAAAAACGACGGCTGCTTTCTGATCTGACATCTTCAATTCGGGTCCTTCCCTATAAAGAAAAAATGCTGAAGTTCGCCGGTATATGAGCGAAAAGCATGCCATGGACCATTTAGTCATAATAAATAATTTATCTAATTGAAAATATTATGAATTATACGTCTTTTTTCAGTGACTTCCAGTCAGTAAATGGGGTATGTTCGCAGCGGAAAGTGTGTAATGAAGTACACAGTGGGAATGTTCATACACAACCGGGCGCGGAATAACACGCTTTTTGCATCGCGGCAGGGCATTTGTAATGGATACGGCCCATGGCCCTTTCATGGGGAAATCCGTACTCGTTTTGCTGTCTTGCTGCCGGGCCTTGCCGGCTTTGCGGCAACTTCGCACGCATAGGGTCAGGTTGTGTGAACGAACAAGATGACCCTGGACGTGAACGCCCCCGGGGAAGGAGAACCCTTCCGGGCCTGGGATACGATTCATGTTCGCACCAGGAGAAGCGGGTTCATCGGGATCAAGGTCGCCGTGAAGGGTCTTGCCGGTAACGCGGTCACGCCGCCGACGAAAACCGTCACCGTGTCCATCGTACGGCCCCCGGGTGCGTGAAAGACCGTCGAGATGCTCAACCTCGTCGCCATGACGGAGTGGGAGGCCGTGACGACCCTCGACAAAGCCTGGTTCAAGATCAACCCCGCCCATTATGCCTTCACCCCGAAGCAGGACACCCGGGGCAGGGTCATCAGGCGGTCGGCTCGTGCGGGTGCGAAGGCGGCGGAACACATCACACTCACCATCGGACAGAGATAGGAGGCGCAATGGATCTGCGACAGACGATCACGGAAATCGGGAAGACCATCCCGGGGCAGTTCGAGATGCAGAAGGACGGTTCGGCGAGACTGGAGTCCGTCGTTGCCGAGCGAAAGACCTTCCTTTCGAAAAAGAAACTGACCTACATCTGCCGTTTCAGGGTCGACGAACCGGTCAGGGAGGTGCGGTTCTTCGAGATGCTGAAAGAGTCGGGTTTCGGCCTCTCCGGCGGCAGTGGCGATGAAACGAGTCCCGGCATCGGTTTCAAGAAGGAAACCTACAACACCTTCGGCAAGGAGAGAAAGGGCTCCATCGAGGAGCAGTCGAAGCTCTTCGGGAAGGACTACTCCTACCGGTTCGATTTCGGGACCTTCCGGGAGGCCGTTCGAAAGGCTTCCGAGGATGCCGGGTACCGGTTCGAGGTCAAGCTGATGGAAAAATCGGTCTGAGAAACAGACCGGCAGGGTTATCGGGACAATGTTAGGGGGCAAGCCAATGCTTGCCCCTTTTTTATGCACGCCCTTTTGCCGTTCTCAAGCGCGTCGTGCCAGCCGCCGGGAGGGCTCTCTTTCTTGACTAAAGGAGGGATTGCCGATATCATCAGACGATCCTGAATGCCCCACAAATGACGGGGAAACCCATGGAAACCTTCACCCTGGCGGCGGTCAGCCTCGTCATCGCCGTTTCACTGATCGCCAGAAAGGAAAAGGAGACGGTCCAGAGGGCCTTCGCGGCCCTGTGCCTTGCGATCTTCGTGCAGAAGGGAGGGGAGTTTTTCGACGGCATCTTTCAGGGCGTCTTCTGGAGGACCGTCGGTTACCTGGGGCTTCTGACGGCGCTGCCCCTCCTGATGAGGTTTGAACACCATTTCCTTCGGGGCCGGACCTTCGTCGGCACCCGGGAGGTCATCCTGACCTCCGTGATCGGCCTCTTTTTTGTCGTCACTTTTTTCACGCCCCTCTACCCCTCGCCGTTTTTCAACGCGTCGATCAATCTCTATGCATCGCTCATCCTGCTCTACGGCTACATCGCGCTTCTGGTCTACATCCGGAGGAAGTCCGCCGGCGTCGAAAGAAGGAGGATGGCCTACGTGGCCATCGCCTGCGCGGTGACGGCCTTCATCAGCATTTCCGACGCGCTCCATTACCTGATTCTCGGGTTTCCGCCCTTTTCAAACCTTGCGGCGGCGGCCCTTCTCTACTTCGTCCTCGTCATCATCGTCCACCCCCATCTGCCGGAAGTCTATGAAATCATGGGGCGGGCGCTGGTCATTGTGGTCACCTCCATCATCGCCACGGTCATCTTTTACCTGGTCATCGGGCTTTTCGGCACCGCCCCCGCCCCGTATTTCACACACGTTCTCATGGGATCCTTCCTGATCGTGCTTCTCTTCGACCCGATCAAGCTCATCCTGAAAAAGGTCTTCATTCGCCTCTTCCCCTACGCGAAAGATTTTTTCACATCCCTCTATGCCTACGACCAGGAGCTGGAAAAGGAGAAGTCGGCGCTCCTCGAGGAGATGGCCACGGCACTGGCCCACGAGATCCGGAACCCCCTCGGGTCCATCAAGGGGGCCGGCCAGTACCTCCGGTCCGAGACCTCGGACCCCGAGAACCAGAAACTGCTCGATGTGATCATCGAGGAGACGGACCGTCTCAACAGAGTCGTCTCCCAGTTCATGAACTACGCGAAGCCTCAGGGCGTGAAGAGCGACCGGCAGGACATCAACGGGATCATCGAAAAGGCTGCTTCCCTGATCAGGGCGAATGAGCAGTCCGGGAAGGTCACCGTCGAGACGGACCTCCACCCCTCGCTCCCCCGGGTCAACCTCGACGGAGAGCAGATGATGCAGGTGATCCTGAACATCGCCTTCAACGGGATCGAGGCCATGCCGGACGGAGGCACCCTGACCTTCAGGACGTCGAAGATCGAAAGCGACGAGGGGGATGCCGTCGGGATCTCCATCCGGGACACGGGCAGGGGGATTCAGAAGGAAGATATGCCCAATATTTTCAAGCCGTTTTTCACCACCAAGAAAAGAGGGGTGGGTCTGGGCCTGGCCATCTGCCGCAAGATCATCCGCAGTCAGGGGGGACAGATCCGCGCCAAATCCCTGCCGGGTCAGGGCACGATTTTTCACATCCGGATCCCCGTCCCCCAGGAATGAAATAATCTTGACAAGGGTAAGGTTCCATAATAGACGTTGACCCGAAGGTTCAAGGCCTGAGGTGCAGCACTTCGGACGCTTCAATGCGGACATGCTTCGTGCTCCTGCCGCCCGGTGCGCGGGACCTCGTGACTCTTTTATTTTCGATAACCGCTCTGCGGGCGTTTCGTGCACGGTGATGAAGAAGATACTTATCGTCGACGATGAATCCAACATGCGACTCGTCCTCAAGGCCCTGCTCAGCCGCGAGGGCTATGAGGTTCTGACGGCCGCCGACGGTGTCGAGGCCCTCGAGGCGCTCAAGAACCGGGATGTCAAGGTCGTCGTAACGGATCTCAAGATGCCCCGGCTCGACGGCATGGGCCTCCTGGAGAGAGTGGTCCGCGATTACCCCTCCGTGCCGGTCATCATGATTACCGCCCACGGCACGATCCACACGGCCGTGGATGCCCTGAAGAAGGGTGCCCTCGACTACATCACCAAGCCCTTTGATCAGACGGAACTGAAAAACGTGATCGCCAAGGCCGTCAAGACAAAAACTCTTATCGACGAGGAACTGATCCTGAGCCCGGAAGAAATCGATCGCCAGGAAATCGTCGGCGTCAGCGAGGGCATGGTCAAAATTTTTGATGTGATCAAGAAGGTGGCGCCGACGACGACCACGATTCTGATCACCGGCGAGACGGGGACGGGCAAGGAACTCGTCGCCAATGCCATCCACGTCAACAGCCCCCGCCGCAAAAACCCCTTCATCAAGATCAACTGCTCCGCCATCGCCGAGAACCTCATGGAGAGCGAGCTTTTCGGGTATGAAAAGGGGGCTTTCACCGGTGCCGTCTCCAGCAAGGCGGGACGGTTCGAACTCGCCCATAAGGGGACGCTCTTTCTCGACGAGGTCGGAGAAGTGCCGAAGGACATGCAGGCCAAACTCCTGCGGGTCATCCAGGACCAGGAGTTCGAACGGGTGGGCGGCCTGCAGACCATCAAGGTGGATGTGAGGCTGGTCACGGCCACCAATAGAAATCTCCTGCAGGATGTCAGGGACGGCAGGTTCCGGGAGGATCTCTATTACCGGCTTAACGTGCTCCCCATCCACGTCCCGCCGCTTAGGGAGCGCGTCGAGGACGTTCCGCCGTTGACGGCGTTTTTCATCCAGAAGTTCAACCGGAAGCTGGACCGGAAGGTCCGGGGGCTCGACCCGGCCGTGGAAGAACTGTTTTCCCTTTACGACTGGCCCGGGAACATCCGGGAGCTCGAGAACCTCATCGAGCGACTTGTCCTGATGACGCAGGGCGAGACCATCGGGATGAGCGATGTTCCCCCGGAGATGGTTGAGGCGGCCGAGGCCGGCGCCGCCCGGAAGGCCGACGACCGGAAAAAGCCCTTCAAGGATGTCATTCGGGAGAAGACCGAGGAAGTGGAGCGGCAGATGATCGCCCGCGTCCTCGAAGAATGCGAAGGGAACGTCAGCAAGACGGCCCGGCAGCTGGGTTTGAGCCGGAAGGGTCTTCACCTCAAACTGGCCAAATACAACCTCCGTGACAAGGGATAAGAGGCCATGGCTGTGAAAAAGGGAAAAATCAACCGGATCGAGGTCGGCTTCAAAAAGGGCGTGCGGGATGCCCTCGGTGAAAGGGTCCGAAGGCGGATTGTCGAGCACCTCCGCATCAACGTCGACGAGGTCAGGACCATTGACGTCTACACCGTCGAGGGGAATCTATTGCGGGGCGAGATCAAACAGGTTGCCGAAGGTCCTCTCACCGATCCCGTGATCCAGGGTTACGCGATCAACCGCGGGCTGGCCCGCGATTTCGACTGGCTCATCGAGGTGGGGTTCAGGCCCGGTGTGACGGACAACGTGGGACGGACGGCGACCGAAGCCATCCGGACCCTCCTGGGAAACGGCGCCGGGGGGGATGCCCGGGTCTACACGTCCAGGCAGTACGTCATCCGGGGCGAGATCCGACGAGAGGAAGCGGAGCGCATCGCTTCGGGGCTTCTGGCCAATGAACTTGTCGAACGGTATGAAATCGTCGAAGGGAAGGACTGGGACCCCCGGAAGGGCATGCGCCCCCATGTGCCGAAGGTCGCCGGAGGGGAGCGACCGCATGTGGAGGAGATCGATCTCAACGTGAGTGACGAAAGCCTGCTCGCCATGAGCAGTGACAGGGTGCTGGCTCTCAGCCTCCAGGAGATGAAGACCATCCAGGCCTATTTCAGGGATCCGGACGTCGCGAGCGCTCGCGAGAAGGTCGGCCTCGGCGGCAGGGTCACCGACGTGGAACTCGAGTCCCTGGCGCAGACGTGGTCCGAGCATTGCAAGCACAAGATCTTCAACGCCCTCATCCGCTACGAGGACGAAGAGGGGACGGAGACGGTCGTCGACTCGCTTTTCGCGACCTTCATCAAGGGGTCGACAAAAGAGATCCGGGAAGCCATGGGGAAGGATGACTGGTGCCTCTCCGTCTTCGTCGACAACGCCGGCGTCATCCGTTTCAATGACGACTACAACATCGTCTTCAAGGTCGAGACGCACAACACCCCCTCCGCCCTGGATCCATACGGGGGAGCGCTCACGGGCATCGTCGGGGTCAACCGTGACCCTTTCGGGACGGGAAAGGGCGCCAAGCTCATCTTCAACACCGACGTCTTCTGTTTTGCGACGCCGTTCTATTCGAAACCCCTGCCGAAACGTATCCTGCACCCGAGGCGCATCTACGAGGGGGTGCGTGAAGGGGTGGAGCACGGCGGTAACAAGAGCGGCATCCCCACGGTGAACGGCTGCATCGTCTTCGATGACCGGTTCCTCGGAAAGCCCCTCGTCTACTGCGGGACGGCGGGCATCATGCCTTCCCGCATCCTGGGCGAACCCAGTCACGGCAAGGAGATCAGGGCGGGGGATCTCGTGGTCATGTGCGGCGGCCGGATCGGCAAAGACGGGATCCACGGCGCCACCTTCTCGTCGGAGGAGCTTCACGAGGGATCGCCCGTGTCGGCCGTGCAGATCGGCGACCCCATCACGCAGAAGAAGATGACGGACTTTCTCCTTGCGGCCAGGGACCGGGGGCTCTACCGTGCCCTGACGGACAACGGTGCAGGCGGTCTTTCCTCGTCGGTGGGCGAGATGGCGAGACTCTCCGGAGGTGCGGAGCTCGACCTGGAGAAGGCGCCGCTGAAATACACGGGGCTCAACCCCTGGGAGATCCTGCTGTCCGAGGCCCAGGAGCGGATGTCGCTCGCCGTGGATCCCGGGAAGATCGATGAATTCCTGGCCCTGTCGCGGAAGATGGACGTGGAATCCACGGTCCTCGGCCGGTTCACCGATTCCGGAAAGTTCCATGTCCGCTTCGACGGCCGGACGGTTGCCTTTCTCGACATGGAATTTCTACACGAAGGCCTCCCGCAGATGCAGCTTCGTGCGAAGTGGGTCCCCCCGAGGCATCGGGAGCCCGGCTTCCCCGAGCCGGACAACATGGGTCACGTCCTTCGCACCATGCTCTCGAGGCTCAACATCTGCAGCAAGGAGTCCGTCGTTCGCCAGTACGATCACGAGGTTCAGGGCGGAAGCGTGATCAAGCCCCTGACCGGTGCATCCGACGACGGGCCTTCCGATGCCGCCGTCATACGGCCGATCCTGGACTCCTTCGAGGGGATTGTCGTCGCCAACGGAATCTGCCCGCGGTACAGCGATATCGACACCTATCACATGGCCGCCTGCGCCATCGACGAGGCGATCCGGAACGCCGTCGCCGTCGGCGCCTCACTGGGGCATCTGGCGGGGCTTGACAATTTCTGCTGGTGCGACCCCGTGCAATCCGAAAAGACCCCCGACGGCGAATACAAGCTGGCGCAGCTCGTGCGGGCCAACAGGGCCCTCTACGACTACACGAAGATCTACGGCGTGCCCTGCATCTCCGGCAAGGACAGCATGAAAAACGACTACCAGATCGGCGACACCAAGATCTCCATCCCGCCGACCCTTCTCTTTTCCGTTATCGGCCGGATCGAGGACGTGCGGAAGGCCGTCACGATGGATGTGAAAAAGCCCGGCGATCTCGTCTACGTCCTCGGGGAGACCTTCCCGGAACTCGGGGGGTCGGAGTGGTTCGCCCAGAACGGCTTCATCGGAAACCAGGTCCCCGTGGTCAACGCCGTCAAGGCGAAGAAGCTCTACGGGGCTCTCGGCGCTGCCATAACGGCGGATCTCGTGGCCTCCTGTCACGACTGCTCCGACGGCGGTCTCGGTGTGGCTCTCGCGGAGACGGCCTTTGCAGGGGGGCTGGGCCTGTCGGTGGATCTCGCCCGGGTGCCCTGCGCGGGGATCTACCGGGATGATTACCTCCTTTTCTCGGAGTCCCAGAGCCGCTTCGTCGTGACGGTTTCACCCGCGAACAGGGACCGTTTCGAGGAGGTCCTGAAAGGCAACGCCTTTGCCTGCATAGGTCTGGTGCTCGAGGGAAGCGACTTCAGGGTCAACGGGATCCGGGGGAACCGGATCATCGAGGACGATACCCGGGTGCTGAAGGAGATCTGGCAGAAACCTTTGAAATTTTGAAAATCAAAATTTCAGGTCCATTTGGTCTGTCGGGTCCGTCTGGTCTTTCTGGTCGGAGGCATTTCAAGAAACAAGGGTCGAGGGAAATGGCAAGAATAGTTAAAACCATTGTGGTCACCGGGAAGGGGACAAACTGCGAAATGGAGATGGCCCATGCCTGCAGACTGGCCGGCGCCGACGTCGTCGACATTGTCAACTTAAGCGAGCTCCTCTACGGAGAAAAACGGCTGGACGACTATCACTTCCTTAACCTACCGGGAGGCTTTTTGGACGGCAACGACCTGGGGTCCGCGAAGGCCGGCGCACACCGCATCATGCACGCCCGGGTAGCCGGGACCGGCGAGCCCCTTTACGAGCAGTTTTCACGGTTCATCCGGGACGGGAAGCTCATCTTCGGCGTCTGCAACGGCTTCCAGCTCATGGTCAAGCTGGGAATCCTGCCGGGGCTTAAAGGGGAGTACTTCAAGCAAACCGCGACTCTCACGTTCAACGACTCCGGGCGTTTCGAGGACCGATGGGTCTACCTCAAGATCAACGATCAGACGCCTTGCATCTACACGAGGGGGCTCAGGGGTGTCTATCTCCCCGTGCGCCATGGCGAGGGGAAGTTCATCGCCAGGAACGCCACGGTTCTGAGGCAGCTTCACCGGAAGAACCTCGTGGCCGTTCAGTACTGCAAACCCGATTACAGTGAACCGACAATGGAGTACCCCCTGAATCCCAACGGCGCCTGTGATGCCATCGCAGGCATCTGCGACGAGACAGGGCGTCTCTTCGGCCTCATGCCCCACCCGGAGGCCTACACGCACCGCACCAACCATCCGCGCTGGACCCGGGAAGACCTCCCCGAGGAAGGGATGGGGCTTGCCTTTTTCAGAAACGCCGTTCATTTCATCCGCAACGGCGATTTCTGACATGGCTGTTTTTCAATTCACATTTTGCCCCCACAACCACACCGAAAGGAGAGTTCCTTGATTCACGTTCTGGCCACCGTTGAAGTGGCCCCGGGCAGGAGGGAGGATTTCCTCAGGGAGTTCAGAAAGGTGATCCCCTACGTCGGCCGGGAGAAAGGGTGCATCGAGTACGGCCCCACTGTGGACATGCCCACCGGCATTCCCGTTCAAAACCCCCCGCGGGAAAACGTCGTCGTCATCGTCGAGAGGTGGGCAACCCTCGATGATCTGAAGGCGCATCTCGTGGCGCCCCACATGAAACCGTACCGAGCGGCTGTGAAAGACATCGTGAAAGCGATGCAGGTCCAGATCTTGGAACCGGTATGAGATGAAACTGAAAGGCACGGAGAAGAAGGCTCTCAGGGGACTCGCCCACGGTCTCAAGCCCCTGGTCCAGGTCGGCAAAAAGGGCGTGACCGACGAGCTGATCGGGTCTGTCGGTCTCGCCCTCGATGATCACGAGCTCATCAAGGTACGGTTCCTCGATTTCAAGGAGGAGAAGAAGACCCTCTCGGAACACATCGCCGGACAGACGGGCAGCGAGCTTGTGGGCCTCATCGGCAACGTTGCCGTCTTCTTCCGCCGGCACCCTGACCCGTCGAAAAGGAGGATCATGCGGTCCTCACAGACGTGATATGAAGGCCCGGACTTGCTGAACCCATTCTCGGGTCACGATATCGATCTTTGTTTTTTCTTTTTCTTCACAGAGGGTGGCAGTGACGAAGCCGCCCCCGCCTTCGAAGGTGAGACAACCCGGCTTCTCCCCGGTGAGTTCAAGGCCTAAATCCCTCCCGAAATACTCCTTCAGGCGGATGATGATCTCTTCGGGTTTCAGAAGGCTTCGGCATTCCACGGAGAGCATCTTGATTTTCCCGATGTTCTTGGTGAAGTCGCAGGGGGGTGCTTTCATAGACGCTATTATACCTGACACAGAGGGTCAGGTCATATTCTTGGCATAGTTGTTTTGTTTCGGAGGATAGGACTGATGGTGGCCAAGTGCGACACAAGTTGATCGGCGACTTTTTTTACGTATAGCCGTGCTGCTCAACCGCTTATGCAGTGCAGCCAGAAAGATCCGGCGGTCCTGATCATCCCCAAAGATTGTCTTTCGTCCAGTCCCTCGACCGCCGGGATGGTACAGCGATCAGGGATATTCAATGCCCGATGGGCCGGCATGAAAAACACTTGAGGCAACACGGGCTGAATGCCAGGAAAATAGACCCCCCTACGCCCCTGTCAGATCTTTCAGGTCAATGCCCTTGTTTTTCAGCTCTTTTCGATGCGCCAGGAGTTCCTTTGCGGCGATCCGGTCGATCACGTAAATCAGGTTGCCGCCTTTTTCGGCGTATTTCCGGCCGTAGGAAATGGGGATCTCGGGCGTCACCTCGCCCAGGAGCGATTGCGCCACGGGGGCGGTTTTCCGTTCGCCGTTTGCCAGCAGAAGAACCGTTCGGGCCTGATACACGAGCTCGGCCCCCATGGTAATCGCATAGTTCGGGGAATCGCCGGCCGCGGCGAAGTGTCCGTCTTTCACCGCGTTGGCGATCGTGTTGTCGTCGAGCTTGACCAGCATGACCGAGGAGCCCTTGAAAGGGATCCCCGCTTCGTGGAACGCCACATGGCCGCGGCCGCCCACTCCGATGATCTGCAGGTCGATCCCGCCGGCCTTTCTGATCTTCCGGCTGTAGCCCTCCAGGATGTCCTTCCGGATCCATGCGAGATAAGGGGACGCCGGCTTCGCCCGGATGGCAATGGACTTCCCGGCATCGTTTCCCCGGAACACCCAGTCCTCCCTGTGCTCCCTCAATTCACGGATCAATCGCTTCTGGTCGATCAGTGAACCGTAAGGTACGAGGGTTTCAATGAACTTATCCTTGAGCAGCCCGAAGAATTCCTGAATCATGAAATAGGCATAGCTCTCGGGATGCACAACCCGCTGCTGTATGTTGTCGCCGGGCAGCCCTACATACTCATCGAGGTTGAAACTGCGGATGCGGCGGGAATCATATTGCCCGCTGTTGGCCGCCTTGGCGAGGTGCTTATAAAGCCCTGTGGGTGAGCTTCCCGTCGCAAGCCCCAACACGGCCTCTTTCTTCTTCCGGTGCATCTCGACGATTTTTTTGACGACGATGTCCGCGGCGATCCGGCTCATGTGATCGAAATCGTCTGTCACAAATACGGCGATACCCATAGCCCCGCCTTTCCGGACCGAATCAGCCCAGCTCGCTCCTCACCACATCGGCAATCTGCCGGCAGTATTTTTCCGTCACGGAGTCGGACGGCCCTTCGACCATCACCCGGCACATGTTCTGGGTGCCGGAGTATCGGACCAGCACGCGTCCCTGATCACCCAGTTCGCCTTCCACCTGCCGGATGGCCTCCACGATCCCGGGGATCGACGTGATTTCGGGCTTGCGCTGCACGTCCACATTGATCAGTTTCTGCGGAAAGATGTCCATCATGGCGGCCAACTCGGAGAGGGGCTTCCCCGTTTTGACCATGGCGGCAATGAGCTGCATGGCGGCGATGATGCCGTCCCCCGTCGTGTGATGGTCGAGGAAGATCATGTGACCCGCATCCTCGCCGCCGATGACCGATCCCATGCTCAGCATGTCTTCCAGCACATAACGGTCTCCCACTTTGGACGCATGGTGTTTGAACCCGTATTTTTTACAGGCGACCTTCAGACCCAGGTTGCTCATCACGGTGGTCACGAGCAGGTCGTTTTTCAGCTTCCCTTCTTTTTTCATCATATGGGCGCAGATGATGAGCACCTGATCGCCCGTGATCTCTTTGCCTTTTTCATCCACGGCAATCAAGCGGTCGCCGTCCCCGTCGAAGGCCAGGCCGATCGCCGCCCCGCATGCCGTCACTTTTTTCTGCAGGCCCTGGGTGTGTTGCGAACCGCACTTGTCGTTGATGTTGAGTCCGTTCGGTTTGTTGTGGATCACTTCCACCTCGGCGCCGAGTTCGATGAACGCCTCGGGTGCAACCCGGTATGTGGCACCGTTGGCTGTGTCCAGCACGATTTTCATCCCTTCCATGGAGAGGTTGCGGGGAAAGCTGTTTTTCAAAAAGACGATATATCGCCCGTGGACGTCCTCCATACGGAAGGCCTTCCCCATGCCCGCCGCCTTGGGCAGAAAGTCGACGAGCCGGTTGTTGAGGATCAGGTCCTCGATGTGGTCTTCCTCCTCATCGGTCAGCTTGAAGCCGTTGCCTCCGAAGATCTTGAGCCCGTTGTCCTGATAGGGGTTGTGGGATGCGGAGATCACGATACCGGCATCGGCACGCATGCTCTGCGTGACAAAGGCGATGCCCGGGGTCGGCAGCACGCCGACCAGGTAGGGGTACCCCCCCATGGAGGTGACCCCCGCCTCGAGGGAGCCCTCCAGCATGTATCCTGAAAGCCGCGTGTCCTTCCCGATGATCACGCGGGCGCGGTGGCCGTTTTTTCTGAACACGTAAGCCACGGCCTGACCGACACCGAAGGCGATTTCCGCGTTCATGGGATAACGGTTGGCCTCACCTCTGATGCCGTCGGTTCCGAACAATTTACCCATTGGTTTTCTCCTGTTTTGCCGAAATTATCGTTGATTCTTGAATAAGCCCAGGGACGGCACGGCCCCCGCGGCTGTGATGCAAAGACCGTCCACCAGGGAGCTGAGCCACCGGACGCCCTTGGATGAGACCTCCGACGGGAGGTTCTGTATCGTCGCGATGTAATTCCCCTTGTCATCGCCCGTTGCCTTCCGGAATGCCCGGAGGAACGATTCCCGGGATTTCTTTGTTTCGTCGCTCTCCACCTGTTCGGTGAACGCGCCCCCGATCCATTGAAGCCGTTCATGAAACTCCCGTCTCGGGATCGATTCGGACGACCGTTTCGTGGTGGCTGCCGCAACGGCTTTTTCGGCCATCGCCTCGAGCCTTTTGATGCGTTCTTTCCTGGCGACCGATAGCTGTTCCATGACACCGTCAAAGAGAAGGGATCCGAATTCCTGCGCTTCCAGAAAAGGCTTTCTCACCTCCCTGTACCATGCGTCCAGCGCCGTCAGGTTGGCCAGGTAGATGATGTTGTTTTCCACGATTCGTTTTAAGTTGGGGTATTCCGCAGGGAAGAAGTTTTTCACGCCCCCGGTGCGGGCCCTTTCGTAGATCAGCTTGTTGCTCTCCGGGTGATCGCCCCTCAGGATGCAGCCGGCCGCAACAACGTTGCCGTATCCCAGGCGCACCGGGCCGATCATGCCGCCCTGGCCGCCCAGAAAGATCGGGGGCTGGTTCAGCATGACGCCTCGCGGGACATCGCCGATCAGGGAAGGGGTTGTCTTGTCCCCATCGGGCGTGAAGTTGAAATGAATATAGGAGCTTCCGACCTCGCTGTGGTTCTGGCGGCTTGTTCCTCCGGCCATCAGGCAGTCACAGAAGTTAACGAGGCTGCCCAGCGTGACGAAGGGGAACAGGATCGTCTGTTTCAGCCCGACGCAGTGGGCGCCGCCTGCCTGCTCTTCCAGGATGGAACCTTCGCGCACGTGGGCGCCCATGCCCATGTGCGACTTCTCCAGGAAAACCGAAGAGCTGAAGAAACCGCCCTTCAGCTCAACGCCGGCTCCGAGCTGGCAGTTCTCAACGGTCGCCGGGGCCTCGAAGCCGAGCCTGCTGCCCGCCGAAATCACCGTCTTTTCCCCGGAGATTCTGCAACCCGGATAAAGCGTGACGCCTTTCGCGGAGATCCGGTCGATATTGACGTCAGCCCCGATGTCCAGCGTCATCGGATTGGGGATCTCCACCCCCTTTTTCAGCAAAAGAGCGATCGTTGCTTCAGCCCTCGGCTTCAGTTCCATCGGACCCTCTGCGCACATGTGCGAATGTCGAAATGGGGGTGATTATCAATTATTTCGGAAGGGGTCAACATGATTTTAACCTCCGCCTTCCGTTGAGGCACTTCTCGAAGGCGGCGGGATCGACCTCTTTCTGCCCGTTTCGGCCGGAAAGTTTCCAAATTGGAGGGAATGTACTTCTCGAGAGTCCACAGGATGCCCATTCGGAGCGTTCCTTGCCCCGTAAATTTCCTGATCATTTTCGTTGGTTCGGCGACCATCCGTCTGTTTCATGTGGTGGGTGTTCGACCCGCGGGATGTTGTTCTAAATAATCAAGTGATTTCAATGAATTGCCGGGGAGGTCTCATTGGGGAAGATTGCTTCAATATCTATGCCTTTTTCCGGATCATGTCCAGAAAATATTGGTGGATTCTCGTATCCTCTGTGAGTTCGGGGTGAAAGCTGCAGATCAGGATATTTTTCTGCCTCGCCAGGACCGTCTTGCCTTCATAGCGGGCGAGGGATTTGACGCCGGCTCCCATCTTCCGGATCTGGGGCGCGCGGATGAAAATGGCCCGGTAAGGTATCGAATCCGCAAAATCGATCGTCAGGTCGACCTCGCGGCTGTCCACCTGTCTTCCATAGGCGTTTCGCTTCACGTCGATGTCGATCAGGTTCAACGGCCCGCTCTTGCGTCCGTCGACTTTCCCCGCCAGCACGATGAGGCTGGCGCAGGTTCCGAAAACGGGTGAACCCTTCCGGGCGAATTTCTTTATTTCTTCCGGGAACCCGTAGATCCCCATCATCTTGCTGATCGTGGTGCTCTCGCCGCCCGGAATGATGAGTCCGTCGAGACCCTCAAGTTCCGACGGGAGCCTCACCTCCACGGCCTCGACCCCCAGTTTTTTGAGGATCCCGATATGCTCCCTGAAGTCGCCCTGAAGGGCCAGAACCCCGACTTTCATGTCTCGATGATCACCCGTGAAGCACGCAACCCGGCCCCCTCGGATCCTACTTCTTTTTCCTTTTGTCGTTCGTGACCCCCAGCTGGGTCATCTTTTTCTGGAAGGTGTTCCTGTTGATGCCCAGGAAGGTGGCCGCCGCCGTCTTGACCTGGTTGGAGTGCCGCAGGGCAATGTGGATGAGGCCCCTTTCAACAATGTTCAGGATGTCCTCGTAGAGGCGGCTTTTCTTGTCGTCTCCCGAGCGCAGGACGAGGACAAGTTCCTCGAGTTTTTTTTCGAACACCTCCTCGATCCCCGGCAGGGATCGGGGGGACGGTTTTTTGGAATCACCGGCGCGCACCATGGAGTCATCCCTTTCTTGCAGCCGGGGCATGGGCCCCGTCTTTCGAGATCAGTTCATGAACAGTTTGAAGAAGATGATGACGCAAAAAAATGCGGCGGCAGCCCAGGCCGAAAGAATGTTGGTCCTGTTCTCCACCGGGTTCTCGAGCAGATTCAAAACCTCTTTTTCAACGCGCTCCTTCTCGACGTGGTCCACGATGTGTTTCAGCAACCCGTAAAAGTCCTCGTAGGAATTCGAAAGGACATGAAATCCCTTCGTCGTCGTCAGCACCGCATAGACCTTGGTCCGCATTATGACGATACCGACATCGGTGATGTTCGGCCAGGCGAGTTCTCTTTTCCTGAAGAGTCTTGTCAGCCGGAGATTCCCGCCCTGCGTTTCGGCTCTACGGGTGTTGGCCTCGAGGCACAGGTAAGAAAGCGGGATGAACAGGACGATCAGCAGGACCTTTTCCGGCATCGTTCCTTTCACGAAGAACGCAAGAAGAATCAGGGTGAAAAGGAGGATCGAATCCAGAACGAGGGGGACCCTTAGCGCCTTTCTGATGCGGTAAACCGAGGTGGCCATTTTTTCCTGAAAAGACGGCTGGATCAACGCCGTGGTGAGCCTCTTTGATCCTTATCTGCGGAAGGTGCCGCTTTTCCCTCCCTTTTTCTTCATCAGCCGGATGTCGGAGATGGTGATTTCCCGGTCGGCGGACTTGCACATGTCATAGATCGTCAGGGCCGCCACGCCGACGGCGGTCATGGCTTCCATTTCGACACCGGTGCGCCCCGTCGTTTTCGCCCGGGCCTCGATATCGATCTCCCCCTTCGTAACGCGTATACTGAAATCGATGTCGATGTCGGTCAGCTCGATGGGATGACAAAGGGGGATCAGCGCCCAGGTCTTCTTGGCCGCCATGATGCCCGCTGTTCTCGCAACGGAGAGCACATCTCCCTTGGCGAGGGTCATTGCTTCGATGCGCCTGGCCGTGTCGGGCTTCGTCAGAACCCTTCCGCGGGCGACGGCTTCCCGGTGCGTCACCTTCTTTGCGCTGATGTCAACCATCCGGGCCTTGCCTTTTTCTCCGACATGGCTGAACCTTGTCATGCCGCACCCGTCGTTCCTGCAGAGGTTGTCCTTCCGGAAAAAAAGCTAAAGGACATTAGCATATCTCCCCCGGTCCGTCAAGGAGCCCAGGACGGGAGAACGTTGTCTTGTGACACCCCGGTCCGGATGTTCAGTCCAGGGAAACCAGCCGGGATTCGACGGGACCACCGTAGAAGATCCGGGCCAGCCGGTCGAATTTCTCCGACAGGTCGGTGGTCTTGAAAACCCGATTTTTCCCCCTTCCCAGCCGCCGCTCGATCTCGGGGTGGCGGGACAGGTAATCCTCGAGTTTTTCGGCCACGATGGGGCCCTGTTCGAGGATGGCGGTGCCCGCCGGGACGGCCCTCCGAAAAAGATCGTATAAAACAGGGTAGTGGGTGCAGGCCAGAAGCAGCGTGTCGACGAGGGGCGCCCGGGTCTGCAACTCCGCGAGGTACCGCCGGACCAGCATTTCCGTGCCCTCCCAGCCCTGTTCCCCCGCTTCAATGACGGGGACCAGGAGCGGGCAGGCCTGCTGGTGGACGCTGATCGTCGGATCGAGCTTTCCCAGTTCCTTGACGTAGGCTCCGGACAGAACGACTCCCTCGGTTGCCAGGATGCCGACATTCCTGCTGCTCGTTGACTCGACGATCTTCTCGACGCTGGGACGGATGACGCCCAGCACCCGCCTGTCGGGATCGGTGAGGGGAAGGACTTCCTGCTGGATCCTCCTCAGTGCCGTGGCCGAGGAGGTGTTGCAGGCGATGACGATCAGGGGACAGCCTTTTTTAAAGAGGAATTCGACGGCCTGGCGGGTGAATTCAAAGACAATGGCCTCGGACCGGCCGCCGTAGGGGGCCCGGGCATTGTCGCCCAGGTAGAGGTAATCATACTGCGGCAGTCTTTCGACAATCCGTTTGAGGACCGTGAGGCCTCCGAATCCGGAATCAAAAATGCCGATCATGCCGGTGACGTCCTCGATGCGGGGATGCCTGCGTCCCTCGCGGGACGCAAGACGGGACGCCCGGAGGGGGACTTTTTCACTACAACAATCCGCCTGAAATATGAAGCTGAAAATCCTTGATAAAAGCCCGTCTTTTTAATAGTATTCCCAACTCGGTGTAAAGGAAAGAAAATTGACGCCCCGCACCCTCGGAGGTGCAGGCGGGAGGGTATTCCCATTGATCGTAAAGGTCACAAGCAGCGCCGTCATAGGCATCGATCCCTACCCCGTTGACGTGGAGGTCGACCTCGCCCCCGGTCTTCCGCAGTTTTCCACGGTGGGGCTTCCCGATGCGGCCGTCAAGGAAAGCAAGGACCGGATCAAGGCGGCCATCAAGAATTCCGGCTACAGATTCCCTGAAAAAAGGGTCACCGTCAACCTGGCGCCGGCGGACGTCAAGAAGGAGGGGACGGCCTTCGATCTCCCGATCGCCGTCGCGATTCTGGCGGCTGAAGGGCTCATCGACCCGACGAAGCTGAAGGACTACCTGATCATGGGCGAACTGTCCCTCGACGGCGGGGTCAAGGCCATTCACGGCGTGCTTTCAGCCGCCTTCCAGGCAAAGGCTGCGGGGGTTGCCGGCATCCTCGTCCCCGGCGACAATGCCCGCGAGGCCGCCATGGTGGAGGGGCTCCCGGTCTTCGGGATGAAGAGCCTCTCCGAGATCGTCGAATTCATCGCGGGGCGCAAAGAGGTCAGGCCGACGAAGGTCCACGCGGCGGACATCTTCAGGAAAAGTCTCCAGTACGGTGTCGATTTCAACGAGATCCAGGGGCAGGATCAGGCAAAACGCGCCTTCGAGGTCGCGGCGGCCGGCGGTCACAATATCCTGATGGTGGGTCCTCCCGGTGCCGGAAAGACCATGCTTGCCCAGAGGATTCCCACCATTCTCCCGGACCTGACCTTCGAGGAGGCCATCGAGGTGACGAAGATATACTCCGTGGCCGGCCTGCTTGGCCGCAAGGAGATCTTCTGGGGCACGCGGCCGTTCCGGGCGCCCCATCACACCGTGTCGGACGCCGGGCTTGTGGGCGGCGGCCACGTTCCCAGGCCGGGCGAGATCAGCCTGGCCCACCACGGCGTGCTCTTCCTGGATGAGCTCTCGGAGTTCAAAAAACACGTCCTCGAGGTGCTGAGGCAGCCTCTGGAAGACGGCCAGGTTGTCATCACTCGTTCGGCTATGACGACCACTTACCCGTCGCGGTTTATGCTCGTGGCTGCGATGAACCCCTGTCCCTGCGGTTACTACGGCGATCCGCGAAGGGAGTGCGCCTGCACCCTGCGGCAGATCCGTCAGTTCAAGTCAAAGATATCGGGGCCTCTCCTCGACCGGATCGACATTCACGTCGAGGTCCCCTCGGTCAAGTACCGGGAACTGGCCGCGAAATCGGGCGGGGAAGCCTCTGCGACGATCAAGCATCGCGTCGAGACCGCCCGGGAGATCCAGAGAAAGCGGTTCCAGGGGCACACGGTCCGGACCAACGCCCGGATGACAGGACGACAGATCCGGCAATTCTGTGTCCTCGACGGGGAGTCACAGGCCCTGCTCGAGATGGCCATGGAGAAACTGGGGTTGAGCGCCCGCGCCTACACCCGCATCCTGAAGGTGGCGAGGACCATCGCCGATCTCGAGGGGTCAGAGGGGATCTCGGCCGGCCACATTTCGGAGGCGATCCAGTACAGAAGTCTGGACAGAAAATTAATTTAGTTGTAGTAATGTAGTCATAGACTGGGAATGCTTTATTGAGAGGCTGCCTGCGATCCTTCTCATGAAGGGGGCTTCGCAGGCGCCGGGAGGATCGATGGAAAAGTTCGGAACCTTTACAGTGAAGGCGGGTCTGGCCGAGATGCTGAAGGGCGGCGTCATCATGGACGTCACCACCGTGGAACAGGCCAAGATTGCGGAGGACGCGGGGGCCGTTTCCGTGATGGCCCTCGAGCGGGTGCCGGCGGACATACGGGCGCAGGGGGGTGTGGCCCGCATGACCGACCCGGCCATCATAGAGAAAATCATGGATGCCGTGACGATTCCGGTGATGGCGAAGGTCAGGATCGGGCATTTCGTGGAGGCCCAGATCCTCGAAGCCCTCGGGGTGGACTACATCGACGAGAGCGAGGTTCTGACTCCCGCCGATGAGAAGTATCACATCAACAAGTGGAGGTTCAAAGTTCCCTTTGTCTGCGGCGCCATCAACCTCGGAGAGGCGCTCCGGAGGATCGGAGAGGGCGCGGCGATGATCCGGACGAAGGGGGAGGCCGGCACGGGCAATGTCGTGGAGGCCGTGCGCCACATGCGGACGATCAACGACGACATCGTGAGGCTTGCGGCCCTTCCGGAGGAAGAGCTCATGACGGAAGCCAAGAATCTCGGGGCGCCCTATGAACTCGTCAGGATAGTGGCCCGGGACAG
>DAOTMG010000038.1:0-26011 GCA_035450185.1 Syntrophales bacterium | reverse complement strand
ACCCCTGGTAACAGCAGACGAGGGCGACGATCACGGCGAAGACCACCGCCTTGATAAAACCGTCGGTGACGTCCTTCAGCTCCAGGCTCTCCTGCACGCGGTAGAAATAGGCGCCGGCGTTCGCCCCGAGAAGCAGCACGCCCGAGACATAACCGCCGAAGATGCCGATGAGGTCGAAAACGGCGGTGAGGATGGGAAAGCTGATGATCGAGGCGACGACCCTCGGGCTGATGAGGTAGCTCAGGGAATCGATCCGCATGGTGTCCAGGGCGTCGATCTGCTCGGAGATGCGCTCGATGCCGATCTGCGCGGTGATGGCCGAACCGGCCCGGGCCGTGATCATGATGGCCGTGAGCACCGGTCCCAGTTCCCTGACGAGAGAAAGCGCCACCAGCGTGCCGAGGGAACCCTGCGCGCCGAATTTCACCAGGGCGTGGTAAGACTGCAATCCGAGGACCATCCCGGTGAAGAGGCTCACCAGCATGATGATGAGGATGGAGCTCGCCCCGATGTAATAAACCTGCTGGATGATCTTGGACAGCTGTTTGGGCCGGAAGACCTTGAGGCAGGCGAGGAGCAGAAAGATCGTCGCCGCCCCCATGTGGTTGACCCAGCCGATGAAGCTCCTGCCCGTCGCAGCGAAAGGCCACGTCAGGAAAGACAAGACCCCCTGCGGTCTTTCGGCTTCGGCGTTTTCGGTACGATTTTCATTCATCGCCATGGTCGCTTACCTTTGTCTAAAATGGAGGTATTCTGTTCTATTTCAACCAATAAATCCACCGAATTTTTCAAAAACCCCGCAAGGGCCTGCCGGGTATAAACGCGGGAGGGCGCACCGTGAAGGACAACTCTTCAATTGACAATCTTTCCAAAAAAGTAATAGTTTCAAGCCGTCTTTGCATTGCCTTCCCGGCATCTCCTTGAAGGGATTCTGACGGAGCCAGTGAGAAAACAGCCGAATATCACCGTGGGCATCATGGACCGCGAGAGGGAGGTTTCGGGCTGCCTGAACGGAGTTTTTCTCGGGGATGGCTTCGGCCCCTTCTCGGGACCTTTCACCGCCCGGGCCGCTGGCGGCATCGTCGAGCTTACCGATTCCGCCGGCATGAACGCCGCCCGTCTTCCCCTGATCCGTCTCGAAGCAGAAACAGGCTCGACTTTCACGCTCTCCTCGGTGACCGTCGGAAACCGTTTCCACTGGGAGAGAAAAGAGGATCAGACCTTCGCGGGCGATCTCGTCCTGCGACCGCACGGCGATGGAACGTTGACGGCCGTCAACGAAATCCCTCTCGAGGACTATCTCGCGTGCGTGATCGCATCGGAGATGAACGATGCAGCGCCTCCGGAGTTTCTCAAGGCTCACGCCATCCTTTCTCGAAGCTGGCTCCTGGCGTCCCTGGACAGAAAGCAATCTTCCGGGAAGACAGCCGCGGTGAGAGCCGGGGACCCCCCCGGAACGTTCATCCGCTGGTACGACCGGGAGGACCACGACCTCTTCGATGTCTGCGCCGACGACCACTGCCAGCGCTACCAGGGCATTGACCGCCTGTCGTCACAGAACCCCCGTCGCGCCGTCCGGGACACGGAAGGTCTCTGCCTGACCTTCGGCGGAGAAATCTGCGACGCCCGTTATTCCAAGGCCTGCGGTGGTCTGACGGAAGACTTCGGCACCGCCTGGGAAGACCGGGACGTCCCCTACCTGAAAAGCGTGCCCGACGCCCGGACTCCGTACCGTCCGATCCGAACGGAGGAGGAAGCCGCAGGATGGTTCCTCTCCCGTCCCGATGCCTACTGCAACACAAACGACGAAAATCTCCTCCGGCGGATCCTGCCTCTCACGGACCGTGAAACGACGGACTTTTTCCGCTGGACCGTGGAATACGCCGCGGGGGAGCTGGAAGAAATCCTGCGGGAGAAATCCGGACTCGACTTCGGGGCGCTCCGGGAGGTCATCCCGCTGCGGCGCGGGCCATCGGGGCGAATTTCAAAACTGAAAATCGCCGGGAGCCGGAAGAGCGTCATCGTCGGAAAGGAACTGGAAATCCGGCGCTGGCTCTCGAGGAGCCACCTTCTGAGCAGCGCCTTCACCGTCCGGAAGAAGGAAGAGGCCGGGGGTTTTGTCTTCCACGGCGCCGGCTGGGGTCACGGCGTGGGGCTCTGCCAGATCGGGGCGGCCGTCATGGCGGATAGAGGCTTCCCGGCGGCGTTCATCCTGAAACATTACTTCCGGGGAGCCGGGATCCAGAAAATCTACTGAGAAAAACGTTCATGGCCGCACAGACACCCCCTTCACGAAACCCCTGGACCTGGGTCCCCACCCTTTACATCGCAGAGGGAATACCCTACATCCTGGCCATGACGGTGTCCGTCGTCCTTTACAAACGGCTCGGCATCTCCAACACCGACATCGCCCTCTACACGAGCTGGCTCTATCTTCCCTGGGTCATCAAGCCGCTCTGGAGCCCCTTCATCGATCTCTTCAGGACGAAACGCTACTGGATCCTCCTGATGCAGCTTCTCATCGGGGCTTCCCTCGCCTGCATCGCCCTCACGATCCCCGCGTCGCGATTCTTCCAATACACCCTGGCCTTTTTCTGGATCATGGCCTTCAGTTCAGCGACCCACGACACCGCGGCCGACGGGTTCTACATGCTGGGGCTGACCCAGGATCTGCAGGCCGCCTTCATCGGGGTGCGGACCACCTTCTACCGTATCGCCACGATCGCCACGAAGGGCGGTCTCGTCATTCTCGCCGGCTGTCTCGAGGGAAGCGGCCGCGACATTCCGACGGCCTGGGCGATCACCCTCTTCGCGGCGGCGGCGGCCATGGCGGCCCTGTGCATCTACCACTGCTTCGCCCTTCCGGCCCCGCCTTCGGACCGTCCGGCCGCAAGGAGCCCCTCGTCGTCCCTGATCGGGGAATCTCTCCGCATTTTCGGCCTTTTCTTCAGGAAAAAGGACATCCTGACCGTCCTGGCATTCTTTCTCTTTTACCGGCTTGCCGAGACGCAGCTCGTGAAGATCATCGCGCCCTTTCTCCTCGACCCGCGCTCCGGAGGGGGGCTGGGGCTGACGACACACGAGGTGGGCGTCATCTACGGCACCGTGGGGGTCATCGCCCTGATGGCCGGGGGGCTTCTCGGCGGGTACGCCGTTTACCGGAAGGGGCTCAAGTTCTGGATCTGGACCATGGTCTGCGTCATGCACCTGCCGAACCTCGTCTTCGTCTATCTCTCGCAGGCCATGCCCGAAAGCTTCCACCTGATCAACCTGGCCGTGGCCGTGGAACAGTTCGGCTACGGCTTCGGCTTCACGGCCTACACGATGTTCATGATCATGGTCTCCGAGGGCGAATACCGGACCGTCCACTACGCCATCTCGACGGGAATCATGGCCCTCGGGATGATGATACCGGCCATGTTCAGCGGGTGGCTCCAGGAGCAACTGGGCTACCAGAACTACTTCCTCTGGGTCATGGCCGCCACGATCCCCGGGTTCATCGTGACGGCTCTCGTCCGGATCGACCCGGAATTCGGGAAGAAAAAACCATGAAGAAACCTCCCCGAAAACATCGCTTCAAAACGGCCTTCATCCTGGGCGCAGGCCTCGGGTCAAGGCTCCGGCCCCTGACGGAAGAATGCCCCAAGCCGCTTCTGGAAATCGGCGGCCGTCCCATCATCACCTACGCCATGGATCATCTCCTCAGGACGGGCGTGGAGCGATTCATCGTGAACACCCATCACCGGCCGGAGGTGTACAGGGAAAAGTTCCCGGAAGGCTCCTGGCGCGGAGTGCCCATTATCTTCCGCCACGAACCCGTCCTCCTGGACACGGCGGGGGGCCTCAAAAACATCGAGGACCTCCTGACGGATGACGAGGCCATCCTCTGCTACAACGGCGACGTCATCACCGACCTTCCCCTGGAGCGGCTTCTGGAAGAACACGGGAGGATGCAACCGGCGGTGACCCTGGCCCTGAGGAGCAGCGGACCGCTTCTCAACGTGAACATCGACGGCGACGGCGCCGTCTGCGACCTGAGACACCTGCTCGGAAGACCGGGGATCCGCAGCTGCCTCTTCGCGGGCGTCTACGCCGTGGAGACTTCCTTTCTCGAGGGCCTCGAAGCGGGAAGGATCGAATCGGTGGTTTTCCCCTTCCTCCGGAGCCTCACGGAAAAACCGGGTTCCATCCGTGGTGTTGTCATCGACGAGGGGCAATGGCACGACATCGGCTCACCGGAAGAGTACGAAAGCATGAGAGCCCTGTGGCCGCGTCATGAAGGGCTTATGGCCTTTGCGCGGGATGCCCTGAGCCTGGATCGCCGCACCCCGCTGAAACTCGAACTAATCCACCGGGGCGGGTCGGAGAGGGATCTTTACCGCGCAAGCGCTCCGGCGGGAAGGTTCATCGTCATGGACTACAGCCCCGAACGGCGGGAGAACAGGCTGTACGCTTCCATCGCCGGTTTTCTCCGGGGGATCGGCGTCCCCGTGCCTTCCATCCTCGCGCACGACCCGCTTCATCACCTCATCCTCATGGAAGACCTGGGTGAGAAAGACCTCCATTCCCTGAAAGGCGCAGACTCGCAGAGAAGAACGGCCCTCTACCGGAAGACCCTCAAAGCCGTCCGGAAGCTCCACGCCTTCCCCGTCGATTCCTTCTCCCTGCGCGACCTGCCGCTGATGGAGCCCTTCGGAACCGATCTCTACCGCTGGGAGCGGAACTATTTCATGGAACATTGCGTCCGCAATGTCTGCGGCATCGAACTCGAACCGGAGGAACGCGATTCTCTGGAAGAGGAACTCGCGGCACTCGCCGGCAGGCTCATGAGGGCAGAGTGTTCTCTCGTGCACCGGGATCTCCAGTCCCGGAACGTCATGATCCGGGACGGCGAACCCGTGCTCATCGATTTTCAGGGGATGCGGTTCGGCACCCCCTTCTACGATCTGGGGTCTCTCCTCTGCGACCCTTACATGGCCCTGGACGACGGGGAACGGCTGGATCTCCTTTCTTTTTATCACGACCTGTCCAGAAGCCCTGTGGGCCGGGAGACCTACCGGAAGATCTTCTGGGACGCATCGGCCCAGAGGCTCATGCAGGCCCTCGGTGCCTACGGTTTTCTGGCTCTGAAAAAGAACCTCCGGGAGTTCCTCGGGCACATCCCCGCCGCACTGGACATCCTCATCCGGGCGGCAGGATACTCGAAGGCACTTCACCGGCTGGAGGATCTCTCGTGCCGGTGCCGGGACAGCATCTCACGGAAGGACACCCCGTCCCGCCGGTAAAACTTTTATTCCCTTCTCAAAATATGCTATATTGCAAAAAGCGATGTCTTCGACTTCATCATCGGAGAACCGATTCCCCCGAAAGGGATATCCATAGCCACCGGAACGTCGGGCCCGGCGGATTTCTTTTCTTTTTGACACCTTGAAACCGGAGCAAACGTAGCCTTTCCCATCGGCTGTCACCCCCGAGATCGAAACCAGCGAAGGAGGTCGCCCATGAGCCGCTTGAAGAAGATCCTCATCGGCTTTGCCGTGATTCTGGCCCTCGTCGGAATCACGGGATTCTTCGTTCTCCCCCCCATCGTCAAGCCGATGCTCCTTGAGAAACTCTCCGATGCGCTTCACCGGGAGGTCGGCATCGAGGCGGTCCGGATCAACCCCTACACCCTCTCCATCACCCTGAAAGGTTTCGCCGTCAAAGAACGGGACGGCAAGACGAATTTCATCTCCTTTGACGACCTCTACCTGAACGGCGAACTGCTCCAGTCCGTTCTCCTGCGTGCCCCTGTGCTCAAGGAAATCCGGCTCACCAACCCCTACCTCCATGTCTCGAGAAACGTGGATGAATCCTATAATTTCTCGGACCTCATCCCGACGGAGGAAAAGCCGGAGGAGGAAAAACCGCTCCCCCGTTTTCTGATCCACAATATCCATATCATCAACGGGAGCGTGGATTTCTGGGACGGGCCGAAGGATACGAATCACACCGTGAGGGAACTCAACCTCTCCATCCCCTTCGTTTCCGACCTCGCCTACTATATCGACGACTATACGGAGCCTAAATTTTCAGCCGTCATCAACGGGAACCCCTTCAAGCTGGAAGGAAAAACAAAACCCTTTGAGGATTCGCTTGAAACGACTTTCGACATCCGGATTCAGGACCTCGACATCCCCTTCTACGCGAGATACATCCCCGTGAAGACGAACTTCAAGATTGTGTCGGCGGTCCTCGACACAACGGCGAACCTCTCTTTCACCCGGTTCAAGAACAAGCCGCCGGTCTTGAAAATCACGGGGAATGTAGAGTTGAAAAATGCCGCCCTCGATGACCTCCGGGACAACAAGATTCTCCGTAGCCCTTCTCTGAAGATCACCATGGCTTCCGTCGAGCCGCTCGTGCCGGCCGTCCATCTCTCCAGCGTGACACTCCAGTCGCCCGAGGTCGTCCTCCGGCGAACCAGGGAAGGGGAGCTGGTCTACCCCGGACCCGTTCCGGCCCGCGGCAAACAAGAAGCAGAAAAGAAGGCCGAAAAACCGTTATCCGCCCGCATCGATTCATGGAAACTGGAGGGTGGGAAAGTAACCTTCATCGACATGGTCCCCGAGGAGACGGCCACGATCAGGATCGATTCGCTGAATGTCAGGGCGGAAAACATATCCACGGACAAGGGCAGCAAAGGTTCCCTGGATCTCGCGATGACGATCGATCCAAAAGGAACCGTTTCCGTGAAAGGACCCGTCGGCATCGAACCGCTCGCGGCCGAGATGGACATCGACGTGAAGAATATCGCCCTTCGGGCCTTCCAGCCCTACATCGCCGACAAAGCGAAAATCAACGTGACCCGGGGCGGCCTTTCCACGAAGGGGACCCTTCATGTGGCCCAGGACGACAGGGGTGCGCCGGCGCTGAAATACGCCGGCAACATTTCAGTCGCCGACTTTGCCACCATCGACAGGGTTCATGCCAATGACTTTCTCAAGTGGAAATCCCTCTACTTCGATCAGCTCAATGCCGGTTACAACCCCGTGTTTGTCGATATCCGGGGCATCTCGCTCACCGATTTCTACGCGCGCATCATCATCAATCCCGACGGGACGAGAAACGTGCAGCAGATCTTCGGGAAGGAAGGGGAGGAAAAGTCACCGGAGGAGGCCGAAAAACCCGCGGAACCGGTGAAAGAGGAAAGGGGACCCGCAAAGGACGAGGAGGCCGTCCGTCACATCAAGGTCGGCAAGGTGACCCTCCAGGGCGGGACCATCGACTTCACGGACCTCTTCATCAAGCCGAATTACACGGTGAAGATGCTCAACATGTCCGGGAGCGTCACGGGACTTTCCTCCGAGGAGATCTCGAGGGCGAAGGTCGAGCTCCGGGGAAACCTCGGCCGGGGCTCCCCGATCGACATCACGGGCACCATCAACCCCCTCATCAAGGACCGCTACGTGGACATGAATGTCTCCTTCAAGGACATCGAACTCAGCCCCGCCACACCCTATGCCATCAAGTACCTGGGATACACCATCGCGAAAGGCAAACTGACCTTCGACGTGAAGTACCTGATCGAGGGCAACAAGCTCACCGCCCAGAACAAATTCTTCTTCGATCAGCTGACCTTCGGGGAAAAGGTGGAAAGCCCCGACGCCATCAAGCTCCCCGTCACAACCGCCGTTTCCCTGCTCAAAGACCGCAACGGCCGGATCAACCTCGATGTCCCCCTCTCGGGGAGCCTCGACGACCCGAAATTCAGCGTCTGGCCCATCGTATGGCAGGTCATCGTCAACCTCATTACCAAGGCCGTCACGGCCCCCTTCGCCCTTCTCGGGTCCCTCTTCGGAGGCGGCGAAGAACTGGGCTACGTGGTGTTCGCCCCCGGAAGCGCCGACATCACGGAGGCCGCCGAGAAAAAGCTGAATATCCTCGTCAAGGCCCTCGATGAACGACCCGTCCTCAAAATGGACATCGAGGGTTATGTCGACCCCGAGAGGGACAGGGAAGGGCTCAAACGGACGATTTTAGATCAGAAAATGAAGGCGTTGAAACTCAACGACATGATCCGCAGAGGCGAACCGGCCGTGCCGGTGAAAAACGTGGAGATCGCGCCCCAGGAATACGGGAAGTATCTCGCCATGGTGTATGACAGGGAGAAATTCCCGAAACCGAGGAACATCATCGGGATGGCGAAAACCCTTCCCGCGGCGGAGATGGAAAAGCTCATCCTGACCCATGCACGGGTGAGTGAAAGCGACCTGAGGCTCCTCGGTGCGGAGCGTGCGGAAAACGTGAAGGATTTCATCCTCGAATCGGGAAAGGTCACGCCCGACCGGATCTTCGTCGTCGAGCCGAAATCCCTCGAGCCCTCCAGGAAAGAAGAAGTGCCCGAGAGCCGGGTGGAGTTCAAACTGAAATGAGCCGCCGCCGTGGTTCAGCCTTTTGAGAGGCCGCAATCCGGCGGCACCGGGCGAGTTTTTGGAACATCCGAGCCGCCCGGAAAGGCATGACCCGTAATGATACCTGACGCCGACCCGTCGCCGGGGATGGAAACGTGAAGCCTCTGACCGTGGTTGCCCCCTACAGCGGAGAGCCCCATTTCGAAAAAAACATGGCCGTCTTTTCGGCCGCCGGTCCCGCCGAGGAGATTCTGGTCCCCTGCCCGGAGACGGTGCGTTTCGCGGGTCGCCGATGCAGGAGCCTTGCGGCCCCTGATTTCTCATCGAGCCGGGGACTTCGCCTGATCCTCGAGGCGTGCCGGACGCCCTATCTTCTTTTTCTCTCACCGCGGACAGGGGAATTTCTTCCGGGGGAGAACGCCCTGGACCGGTTCTGCGAAGTCGCCGGGAGCACGGGGGCGGGCGTTGTCTACTCGGATTTTTATGAACTCTCCCGAACCGGAAAAACCCCTCACCCGCTCAATGACTATCAGCCCGGCAGCGTCCGGGACGACTTCGACTTCGGCCCCCTGGTGCTCTTCTCCGTCGCCGCGATCCGTGAGGCCCTCCGGAAACACGGGGATATCCCCGAGGTCGAATTCGCCGGCCTCTACGATCTTCGCCTCAAGGTCTCCATCGACCACGCCGTCCATCACATCCGTCAGCCCCTCTACACGGCGGGGGTCGACGACGGGGCGGACCATATCGAAAAGATCTTCTCCTACGTCGATCGTCGCAACGAATCCCGCCAGAAGGAGATGGAGAAAGTCTTCACGGAATATCTGAAGGCCATCGACGCTTACCTGGCGCCCCGTTTCAGGGCGGTGGAGCGGGTACCCTACCCCTTTCCGGTGGAGGCGAGCGTTGTGATCCCCGTTCGAAACCGGAAGGAAACGATCGCCGGTGCCGTGCAGAGCGCCCTCTCCCAGCGAACGAAATACCCCTTCAACGTCATCGTCGTCGACAATCACTCGACGGACGGGACCACATCCGTCCTCGGCGAACTCGCCCGTCGTCATCCCTCCCTCCGGCACGTCGTCCCCGCCCGGCGCGACCTGGGCATCGGCGGCTGCTGGAACGAGGCCCTCCTGTCCGAAGCCTGCGGACGCTATACGGTGCAGCTCGACTCCGACGACCTCTACAGCGGCCCTGACTCGCTTCAGAAAATCCTCGACCTTTTTCACCGGGACAACCCCGCCATGGTCATCGGCTCCTACACCGTCGTGGACGCCGACCTTCAGGTCATCCCGCCGGGTCTCGTCGACCACCGGGAATGGACCGATGAAAACGGTCGCAACAACGCCCTGCGCGTCAACGGTCTCGGGGCCCCCCGCGCCTTCAACACCTCCCTGATGAGAAAGATCGGGTTTCCCGACGTCAGTTACGGAGAGGATTATGCCGCGGCCCTGCGGATCTGCCGCGAATACCGGATCGGGAGAATCTTTGAAAGCCTCTACTGGTGCCGGCGCTGGTCCGGCAACACCGACGCGTCCCTTACCATCGAGGAAGCCAACCGCAACGACGCCTTCAAGGACGGGGTCCGCACAGCGGAAATCCGGGCCCGTCAGCGAATGAATCGGGGAGCATAATTGAGAGCCGCGGAAATCATCATCCGTCCCTGGTCTGCAGGAGACCTGGATGACCTGCGCGAGATCACCTGGCGGTCCTGGATCTCCGCCTACCGCGCTTTCATCCCCGAAAGCGACCTCAGCACCTATTTCGACATCCACTACGAAGCCGGGTCTTTCTCGGCGCTCCTGGCCGATCCCTCGACGACGGGCTACGTCGCCGAGGCGGACGGTTGCCTGGCGGGGTACGCGAGACTCTTCTTCGAGGGGAAAGAAAAACGTCTCTATCTCGCGGCCCTCTATCTCCTGCCGGATTATCAGGGCCGGGGGATCGGGAAGCGTCTCACCGGAGCGGCCGAACGATACGCCGCTGAAAGGGGCATCACGGAAATCTGGGTCGGCGTGATGGTCCGGAACCGCAGGGCGCTCCGATTTTACCGGAAGGAGGGTTTCCAGTTCGTCCGGGAAGAGCCCTTCACCATGGGGAAGACAACCGTCGGCCATCTCATCGGCTATAAAAAGCTGGGGCCTGCCGCAAGACACCCTCTCGCGCCGCCGAGGGTGTTTGCAGCCTTCGACGGAAGCCCGGGCGGGCGCGGGCTGCCGGAGCTCTGCCTGGACCTCCTCTCGGAACAGAAGAAAAGCTGGATGAATCTGCGGGAAGGCTACGAACACCTGAAAGCCGTCAGGGAAAGGGAAGTGACCTGCCGGCAATCGACGATCCGTCTTCAGTTCAACCCCGGAAGGATTTCGAGCAGCACGGCCGTTCTGAGTGCCGAGGCCATACGGAACCGCCCGTGCTTTCTCTGCCTGGAGAATCTGCCTGAGCACCAGGCGGGGGTTCTTTACCGGGGGGAGTTCCTGATCCTCTGCAATCCCATGCCCGTTTTCCCCTTTCACTATACCGTCTCGCACGTCGACCACCGCGCCCAGCTGATCGAGCCGGTCATCGAGTCGTTCCTGCGGCTCATGGCGGACCTCGGTCCCGACTGGGCGGTTCTTTACAACGGCGCGAAGTGCGGCGCCTCCGCGCCGGACCATCTCCACCTGCAGGTCTGCCCCGCGGGCAGGATGCCCCTGGGCGTGGAAATCGAAAAGCGGGGGATCTGGATTCCGGAGGGAAAGAGAAACGGCGTCACCGTCTGCCGTGCCGCCGACCTCGGGAGGGAGGCCCTCATCCTCGAGGGAGAAGACTCCGCGTCCGTAATGGAAGTTTTCAGAATGCTCGCGTCATCCCTTCAGGGGGCACTCAAAATCGATGGAGAGCCGCTCTTGAACATGGCGGGGTTTTCCAGAGGCGGTCTGTGGCGCCTCGTGGTTTTTCCCCGGCTGAAACACCGCCCCGACGTCTTCTTCAAAGAGGGAGACGACCGGGTGGTCGTGAGCCCCGGGGTGATCGACATGAGCGGCGTCCTGATCACGCCCCTGGAAAAGGACTTCGAAAGGCTCGACGGGGCCTCCGTGGAGCGTATCTACCGGGAGGTCTCCCTCGACCAGGAGACCGTCGACAGGGTCATCGCCGCCATGGCAAGGTGACGATCAGCCGACTCTCGCCACCATGACCCCGGTTCTCTTCTTGCTCCCCATGAGATAGCGGTACAGGGTCTCCCGGGACAGGACCACCTTCCCCTGGATACTCGATGCGTGAAGCATGTGAATCCTTCCCCTTACCGTCACCGCAAGACCGACGTGCTGGACATCGAGTCCTTTCCGGTCGGTCGCGACGGCAATGACATCGCCTTCCCGGATCCGGCCCTCCACCCGCCGCAGCCTCTCTTTCGGTATGATGAAGAGGGGGTTTTTGCTGATCGCCTTCTCGACGGTCCGCATTCTCCTCAGGTGATCCTTCTTTTTTATCGCGGGGCAGAGACCGGGGTTTTCGGTCATGAAGTTGATGGTTTTTTTATACGGCCTCCCCCCCGTCTCGGCCGTCACATCCCGGATGAGGCCCTTCCCGGCATTGTCTGAAACCCATTCCGAAAAATAGTGAAGCCTCGAAGGATAACCCCGGAGACGGCCTCCCCGGTAACGGATCCGCTGAAGCAGTTTCCTGAAACGCAGAAAGGATCGGTTCCCCGATTGGAGAAGACCGGTGAGGGCGACAACATTTTCAACGAAAGTGAAACAGTCAAAGGCCCTCAGGTTGACGACAAGACGTTCGGTCCCCGGCGCCTCCAGCGTGCCGGAGGCGTAAGGCCGCCCGATGAAGAATTTCCCGATTTCGACAGCCAGCCGTCCCGGGTGCGTCTGCGAGACCGCATCCCCGCCCACCGTGTCAACGAGCTTCCTGAAAACCCGGATGTCCCGATCCCGACGTCCCAATGTCCCTCCCTTCCCCGAGTGTCAGACACCCGCCTTCCGGCAGGCCTCCTCGATCACGTGCCGGGCCTCGGCCTGGATTCTCTCGAGGTGACCCCTGTCCCTGAAGCTCTCCGTGTAGACCTTGAGAACGTTTTCCGTGCCCGAGGGCCTCAGGGCGAACCAGCCGTTCTCGGTGACGACCTTCAAGCCGCCGATCGGCGCGTCATTCGCCGGCGCCTTTGTCATCCTCGCGAGAATCGGCTCCCCGGCGACTTCGCGGGTCCTGATGTCCCCGGGGGCCAGTTTCTCGACGGCCTTCTTCTGTTCCGGCGAAGCGGGGATGTCCAGCCGCTCGTAGAGGGAATCACCGAACATTCCGGTCAGGTCCCTGTAGTGTTCGGCGGGGTCCTTCCCCGTCGCGGCGGTGATCTCCGCCGCGAGAAGGCCCATGAGGATGCCGTCCTTGTCGGTGGTCCAGACGGTCCCGTCCTTGCGCAGGAAGGCCGCCCCGGCGCTTTCCTCGCCGCCGAAAGCGCAGACGCCTTCCGTCAGACCCCGGACGAACCATTTGAAGCCGACGGGCACCTCAAAGAGCCTTTTTCCCAGGTGTCTCGCCACGCGGTCGATCATGCCGCTCGAGACGAGCGTCTTGCCGACGGCCGCATCGGCCCGCCAGCGGCGGCGGTGCTGAAAAAGGTACCACACGGAAACGGCCAGGTAGTGATTGGGGTTCATGAGCCCCGCGCCCCGGGTCACGATGCCGTGCCGGTCGCTGTCGGCGTCGTTGCCGAAGGCGATGTCATATCGGTCCTTCAGCGCGATGAGCCCCGCCATGGCATAGGGCGAGGAGCAATCGGTGCGGATCTTGCCGTCATGGTCGAGGGTCATGAAAGAGAATGTCGGATCGACGGCCCGGTTGACGACGTCGATGGTCAAACCGTATCGCTCCGCGATGGGTCCCCAGAAGGGCAGAGCCGACCCGCCCATGGGGTCAACCCCGATCCGTATACCCGCATCGCGGATGACATCGGTCTCGATGACGCTCTGCAGGTCGTCGACGTAGGGTTGGACATAATCGCATTCATGGGTGGTGGCGGCCCGAAGGGCCTTCTCGAAAGGGACCCTCTTCACGTCTTTCAATCCCCGGCGGATGAGTTCATTGGCCCTTTCCTGCACCCACCGGGTGACATCCACGTCGGCCGGTCCCCCGTGCGGGGGGTTGTATTTGAAACCGCCGTCCTCCGGGGGGTTGTGGGAGGGTGTGATCACGATCCCGTCGGCCCGCCCCGTCTGCCGGCTCCGGTTGTAGGCGACGATGGCGCGGGAGATCACCGGCGTGGGCGTGTAGCCGCGACCTTTCTGTATCATGACCTCCACGCCATAAGCCGCCAGGACCTCCAGGGCCGTCACGAAGGCGGGCTCCGACAGGGCATGGGTGTCCATGCCCAGAAAGAGCGGGCCCGCAATGCCGCGGGAGGACCGGAATTCACAGATGGCCCGGGAGATGGCGCAGATGTGGTCTTCGTTGAAACTCCTCGAAAAAGAAGAACCCCTGTGCCCCGACGTCCCGAAGGCCACCTGCTCAGGAAGGTTCCCTTCGTCGGGATGAAGCGCGTAGTAGGCGCTTATGAGCCTCGGCACGTTTACGAGGCTCTCCGGCGGAACCGGTTTTCCGGCGAGGGGATGCAGCATGTTCAGGACCTCCGTCGATCAGGGTTCCGGAAGATTTGTAAAATGTTCCGCGAATCTTTTCAATCTGAAATATCAGGTCTCTCTTCAACGCATTTTTTTCGACGACACCCCGGGCCATTCGATCCCGGTTGATCTCGCCGATCAAAAACGATATAAGGACGAAGGACCGCTTCGGGATTTTTTAAGGGATCACCCATGAAAGCCGTTGCCGCCACCCTCCCCCTTCCATACGGGCCGGAGGACATCCGGCTCTATTTTGAGATCGCCACGGACCGAAATGTCCTTCTGACGTTCATGGAGGGCTCCTCCTCGATCGTATCCTGGCGTGAAACCCAGGAAGGGAGTCTGAGCATCCGGCTGCACCGCATCCTCCTTGGCACCGACGAGGCGGTTTTCAGCGAGTTGGCGGAAGGAATACGGAAGGATCGCAGCCGGTTCCCTCTTGTCCGGGAGCTCATCCGGCGGAACCGGGAGGCCCTCCTGCGAACCGGTCAGGGGAAGGCAAGAGTCAGCACGAAGGGGAGGGTCTACGAACTGGACAGGATCTACGGGGACATCAACGGCCGGTACTTCGGAAACAGGGTCACCGCCGGAATCACCTGGGGGAGAAATTCCCGCAGGAGAAACGTTCGGCAGAGGACTCTCGGGTGTTACGACGAGAGGGCTCGCCTCATCCGGATCAACCCCTGTCTGGACCGGAAGAGCATCCCCCTTTACGTCCTCGAAAATGTCGTGTATCACGAGATGCTCCATGCCTATCTGGGTATCCGCATCGTCGGCGGGAGGCGAAGGATGCACACGGACCGGTTCCGCCGGATGGAGAGGTCGTTTCTCCATTATGAAAAGGCCAGGAAGTGGGAAAAGGATCACGGTTACCGCTGAGCGTCCCGGACCGGGTTTCGGCCGGCGTTCAGGGACCCTACCAAGGAGGTTCAGATGAAACTGCAGGATCTTTTCAGACTCAACGGGAAAGTCGCCCTGATCACGGGCGGCGGGAGGGGAATCGGCCGGTTCATCGCCGCCGGTCTCGCCGAGGCGGGGGCGGACCTGGTCATCGCCTCGCGGAAGATGAAAAACCTGGAGGCGGCGGCAGAAGAGATCCGCAAGGACTGCGGGGTCCGGGTTTTCCCCGTGGCGTGCGACCTTCAGAAGGAGGAGGACATCGACCGTCTTGTGGAAAGCACCCTCGAGGCCTTCAAACGGATCGACATCCTCGTCAACAACGCCGGAGCCACCTGGGGGGCGCCGACGCTGGAGTTCCCCCTGGAGCGCTGGGATCAGCTCTTCAACGTGAACGTGAGGGGCGTGTGGATCCTGACCCAGAAGGTCGCCCGCGTCATGAAGGCGCAGGGCGGGGGCACGATCATCAACATCTCCTCGATCATGGGGTTCAGGGGGTCCGACGAAAAAGGCCATCCGGCCGTGCCTTACAACTCCACGAAGGCGGCCGTCAACCTGTTGACGATGAATCTCGCCGTGAAACTCGCGTCTTACAACATCCGGGTCAACGCGATCGCCCCGGGGTTTTTCAAGACCGACATGATGGCTTACATCGAGAAGCCCGAATTCAGGGAACAGTACGAACGAATGCTAGACCAGATCCCGATGGGAAGGGTCGGGAACATGGACGACATGAAAGGGCTTGCCGTTTTTCTCGCCTCCGACGCATCGGCCTACATGACGGGACAGGTGGTGGTGAACGACGGCGGCTATCTCGCCCGTTAGGGAAGAAAAGGAGGCCATGATGACCGAACAGAAAAACGAGCTTCAGGAAACCTTCTGGAAGTGCGATCGCTGCGGGTACACCTTCAAGGCCGAAACCCTTCCGGAAAAATGTCCCTCCTGCGGGACGAAGTGCGAATTCAGGAACGTCACGTGCTACGCGCCGGAGTGCGGCTTCAAGGGGGTCGACCCGCGCCTGAAGTAGCGGGACCGGGACCGCCCCGAGAAGGGCGCCCCGCCTCGATCCTGAAGCGTGAGTGCCGAAAATCGGTGCAAAAAAAAGACTTGTAATCCTGACACGAACTGGATTATGAATAGTGTCCCGAAAAAGCAGGGCACCCGTGATCATGAGCCGACACGTCCCGGGCTTTTTAACCCCGGCAGGGTCTGAACCCGAAACAGTCAGAGACAGCCCCTGGAAAAGCCCGGAGGATGATCAATGAGAAAATTTACCGCCGTTATAGCCGCCGCAGTACGCGAAGGGTTCTCCGACGTCCACATCGCGGGCGGACACCCGATCGTTTTTCGCAAGAACGGCCGCATCCAGTCCGAGGAGTCCGTGAGATGGACGCCGCAGGAAATCGACGCCCTCGTGCGGAAGCTCCTCACGCCCGCCCAGCTCCGTGAACTCGCCCGGGAATGGTCGACGGACCTTTCGCTCAGTGTCCACGGCGTGCGGCTCCGGCTGAACGTCTTCAGCACCACCCGGGGGCTGAGTCTCGCCATCCGGCTCCTCCCCGGGGTGATCCCCACGATCGAAAAGCTCAACCTGCACCCCTCCCTGCAGCAGATCGCCGACCTGAAGGCCGGTCTCGTCCTGTTTTGCGGGGCCACGGGCACAGGCAAGTCGACGACGATCGCGGCGGTCATCGACGAGATCAATCGCTCACGGGCGGCCCACATCGTGACGCTCGAAGACCCCATCGAATACCGCTTCCTGTCAAAAAAATCCTTCATCGAACAGCGGGAGCTGGGGACGCACGTACCCACCTTCGAGAAGGGACTGCTCGACGTCCTCCGGGAAGACCCCGACGTCATCGTCGTCGGCGAACTCCGGGAACCGGAGGTCATGCGGCTCACCCTGAACGCCGCCGAGTCGGGTCACCTGGTCATCGCCTCCCTGCACGCCACAAACGCCGAAGACGCGATCTACCGGCTCTGCAATTCCTTCCCCATCGAGGCACAGGAGGAGATCCGTTTCCAGATCGCCTCAACCCTGCAGTGGATCGTCATCCAGCACCTCATGTTCCGGGAGGACATCGGTTTTCGGATACCCGTCCTTTCCATCCTGCGCGGCTCCCAGGGCGTCAAGGGGCTCATCCGGGAGAACAAGATCCCCCAGATCGAAAGCGCCATCCAGATGGGCAAAGCCGACGGCATGTTCTCCATGGAGCGTTACCTGAGAGACTTCATCGGCACCAAGAAGAGCTTCGTGCCGCCGTCGGAGAATTTCCGGCCTTCCACAGAAATAAGCCAGGACGTCATCTACATGTCGCCTCTCGTCAATCCCGAGGCGGGCTTCGTGAAGCCGAGGAAACCTGCAACCGGACAGGAAGCGAGGCCTTCAACTGTTCCCGGTCACCAGACTGACTACGGTCTTGACGGACACGTCCACAGCTTTGACGAAAAAGCGACGGTCGACGAGCTGATCGCCCAGATCGAGAAATCCGCGAAGTTCAAAGAATAAATCACTCATCGAATCGAATGGTTATAACCCGTCGCCTGCCCGGTGACAGCCCCGCCGGATCCTTCTGAAGCCTGCCGATCCCCTCTTTCCCCGTCGAAAAGTCCCGAAAAAGTCAATTTTCCGGCAGGCAAGCTTTTTCACGAGAACATCCGTCCCGCCACAGAGCTTCTAATGCCTTAAAAACAGTGGCTTTTTATTTTGGCGCAAAAAAATGCCTGGCATGAAAAATGCTCGGATTATTAAGGTCTTTTCGTTTTCTGCCGATTAAAGGAGAGGAATCAACTCGGCATTTAGTCCATTCAACGGCTCTTGCCCTTCAGGAGGAGGGTCGCCATGAACAAATTCAGCAAGGTCATAGAAGCCGCCGTGCGGGATGAGTACTCCGACATCCACATCACGGGGGGCCATCCCATGGTTTTTCGGAAAAACGGCCAGGTTCATTTCGACAAGACGGGCCGCTGGAACCACAGGGAAGTCGACGCCCTGGTCAGGAAAATCCTGACACCCCGTCAGCTCAACACGCTGAGGCAGCGCTGGTCCGTCGATCTGGCCATGAGCATCCAGCAGGTCCGTATCCGGGTCAACGTGTTCAACACCACCCGGGGCCTGAGCCTTGCTATCCGCCTGTTGCCGGGTACGGTACCGTGCGTCGAAAAACTCAATCTCCACACCTCCCTCCAGCAGATCGCCGAAATCAAAGCGGGCCTCATCCTCGTCTGCGGGGCCACGGGCTCCGGTAAATCGACGACCATCGCGGCCATCATCGACGATATCAACCGGGCAAGGGCGGCCCACATCGTGACGCTCGAAGACCCGATCGAGTACCGCTTCATTTCCAGGAAATCCTTCATCGAGCAGCGCGAGCTCGGCACCCACATGCCCTCCTTCGAACAGGGCCTTCTCGACGTCCTCCGGGAAGCGCCGGACGTCATCGTGGTGGGAGAGCTCCGTGAACCCCAGGTGATGCGCCTGACCCTGAACGCGGCGGAGTCGGGGCACCTGGTCATCGCCTCCCTCCACGCCACAAACGTCGAAGACGCCCTTTACCGCCTGTGCAACTCATTCCCGATCGAAGCCCAGGAGGAGATCCGCTTCCAGCTCGCCTCAGCCCTCCAGTGGGTCATCATCCAGCAGCTCACCTACATGGAAAAGCTGGGATACAGGGTGCCCATGCTCTCCATCGCCCGGGGAACCCAGTCCGTGAAAGGGGTCATCCGGGAAAACAAGATCCCCCAGATCGAAAGCATCATCCAGATGGGAAAAAGCGAGGGGATGTTCACGATGGAGCGCTACCTGAAGGAATACCTGCAGACGAAGACGAGCTTCCATCCTCCGGCGGACCATTTCAAACCTTCCGCCGAGGCCGCCCAGGAACTCGTATACGTCTCGCCGCTCATCGACGGCGATGCCGCCGCCTACCGCCCGGAGACCCAGCCGGCCCAGGACATCGATCCGGCGATGCCCCGCGGACCTTCAACGGGCTGGGCGTCCGTAACCCCGTTCCCGCCGGGAAACGGGAGCGGCGCCGAAAAGTACCAGCGGGCCTATCCCGATAACGGAAACGGTCTCGGGAAGGGGGATGGCCGGTTCGCGGAGACCGGGAAGGACTTCGGCCAGGCGTCGGATGCCGCCGAGGGCACGGGACCGCACCTCATCATCGACGAAAAGGCCACCGTGGACGAGCTCATCGCCCAGATCAGCAACTTCGGCAGACAGAAGGCATGATCTTTCACTGATCGCCGGATAAAAAACAAGCGAAAAAACCGGGACGTTTCATGATCCCGGTTTTTTTATGCCCCCGGCGCGTGTTCAAGGGTGACGGACCGGCAAGTAAAAAAGGGAACCCCGCAGCCGGGGTTCCCCTTTCGTTTGCTGTCTCCGGGGATCTACTTCTGGAACGACTGCATGAATCCCTGTGTGGCGCTCGACCGGTAACCCGGGAGCCTCACGGCGAAATCGTCGAAATAGACGTTCCCGACGTACTGGCCGTAGCCATGAAGCCCGACCACGGGGAAATCCGTCACCGACGGGAAGGACCCCTCGCTCGGTGTCTTCTGGTAGAAACCGAGGCGGAGGGTGTCGTAGTACTGGTCGTTTTCACCCGGACCCGTAACGGTGTTCGTATCGGAAACGAAACCGGTGCAGATGGTTCCGTTCGGATTCATGTACTGCCACTTGACGAGAGTGAAGTTGTCGTTTGCCGTCGTGATCTGGCTCACCCCGTTGATCAGGATGTCCTCTGTCGGCCAGACAACGGTTTCCCGGGGCACGGCATTGCGGTTGATGACGTTGGCGCTCTTCGGGTCCCAGGGGTCGGTGTCCGCCGGGCTCAGGTTGGGAGTGATCGACATGTCGTTCGGGTCTGCCACGAAGAAGCGGAACCAGATGTCCTTGGACCGGTAAGCGTTCCCGTCAGTCGTCGGCAGGACGGCAAGCTGAACACCGCCGGGGTGTTTCCCCACGAAGAATTTCCCGCTACAGGAAGTCCTGCTGAAGGCATAGGGGCGGGTGTTCCCGCTTGCGTCCTTGAGCACGTCGAGGACGAGGGCGCCCGATGCCGTCCCGTCCCAGGCCTTCGCGGAGTAGCTGTTATAAACCGGGTCCCAGGCAACCCTTGCGACGGCCGTTACAGGTCCGCCTGCGGTGCAGTCGGAAGTCTGGTAGACCTCGTCGCCCATCTTGATCCGCTGCTGGACACCGAAGCCGCCGCCGCTTGTGAACAATATGGAGGGGGCTTCCTTGGTCCTTGCCATCAGGGTAATCCACTTGCGGATGGCGTGGGTAGTCGTGTCGACGACGTGATAGGCGTCCCTGGTGGAGTTCGGGGTCTGGGGGCCTCTCGAAGTTGCCATCGCGCCTGCGTACCACACCCAGGTCGCTGCCTGCTTGATCATCGTGTGGGTCCCCGTACCGCCGTCCGTCAGCTGGAGCCAGGTGCCGTCATCGGTGGGCCAGGAACAGTTCTTGGTATCGTAGACACAGGACGAGGCCGATCTTGTCGTGAAGAAGTACTTGTATTTGACCCCGTCCTTGGCCAGGACCCGGACGAAATATTCCGCATTCGGCTGAATCTGAGAGGGAGTCGTTGCCGGGAGAGCCCCCGTCGTCAGCATCCGGACGGGGTCCCTCATGGACAGCCAGCTCTCCTCCACGGCAAGAGCCTTGGCGTTCGCTGAGCAGGGGGGGAAATTGTAGCCGTTACCGTCGGTGGTGTTGCAGGGGGACGCCACGACAGTGGCCGGCGCGAAAGTAAATGTCGCCGGATATTGCTTGACCCAGAGGGCGAAGAGGGGCCAGGTCTTGTAGGAGAGATCAAAAAAATCGACAGGGGGCACGCCGTCGCAGTTGTGAACCTGCTGGTCGTCGGGATCGTATGCGGTGCGCCAGAGATCGACGCCCCAGCTGTTTCCCGTGCCGTCGAGACCGAAGCTGATCCCCTGAGCGTAGGGCGGATTACTGACATTGAGCGGTGTTCCTGATGGATCCGCCAGCATGGCGAACTTCACCTGGACGTCGTAGGCGAGGAACCTCCCGTTATCAAGCCAGTACTGGTCAAAGGGCACACCGGCGTTCACCCAGTTGAAGCCGACGGAGCTTTCCCACACGGAGGGGCAGGCGAACCAGTTGGACTTCACGTTCTCAGACATGTTGAGCGCCGATCCCCCGCCGTCCACGTTGGGCACCACGGTCTGCGATCCGACCTGGGAGAATGTGCCGCTCGTCTGCCAGTTGTTCATGTTGTTGAAGTCATCCTTGAACTCTTTCGCCGCGGCCACGGAACCGCTCAAATACCCTACGGGGATATAGAAATCCACCTTGCGGCTCGCCTCCATGGCCTGCCCCGAGCCGATGATACCCTTCGAGTTCAGACGGACGAACTTGCCCAGGATGACCTTGGAGTCGGGGGCGAAGGTGTAATTGGCCATCGTGGACGAGTTAGGATCGGTAATTCCCCTGAGCTTGTATGTCCCCGTGACGTCGTCCATGGAGAGCTCGCGGTAGGCAATCGTCCTTTCGGTGTTCGTCGTGTCCTTCACGGATACGACCCCGTTCCAACGGGGGAAGGCCCCGTAGCCGCTTCCGGCCTCGAGGAGAAGCTCGCCGTTCTGTCCCACGGTCTGATTCCCCGCTCCGCCGCTCGACCGGGTCAGGGCGACCGGTGAGATGATCGAATCAGCGGGGTAGCTGTCCCAGGGCTGGTTCTGGTACCTGGTGAAATCGACCCTGGCGTTGTCGCCCCCGGCGCCGGGACTGGCGCTTGCCAGTCGGGCGTATGTCACATTGCCGCTGTTGGCGTCCCTGATCTGGACCCAGCTTCCGTTTTCATAGGATGCCGCCGCAAGGGGGTACTGACCGACCACGGCTGTCTGCATCAGGGCGCCGCCCGTCGAGACCACCTTGTACCAGTAGGGGTAGACCTGGAATCGGAACTGGCCGTCGTTGTTCGCAAGGCTGAAGGTCTTGTTGTGGAGGCCTGCGAGGGCGGTCTCTCGCGCGGTCTCGACATTCGGACCGGTGGCATTGAGGTACCGGCTGGCCGCGTACCGGTAGCCGGCTTCTGCCAGGTAATAGGCCCGGACGGAGCGGTTGCCGACGAACTGACTGTGCGTCGATGTCGTGAAGAGGTTGAGCATCACGGCCCCCAGAGTCGCGAAGATGACCATGGTGACCACGACGGCGATCAGGACGGCGCCTCTCTGGCCGGACAGCGTACATTTCGGATTCATGGGATTCCCTCCCTTCGAACGGGTGATGGCTCTCGCCGCCATCCACGAGGCAACGATCAGAACCGGGACGGCAGGCGGGAAATGGGTCAGAAGAAATGCGAGAAACACCAGGGGTAAGAGGGCCAGGCGCGAGAGGAGACAGGCCCAGGGTTTTTCCTTGATAAGACCGGCGAGGGACGGGCCGACGGCGTAGTAGGTTTCGATAAACCGCCTGCCGGCATCGGTGTGGGCGAGACGGCTGTCCCTGAACTCCCGGAGCACGCGGACCATGGGATGGTTGTAATCCCCGTAGGCCGCCGTGGCCACGAAGCACTGCGTATACTGGGATTTGTCAGGGTAGGTCGCGGCCGAAGGGAGCGCTCCGCCGATGTTGTTATTGTTCCGGGGATGGACGGTCGTCGAAAAGACGACGGTCGTTCCACCATCCGGTCGGTTCAAAGACAGGGCGATCCGGATGCCCGAAAGGAGGCGCTGGTCGTCGGAGCCCGGTACCCAGGCGTTCGCCCCGCGGTAATAGGTGAAGGCAAGGCTGTTGACGTTGTCGATGAGGACATCGCCATCCCTGAAATCGGGCGTCGTCTCCTTTTCGTCCTCCTTGATCTTGACGGACTGCCCGTCAAGACCAATGGCCACGCTTTTTATGACATCATCTCCCGATGGCCTCTCCTCTAGCCTCTCAATGAGGATGGAATCTGCCTTGGCGTTGCTTCCGACGGGGCTCTTGATCTCGATGAATTCCGTCAGCTCGCGGCTGAGCCTCGCCATGGCGAGCTGCGACTTCTGGGCCATGGCGTCGTTCTCCCTGGCGCTCATGTAGCCGTTGATCCCCGCCACGAGAGCCGTCCCCGCGACGGTTGCCAGTATCCCCACAATGACCAGCGTCACCATGATCTCGATGAGGGTGAAACCCGATGGTTTTCCCTTCCACCGCCGCAGCCTGCCTGTCCTGTTTATAAATGAGTCCGTCATTTCGTTTGTCATATTTCCATGAGCATCACTGGGAGAACACCGTTGTGAAACTCTGGTTTCCCTTCGTGACGGTCACCTTGAGCAGGTTGTAGGGCGCCGAGGTGTCCTGAATCTCCGCCCCTGAACCATCGAATTCAATGTAACGTGTCGTCGTCGTATAGCCCGTACCGTAATAGTTGGGCGTGTCCACGCGGGTCTTGAAGGTGGAGAGAAAACCGGCCTGCGTGGCCGCCAGATACTTGTAGTCGGAGGTCATGTTGTCGAGAACCTGCCTGAGTGTAGAGACGTCCTGGACGCGGACGACGGCCTCGCCGCTTCTCAGCATGGCCGTCCCCATGAACTGAACGAGGATGACGCCCATGACGGCGGCGACGATGATCGTCACGATCACCTCGAGAAGCGTAAATCCCCTCTGATCCTTTATCCCCCTCGCTTTTACGATCATGGCAGATACCCCGTGTTTTTGATCATGGTGACGGACTTGCTCTCCGAACCCTGCGCCAGGGTGATGACAATATCGGCGGCGGCAGGCGTTGGCTTGTCGGTCTTCGTCGTGCTGGGCGCGCCCCACTTCGTGAAGGAGATCACCGTGACGTTCGCCCCCCCGCAGGTCGCACCGGCGCTGACCGCCGAGGGCAGGGTAACCGTCACCGCACTCTCGCCGGGCAATCGGATTCTTGTGCTCGTCCCGTCGTCGTTCATCCTGAAAAGGGCGTAGGTGCGGCTGTCGACCATCTCGATGCCCCAGACATTGCTGCTGTTCAGGGCCGCGGCCTGGGCAAAGCGCAGGTGGCTTTTCAGTGTTTCGAGTCGCTCCGGCACCTCCACCGCCTCGGGCTGGTAGAGCATCGAGACGGCCGTGAAGGCCAGAAACCCCAGGATGAGGAGGACCGCGATGATTTCGATCATGGTGAAGCCGCGGGAGTTCCCCCCCGGAAGACGTGATATTTTAAACCTAAAGGGCTGCATATTTTTTCCCGTAATTCCAGATGACTCTCGCCAGAAAAAGTCCCGCCAGGACGCCCGTTCCGATGAAACTGAAGAGGAACACGAGCGCGACGGGGAACCCCGCCGTAATGTGGATGGCCACGGCATCGAGGATCAGAAGTCCGATGTAGGCCACGGTCCCGATCCGGGCGACCCTGGCCGCAACCTCGCCGTCCTTCAGGATGAAAATGCCGAGCACGACAAGCCAGACCGCCGTCACCAGGACGATGTGAGGCTGCATCCGGACCCAGCCTACCGTCAGCCACTCGCCGCCGAACCTCCCGAGGCCGAACATCAGGATGAGGCCGACGATCAGGAAATAGAGGCCGGCCGTGATGAAGTAGAAGGAACATTCGCTCCCCGACAGGGTCCCCGAGTAGGCCCTCCCGAAATCGATGCGTGTGTCGACGGGCTGAAGGAAAAATTCCCTGACACGGATCCAGAGGGTGGGCTTGAGCGCTTCGATCCGGGCCATGACCTTCGCGTCGAGGTCGGCGGGCGGCTCGACCTGCGGCGAGTGCCGGGCGACAAAGGCGATCCTGTCAAGTTCTTTCCACTTCGCAAGAAGATCGGGCGCCCCCCGCAGACCCTTCTCCAGAAGGGCTCTTTCCTCACGGGAAAGTTCTTCCAGCAGGGCCCTTTCCATGAGTTTTTCCAGGTTTCCGGTCGTCATGGCTTTTTCAGGGTCTTTCGTCATGGTGATTGCTTTTCCCGGGTCGTTTCATCCATCAGGGATCGCAGTTTCTCGAGTCCCCTGTACACTTTCATCTTCGCTCCGCTCAGAGTGCATCCGCTGACCGCCGCGATATCCTCAAAGGACAACCCCTGGTGAAACCTGAGGACAACGGCTTCCCGGATGTCCGGGGAAAGCCTGCGAACGCAGAGATCGAGCAGCCGGCGTTCCTCCCCCCGGATGGCGCAGTCCTCCGGGTTTTCGAATTCGCTGCGGGGTTCGCTGTTGCACAGGGCTTCCATGGGTTCCGCTGCCGGTTTTGCCCCCTTGAGGTGATTCCGGATCAGGTTGAGGCCTATCGTGTAGAGCCAGGTAAAAAATTTCTTTTCCCCCTGGAACTTCCTGAGGGCCGTGAAGGCCTTCAAAAAAGTCTCCTGCGTGAGATCGTCGGCATCGTGATAACTGCCGGTCATTCGATAGGCCAAATTGAAAATCGGGCCTTTGTATCGATTGACCACCTGGGTGTAGGCGTTACGGTCGCCGCCCAGAACCCTTGATATGATCTCGTTTTGTTCTTTCCAATCCATATACAAGTCAGAGAGGGAAAAAGTCACAATCGGGGGGGCATTTCAGGGCTTTAATATAGCCCGCCTCACTCGCCCACCGAATACATCCGTGATATCATCGATAGAAACACCCCCTCCTGAGCGATTTGCCCCTGGCATGCTAATCTGCCGGCATTATCGGGGGTTCATTGCATAATATTCATAAATCCTTCGCTCAAGGGGTTGTGAGCCAAGGCGAAAAGAACCCTTAAAGATCATGAGCAATAATAATACCAAATGTGCGCGAATAGCCCATAAATATAAAGACATAGATCTCAAGTGCGCCCCGGCAGGACTTCCTGACCTGACCATGGTCCCTTACCGGCAGAAACCCCTGCAACGATCTCCCCGGCGATAATGAACTCCTTCAATTTTATTCATCTTTTTAGCTTGCATTTTATCGGCAGCCGTTATACATGGTGGAAGAATATGGCATATAAGTTGAATATTACTGTCAAATTGCTTTCTTATAATCACCGAGCCCTGATCACCTGTTTCGCTAAATAAGGAAAGATAATTGATGAAAAACAGGACCGCCGAAAATCCTGAGGCACCTGGAAAGCAAACCGCAGCGCCGGCTGTCAGTGTGGTCATTCCTGCCTACAACGAAAAGGAAGGAATTGCAACGGTTGTAACCAATATACAGCA
>DAOTMG010000037.1:0-26225 GCA_035450185.1 Syntrophales bacterium | reverse complement strand
GCAATCTCGAGGTACCCCTTTCCTGTCTCTGACACAAGATAAGATACGCTACCTCAGGATTAATAGTCGTTGACAGACAGGGTCTTTTTCATCTATAATGCCTCGTTTTTAAAATTCATTGAGGTTTTCGGGCAATGTTTAAGATTGGCGACTTGGCGGTGTATCCGGCGCAGGGTGTCGGGATGATCGAATCGATCGAAGATCGCGAGATTATGGGAAGCCGGCAGAAATTCTACGTCATGCGGATACTCGGAAACGGGATGAGGATCATGATCCCGACGGACAGCGCCAGGTCAGTCGGGCTGAGAGAGTTGATCTCCGCAAAGGAAGTGCCGAAAGTCTATGAGATTCTGAAGGACAAGAGGGTGAACATCGACAAGCAGGCCTGGAACAAGCGGTACAGGGAGTATCTCGAGAAAATCAAGACGGGCTCCGTGTACGAGATCGCGCGGGTTCTGCGGGACCTGTTCATCCTGAAGAACGGCAAGGACCTCTCCTTCGGTGAGCGGAAGATGATGGACACGGCCAAAAACCTGCTCATCAAGGAGATCTCGATCGCAAGCCGAATGGCGGAAGCGAAAATCGAAGCCGACATCAACGCCATATTCCCGATTCACTGACAAAAGCCGAAGCTCCGGTACAGGAAACAAGAGCTCCAAGAGAACGCATCACGGGTCCGACTTTTTGTCGTTTGAGCCGCCTGCAGGGTGTCAACAAAAAATGCACCGGGACTCCGTCGTGATATTCAAGCGATGCGTGCGTCTTTTCGGGGCTTTTTATATATATCGTGTCACAGGCGTTATCGTTCTTTGAAAAACAGGTGTGGACAAGTGGAAAAAATCTAAAAGAAAGGGGGTCACGCATTTGCTAATGAGATTTTTTTTAATCGCCGCTTGTTCAATCAGTGGATTTTTTATCTCTTATATCAATTTCGATAAGAGCATCCCGTTTTCATTTATAGGATTATTATTAGGACTTTTGATCGCTCTTACCGTCATCCAGATTGAACAAGTCATCCGTAAGGCCTCTCTCAGGATCATCCTCGGAGGCGTCGTCGGGACCATCATCGGTCTCTTAATCGCGTTGCTTCTTTCATACGGCCTGCGATTCATCACCAACATTGAAAAGCAGGAAATCGCCCTGTGGGTATTCATCCTGCTGACCTGCATCCTGGGTTACCTCGGGCTGGTCGTCGGGACGAAGAAAAGCGAGGAAGTCTCCTTCCCGTTCCTGGGGGCTCTGAAGGGTGTCCGGAGCGCCGATGTGCGGATCCTGGATACGAGCGTGATCATCGACGGCCGGATTGCCGACGTCTGCGAGACGGGTTTTATCGAGGGCAATCTCACCGTGCCGCGTTTTGTTCTCGATGAATTGCAGCACATCGCCGATTCGTCGGATTCCATGAAGCGGTCCCGCGGCCGCAGGGGCCTCGATATCCTGAACCGGATGCAGAAGACAACCGGAATCAACATCGAGATCGTCGACCAGGACTTTCCGAAGGTCAAGGGGGTGGACGGCAAACTGGTCGCCATGGCCCGGAAGATGAGCGGAAAGCTCATCACGAACGACTTCAACCTCAACAAGGTGGCCGAACTGCAGGGGATCAAGATCCTCAACGTCAACGAACTGGCCAATGCCCTCAAGCCCGTGGTCCTTCCCGGAGAAACCATGGTCGTCAAGATCATCAAGGAAGGCAAGGAGCCCGGACAGGGTGTGGCCTACCTCGATGACGGGACCATGGTCGTCATCGATCACGGCAGCCGGAACCTGGGCGACACGGTGGAGGTCGCCGTCACGAGCGTGCTGCAGACGACGGCGGGGCGGATGATCTTCTCGGAAATGAAAGCCGTGGTGCCCGAAAAGAGGGTACAGGGGCTCAACGCCCTGTAAAGGGGGTTGAAAGACCCGGGGCAGAAATGACCCCGGGTTTTTTATTACGGGCCGGAGCTTCCCCCCCTTCTGAGGCGGGGAGTGTATGGGGTTGCGATGAAGACGGTGGCAATCATCCCGGCGGCGGGTGCGGGAAAGAGGATGGAAAGCGGGGTGTCGAAACAGTACCTCGAACTCGAAGGCGTGCCGATCCTGGTCCGCACCCTGGGGATTTTCGAAAAGACGGCGTCCGTCGACGCCGTCTTCCTCGTTGTCCCGGCCGGCGACGTGGACACCGTCCGCCGGGACATGGTTCTTCCCCACCGCCTGGCCAAGGTCCGCGAGATCCTGTCGGGGGGGAGGGAGAGGCAGGATTCCGTCAGAGCCGGCATCGATGCACTGGGGCCGGACACGGAAATCGTCGTCATTCACGATGCGGTGCGTCCCTTCGTCACAGCCGAGTTGATCGAGGCAACCGTCGAAGGCGCCCGCGCGTTCGGAGCGGTGTCCCTCGGCGTTCCCGTGAAGGACACCGTCAAATCCGTCGAGCCCGACGGGTGGGTCGGGCACACGATGGAGCGATCGAAACTGTGGCTCACGCAGACGCCCCAGGCCTTCCGCAGGGGGATCATACAGGAGGCCTACCGCCGGGCCTTCGCAGAGGGCGTCTATGCCACCGATGACGCGTCGCTCGTGGAGCGGATCGGGATCCGGGTCCGGATGATCCCCGGAGCCTACGAAAACATCAAGATCACGACCCCCGGGGACCTTGCCTCGGGGGCCGTCATTGTCGGCAGCAGGGGAAAGGTATGAAGATTGGATTCGGCTACGACAGCCACCGGTTGGTGGAAGGGCGCCGCCTGGTCATAGGCGGCGTAGAGATTCCCTTCGAAAAGGGGCTTCTGGGACATTCCGATGCCGATGTCCTTCTTCACGCCATCGGCGACGCCCTCCTCGGAGCGATCGGGGAGGGGGATCTCGGCAGGCACTTCCCCGACACCGATCCCGCCTACAGGGGCCTGTCGAGCCTTCTGATCCTCCAGAGGATCAACGATATGGCCGAGCGAAAAGGTTTCGTCGTCGGGAACGTCGACTCCACGGTCGTCCTGGAGAGCCCGCGGCTTGCCGAGTTCGTGCCGCTCATGGTCGCAAGAATCGCTTCCGTCCTCGCGATCGAGCAGAGCCGCGTCAACGTGAAGGCGAAAACGAACGAAAAGATGGGTTTCATCGGTCGGGGGGAGGGAATCGCCGCATTCGCGGTGGTCACGGTGAAGGAGAAGAAAGGTTGAGCCGCCCGTCGGGAAAAGCCAGGGTCCGGTTCGCCCCGTCGCCGACGGGGGACCTCCACGTGGGGAACGCCCGGACGGCCCTGTACAACTGGCTCTTCGCGCGGCACACCGGCGGCACGTTCGTCCTGCGGGTCGAGGACACCGATCGCGATCGCAATTCCGCCGTCTTCGAGCGGAACATCCTCGATGACATGAAATGGCTCAACCTGGCATGGGACGAAGGCCCCGACCGGGGAGGCCCCTTCGGCCCCTACCGCCAGTCCGAGAGGCTCGATCTCTACGGGGAACACCTGGAGCGTCTGCGGGAGAAAAATTTGATTTACCCGTGCTTCTGTACCGAGGAGGAGCTCGAAGCCGAGCGCGCGTCGCTGATCGCCCGGGGGATGATGCCGCGGTACACGGGAAAGTGCCGGGAACTCGATGCGAAGACCCGTGCGAGGCTCGAGTCGGAGGGAAGGAAGCCGGCCTCCCGTTTCAAGGTGGGGAAAGGATCCGTGGAGTTCCGGGACCGGATCCGCGGACCCATGAGGTTTGAGAGCGAATCCATCGGCGATTTCATCGTCGTCCGGTCCACGGGGGTTCCCGCCTACAATTTCGCCGCCGTCGTGGATGACCACCGGATGGCCATCACCCATGTCATCCGGGGCGAGGATCATCTCTCCAACACGGCCCTCCAGGTCATGCTCTACCGGTCCTTCGGGTACGACACCCCCGAATTCGCCCATCACGGCCTGATCCTGGCCGGGGACCGGAGCAAGCTGAGCAAACGCCATGGTGCCGTCACCGTCCGCGAGTTCCGGGAACGGGGCTTTCTGCCCGAGGCCCTGTTCAATTTCCTGGCCCTCCTGGGAAGCTCCTACGGGGAAGGGCGGGAGATCCTTTCCCCCGATGAACTCATCGGACTTTTTTCTCTCGATCGGGTCGGCAAGGGAGGCGCCGTCTTCGATGAGGAGAAACTGGGCTGGGTGAACAGGCACTACATCCACCATGCCGGGACGGAGAGACTCATCGCCCTGCTGGAACCCTTCGCCCTGTCCCGGGGCTACGACACCGGCAGGATGGACGAGGCGTGGCTGGCCTCCGTCGTCGACGCGGTCAAGCACAACGCCGCGTCGATAGAAGAGATCGCGGATTATCTTGACGTCTTCACCGAGGGAAAATTCACGATCGGTTCCGAAGCCGCCGCCGTGCTGGCGACGGAGGAGTCCCGGAACGTTCTGAAGGCACTGGCGGACACCCTTGGCGGGATCGCCGGGAAGGACGAGGCTGATTTCCAGACCGTGATGACGGCCGTGAAAAAGGTGACGGGTCTTTCAGGCAGGAGACTCTTCATGCCCGTCCGCGCGGTCCTCACGGGACGCATGTCGGGACCGGAGCTTGACCGGGTTTTCGCGATCCTGGGCAGGAAAGGCATGCTCCGTCGGCTGCAGCAGGCCGGCGACGTTCCCTGAGGGACCCGGAAGGTCGCATGTCATCCCGGCGCCGTCTCGTCTCCGGATCGCTTGCCCGTCACGCGATCGACCGAAACGCGCCAGAGCCGCGTCATTTCAAGCCGCCTTTCATCAAAGACCCACTTCCGACCCGAGTAGTGATTCATGATCCGGTTCAGGGCGTCAACTCTCCCGGCGGCGTCCGTGATTTCTTCAATCGTCCCATAGCCGATCACGCTGTAAAAGGACTGCGTCCAGAGGCAGGCGTCCCCTTTGTTTTCCACGACCCGAACGTCATGTTCCGCTTCAAAACAGACATGCGGATTGGCTCGGATATAGTCGATTTTCAGCCCCTCGCGGGCCGTGTGAAAGTAGAGAAAGGCGCCGTCATACCCGAAGGAGACGGGGACGATGTACGCCCTGTTGTCCTTGCAGAGCCCGAGCCTCAGCACCCGGGCCTTCGCCAGGATGGAATCGATGAGCTCCCTGTCTCGGATTTCCTTGTCGTGACGTCTCATGTCCGGCAGGCTCCGTTCATCCCGGGGACAAAAAAAAGGGGAACCGTACCGGTTCCCCCTCTTCGTCTCCGGGTTTGAATGCGTCCCCCTACAGCGGAATGTTGTTGTGCTTTCTCGGCAGGCGGTCCTGCTTCTTGTCCTTGTAGGCATCGAGGAGCACGACCACGCGCCGGCGGGTGTCCCTGGGCGCGACGACCTCTTCGATGATGCCCATACTTGCGGGGAAGTAGGGGTTGTTGAACTGCTCTTCATAGGCCGAGACCAGTTCCGCCCGTTTCTTCGCGGGGTCCTCGGCGGCATTGATCTCCCGGCGGTAGATGATGTTGCAGGCGCCTTCGGCCCCCATGACGGCGATTTCCGCGGAGGGCCAGGCCATGACGTAGTCGGCGCCGAGCTGCTTGCTGCACATGCCGATGTAGGCCCCGCCGTAATCCTTGCGGGTCACCACGGTGATCTTGGGGACCGTCGCCTCGGAGTAGGAGTGCAGAAGCTTGGCCCCGTGGGTGATGATGCCGGACCATTCCTGGTGCGTCCCGGGCATGTAGCCGGGGACGTCGGCGAAGGTGAGAAGGGGGATGTTGAAGGCGTCGCAGAAGCGGATGAAACGGGAGGCCTTGTCGGAGGCGTTCACGTCGAGGACGCCGCCCGCGAACATCGGATTGTTGGCGATCACGCCGACGGTTTTCCCCATGATGCGGATGAAGGCCACGAACATGTTCCTCGCCCACAGCTCGTGGGGCTCGAAGTAGACGCCGCCGTCCGCCACGGCGGCGACGACCTTCCTCATGTCGTAACCGCGCGTCGCCTTGTCGGGGATGATCTTGTCCAGCTCGGGGCATTCGCGCTCGGGGCTGTCCGATGACGGAAGCACCGGCACCGGGCTGTGGCAGCTGTCGGGGAGGTAGGAGAGGAGGTCCTTGATCTTCTTGATGCAGTCCTCGTCGTTTTCCGTCGCGAAATGGCACACGCCGCTCTTGGTCGCGTGGGCCAGCGCCCCGCCGAGATCCTCGTGGGTCACTTCCTCGCCGATGACGGCCTTGATGACGTCCGGTCCCGTGATGTACATGTAGCTCGATTTCTTGACCATGAAAACATAGTCCGTCAGGGCCGGGGAGTAGACGGCGCCTCCCGCCGTGGGGCCCATGATCGCGCAGATCTGGGGGACGTACCCCGAGGCGATGGAATTCCGGTAAAAGATGCCGCCGTAGCCTTCCAGCGCCGGGACGCCTTCCTGGATACGGGCGCCGCCGGAATCGTTGAGCGCCACGAAAGGCTTCCGGGCGTCGATGGCCATGTCCATCACCTTCCAGATCTTCTTGGCGTGCATCTCACCCAGGCTTCCGCCGGAACTGGTGAAGTCCTGGGCGGCGCAGAAGACGGTGCGGCCGTTGATCTTGCCGAAACCGGTCACGACGCCGTCGGCGTTGATCTGTTTCTGATCGAGACCGAAGAGCTTCGAGCGATGCTTCACGAAAAGCTGAACTTCCTGGAAGGAGCCCGCGTCGAACAGGAGACTGAGCCTTTCGCGGGCCGTCATTTTTCCGAGCTCGTGCTGCTTCTTGACCATGGCGTCACCTCCCATGGCCATCAGCGCCTCCCGCCTCTTTTCAAGATCTTTGATTCTGTCTTCCGTGATTCCCATATCTCTCACCCCTGATGTGTTGTCGGCATGGTTCTTAAAATCGCGATCAAATAGCATGTATCAAAAGTCAATGCAATAAGTAATTTGGCGGGCTTTTTCATCCTTGACGAATCCCTCCCGGGCGTTATATAGATCGAGGGGCCGAAAAAGCGTAAATGGCCGTATTTATAGGGTCTTGCGGTTTTAGAGGTCGCGGGCATCTCCGGGAAATACGGAAGACGAGAGGGAAGGAATCGCAAGGGCCGCAGTCCCCCGTGACGGGTCGGTTATAAAGGCGCCAAAAGGAGGAGCCATGAGATATATAGATGAAATGGATTTAAAAGGGAAGAGGGTTCTTTGCCGGTTCGATTTCAACGTGCCGCTCGACGCCGACCTCAATATCGTGGACGACATGCGGATCCGGGCGGCGCTTCCGACGATCAACTATGCCCTCGACGAAAACGCCAAGGTCATCATCATGTCCCACCTCGGACGCCCCAAGGGGAAGCGGGTGGAACGGATGAGCCTCGCCCCCGTCGCCAAGAGGCTCTCGAGGCTCCTCGGGAAGAGCGTGACAATCCTCAATGACTGCGTCGGCGAGGAGGTCCGCAGGGCCGTTGCGGAGTTGAGACCGGGCTGTACCGTCATGCTGGAAAATCTCCGCTTTCACCCGGAGGAGGAGAAAAACGACGACGGGTTCGCCCGGGAACTCGCCGGCTACACCGACGTCTATATCGACGACGCCTTCGGCAACGCCCATCGGTCCCACGCATCGAACGTGGGGATCACGAAGTTCGTGAAGGAGTGCGGCGCCGGGTTCCTCATGAAGAAGGAGCTGACGTACTTCAGCAAGGCCCTCGAGAAACCCGCCCGGCCCCTGGTGGCCATCGTCGGCGGTTCCAAGGTTTCGGGAAAGCTGGAAGCGCTCGGCAACCTCATCAAGCTCGTGAACAAGATGATCATCGGCGGCGGGATGGCCTTTACGTTTCTGAAGGCCCAGGGGTTCGAGGTGGGGAAATCCCTCGTCGAGGACGATCTGCTGGACCGGGCCCGCGAGATCATGCAGGAGGCCAGGGAGCACGGTGTGAAGTTCTATCTGCCCGTGGATTGCGTGATCGCGGAAAGCATGGAGGCTGAGGCCGAGACGAAGATCGTGCCGGTGCAGGAAATCAACGCTCACTGGATGGGTCTGGACATCGGGCCCGCCACGATCACCCTCTTCACAGAGGCCCTGAACAACGCGAAGACCATCGTCTGGAACGGTCCCATGGGCGTCTTCGAGCAGGATGCCTTCAGCCGCGGGACCTTCGCCCTGGCCCACAGTGTCGCCAACTCCTACGCGCTGTCCATCGTCGGCGGCGGGGACACCGATGTGGCGATCGACCGTGCCGGGGAAAGGGACAACATGTCCTACATATCGACCGGGGGCGGGGCCTTCCTGGAGCTCCTGGAGGGGAAAAAACTGCCGGCCATTCTCGCCCTCGAGAAATGCTCGGAGGGGAGAACGTAGCACGACGGGCCGCCGCGACGCCGATCGGGATTCCATCCATGAGCGTCTTGCCCTGCGAGGCGCTTCATCCATATCGGGCTCCGAGGGCCCCTGCCGTTCACGCAGAGGATCATGAGACACCTGAGGATGACCATCGAGTACGACGGCACCGGTTATAAGGGATGGCAGCGCCAGAGCGAGGGGACCACGATCCAGCAGGTGCTCGAGGAAACTCTCGGGAGGGTCACCGGCGAGAAGGTGACGCTCCACGGGTCGAGCCGGACCGATGCGGGGGTCCACGCCCTGAACCAGGTGGCCCATTTCAGGACGTCGTCGACGATCCCGGAAAGAAACCTTCTCATGGGGCTGAACAGCCTTATCCCCCGGGACATCGTGATCAGGGATCTGACCGAGGCGGACGAAAGCTTCCACGCCCGCTACTCGGCGCGGAGCAAGACCTATTTCTACCGGATCTTCAACAGTGACATCCGCACGGCCCTTCACCGGAACTACTGCTGGTTCGTCTTCAAGCCCCTGGACGTCGCGGGGATGGCGGAGGCCGCGGCGGCCCTCGAGGGCGTCCACGATTTTTCGGCCTTCTGTTCGGTTCAGACGGACGTGAAAAGCCGCGTCCGGGAAATCTACGACACCCGCCTCGAGCGGGAAGGCGGATCCTTCCTGAGATTCCATATCGAGGCGAACGGGTTCCTTCGCCACATGGTCCGGACGATTGTCGGGACGCTCGTCGACGTCGGAAAGGGGAAGCTCACCCCGGCGGACTTTCGCGAGATCCTCGAATCCAGGGACAGAAAAAGGGCCGGCGTCACGGCGCCGCCCCAGGGCCTTTTCCTGTCGGAGGTAAAGTACGAATGAAAATCCTGGTGCTGGGCAGCAAAGGACAGCTGGGGACGGAACTCCTGGAGGTTCTCGCTCCCGTTCACGCCGTCCGGGGGGTCGATATCGATGATTTCGACCTGACCTCCTTTTCGGACTGCCGGGAGACCGTCGCGGCGTCCGATCCCGATGTCGTCGTGAACGCCGCCGCCTATACCGATGTCGACGGGTGTGAGACGGCGGGGGACCTCTGTTTTGCCGTCAATGCCGAGGGCGTCGGGCACATGGCGAGGGTCTGCGGTGAGCGGGGCATCAAGCTCGTCCATTTTTCCACGGACTACGTCTTCGACGGCACCAAGGGCAGGCCCTACGTCGAGGAGGACCTGTGCAACCCCATCAACGTCTACGGCCGTTCCAAGCTGCAGGGGGAGATCTATCTGAAGGAGTACGCCGGGCACTATCTTCTCATCCGGACAGCCTGGCTCTACGGCAGAACGGGAAGAAACTTTGTCCGGGCCGTCGCGGACAAGGCCCTGCATGAGAAAAAACTGCAGGTGGTGAACGACCAGATCGGCTCGCCCACCTGCAGCCTCGATCTCGCCCTGGCGGTGAAGCTGCTCCTCGAGGGAGGGCACTCGGGCGTCTTTCACGTGACCAACCGGGGACGGTGCAGCTGGTACGAATTCGCGTTGAAGATCGTCCAGTTTGCCGGGATTCCGGACGTGCAGATCGAGGCCATCGACTCCGGCATGCTGCGGAGAAAGGCCCTGAGGCCCGCCTATTCCGTTTTGAGCTGCCGGAAGTTCGCCCGTGAGACGGGAAGAACGACCCGCCACTGGCAGGTTGCCCTGAAAGACTTTCTGGAGAAGACCTGGCGGAGAACAGACGTTCCGAAACCGGAAGGCGGCTGATCCGCCCGTTGACGTGAGGCCGGCTGTGAGTGAAAAAATCATCATCCTGTCCGAGGAGCTGACCCACAAGATCGCCGCGGGAGAGGTCATCGAGAGGCCCGCCTCGATCGTGAAGGAACTCCTGGAGAACGCCCTCGACGCCGGCGCGACGGAAATCACCGTGGAACTCAAGAAGGGCGGGAAGGAATCCATCCGCGTGATGGACAACGGTGAGGGGATGAGCCGCAAGGACGCCTCCGCGGCCTTCAGCCGTCATGCCACGAGCAAGATTTCCAGTTTCGACGATCTCTACCGGGTCCGGTCCTTCGGTTTCCGGGGCGAGGCCCTCCCGAGCATCGCGGCCGTCTCGAGGGTGGAGCTCCTGACGAGGCTCGGGGAGTCCCCATCGGGAACCCGCGTGGTCGTCGAGGCGGGCAGGACGAAGACCGTCGGGGATGTCGGCTGTCCTGCCGGTACGTCCGTTTCGGTCAGCCGGATATTCGAAAACGTCCCCGTCCGGAAGAAATTCCTCAAGCAGGACGCCACCGAGCAGGGGCACTGCGTCGACGTCATCACGCGGATCGCCCTGGCCCATCCCGGTGTGCGCTTCTCCGTTCTTTCCGCCGGAAAACGCCTGCTCGATGTCCCCGCAACGGGAGACCCCCGGGACCGGATGGTCTTCCTCCTGGGCCCGGATCTGAGGGGGCACATGACTTTCGTGACAAAGGAGAAAAAGGGCATGGCCCTCACGGGATTCGTTTCCTCGACGGAACTGACCCGCGCGAACTCGCGGAACATGTTTTTCTATGTCAACCGGCGCTATGTCCGGGACCCCGTTTTGAGCCACGCCGTCATGAGCGCCTACCGGGGGTCCATCGAAAGCAAACGCTATCCCGTTGTCCTCCTCTTTCTCGACATGCCGCCCGAGGAGGTCGATGTCAACGTTCATCCGACGAAGATGGAGATACGTTTCCGGAGCCCCAACGAGGTCCACGACACGGTGATCGAGGCCGTCGCGGAGTCGCTGGCGGGGATCACCCCGCGGCAAAAAGCGGGTGAGGCCGTGACCGGCGCACCGGAAGGGGAAACGGCGGAGAAATACAGGGCCGGTGTTTCCGAGGCCATTAAGCGTTACCGCCTGTCCACCGGCAGGGACCGGGCGATGTTCAGGTCCTTCCGGGAAGAAGAGGGGACAGCCGGGGCGAAGGGTGCCGCTCCCATGGCGGAGCTCTTCGATGAGTCGGACGGAGCCGAAAACGGTATTCCCTTCACGGCCCTGCGCTATGTGGGGCAGGCAGGCGGGACTTATCTTTTCTTCGAGTACGAGGGGGGTGTTGTCGTCATCGATCAGCACGCGGCCCATGAAAGGGTCCTCTTCGAGGAACTGAAAAAGAGCGCCTCCGGCGCAAACCCGCTCTCGCAGCGGCTTCTTTTGCCTGAAGTGGTTTCTTTTCCGCCCCGGGACTATGCCGGCATCGCGGCCTGCCTGGAGACGCTCCAGGGGGCCGGCTTCGAGGCGGAACCTTTCGGAGGTGATGCCGTCGTCGTCAAAGCCGTTCCCGTCCTTCTTTCCCGTGTTCACCCCGGCGTGCTGCTCAGGGATCTCGCCGATGAGATGTCCGAATGGGGGAAGCCGCGGGCCCTCAAGGACCTCAAGGAGCGGGTGCTCATGTTCATGGCCTGCCGCGGAGCCGTCAAGGCAAGCCAGGCGCTCTCCCTGCCGGAGGTCGAGGAACTCCTGAGGAAGCTGGACGACGTCCCCTTCGCGTCGAGCTGCCCCCACGGAAGACCTGTGTTCACCCAGATCACGTTCCAGGAACTGGAGAAGCTGTTCAGACGGACATAGGAAGCCGTGTCAGGAGAAACTCTGAGGCCGAAAATAGTCATCATCCTCGGGCCCACCGGTACCGGTAAAACCGATCTTTCGCTGACCCTCGCCCCGGAACTCAACGCCGAGATCATCAGCGCTGATTCCATGCAGGTGTACCGCTTCATGGACATCGGCACGGCGAAACCCTCGCCGGAGGAACGGAAACGGGTGAGGCACCACCTCATCGACGTGGTGAACCCCGACGAGGATTTCAACGCCGCACTCTTCGCCGAAAAGGCGGGCGCCGTCATCGAACGCCTTCATCGGGAGGGCAGGGCGGTTCTCGTCGTGGGCGGAACGGGCCTCTATATCCGGGCCCTGACGGGAGGGCTGATCGAGGGGCCCGGTCCCGACCGGGAGCTTCGCCGCCGCTTGAGGGGAGAGCTGGAAAAATTCGGTGCGGCCCATCTGCACGAACGGCTGAAAGAACGCGACAGGGCGGCCGCCTCCCGCATCGGGGTGAACGACGCCGTGAGGATCATCCGGGCGCTGGAGGTCATCGAGGGTGGCGGGGGGACCATCAGCGAAAGGCAGAAGGCCCACCGTTTCCGGGAAAGGCGTTACGATTTTCTGAAAATCGGCCTTCAACTGCCCCGGCAGGAACTCTACGACAGGATCAACAGGCGCTGCGAGGAGATGGTCGAACGGGGGCTCGCGGACGAGGTCCAGCGTCTCCTGAATGAAGGCTACGGGGAAGAGACGCCGGCTCTCCAGTCCCTGGGCTACAGGCACATCGTCGGTTACCTGCGGGGCCGGTTCACCCTCGAGGAGGCCCTGCGCCTCATGCAGAGGGACACGAGAAACTTCGCGAAGCGGCAGATCACCTGGTTCAAGGCGGAGAAGGACATCGAGTGGTTCAACCCGGAGGCCCGGGAAAACCTTCTTGCCCGGGCCGGGGCGTTTCTCCGCCGCCGGTCCCGACCATGAATTTCCTTGACTTGTTCGGAGTATAAAGATAAAGAATCGTCGATTGCCTTTGAAAAATGGGGGTTTAGGAGGGAATCCCCGGTCCGTCCTTTTCGCAATCACTCTCTCCCCGCCGGCGCGGGGGTCGTCATAAGCAAAAAGGGTCCCTATCCGGATTGAAGATAACCGTTCCCGGCGGCTGCGCGGAAGTCGATGCGGGCGCAGGCAGCCCGACGCGGAGGTCTCGAAAAAAAATCGATGGAGATGCCCCATGGAAGACAGAATGCCCCCGAAAACGTTCGAACCGGCCGAGGTCGAAAAGAAGTGGTACCAGATGTGGCTCGAACGCCGCTATTTTCATGCCGAGGCTGAGAGCGCCAGGAAACCCTTCTGCATCGTGATTCCCCCGCCCAACGTCACGGGCATGCTGCACATGGGACATGCCCTCAACAACACCCTGCAGGACGTCATGACGAGGTTCAGGCGCATGCAGGGGTATAACACGCTGTGGATGCCCGGGACGGATCACGCCGGGATCGCGACGCAGAACGTGGTGGAGCAGGAACTCGCCAAGCAGGGTGTGACCCGGCACGACCTGGGCCGGGAGAAGTTCGTCGAGCGCGTCTGGCAGTGGAAGGAGAAATACGGGAACGTCATTTTAAACCAGCTCCAGAGGCTGGGCTGTTCCTGCGACTGGGAGAGGGAGCGCTTTACCATGGACCCGGGCTGCTCGCAGGCCGTCCGCGAGACCTTCGTGAGGCTCTACCACGACGGGCTTATCTACCGGGGCGACTACATCGTCAACTGGTGCCCCCGGTGTCACACGGCCATATCGGACCTCGAGGTGGAGTTTGAGGAGGAAGCCGGGGCCCTGTGGGACATCCGCTACCCCTACGTGGACGGAACAGGGGAAATCGTCGTCGCCACGACACGCCCCGAGACAATGCTCGGCGACACGGCCGTCGCCGTCAACCCCAAAGACAAACGCTACAAGGACGTGATCGGCAAAAAGGTCATCCTGCCGCTCGTCAACCGGGAGATCCCGATCATCGCCGATGACTACGTGACCATGGATTTCGGCTCCGGTGCCGTGAAGATCACCCCCGCCTGCGACCCCGCCGACTTCGAAATCTCGAAGCGGCACAACCTGGAGGTGATCAAGATCATGGACGGAAGCGCCGTCATCAACGAAAACGGCGGCCGCTACCAGGGCCAGGACCGTTACGTGGCGAGGGACAATGTCTTGAAGGACCTCGAGAGGGGCGGGTATCTCGTCCGCAAGGAACCCTACACGCACAACGTCGGGAAATGCTACCGCTGCAAGACCGACATCGAGCCCTTCGTGTCCACCCAGTGGTTCGTGAACACGAAACCGCTCGCCAGGATGGCCTCCGCGGCGGTGATCAAGGGACAGACGAAGATCGTCCCCAAGATGTGGGAGGGGACCTACTTCGACTGGCTCGACAACATCCGCGACTGGTGCATCTCCCGTCAGATCTGGTGGGGTCACCGCATCCCCGTCTGGTATTGCGACGACTGCGGGGAGATCATCGTTGCGTCGGAGGACCCGGCGAAATGCACGAAGTGCAAGGGGGCCAAGCTCCGGCAGGAGGAGGACGTGCTCGACACCTGGTTCAGTTCGGCCCTCTGGCCCTTCTCCACACTCGGCTGGCCCGAGAAGACCCGGGAACTCAAGACCTTCTATCCGACGACCCTGCTGGTGACGGGGTTCGACATTCTCTTTTTCTGGGTGGCCCGGATGATGATGATGGGGCTTTACTGCATGAAGGACGTCCCCTTCACCGACGTCTACCTTCACGCCCTCGTACGGGACGAGCACGGCGACAAGATGAGCAAGTCCAAGGGGAACATCATCGACCCCCTAGAGATGATCGACAAGTTCGGCTGCGACGCCTTCCGGTTCACCCTGGCGGCTTTCACGGCTCAGGGAAGGGACATTCGCATGTCGGAGCAGCGGATCGAGGGCTACAAGCACTTCGTGACGAAGATCTGGAATGCCGCGAGGCTCTGCCTCATGAACACCGAGGATTTCCCCGGCGGCGATCTCCGCCTGAAGAGGGAAGATTACTCCCTCTGCGACCGCTGGATCCTGGCGCGGCTCAACCGGGCCGTCGCGGAGACCACGAAGGCGCTCGAGGCATACCATTTCAACGACGCCTGCGGCGTGATCTACTCCTTCATATGGCACGAGTTCTGTGACTGGTACCTGGAGCTTATCAAGCCGGCCCTCTACAGCAGGGAGAACCCGAAGAAGAGGCTCGCCGCTCAGGAAACGATGCTCCGGGTGCTCCGGACGGCCGTACAGCTCCTTCATCCCTTCATGCCTTTCGTGACGGAGGAGATCTGGCAACGGGTCGTCCGGGACGGAAGCTCCGTCATGGTCGGCGCCTTCCCCGTGGAGGATCCGGCCCTGAGGGATGAGCCGGCCGAAAAGGAAATGGGGATGATCATCGACGTGGTGGGCATCATCCGGAACATCCGGGGCGAAAAAGGCCTTTCGCCGTCGAAGAAGCTGAAGGTCCTTCTGTCCGTTTCCGACCCGTCGCTCATCCCGCTTCTCGAGGACGGCAGGGATTTCGTTTTGAACATGGCAAGACTCGAGGACCTGAAGATCGCGGGCCCCGTGGAGGATCCCAGGGGGGCCGCCACGGGGGTGGCCGGGCCGGTGAAGGTCTTTGTCCTCCTCGAGGGGGAGATCGACCGGGCCGGTGAAAAGGCGCGGCTCGAAAAGGAGATCGCACGGCTGGAGAAGGATCTTGCCGCCGTGACGAAGAAACTCGAAAACAGGGATTTCAGGGCGAAGGCGGCCGAGGCGGTCATCCGGAAAGAGGAAGACAAGAACCGGGACATCCGGGAAAAGCTCGCCATCCTCCAGACGGCCCTGAAGAAACTGGGATAAGGCGCCTGGAAGGGACGACCGGGACGGGGATCATGCTGTTGTCTCAACGGGAAAGGATCAGGCAGATCATCCGGGCGGCACTGGAGGAGGACATCGGCTCGGGCGATGTGACCACCGACGCCGCGCTCACCGGGGAAGAGACAGGCCGTGCCCGGGCACTCGTGAAGCAGGACACCGTGATCGCGGGAGGCGAGGTCTTCCGGGAGGTCTTTCTCACCCACGACCCGGCTCTGGAAGTCGTCCTGTTCAGGAGAGACGGCGAGACGGCTCAAGCCGGGGAGGTCGTGGCGGAAGTTTCGGGGAGGTTGAAGAGCATCCTCACGGCCGAGAGAGTGGCCCTGAACCTCTTCCAGAGGATGTGCGGGATCGCCGCCCAGACCCGCCGGTATGCGGAGGAGACGAAAGGGACGAAGGCGAAGATCCTCGATACGAGAAAAACCATGCCGGGCCTTCGGATCCTCGATAAGTACGCCGTCACGGTGGGAGGGGGGTGCAACCACCGGATCGGTCTCTACGACGGGATTCTGATCAAGGACAATCACATCAGCGCCGCGGGCGGCATCACCGCGGCCGTCAGGCGGGTTACGGGCCACGCGCCTCTGCTGGTCAGGGTGGAAGTAGAGGTCAAGAACCTGGAAGAAGTCCGGGAAGCCCTGTCCGCCGGCGCCCATGTGATCATGCTGGACAACATGGGCCGGGAGGACATGAAGAAAGCCGTCGATCTCATCGCCGGCCGCGCCCTCGTCGAGGCCTCCGGCAACGTGACGCTGGAACGGGTCAGGGAAATCGCGCAGACGGGGGTGGACTTCATATCGACGGGCGCCGTCACGCACTCCGTTGCCGCGGCGGACATCTCCCTGAAGGTGCAGTCATGGCATCGGCGGCCCGGAGGGGCCGCTGAGGAATAACCCGCAATCCAGTCCGCTTCGCTTTCCCCAACACCGGAACAAAGATCCATGATCGATGAAAAAAAACTACAGGAGGGCCTCTCGGGCGGGCTCATCGGGCGGAGCGTCATCCGCCTCGAGACGGTGGGCTCGACCAACGAACACGCCTTCGGGCTTGCCCTGCAGGGGGCACCCGAAGGCACGGCGGTCCTGGCCGACGAGCAGACGAAGGGCCGGGGCCGGCTGCGGCGAACCTGGCATTCACCGCCGGGGCGGAACATTTACACCTCCATTGTCCTCAGGCCGCCCTTCAGCGCCGCCCTGGCACCCCGCATCACGCTGACGGCGGGTGTCGCCGTGGCCGACTGCCTCGGGCAGTGCGGCTTGAAGGACCTTTCGCTCAAGTGGCCCAACGATGTCCATGTCGGCGGCCGGAAAGTCTGCGGGATTCTCACGGAGATGAAGTCTCAAGGGGGTCGGGTGGATTTCGTCATCGTCGGCATCGGCCTGAACGTGAACATGCGACCTGAGGATTTCGACCCGGAGATCCGCGAAAGGGCGACCTCCATCCTGGAAGCGACGGGGACTTTCACCTCCCGCCAGGGTCTGGCCGCTGAGTTGTATCGCAGCCTCGAGAAATGGTATAAGACGCTCCTGGCGGAGGGGTTTTCGCCGGTGCGGGAGTGGTGGCTCGCCTGTGCCGGAATTCTGGGGAAAACGATCCGCACGGGGCCGGGGGAGGACGCGATGCAGGGGGAGGTCCTCGGCGTGGATGAGGACGGGGCCCTGCTCATCGCGGACGATCGGGGACTCCGGCGACGGGTCATAGCGGGGGACATCGTCATCGAAAGGGATTAGCCATGCTTCTGGTGATCGACGTCGGGAACAGCAATACAGTGGTGGGGGTGTTTGACGGGGAGAAACTCGTCCAGAACTGGCGTGTCCGGACGGTCGCCAACCATACGGTGGACGAATACGGGATGCTCATCTACAGTCTCTACAAATCCTCGAAGATCAGCGCCAAGTCCATTCGGGACATCATCATCTCCTGCGTCGTGCCGCCCATGCTCAACATCCTCGAGCCCCTCTGCGAGAAGTATTTCCACATCAAACCGCTCATCGTTGAGCCGGGGATCAAGACGGGGATGCCGATTCACTATGACAACCCGAGGGAGGTGGGCGCCGACCGGATCGTCAATGCCGTGGCCGCCTTCGAAAAATACAGGACGGACCTCATCATCGTCGATTTCGGGACCGCCACGACCTTTGATTACGTGTCGGTCAAGGGTGAATACATGGGGGGGTGCATCGCGCCGGGGATCGTCATCTCGAGCGAGGCCCTCTTCGAAAAGGCCTCAAAGCTTCCCCGCGTTGAAATCAAGAAGCCGAAGACCCTCATCGCGAAGGACACGATCTCGAGCATGCAGGCCGGCATCATCTTCGGCTATGCCGGGCTCGTGGACGGTATCGTGGGACGGATGAAAGCGGAAGCGCAATCGAACCCGAAGGTCGTCGCCACGGGGGGGCTTGCCTCCGTCATCGCCGCTGAAACAGAATTCATCGATATCGTGGACGAAAACCTGACTCTGGAAGGGCTGCGGCTCATCTACCTGAAAAACAAACAGCCCTGACGGCCTCCCCGCGGCTCTTCACCTGCTCACTTGTCCACGTGGGCGATGGTGCAGCGAACGACGCTGACGAGCTTTCCATCCTCCCGGGTGACTTCAATTGCCCACACCGAAGTTCTGCGGCCGACGAAGCAGGGTCTCGCCGTGGCCGTGACGAGCCCCCGGCCGGCCCCTCGGACATGGTTGGCGTTCACCTCCAGACCGACGACCCTCTGTCTTTCCCGGTCGATGTTCAAGGTGGCGCCGACCCCCGCCGCCGTTTCGGCCAGCATCACCGACGCTCCGCCGTGAATGTCCCCGTTATACTGGCAGGTCCGTTCATTGACCGGCATCGTGAGGACAATTCTGTCTTTCCTCATTTCCCTGAGTTCCACACCGAGAAACTCCAGTATCGTGCCCGTGCGCCTGAATGGAAATTCCATTTTTTTACCTCCGCCGTCCGTCGACTTTCCCCGAATCCGGTCAGGGCACTATAGGAACAGAGTGCAGCCCCTGTCAAGAGAGCGCTTCGATCCCGTGATTTTTAAAACGTTTTTTATGAAAGGACCCCTAAAGTCGGCCGGTCGAGCGCCCGATAATATATGTGGACGCGGGTGTGTCCCGCGGGAAATCACCGGTTCAGGGTGGAGAGGCATCGTGGATCAGGTCAAAGTGATCGTCAGGTATGCCGATGGGCGGGTCGTGAAGGGGTTCACCGGGGACTTCTTTCCCAACAAGGACCGTTTCCACCTGCAGATGCTCGGCGCCCCCTCCGGCAACGGCCTGGAGCTCATCCTCCTCAAGGACCTGAAAGCACTTTTCTTTGTCAAAGATTTCGGCGGTGACTCTTCCTACAAAGAGAGAAAGGCCTTCCTGGAAGGGGAAAGGGTACAGGGGCGCAAGGTGGAGGTCTCCTTCAAGGACGGCGAAAAACTTGTGGGGACCACGCTGGGCTACGACCCGCAGCGGCCGGGTTTCTTCTTCGTCCCCGTTGACGGCAAGAGTAACAACATACGGGTCTTTGCCGTTCAATCGGCCGTCGATTCCGTTCATTACCTCTGAATAATTTCCTGGAAAAACAATGAGTTGAAGAAAACGGGGCCTTCCTCATCCTCAATGGAGACCCGCCTTTCGACTCCAGTCCTCGAGGTCCGCAAGGGCCCTTTCGGCATAATGCGCCCCCCTGCTTCTTTTCCCCACTTTCCCCGGGAGAGGCTCGAAGAGCCCGAAGTTGACGTTCATGGGCTGGAAGTTCTCCGGGTCTGAACCGATCACATGCCGGAGCAGGGCGCCCAGACCCGTCGTTGCCGGAGGAGGGTTGAATTCCTTCCCCGCAAGGCGACATCCGATGCTGATGCCGGCGAGAAGACCCATGGCGGCCGACTCGATGTAGCCCTCGACACCGATGATCTGGCCGGCGAAATAGATGTTCCCCTGTGTCCGAAGACAGAGCGTCTTTTCGAGGAGCGCCGGAGAGTTGATGTAGGTGTTCCTGTGAACGCTCCCGAAACGGAGGAAATCGGCCCGCTCGAGGCCCGGGATCATGCGGAAGATGCGGGCCTGTTCCGGCCAGGCGAGCTTGGTCTGGAAACCTACAAGGTTGTAGGCCCTGCAGTCGCGGTTTTCAGGGCGGAGCTGGACGACGGCGTGAGGTTTCTTCCCCGTCGCGGGGTCGACGAGGCCCACGGGCTTCATGGGGCCGAAGCGCAGCGTCTCGGCGCCCCGCGAGGCCATCACCTCGACGGGAAGGCACCCCTCGAAGAATTTCGCGTCTTCAAAATCCCGCAGGGGCACCTGACGACCCCCGAGGAGAGCCCTGTGAAAGCGCTCGTACTCGCCGGCCGTGAGGGGGCAGTTGAGGTAGTCCCCTTCGCCTTCCCGGTACCTTGATGCCCGGAAGGTTTTTTTGAGGTCGATCGTCGCGGCGTCGACAATGGGGGAGATGGCGTCGTAGAAGTAGAGATAGCCGCTTCCCGTGAGCCCTGTGATCTTCTCGGCCAGGGCATCGGAGGTGAGCGGTCCCGAGGCGATGAGGACGATCTCGCCTTCCGGGATTTCCCTGACCTCGCCGCGGACCACTGTCAGGTCTTGATGGTTGAGGAGGGTTTCCTCGACGCGGGCCGAGAACTGATCCCGGTCGACGGCCAGAGCCTTTCCCGCCGGGATGGCGGCGGCATCGGCCGCCTCGATGACGACGGACCTGAGGCGGCGCATCTCCTCCTTGAGAAGTCCGGCGGCGGTTGAAATCTCCGCGGAACGAAAGGAGTTGCTGCACACGAGTTCGGCAAGGGTCGGGGATTTGTGGGCCGGCGAAAGCCGCAGGGGCCTCATCTCGTGGAGGGTGACGTGGACGCCCCCTGAAAGGAGCTGCCGGGCCGCCTCGCAGCCGGCCAGGCCGCCGCCGATGATCGTCACTTTACCACCCTGCATGGCGATTCCGTCTCCGGACGACGGGCGGCCTCCAGGGGCTCTGAAGTCGTCAGCGGAAGTTTCGGTTCAGACGGTGTGAGCCGCGAGCCGGGTTATTCCTGGGCCTGTCTGTAGCCGCACTCCTTGTCGATGCAGGCCTTCACGCGCCCTTTGTTCCGGCTGTATTTTTCCACCAGAAAGGGTGCGCCGCAGGCCGGACAGGGCTCGGGGATGGGACGGTCCCAGGTGGCGAATTTGCATTTCGGGTAGTTCGAACAGCCGAAGAAGGCCTTGCCTTTTTTCGTCCGCTTCTCGGTGATATCCCCGCCGCAGCCCTTCTCGGGACAGGAAACCCCGAGGCTGATGGCAGCGGTCGACTTGCATTCAGGGTACCCGGAGCAGCCGAGGAACCGGCCGAAACGGCCCTCCTTGACGACCATGGGCTTCCCGCACTTCTCGCAGACCATATCCGTTTTTTCCGTCTCCGTCTGTACGATCTTCCCGTTTTCGTCCTCGATGAAGTTGCTCGTGTTCTTGCACTTCGGGTAGTTGGAGCAGGCGATGAACTGGCCCTTTCGACCCCATTTGATCACCATGGGGCTTCCGCACTTGTCGCAGACGATGTCTGTGGGGATTTCTTCCTTCTTCACGTTCCTCATCTGCTTCCTGGCCTTCTCCAGGTCCTTCTCGAAGGGGACGTAGAACTCCTTCAGGGTGGCCAGCCGCTCGAGGGTCCCCTCTTCGATCCGGTCCAGCTGGTTTTCCATCATCGCCGTGAATTCCACATCCAGGATCTTGGGGAAATTCTTCACGAGCTGTTCGTTGACCAGCGTGCCGAGTTCCGTCGGGAAAAGGCGCCCGTTCTCCAGCCTGACGTATTCCCGGTCCTGGATGGTGCTCAGGATCGCAGCATAGGTGCTCGGCCTGCCGATGCCTTTCTCCTCCAGTTCCTTCACGAGCGTCGCCTCGGAGAAACGGGGCGGAGGCTGGGTGAAGTGCTGCTCCGGGGTGAGGGAGAGGAGCTTGAGCAACTCCTTCTCCGTCACTTCGGGCAGTGTCTTGCCGATGCCGTTCTCGTCGTCGTTGTCCTTCCCCTCGGTGTAGACGATCGTGAAGCCGGCAAATTTCATGACCGAGCCCTGGGCGCGGAAAAGGCAGCTTCCGGCCGTGATGTCGATGGTGGTCTGGTCGAATACGGCGGGGTTCATCTGGCAGGCCACGAAACGGTTCCAGATGAGCTGGTAGAGCCGGAATTCATCGTTGCCCAGGTATTTCCTGATGTCCGACGGCCTGTAGGCGAGCGACGCCGGGCGGATCGCCTCGTGGGCGTCCTGGGTGCGTCCGGACTTCGCGAAAAATCTCGCCTTGGGGGGCAGGTAATCCTTGCCGTAGTTGTCGTCGATGAATTTCCTTGCATCCCTGAGGGCCTCGTCGGCGATCCGCACCGAGTCCGTGCGCATGTAGGTGATGAGACCCACGGGGCCTTCCTTGCCGAGTTCGATGCCCTCGTAGAGCTTCTGGGCGATGCGCATGGTCTTTTTGGGTGAAAACCGGAACCACCGGGCCGCTTCCTGCTGGAGCTTGCTTGTCGTGAAGGGCGGGGGAGGGGATTTCCGGGTCTCCTTTTTCTCGATGGCGGAGACGATAAAGGGGACGGCGTCGAGCTTCCGGAGGATGTCCCGGCTCTGCGCCTCGTTCAGGATCTTCGCCTTTTTCCCGGCGATCCTGACGAGCCTGGCCTCGAAGGGCGGCGGGTTCTTGCCCTCGAGCAGGGCCGTGATCGTCCAGTACTCCTCTTTGACGAAATTACGGATCTCCTCTTCCCTTTCGCAGATGAGCCGCACCGCCACGGACTGAACACGCCCCGCGCTCAGTCCCCGCCGGACCTTGTCCCAGAGGATGGGGCTGATCTGGTATCCCACCAGCCGGTCGAGGATGCGCCGCGTCTGCTGGGCTTCGTACTTGTTGGCATCCAGTTCCTGCGGTTGCCGGATGGCCTGGAGCATCGTGTTTCGCGTCAGGTCGTTGAAGAGGACGCGGTAGAACTTCTTTTTCCCGTCGATCAACTCGGCGATGTGCCAGGCGATGGCCTCGCCCTCCCGGTCCGGGTCCGGCGCCAGGTAGATGACCTTGGCCTTCTCCGCGGCCTTTTTCAGCTCCGAGATCACCTTTTTCTTTGCTTCGATGACTTTATAGGTGGGCTCGAAGTTGTTTTCGAGATCGATGCCGAGCTTGCTCTTGGGCAGGTCCTTGATGTGGCCGACGGAAGCGCGGACGTCGTAATCGGATCCAAAGTATTTCTTTATGGTTTTGACCTTGGTCGGTGATTCGACAATGATTAGTGCGTCAGACATCCCTGTCCTTTCTGACGAAGCCTCTCCCCGGCCGCTGCTCGATAAGACCCGTCAGCTCCAGGGACAGAAGAATTTTCATGACATCCTGTGCCCGAAACCCCGTCGCCGCGATCAGGCTGTCCGCATCGAGGGGTTTCACCGATAGCATTCTGAGAACCTTTATGTGATCTTCGTCGAGGGCCCTCTCGGGCGCCTCCTTTTTTACGCCTTTTTCACGGCGGGCCGATCGGGACCCTTCCTTCTCCAGCCGTTTCCGCCCGGCCTCATCGATCTGGGGGATGATCTCCTCCAGGATGTCGTGGACACCCGCGATGAGTTTCGCGCCCTGGCGGATCAACTTGTTCGTGCCCCGGGAACCCGCGGCATCGATGCTGCCGGGCACGGCGAAAACTTCTCTTCCCTGTTCGAGGGCGAGCCGTGCGGTGATGAGCGACCCGCTCCTGTCACCGGCCTCCACGACGGCCACGCCGAGGGACATGCCGCTGATGATCCGGTTCCGGGCCGGAAAGTTCGGCGCGTTCGGCGGCGTTTCGAAGGGGAACTCCGAAACCAGAGCGCCCTGCGCCGACAGCCGCTCGTAGAGTTCGCGATTCTCCGGCGGGTAGATCACGTCGATCCCCGAACCCAGAACCGCGATGGTTCTCCCCCTGGCCATCAGGGCGCCCCGGTGGGCCGCGGTGTCGATTCCGCGGGCGAGGCCGCTTACGACGGTGATCCCCTGGAACGCCAGTTCGCGGCTCAGACGCTCCGTTGTGTACATCCCGTATGTGCTCGCCCTTCTCGAACCGACGACTGCGATATTGACATCGTCCTGCCGCAGCGTTCCCCGGACATAGAGCACGGCGGGGTAATCATAGATGTTCAGAAGGTGCCGGGGGTAGAGGGCGTCTTTCGCCGTGATGATCGACACCTTCCGCTTCGCCGCTTGATCCAGTTCCCGGTCGACGCGCTGCCAGTCCTTGAAGGACAGGATGAGCTTCGCCGTCCGATCGCCGATGCCCTGGACATTCTTCAGATCCCTCGGCCCGGCCCGGAACACGGCCGCCGCCGTGCCGAAGGCCGAGAGGAGGTTCCGAATGCCGAGGTTCCCCACGCCTTCCGTGAATTTCAAGGCCAGCCAGTATCGAAGATCACGATCCGTCATGGTGTCCGCGGTCCAATAGGTTTCCGGCGTGTCCGAGGAATGATCATCGGAAGCAGGGGAAAAAACTTGATTCAAAGGGCAATAACCGGCACCGGCTTTTTTAAAGCGGCGACAATATATCGGAACGTCCCGCGATGTCAAGCGCTTTGGTGAAAAAATGTTTTCCTTGTCTCTTTCGCGGGGATTGGATAAATTGAATCGAGGAGTTGCAAAGCGATGGTTTCTTCCTTTCCCCGAAATGTTTTTTGTCTCATGATCTTGATTGCGGCCGTGGCCTGCGTGCCGGCCGTCCGGTATCCCGAGCCCGTCAAACCGCCGCCCGTGGCGGCGGCTGAGCCCGAGCGGCCGCCCGAGGGTGAGAAAGCGAAGCCGCCCCGGGAGAGGGCCGCCGTTCCACCCCCCGGGGATGCGAAGGTCCGTGCGGGGGGAGAAGCGGAAAAGGAGTATCCCCCGGCGCCGGGGAAAGCGAAGGAGGTGACCCGGACCCCCTTCAAGGTGACTCCCCGGGGAATCGATTTCGGCAGCATCGGTCCCGGCACGGACAGGGAAGGCCGGTTCAAGCTCGAGTATTCAGGGACGGATTTTGTCGACTGGACGCTGGAAGGTCTTTTCGACTGGGAGATGTCGCTGGATGAGAGACTCGAGGGAATGGCGGACAGGCGGGGCGCCGCGGTGAACCTGCGGGTGAGGTGCGCGAAGAGCACCACCGATCCATCCGGGGATGACGGTAAAAACTACAGGGTGCAACTGACTTTCGAACACGAGGGGAAGAGCCTTTCGTACGGGAAGAACCTTTCGCCCGGTTACTACGGCGAGAAGATCCTCTTCGTCACCCCCGCGGGCGAGGAAGCCGTTTCGATCATGTTCCGGGTCGTCCCGAAGGCCACGGGGCCGATGTTTGCGATAGACCCCGCGGCGGTCGACTTCGGGGAGGTTGAGGCCGGTCAGAGACTGGCGAAGAGGATCAAAGTCATGAACAGGGGCACGGGGACGCTCCGCTGGAATGCAGGGGTGATGCCGGCCCTGAGGGGCAGGAGCGCTGCGCCCGCCTCGCGGGGCGCAACCATATCACTATTAAACGAGGAGATCCGCCGGAAGGGGACCTATTTGCCTCCCGCCCATCTCAGGGATCAGCTGGAGATGACGGGGACCTGGCTCGAGGACAACGGCTATCCCCTGGCGGAGGGTTCCCCGGAAGCATTGCTGCGATACAAATTCACGGGAACGGCCCTCGACGTCATTTATCGCGAGGGGCCGGCCATGGGCGATATCAGGGTCTCCATCGATGACAGGGGCATCACGGGGTGGAGTGCTGAGGCGCCGGAGACCGGCCGCAGGGAAATCCGGGTCGCCGAAGGTCTTGCGGACGCGCCCCACAGCCTGACCCTCCAGGCGCTCGGCGGCCCCGTGGTGATCGAGGGGCTCAGGGTTCACAGCAGGAACATCAAGGCGGGGCCGGCGGGGTGGATGAGGGTCTCGCCCGATGTCGGCACCACGACACGGGAGATCGACTATGTGACGATCCGCGTGCAGACGGCCGGCATCGCGCCCGGGGTGTACGGCGAGAGTGTCTTGTTCCGCTCCGAGGACGACAACGCCGTCGTGGATGTCACGCTGACGGTGTTGCAGGAAAGCACCGCGAAGATCATCCCGATCTACCGCTTCCTGAAAGGCTCAGACCAGCTTCTGACGGCGGCCCCCGCGGCTGAGGACGCGGTCCTCATGAAGGGGTACCGCCAGGAGGGCCTCGCCTTCAGGCTCTTCCCGCCGGGGACGCCGGGCACGACCGAATTCTACCGGTGGTTCAACGCCGACAGAAGGAGCCACTACTACGCCCCCGAACAGGACAGGAAGCCCGTTCCGGCCGGGTATGCCCGGGAGCGTCCCATCGGGAACATCGCGACCGTGAGGCTTACAGGGTCCCGGGAGCTCTACCGCTGGTACAACCCGAAGACCGGATTTTATTACTACACGACGGACGGCAGCGGCGAGGGTATCACCAAGAAGGGGTATCGTTTTGACGGCATCGCCGGCTACGTGAAGTGACCATTTTATCGGATCAAAAACGCCGGGATTTCATCTTGACAAAGGCGGTCAAAGGGGGTATTTAAGCAGGTCTTTTTACGGGCATATGTGCGCCTGTAGCTCAGCTGGATAGAGCAACGGACTTCTAATCCGTAGGTCCCGG
>DAOTMG010000036.1:0-27150 GCA_035450185.1 Syntrophales bacterium | reverse complement strand
CAAGGAGGCCCGGACCGGGGACATCGTCGCAGCCGTGGGGCTGAATTTCACGACCACGGGGGATACGCTCTGCGATCAGGCCCACCCCCTGAAGCTCGAAACCCTCGAGTTGCCGGAGCCCGTCATCGCGATCGCCATCGAGCCCAAGACGAAGGCGGACGAGGAGAAGATGGATGCGGCGCTCCAGAAGATCGTCCGGGAGGACCCCTCCTTCAGGGTCCGGGTGGATCGGGAAACGGGTCAGACGCTCATCTCGGGCATGGGGGAGCTGCACCTGGAGATCATCGTGGACCGGCTCTCCAGAGAGTTCGGCCTCGGAGCCAACATCGGAAACCCCCAGGTGGCCTACAAGGAGACGATCCGCAAGCCGGTGCGGGCGGAGGGAAAGTACGTCAGGCAGTCCGGCGGCCGCGGGCAGTACGGCCACGTCTGGATCGAAATAGAGCCCAACGAGCCGGGCCGGGGACTGGTCTTCGAGAACAAGATCATCGGGGGCACTGTCCCGAGAGAATTCGTCCCGGCCGTGCAAAAGGGCCTTCACGAGGCGATGGAAGAGGGGGTGCTTGCGGGCTTCCCGATGGTGGATCTGAAGGTCCGGCTTGTCGACGGCTCGTTCCACGAGGTGGACTCTTCGGAGCTGGCTTTCAAGATCGCCGCCTCCGTGGCGCTCAAGAACGGTGCCAAGAGAGGCAACCCGGTGCTCCTGGAACCGGTCATGTCCGTAGAGGTCGTGGTCCCCAAGGAATACCTGGGGGACGTGATCGGGAACCTGACGGCCCGGCGGGGCAAGATCGTCAACGTCGAGTCCCGGCCGGGATCGGAAGCGGTCATTGCGGAAGTACCGCTGGCCGAGATGTTCGGTTACGCGACGGACCTGAGATCCAAGACGCAGGGGCGGGCCACCTACTCCATGCACTTTCTGTGCTACAACGCCGTATCGGGAGAACTGGCCAGGCAGATCATCGACACGAGAACAACCGACACCGGGGGAAAGAGGAAATAACAACGGATTCACCTTATCAGGGTAAGGAGGTAGATGGAGATGGCTAAGAAAAAATTTGAAAGGACGAAGCCGCACGTGAACATCGGGACGATCGGGCATGTCGATCATGGGAAAACCACGTTGACCGCTGCCATTACGAAGCACCTCTCCAAGAAAGGTTTCGCGCAGTTCTATTCCTTCGACATGATTGACAACGCACCGGAGGAAAAAGAACGGGGCGTGACGATCAACGTCTCTCACGTGGAGTATGAGACCGATAAAAGACACTATGCCCACGTGGATTGCCCCGGCCACGCCGACTACATCAAGAACATGATCTCCGGAGCAGCCCACATGGACGGCGCCATCCTGGTCGTCGCCGCATCGGAAGGCCCCATGCCGCAGACGAGAGAGCACATCCTCCTTGCAAGACAGGTGCAGGTCCCCGCGATCGTTGTTTTCCTCAACAAGGTCGATCTCGTCGACGACCCCGAGCTGCTCGATCTCGTCGAGCTTGAGCTCCGGGAGCTTCTGAGCAAGTACGAATTCCCCGGGGACAAGATCCCGATCATCCGGGGTTCGGCCCTGAAGGCCCTCGAAACGGACGACACCAAATCGGCCGACGCGAAGTGCGTCTTTGATCTGATGGATGCCGTGGACGCCTTCATTCCGGAACCGGTCCGTGACCTGGACAAGCCCTTCCTCATGCCCATCGGCGATGTGTTCAGCATTTCCGGCCGCGGGACCGTCGTAACCGGCCGGGTGGATCGAGGGATCATCAAGGTCGGCGAGGAAGTGGAAGTCGTCGGCATCCGGCCGACCTTCAAGACCGTCTGCACCGGTGTGGAGATGTTCCGCAAGACCCTCGACGAGGGCCGTGCGGGCGACGACATCGGCGTTCTCCTCCGGGGAACCAAGCGGGAAGAGGTGGAAAGAGGCCAGGTGGTGGCCAAGCCCGGTTCCATCACGCCTCACACGAAGTTCAAGGCCCAGGTCTACATCCTGACGAAGGAGGAAGGGGGGCGTCACACGCCGTTCTTCAGCGGTTACAGGCCCCAGTTTTATTTCAGGACAACCGACGTGACGGGCGTGGTCACCCTTCCGGAGGGCGTCGAGATGGTGATGCCCGGTGACAACGTGGGCATGGAGGTTCATCTCATCACCCCCATCGCCATGGAGCAGGGACTCCGGTTCGCCATCCGGGAAGGCGGGAAAACCGTCGGCGCCGGCGTGGTGGGTACGATTATCGAGTAGATTCATCTTCGAGTAAGCGGGATATGGCTGATCAAAAGATAAGAATTCGACTGAAGGCGTATGACTACAAGTTGCTCGATCGGTCCGCGGAAGACATCGTGGACACCGCGAAGAGGACAGGAGCACGCGTCGCGGGTCCCATTCCGCTTCCGACGGTCATCAACAAGTTCTGCGTGAACCGGTCTCCCCACGTGGACAAGAAATCCCGGGAGCAGTTCGAGGTTCGAACCCACAAGCGGCTCATCGACATCATCGAACCCACGCAGGCCACCGTTGATGCCCTCATGAAACTGGACCTCTCCGCCGGCGTGGATGTCGAAATCAAGCTGTAACGGAACCGCAGACATGGAGATGGATTTGATGTTCGAATCCGTCTCCTGTTTTTTATGATTTCCCATGAGATAGAAGGGCGTATGAAAACAGGACTGATCGGCAAGAAACTGGGAATGACACAGGTCTTCGACGACGACGGTCTCGCCGTGCCCGTCACGGTGATCGAGGCCGGGCCCTGTGTGGTCATACAGAAGAAAACACAGTCGACCGACGGATACGACGCCGTTCAGCTCGCCTTCGGGCGCAAGAAGCCGAAGAACGTGACCAAACCCCTGCAGGGACACCAGGGCAAGGTCGACAAGGGCTTCTTTCGCGTGCTTCGTGAGTTCAGGATATCGGACCCCGACGCTTTCGAACCGGGTCAGGAATTGACGGCCGGGATGTTCGAGGTCGGCGACTTCGTGGATGTGACGGGGACCACCAAGGGCCGCGGCTTTGCCGGCAGCGTCAAGCGGCACGGATTCCGGGGCGGCAAGGCTTCCCACGGTTCCATGCTCCACCGGGCGCCCGGTTCCATCGGGGCGAGCGCCTTTCCCTCCCGGGTTTTCAAGGGGAAGCGCCTGCCGGGCCACATGGGTCACGAGCGGAAAACGGTCCAGAACCTCCGGGTGATCGGCGTGAGGCCGGAGAGCAACGTGATTCTGGTCAAGGGCGCCGTCCCGGGCAGCAAGAACGGGATCATCCTGATCCGCAAGGCCGTCAAGAAATCATGAAGGACAAAAAAACTGGAGCGTGTCGGACATGCCGGTTTTAGCCGTATTCGATATCGATAAGAACAAGGTATCCGAGGTGGAACTCCGCGAGGACATCTTCGGGGCGGACATCAGGAAAGACCTCATTTACGAGGTGGTGAGGCGTCAACTGGCCCTCCGCAGGGCCGGGACCCACTCGACGAAGCGGCGGGGAGAGGTCAAGGGAGGCGGGCGAAAGCCCTGGCGACAGAAAGGGACGGGCCGGGCCCGTGTGGGCACGATCCGCTCTCCCCTGTGGCGGGGCGGCGGCATCATCTTCGGTCCCCATCCCCGGGACTACGCCTACCCGGTCCCGAAAAAAATGAGAAAAGCGGCGCTTATCTCGGCACTCAGCATGAAGGCGAGCGAGGAGAAGATTGTCATTCTCCGGGATTTCCCGATGGCCGGCATCAAGACCAAGGCCTTCAAAGAGGTTCTCGACCGTTTCGGCCTCAAGAAGACCCTTTTTGTGATCGACAAGGCCGACCCGCTGCTCGAGAAATCCTCGAGAAACATCAAGGACGTGAAGATGATGAGATCGGAGGGGATCAACGTCTACGATCTTCTGAAATACGACCACCTGGTCCTGCTGGAACCCTCCATCAAAATGATAGAAGGGGCGTTGTCGGCGTAATGGAAACCTACCAGATCATCAAAAGACCGCTCGTGACGGAAAAAACCACCCTGGCCAAGGAAGCGAACAAGTACCACTTTGAAGTCGACCGACGGGCCAACAAGATCGAGATCGGGCGGGCGGTGGAGAAGCTCTTCAAGGTCAAGGTGGTCAACGTCAGGACCATGAATATGGCCGGGAAGAAGAAGAAAGTGGGACGGGTTCTGGGTCGGAAGCGGGACTGGAAAAAGGCCGTTGTCACCCTGGCGCCGGGCAGCAGCATCGAGATCTTCGATAAAGTGTAAAGGAACGGAAACATGGCGATCAAGAGTTACAAACCGACATCACCGGGCAGGCGTTTTCAGACCGGGTTCGCCTTCGATGAACTGACCCGGACGGGACCGGAGAAGCGTCTGGTGCGCCCGTTGAAGAGAACCGGCGGCCGGAACAACCGCGGTCGCGTGACCTGCTGGCACATGGGGGGCGGGCACAAGCGGAGGTACCGGGTCATCGACTTCCGGCGGGACAAGAAGGACGTGACAGCCGTCGTCAAGAGCATCGAATATGACCCGAACCGCTCATCCCGGATCGCCCTTCTCTGCTACCGGGACGGGGAAAAACGATACATCCTCGCGCCGCTCCATATGGCCGTGGGCGATGTGGTCGTCAGCAGCGACTATGCCGATATCCGCCCGGGAAACACCATGCCGCTGCGCAATATCCCGATGGGATCCCTGATTCACAACCTGGAGCTCAAGATCGGCAAGGGGGCCCAGATGATCCGCTCGGCGGGAACCTACGGGCAGATCATGGCCAAAGAGGGCGCCTACGCTCAGGTCCGCCTGCCGTCGGGGGAGGTCAGGAAGATCCTTCTCGACTGCAAGGCGACGGTAGGGCAGGTGGGAAACATCGAGCATGAAAACGTCAGCATCGGGAAGGCCGGACGGAACCGCTGGGTGGGCAAGCGCCCCCATACCCGCGGGGTTGCCATGAATCCGATCGATCATCCCATGGGCGGCGGTGAGGGAAAATCATCGGGCGGCCGCCATCCCTGTACCCCCTGGGGTGTGCCCAGCAAGGGATACAAGACGAGAAAGAACAAGACTTCGGACAAATACATCATCAAGAAGAGGGGTTAAGCGGTGGCGCGTTCGATTAAAAAAGGCCCTTACGTGGATGCGAAGCTTCTGGAAAAGGTCCGGCGGGCGGAGGCCTCGGGCGATCGCAGCATCATCAAGACCTGGTCCCGCCGCTCCACGATCGTTCCGGAACTGATCGGCTTTACCTTTGCCGTCCATAACGGCAAGAAATTCATCCCTGTTTTCGTTACGGAGAACATGGTGGGGCACAAGATGGGCGAATTCGCCCCCACGAGGACGTTCTACAGCCACGCGGGGGACCGCAAGACCAAAGTGAAGAAGTAAAGGCGGGTTTCGAGGAACCATGGAAGCAAGAGCTGTGGCCAGATATGTTCGTATTTCACCCCAGAAGGTCAGGCTGGTGGTCGACCTCATCCGGGGGAAAAAGGTCGAAGAGGCGGATCGCGTCCTGGCGTTCACGCGCAAGCGGGCCGCGGGGCTGGTGCGGAAAGTCCTGAAGTCGGCGCGGGCCAACGCGGCGAACAATCCCAACATCGACGAGAAAATCCTGTACGTAAAGGAGATCTACGTGGACCAGGGGGCGTCCTGGAGACGGTGGCGGGCGCGGGCCATGGGGCGGGCCGCCCACATCAAGAAGAGAACAAGCCACATCACGGTGGTTCTGGCAGAGCAGTAGCGATAAGGGAGGTACGGACTTGGGTCAGAAGGTCAATCCGATCGGTTTGAGGCTGGGCATCGTCAAGACGTGGGGTTCGAAGTGGTTCTCGGAGAAGAACTTCCGGGAACTCCTTCACCAGGACATCCGGATCCGGCGGTACATCAAGGAGAAACTCTACCATGCCGGTGTGTCGAAGGTGGAGATCGAACGAGCCGCTGACAAAGCGAAGATCAACATCCACGCCGCACGCCCGGGCATCATCATCGGGAAAAAAGGGGCGGAAATCGAGAAGCTGAAGAAGGACATCGAGGCCATCACGAGGGGGGAAGCCATCATCAATATCCTGGAAGTGCGCAAGCCCGAGATCGACGCCCAGCTCGTGGCGGAAAATGTGGCCCTGCAGCTCGAGAGGCGTGTCGCCTTCCGGCGGGCCATGAAAAAAGGCGTTCAGTCCGCTCTGAAGTTCGGTGCCAAGGGCATTCGGATCACCTGTGCGGGGCGGCTGGGCGGCGCCGAGATGTCCAGGACGGAGTGGTATCGAGAAGGCAAAGTGCCCCTTCACACGCTGAGGGCGGACATTGATTACGGTCTGGCCGAGGCGCGGACGACCTACGGCGTGATCGGCGTCAAGGTGCTCATCTATCACGGCGACATCCTGCCCGACAAGAAAAGCACGACGGCCTGAGGCGCGGAAGAGGGTTTTCATTGAAGAGGAGTTCGTGACGGCATGTTGACACCAAAGCGGGTAAAGTACCGCAAGATGCAGAAGGGACGCATGGGGGGCAAGGCCATCAAGGGGTGCCACGTGGAGTTCGGCGCCTTCGGTCTCCAGGCCACGGAACCCGGGCGGATCACGGCGCAGCAGATCGAGGCGGCCCGAATCGCCATGACCCGGCATATCAAGCGCGGCGGGCGGATCTGGATCCGGATTTTTCCCCACAAATCCTTCACGAAGAAACCGGCGGAGACCCGCATGGGCAAGGGCAAAGGCGGCCCGGAAGGGTGGATCGCCTCCGTGAAGCCCGGAACGGTGATGTACGAGATGGAGGGCGTGACCCGGGAGGTGGCTCGCGAAGCCTTCCGGTTGGCCGCCCACAAACTGCCGGTGGGCACCAAATTCGTCTCGAGGGACTTTTTAGATGAAGATTAAGGAGATGAGGGATCTCAGCGTTGATGAGCTGAAACAGAAAGAGCGCGAACTGGTCGACGAGCTCTTCCGGCTCAGGGTACGGCACGCGACGGGGCAGCTGGACTCTTCGGCCATGATGAAAAACGTCAAGAGGGACATCGCCCGTATCAAGACCGTTCTGAAGGAAAGGGAGATTCGAGGTTAGGTATGGTGGAACCGCGGGGCAACAAGAGGACCGTCCAGGGCTGGGTCGTGAGCAACAAGATGGACAAGACCGTTGTGGTCCGTTCCGAGAGGCGGGTCAAGCACAGGACCTTTCAGAAGTACGTCCGCAAGATCAAGAAATACAAGGCCCATGACGAGGGGAACGCCTGCAGCATCGGCGACAAGGTCCTCATCGAGGAATCCCGGCCCCTGAGCCGGGACAAGCGGTGGCGGGTCCGGGAGATTCTTGAAAAGGCGAAGTAAGGCCCGCCTGCGACCGGGGAACCGGCGGTGGGATCGGAGTGTTGGTTATGATACAGATGCGAACCATATTGAACGTGGCGGACAATTCCGGAGCGAAACGGGTCAGCTGTATCGGCGTGCTCGGCGGTTCGCGCAAGCGTTATGCGACGGTGGGCGATGTCATTACGGTGTCGGTCAGGGAAGCCATCCCCAATTCGAAGGTCAAGAAGGGGGATGTCATGCGGGCGGTGGTGGTGAGGACCGTCAAGGAAGTGAGGCGACTCGACGGGTCGTTCCTCAAGTTCGACGACAATTCCGTGGTGCTGATCAACAACCAGATGGAACCCGTCGGAACCCGCATCTTCGGCCCGGTGGCCCGGGAGCTGCGCGCGAAACAGTTCATGAAAATCATCTCCCTGGCCCCCGAGGTTATTTAGGAAGGGACCCGAGGAATTCCCATGCAGAAGATCAAATTGAAAAAAGGGGATGTCGTGAAGGTTCTGGCCGGCAAGGAGCAGGGAAAATCCGGCAAGATCCTGAAATTTTCCAAGGACAGGACGCGAGCCTTCGTCGAGAAACTCGCCATGGTGAAGCGCCACAAACGGCCCGATGCCAAGGGGAAAGGCGGCATCATGGAGAAGGAAGGGGCCATCGACGTGTCCAACCTGGCCCTCATCTGCCGCAAATGCGAGCGCGTGGTCCGCATCGGGTACCGTGTGCTGGAGGACGACCGGAAAGTCCGCGTCTGTAAAAAGTGCAATGAGATGCTCGATGAGTAGGCCGAGGTAAGACCCATGGCAAGATTGAAAGAATACTACAGCAAAACCGTCGTCCCAGAGATGATGAAGAAGTTCAAATACAAGAATGTCATGGAGGTCCCGCGGCTGGAGAAGATTGTCCTGAACATGGGGGTCGGCGAGGCCATTCAGAACATCAAGCTTCTCGACGGCGCCGTCCAGGAACTCGCCATGATCTCGGGGCAGAAGCCGGTGATCACGAAGGCGAAGAAGTCCATTGCGACGTTCAAGCTTCGAAAGGGAATGCCGATCGGCTGCACCGTGACGCTCCGGAAGGAGCGGATGTACGAATTCTACGACCGGCTGGTGAACGTGGCGCTGCCGAGAATCCGGGACTTCAGGGGTATTCCCCCCGGCTCCTTCGACGGGCGGGGAAATTTCGCCATGGGGATCCGGGAACAGTTCATTTTCCCCGAGATCGAGTACGACAAGATCGAAAAGGTCAAAGGCTTGAACATCGTCGTCGTGACGACGGCAAAAACGGACGATGAGGCGAGGCACCTGCTCTCCCTCATGGGCATGCCCTTCAGGAGCTAACCCGTAAACGGTGCGGATGGAGGAACCGACTTGGCGAAGAAATCCCTGATTGCGAAAGCGAAGAGGACGAAAAAATTCAAGGTCAGAGAATACAACCGCTGCCCCCTCTGCGGCAGGCCCAGGGCCTATTACCGGAAATTCGACATGTGCAGGCTCTGCCTGAGAAAATACGCGTCCCAGGGGCAGATCCCCGGGATGATCAAATCCAGCTGGTGAGGGTTTTCAGGAGAAGCACTATGGGAATGACGGATCCAATCGCAGACATGTTGACGAGAATCCGGAACGCCAATCGGAAGAAATTCAAGAGCACCGACACGGGGCTTTCGAGAATGAACGTGGAAATTGCCAAGGTCCTGAAGAAGGCCGGGTATATTCAGGGGTTCGACATCAAAAAAGACCCGCACAAGCGGGACATCCTGAGGGTTTATCTCAAATACTCCGAGTCGAAGGAAAACATCCTTCGCGGGATCGAACGGGTGAGCAAGCCCGGACGCCGTATCTATGTGCCGAGCGACAGCATCCCCAAGGTCCTCAACGGTTACGGTGTCGCCATCCTGTCCACCTCCAAGGGCATCCTGACGGACCGGGAGGCCCGGGAACTGAACGTGGGCGGCGAGATCCTCTGCAACGTCTGGTAAGTCCGGCGACGCAGCATTTGTTTGAGTGGGAGAGCCATACATGTCAAGAATCGGCAAAAAACCTATTGTCCTGCCGGCCAATGTGAAGGTCACCCGGAAGAACGCGGAAATCGTCGTCGAGGGGCCGAAGGGGAAACTCTCCATGAAGCTCCCCGGGGAAATCGACGTGATCCAGGAGGCGGGGAGCATCATCCTCAAGAAGGCTGTGGACAACCGCCGCGGACGTTCCCTCTTCGGGTTGACACGAACGTTGGTCCACAACATGGTCACGGGGGTCAGTGACGGGTTTCAGAAAAACCTGGAGATCTCCGGTGTGGGGTACCGGGCGGAACTGACCGGCAGCGACCTCCTGAAATTGCATATCGGATATTCCACGCCCCTGGAGTACCGGCTCCCCGAGGGGGTGTCCGTCAAGATCGAGAAGCAGACCAGCGTGACCCTGACCGGGATCGATAAGGAACTCGTCGGCCGCGTAGCCGCCGAGATCCGCAGCCTCAGGAAACCGGAACCCTACAAAGGGAAAGGGATCAAATATGCCGGCGAAAAGGTCCGCAGGAAGGTCGGCAAGTCCGCCGGTGCCTAAAAGGTGACCGGAGCCGGCACGGGATGACAAAGGAAGGCGAAAGCGGTGATCGGGAAAACGAAGAAGATCAAGAAGATCAGGATGAAGAGAAAGAAGAGGGTGCGGGGCAAGATCTCCGGTACGGCGGATCACCCCCGGATTTCGGTCTTCAGAAGCACGACGCATATCTATGCCCAGGCGATCGACGACGCCGCCGGACAGACGGTGGCCTCGGCCTCGACACTCAGCAAGGAGCTCAAGGGCAAACTCGGCGGCATGAAGAAAACCCAGGCGGCCGCCGAAGTGGGGAAGCTTCTGGCGAAGCAGCTGAAGGACAGGAACATTCAAAAGGCCGTTTTCGACCGTGGCGCGTTCCTCTATCACGGCAGGGTCAAGGCGCTGGCCGAAGCGGCGAAAGAAGCAGGCCTGAAGATTTGAGCCCGGGCTTTCATTTCATTGAGGGGTGGGATCATTGGAGAGACGAGAATTCGAAGGAACGGAACTTCTGGACAGGGTGGTTTCCATCAACCGGACGGCCAAGGTCGTAAAAGGGGGCCGGCGGTTCCGGTTCAGCGCCATCGTTGTCGTCGGCGACGGCCAAGGGTCTGTGGGCATGGGGCTCGGCAAGGCCAATGAGGTCCCGGAAGCGATCCGGAAGGGCATGGAGAAGGCCAGGAAGAGCATGGTGCGCGTGTCGGTCATCAACCGGACCATCCCCTACGAGGTCGTCGGCGAGTTCGGCGCGGGGAGGGTTCTTCTGAAACCGGCCTCGGAGGGAACGGGCCTGATCGCCGGCGGTGCCGTCCGGGCCGTCCTGGAAGTGGCCGGCGTGCAGAACGTCCTGACCAAATGTCTGGGTTCGCACAACCCCCACAACCTGGTGAAGGCGACGCTGGACGGGCTCCGTCGTCTGAAGAGCCCCGTCGAGGTGGCCATGCTGAGGGGCAAGGAAATATCGGAGATCTAAGCGAAGGAGCGGATCGTGACCAAGAGGCTCAAAATCACGCTGGTGAAAAGTTACATCGGAAGACCGGAAAAGCACCGGAAGGTCCTTCGCGGGATGGGGCTGCAGAAGCTCAACGGGACCGTTCTTCTCCAGGATACGCCGGAGATTCGAGGAATGATCAACAAGGTCTCCCACCTCCTGTCCGTGGAAGTCGTAGAGGTGAACGAGCAATGAAACTCAATGAACTGAAACCGCCGAGGGGTTCCCGGCGGAAGAGGAAGAGAATCGGCCGGGGCGACGGATCGGGTCACGGCGGCACGGCGACCAAGGGCGCCAAGGGGCAGAAGGCGCGATCCGGGGCGAACATCCGGGTGGGATTCGAAGGCGGCCAGATGCCCCTCACGCGACGGTTGCCCAAGCGGGGTTTCAAAAACCCCTTCCGGAAGGACATCGTCGTTGTCAACCTGGGGCAGCTCGGCAGGTTTGCCGCCGGTGTCACCGTCGATCCCGTGGCCCTGCGCGAAGCGGGCATCATCAAGAAGCCCGGAGACGGCGTGAAGATCCTGGCCAAGGGAAGCCTCGATCGTCCCCTCAAGATCAGGGTCCATGCCGTCAGCAGCGCGGCGCGGGCGAAGATCGAGTCGGCGGGCGGCTCCGTTGAGGTGATTTGATTTGTTAGGCGGATTCAAGAACATACCCAAGATACCGGAGCTGCAGAAGAGGATCTTCATGACCTTTCTGCTGCTCGGCGTCTACCGGATCGGCACCCACGTCCCGACCCCCGGCATCGACACCAAAGCGCTGGCGGCCTTTTTCGACATGGCCAGGGGGTCGCTCCTGGGGCTCTTCGACATGTTCGCGGGCGGAGCCCTGAGCAACCTGTCCGTCTTTGCGCTGGGGATCATGCCCTACATCAGCGCTTCGATCATCCTCCAGCTCCTGACCATTGCCATCCCCCACCTGGAGAGGCTTTCGAAGGAGGGGGAGGCCGGCCGGAGAAAGATCACCCAGTACACCCGGTACGGCACGGTGCTTTTGAGCCTGATCCAGGGTTTCGGCATCGCCGTGGGGCTTGAGAACATGGCGGGGCCCACGGGGGCCTCCATCGTGCTGGACCCCGGCTGGGGCTTCCGGCTGATGACCGTCATCACGCTCACCGCGGGGACGGCCTTCATCATGTGGCTCGGCGAACAGATCACCGAGCGCGGCATCGGCAACGGCATCTCGCTCATCATCTTTGCGGGGATCGTCTGCCGCGGTCCCGCGGGGCTTCTGAGCACCTTCCGACTCGTTTCGACGGGCGAGATGGGGATCATCTTCGTGGTCCTGCTCTTTCTTTTCATGGTGGCGGTGGTGGGGTTCATCGTTTTTGTGGAAAGCGGTCAGCGCAGGATTCCCGTCCAGTACGCCAAGCGGATCGTCGGGCGCAAGATGTACGGCGGTCAGACCACGCACCTTCCCCTGAAGGTCAACACGGCGGGCGTGATACCGCCGATTTTTGCCTCGTCGATCATCATGTTTCCTGCGACGATCGCCAATTTCGTCCCGCATCCCTGGATGAAAGCGGTGGCGGATTACCTGCGGCCCGGCGCTTTTCTGTACGAGGCGGTCTACGTCGGCTTCATCGTCTTTTTCTGTTTCTTCTACACGGCCGTGGTCTTCAACCCCATCGACGTGGCCGACAACATGAAGAAGTACGGCGGATTCGTCCCCGGCATCCGCCCCGGAAAGAAGACGGCGGAGTACATCGATCACGTGCTGAGCCGGCTGACCTTCGGCGGAGCCATTTACGTGTCGATGGTCTGCGTGCTGCCCAGCATCCTGATGGTGTACATGAACGTGCCTTTCTATTTCGGGGGAACGGCGCTTCTCATCGTCGTGGGGGTTGCCCTCGACACGGCCGGGCAGATCGAAACCCATCTCCTGGCCCGCCAGTACGAGGGGTTTCTGAAGAAGGGGCGGCTGGCCAGGCGACGATAGCTTCGGGACATCCCGCTGGAGGGTCTTCGGAATGGTCATCTTGAAATCTCCCGACGAGATCCGAAAGCTGAGGGCAAGCAACCTCCTGGTTGCCCGGATTCTCGAGGCACTGAAAAAAATGATCCGGCCGGGCGTCTCCACGATCGAGCTGGATCGTTACTGCGAGGAACTGGCGCTTCAGGCGGGGGCGAAACCCGCTTTTAAGGGATACCGTGGCTACCCCTTCTCGCTGTGCACCTCGGTGAACGAGGAGGTGGTTCACGGGATGCCGTCGGAGCGAAAGCTCCGGGAAGGGGACATCGTCAGCCTCGATTTCGGCATCTATCATCAGGGTCTTTACGGGGATGCGGCCGTGACGGTCCCCGTCGGCGAGGTTTCCGACGAGGCCCGAAGGCTGATGCGGGTCACGGAGGAATCGCTCTACAGGGCCATCGAGCAGGCAAGAGCCGGCAACCGGATCGGCGACATATCGGCGGCCATCCAGAACCATGTGGAGGCGGCCGGATACTCCGTTGTCCGGGACCTGGTGGGCCACGGGATCGGCCGGTCTCTCCACGAGGAGCCCCAGGTGCCCAACTACGGCCGGGAAGGCCGGGGGATCGAGTTGAGACCGGGTATCGTCCTGGCGATCGAACCCATGGTCAATGCCGGGGCCCATGCCGTGAAGGTGCTCAAGGACGGGTGGACCGTGGTGACCGCCGACGGTAGACTTTCCGCCCATTTCGAGCACTCGGTGGCCATCATGGACGGCGACCCTTTTATTCTGAGCCGGATCGACGGGAGTCCCGAATGAGGTTTTGGGGACGCATCGACGGGATCGGTTGAGCGGCGGTCGGGGACGGGATTGTATGGCGAAAGAGGAACCCATCCAGGTTGAAGGGACGGTCGTGGAGACCCTCCCCAACGCCATGTTCCGGGTGGAGCTCGAGAACGGGCATCGTGTGCTGGCCCACATTTCCGGCAAGATGCGGATGCACTTCATCAAGATCCTGCCCGGCGACAGGGTCACCGTGGAACTATCGCCCTACGATTTGACGCGGGGCCGGATCACCTACCGCTCCAAGTAGGTGCCGGGGGGCGCGACAGGAGAAAAGGGACATGAAGGTCAGGTCTTCAGTGAAAAAGATGTGTGACAAGTGCAAGATCATCAAACGCCACGGCGTCATCCGGGTGATCTGCGAAAATCCGAAGCACAAGCAGAGGCAGGGCTAGGAGACGATCCAAACGTAAGGAGGCTCATCGGTGGCACGAATCGCGGGTGTGGATTTACCGAAGAACAAGAGAATGGAGATCGCGCTGACCTACATTTACGGTATCGGGAGGTCGGCGTCGCAGGATATCCTGCGCAAGGCCGGAGTCGGTCTGGACACGAAGACCGACCACCTCACCGATTCGGAAGTGACGGCCATCCGCAGCGTCATTGACAAGGAGCATAAAGTCGAAGGAGATCTCCGTCGCGAAGTTTCGATGTCGATCAAGCGACTGATGGATGTCGGGACCTACCGCGGGCTGAGACACCGCAAGGGGCTGCCGGTTCGGGGGCAGAGAACCCACACGAATTCCCGAACCCGGAAAGGGCCGAGGCGGTCCATCGCCGGGAAGAAGAAATAGCAGAGCGGTTTTTCATTTTCGGGAGGAGAAATGGCAGGTCCACGGAAGACAGGAAAACGAAGAGAGAAAAAAAGCGTGCCCGAGGGCATCGCCCATATCCAGTCGACCTTTAACAACACCATCGTGACGATCACCGATCTGAGCGGCAATGTCCTGGCCTGGTCCTCGTCCGGCATGGAGGGGTTCAAGGGCTCGAGAAAGGGGACGCCTTTCGCGGCGCAGATGGCCGCGGAGAGCGCGGTCCGGAAGGCCAGGGAGCACGGCGTGAGAAGCGTTCGGGTGTACGTCAAGGGACCCGGATCGGGGCGCGAGTCGGCGTTGCGGGCCCTTCAGGCCGCGGGACTCACCATCAGTCTGATCCGGGATGTCACGCCCATCCCGCACAACGGGTGCCGTCCGCCCAAGCGGCGGAGGGTCTAACGACCGCGGGAGTGGAACGCCGCGGGGAGGACAAGCAAGAGGGAGGAATCATTTGGCAAGATATCGTGGTTCAGTGTGCAGAATGTGCCGCAGGGAAGGGCTGAAGCTGTTCTTCAAGGGAGACCGCTGCTACACGGAGAAATGCGCCTTCGAGCGGCGGGGGTATGCGCCGGGGGAACACGGGCACGCCCGCAAGAAATTTTCCGACTACGGGACCCAGCTCCGCGAGAAACAGAAACTCAAACGGATGTTCGGCCTCCTCGAGAAACAGTTCAGGGGCTATTTCGAAAAAGCCGACAAGAAAAGAGGGATTACCGGTACCCATCTCCTCGTTTTTCTGGAGTCGAGGCTGGACAACATGGTCTACCGGATGGGGTTCGCGACGTCGAGAACGGAGGCAAGGCAGTTCGTGCGGCACGGCCATTTCAAGGTGAACGGGAGGAAGGTCAACATCCCTTCCTTCCTGATCAAGAAAGGGGACGTGATCGAACTGAGGGAAAAGAGCAAGAAGGTACTCCCGATCCTGGAGTCTTTGGAAACCGTGGCCAGACGGGGTGTGCCGCCCTGGCTGGAGCTGGACAAGGAGAATTTCAGGGGTGTCGTGAAAGCGCTGCCGACGCGTGACGATATCACGATGCCGATCCAGGAGCAGCTGGTCGTTGAGCTGTACTCCAAGTAAGAGCCAAACCCGAGGAAAAGGCATATGCAGAGAAACTGGCGCAGTCTGATCAGACCCAAGCGGATCGAGGTCGACGAAAAAACCCATACCCGGTTTTACGGAGAGTTCACCTGTCAGCCGCTGGAGCGGGGCTTCGGGATCACCCTCGGGAATGCCCTGAGGAGAATCCTTCTGTCCTCCATCCACGGGGCCGCCATTGTTTCGGTGAAGATCGACAAGGTTCTTCATGAGTTTTCGACCGTCCAGGGGATGAAGGAGGATGTGACGGATCTCATCCTGAATCTGAAGGGGGTCCGTCTCAAGCTGAATCAGGACGGCCCCAGAACCCTCCGGCTCGAAGTGGCCCGGGAAGGCGTTGTGACCGCCGGAGACATCACCGTCGACCCGACCGTGGAGATCATGAATCCGGAGCATTATCTCTGCACGCTTCAGGGAAACGCAAAGCTCAGGGCGGAGATGGTCGCGCGGATGGACAAGGGTTATGTGGCGGCCAAGCGGGAACGGGACGCCGACCAGCCCGAGGGGACGATCAACATCGACGCCTCTTTTTCTCCGATCAAGAAGGTGAGCTACACGGTGACCCATGCCCGCGTGGGCCAGATCACCGATTACGACCGGCTCATCCTGGAAGTCTGGACCGATGGCAGCGTTCTGCCCGAGGACGCCGTGGCCTATGCGGCCAAGATCCTGAAAGAGCAACTCGATATCTTCATCAACTTCGAGGAGGTGGAGGAGGAGATACAGGCCGAGAAAGCCGAGGAGCTGGAGATCGTCAACGAAAATCTCTTCAAGAGCGTCGATGAACTGGAGCTCTCCGTCCGGTCCGCCAACTGCCTGAAAAACGCCGGCATCCATCTCATCGGCGAGCTGGTCCAGAAAACGGAGACGGAGATGTTGAAGACCAGAAATTTCGGCCGGAAATCCCTCAATGAAATCAAGGAAATCCTATCCGAAATGGGACTTTCCCTCGGCATGAAAATCGACTTCCCCGTGCGCAAAGAAGACAAAGAGAAGGTCAAAGAAAAAAGCTGATTTTATATCGCGGTGAAAGGTTATCCCCATGCGTCATCAGAAAGCAGGAAGGAAACTCGGAAGGACCTCCAGCCACAAGGAAGCCATGCTCCGAAACATGGTCACTTCCCTTTTCAAGCATGAGAAGATCACGACCACGGACACAAAGGCCAAGGAACTCCGCCGGGTGGCGGAAAAGATGATTTCCCTCGGCAAGGACGGAAGCCTCCATGCCCGGCGGCAGGCGGCGGGTATCGTGCGCGAAAGCGGGGTTGTCAAGAAGCTCTTCGAGGACATCTCCGCCCGTTACAAGGACCGTTCAGGCGGTTACACGCGGATCGTCAAGGCCGGCTTCCGGGTCGGTGACAATGCACCCCTTGCCGTGATCGAACTCATCCCCCAGGAGATCAAAAAAGAGGAAAAGCCGAAGGCCAAGAGCCGGAAAAAGGCGGCAAAAAAATAGCGCACCCCCTCCAGACTCCCGCAATGAAAAAAGCAAGGCTTCGGCCTTGCTTTTTTGTTTCGGTTTCCCCTTGATTTTGAAGGAAAAGAATTGTAAGAAATACGGGTCGCTTCGTTGAAATCAGCAAGGGAGGATGCGTTATGGCCGAGGAGAAAATAGGCGAGGTCGTAAAATTCTTTGCAAAACCGAGTGTTGCCGCCATCAAGATCACCGCCGGCGAACTGAGCGTGGGGGAAAAGATCAAGCTGGTGGGTCACACGACGAACTTCGAGGAAGTCATCCAGTCCATGGAGGTCAACAACCAGAAGGTTGAGAAGGCCGTCGTCGGCGACTACATCGGTGTCAAAGTGTCCGACCGCGTTCGTCCCGGGGACGAGGTCTTCAAGGTCATCCCCGATTAGCCGGTTTCTGCGTCGGTACAAAACGGCTGGGAAAAATCTTAGACGGTCCGCCCGGCCTTTTCCGGAACAGACGCGTTCAGGCTTCGGCAGACCGGGCGCTGCAACGGCATTTTCCCTTTCCTGTCCGGGTCCCCCGGTAGGAGGTGCCGCGGGTCCGGGAAAGAGACGGATTCGAAGCCACGGGTGGCGATATCGCCCGCCCGTGGCTCTTTTTTTACGGCGCCCGCGAGGGGAGCCGCCGATCCATAAAATGATTGCCCCGAGTAAGGGGCTGTGTTAATCAGACCGTGCGTCGCCGCGCACGGCAGCGGAATTCACGCCCGGAGGCACGTACGGCCACGATGAGCCCTCAGGATCCCCTCGAATACCTCTCGTCGCTCCAGGGGATGGGCATGCGCCTGGACCTGGGGTCCGTCAAAAGGCTGCTCCGTCGCCTAGGAAATCCCCAGGACCGGTTCAGGTCCGTAATCGTCGGCGGCACCAACGGCAAGGGATCCATTGCCGCATTGATCGCGTCCGTACTCAGCAGCGGCGGCTACCGGGTCGGTCTTTACACCTCGCCGCATCTCGTCGATGTCCGGGAGCGGATCAGGGTCGGCGGGAGGCTGATTCCAGGTGGGGATCTCCGGAGTCTGGCCGGTGAAGTCCGAAGGGTCGTCCGCGAGGATGTCACCTATTTCGAGTTCACGACGGCCATTGCCTTTCTTCACTTCTTCCTTGCCGGTGTCGACGTTGCCGTCCTGGAGGTCGGCCTGGGGGGGCGCCTGGATGCGACGAATGTCGTTCATCCGGAGGCGGCCGTTATTTCGAATATCTCCCTCGAGCACAGGGCCTATCTGGGCCGGAGACTGACGGACATCACCCGGGAAAAGGCGGGGATCATCAAGCCCGGCGGACATGTCGTGACGGCGGCCCGGCAAAAGACCGTGATTCAGACCCTTGAGGCGATCACGGGGCAGCGCAAGGCCCGGCTCTACCGGATCGGCCGGGACATCCGGGTCCGTGCCCGCGGCGAGGGAGTCTTTTCCTATTACGGCATTGAAAGAACATTCCCGAGCCTCCGGCTTCAGCTCCGGGGACGGCATCAGGTCATCAATGCCGCCTGCGCCCTCGGAGCCGTCGAACTCCTCGGGAGACGGGGTCTCCGCGTCGGTGACAGGGGCATCGAAGAGGGTCTCGAGAACTGCCGCTGGCCGGGCCGGTTGGAGGTGCTCCGGGAGAGCCCCGCTGTCGTCATCGACGGCGCTCACAACCCCGCCGGGGCGTCGGTTCTTGCGAAGACCCTGGTGGAGGATTTTACTTTTCGGAGGCTCATCCTTGTTTTCGGGGTTCTCGGCGACAAGGATTATCGGGGCATGCTCACCCGGCTCCTCCCCGTGGCGGATCATATCATTGTCACAAGGCCGAAGGAGGAACGGGCCCTGTCTCCCGATGTCCCCGCCCGCTGGGTTCGTGCGGCGGGCAGGAGACCGGAAGTGATCGAGGACAGCGGGGAGGCCATGGAGCGCGCTCTCGGGCTGGCGGGCAGGGGTGATCTGATCTGTGTCACCGGGTCCCTCTATCTCGTAGGAGAGATACGAGCCGGGTTCGCGGGGTCGGGAAAGCCGGACCTTTCGTTCCCGGCGGGTTGAACCACCCATGAAGAGAAAAGCGGCGATCATTGCGGCACTGGTGCTCATCCTCTGCCTTGCCCTTCACACGGGCATGCTTCAGGCGGCGGACCGGCAAGCACCCCGCGGTCCGGTGACGATCGAGGCGGACAGCCTGAGCTACGACCAGGCGAACGACACTTACCGGGCCGAGGGCGGCGTGATCGCTTTTTTCACGGGGGGCTATCTCAAGGCGGACCGCCTGTTGCTCAATCGCCGCACGAACGAGGTCGTCGCCGAAGGAAACATCGCTTTGAAGAGCAACGGCGACCTTCTGGAAGGGGAGCGGGTCGATTTCAACACGGAGACAAAAACGGGGACCGTACAGTCCGGACGAATCTTCTTCGAGAAATATCATTTCCATATCCGGGGCCGGGAGATCCGGAAGACCGGTGACGCCGACTACGTCATGAAGAACGGCACGGCGACCACCTGCGACGGAGACTGCCCCGACTGGCAGTTCGCCGCCCGTGACATGGACGTGACCATCGACGGATACGGGACGATGAAGAACGGGACGTTCCAGATCCTGGAGGTCCCGGTTTTTTATTTCCCCTACCTCCTCTTCCCCGTCAAGACCACCCGGCAATCGGGTGTCCTCCTTCCGCACCTGGGCTATTCCGAAGAAAAGCTCGGCGTTGACGTGGCGGTGCCGGTCTTCTGGGCCATATCGGACAGCACCGACGCGACGTTTTACCCGCGTTACATGGAAAAGAGGGGATACCAGCAGGGCGCTGAATTCCGGTATTTTCTTTCCCCCGACTCCTTCGGAACCCTCTACGCCGACTACCTGAGCGATCAGTGGACGGGCACCCGGGAAATCGAGGGGGTTCGGCAGGCTCAGACGGAAAAGGAGAAACGGTGGTCCTATTACCTGAATCACGAGACCCGGTTCGATGCCGGGTTTTATCTGAGGACGGATATCAACCGCGTTTCCGATAATCACTATTTCAACGATTTTGCTTCCTACAACTATTATCTGGACCACTACGCCGGATCCGCCGGACGGCGGTTTCAGAGAGTCAGCTATGTCGGCGACCAGAGGCTCGATGCCCTGGAATCCAAGGGCCGTCTCGTGAAGGACTGGGGTCTTTTGAGCCTCACGGGTTATGCCCAGTACACCGACGATTTTACCGGCCCCTCCAATGACACCACCCTGCAGAAGTATCCCGAGATCCGTTTGAATGCCTTCACGCAACCCCTGTTTGAGTCTGCCCTCAACTTCGGGATGGACGGGTCCTACAGCTACAATTACAGGTCCGTGGGGGAAAAAGGGAGCCTCTTCGATGCTTTCCCCGTTCTGTCGCTACCGCTGAGTCTCGGCGATTATCTCCAGTTCACTCCGGAAGTGGGTTTCCGGGAAACCTACTGGGACACCTCGGGGGCCCTGTCGGGCAGTGAAAAAAAGACGGGAAGCCGCGAGCTCATAGCGGCTGGCGCAAAGCTTTCGTCGGATGCCTACAGGATTTTCGATGTCGGAGGGACGTCGATTGAGAAGATAAAACATTACGTCAAGCCGGAACTCCTTTACAACTACACCGCCGTTCGGCAGGATGAGCGTCCCGATTTCGTGTCGGCGATCCATTCGCAGAGCAGCATCTCCTGGTCACTCCTCAACACCCTGACGTCCAGAATGAAGGACCTGGAGGGAAAAGCGTCCTATCAGGAATTTCTGCGTTTCAAACTCTATCAGGTTTACGATTTCCGGGGTGATGTGTACCGTGTAACCGCCCCGGCAACGCTCACCGCCCCGACCACCGTGAACACCGCCCCGGCGGGGCAGGGGGATTATCTGGGACCCCTGAACGCGGAGATTGATTTCTACCCCCACCGGTATGTGAGCTACAATTCGACCCTTTCCTTTGATTTCAATTCCGGCGACCTGACGACGATGAACCACACGCTCGGATTGAGCGACAACCGGGGGGATTCGGTCAGTGTCCAGTATTCGTACACAAAGGATATCATTGATAATATCAATCTTATGCTGAAGGCGAAGGTGACGAAATCCCTCGAACTGAAATATGTTTTGAGGGAAAATCTCCGTCAGGACACCACCCTGGAGTCGACCTACGGCATCAGTTACAACCGCCAGTGCTGGGGGGTGGAGGTCACCTATTCGGACCTCGCAAACGACCGGACATTCATGGTTTTCGTCAACCTTCTGGGTCTGGGAAGGGTCGGCAGCGCCAGCGTGAAGGCCGATGCCCTGTCGAGTTCCGGCAAGTGAAAAAAACCGGTTTTTTACCTTGACAAAAGGCACGGAATTTCTTAGTCTTCGCCTTTAATTTTCAGATGAAAGTGGTATTTCTATGAAGACCTATCAAGCCAAAAAAGAGTCCGTGGACCGGGAGTGGTTTGTCGTCGATGCCGAGGGCAAGATACTGGGCCGGCTCGCCAGCGAGATCGCCAGGCGGCTCCGGGGCAAACACAAGGCGATTTACACCTCTCACGTGGACACCGGTGACTTCGTTGTCGTCATCAATGCCGAAAAGATCGTCCTCACGGGGAAAAAGCTCGATGACAAGATCTATCACCATCACTCCGGCTATCCGGGCGGATTGAAATCGATCCCCGCCGGCAAACTCCTGAAAAAGAAGCCTGAAAGCCTTGTCACGGAGGCCGTCAAGGGCATGCTTCCCAGGGGGACTCTGGGCAGACGGATGCTCAGGAAACTCAAGGTATATGCGGGGAAGGATCACCCCCACGAAGCACAGAAACCCGTTGTGCTGGAGATCTGAGGGGCGAATCAATCCCTCCCGCCATCCGGATTGAATCCGCGTTTGCGTTTTGGAGATGAACATGACCGATAAAAGTTACTATGCGACCGGCAAGAGGAAACGAGCCATCGCCAGGGTATGGATGAAGGAAGGCAGCGGGAACCTGACCGTCAACGAGAGAAATTTCGACGACTACTTCACCCGCGAGGTTCTCCGGAAGATCATCGAACAGCCCCTGGAAGTCACGGGAAGCCGCGGCAAGTTCGACATCAAGATCACCGTCTGCGGAGGCGGCGTGTCGGGGCAGGCCGATGCGGCGAAGCACGGCATCTCCAGGGCCCTTTGTGAATACGACGCGGAACTGCGATCCGTCCTGAAAAAAGCGGGATTCCTGACGCGTGACCCCCGCATGAAAGAGAGAAAGAAATACGGCCAGCCCGGCGCGAGGAAGCGGTTCCAGTTTTCGAAGCGTTAAGATCGATCCGAAGGGGGTTCTCAAGCCCCCTTTTTTTATGCTTCAGGGAGCGGGCAAAATCATGTTGAAAATCGGCATTTACGGCGGAAGCGGCTATACGGGGCAGGAACTGATGAGGATTCTGCTCCGGCACCCCGACTGTGAGGTGGCGGCCCTCACATCGCGGAAGTTCAAAGGTGTCCCCGTCTCGGAAATATTCCCTGTCTTCGAGGGACTGACCGGCATCAAGTACATGGACGCCTCACCTCAGGATGTGGCAAGGATATCCGATGTGGTTTTCCTTGCGCTCCCTCACGGAGAGGCCATGGCGGCGGCCCCCCTGTTTCTCGGTGCGGGGAAAAAGGTCGTCGACCTGAGCGCCGATTTCCGTCTGCGGAACCTGGCGGTTTTCGAGAAATGGTATCACAAGCACAGCGCCCCGGAACTGCTGCCGGAGGCGGTTTTCGGCCTGCCCGAGCTTTACCGCAGGGAGATCCGGACGGCCCGGTTTGTCGCCAATCCCGGCTGCTACCCCACGGGTGCCATTCTCGGCCTCGCACCCGCCCTGAAAGAAGGGATCATCGACCCCGACACCATCATCATTGATGCCAAGTCGGGTGTCAGCGGCGCCGGGCGGGAACCCCAGCTCGGTTCCCTCTTCTGCGAGGTGGAGGAGGGCTTCAAGGCCTACAAGGTGAGCGGGCATCGGCACGCGCCGGAGATCGAGCAGGAGCTGTCCGTTCTCGCCGGCCGGGAGGTCAGGGTCTCTTTCACGCCTCACCTTCTTCCCATCAACCGCGGCATCCTGAGCACCATGTACGCGACCCTGAAGAAGGAGGTGACGGCGGCGGACCTCCTCGATCTCTACCGGGGCTTTTACCGGGGTGAGAAGTTCGTGCGAGTCTACCGGGAAGGCGCCTTCCCGAATGTCTCCGCCGTCCGGGGGTCGAATTTCTGCGACATCGGGATTTCCGTCGAAAAGAGGACAAACCGCGTGATCATCATCTCGGCCATCGACAACCTCGTGAAAGGCGCCTCCGGGCAGGCCGTGCAGAACATGAACATCATGTGCGGCCTCGAAGAGGGCCGGGGGCTCGACATCATCGCCCTCTATCCCTGAGGGAAACCGACGCATTCGAAGGAGAAATGCCATGGCCCTGAGAGTGTACAACACCATGAGCCGGAAGAAAGAGGAATTCAAGCCCCTGGTGGAGGGGAAGGTGGGGATCTATGTCTGCGGTGTGACCGTCTACGATCTGTGCCACATCGGGCACGCCCGTTCGGCCGTCGTCTTCGACATCATCGTAAGATACCTGCGATACCGGGGCTACGACGTAACCTTCGTGAAGAATTACACCGATGTGGACGACAAGATCATCAACCGGGCCAACAAGGAAGGCGTCGGGTTTGCCGATGTCTCCGAGCGATACATCCGCGAGCACGACACCGACATGGGCAGCCTGGGCATTCTCCGTCCCACCGTCTCGCCCCGGGCGACGGAGAGCATCGCCGGCATGATCCGTCTCATTCAGGTCCTGATCGCCAGGGGACTCGCCTACGAGGTGGAGGGAGATGTCTACTACGCCGTCGACAACTTCAAGGACTACGGGAAACTCTCGGGGCGGAACATCGATGAGCTGAGAGCCGGTGCGCGGGTGGAGGTCGGCGAGAAGAAGAAAAACCCGCTGGATTTCGCCCTCTGGAAGGCCAGCAAGGAAGGCGAGCCCTGGTGGGAGAGCCCCTGGGGAAAAGGGCGGCCGGGATGGCATATTGAATGCTCCGTCATGAGTTCCGCCTATCTCGGGGAGACCTTCGACATCCACGGCGGCGGGGAGGACCTTATCTTCCCGCATCATGAAAATGAGATCGCCCAGTCCGAGGGGGCTACGGGAAAGCCCTTTGCCCGTTACTGGGTCCACAACGGATTCATCCGGGTCGACAACGAGAAGATGTCCAAGTCCCTCGGGAACTTCTTCACCATTCGGGATATCCTGAAGAGCTATCATCCGGAGGTCGTACGTTTCTTCATGCTGACGAGCCACTACCGCAGCCCCCTGGACTACTCCGAGGAGGCCCTGCGGGATGCGAAAGCAGGCCTTGAACGGCTCTACACGGCCCTGAAGGGGATCAAGGACCGTCTGTCGGGGGCGGCGGCGGCCCCGCTTTCACCGGATGCCCTCTCGGGCAGGGTGAAAGAGGTCCATGAAAAGGTCCGGGACCTTCCGCAGCGGTTCGTTGAGGCCATGGACGACGATTTCAACACGGCCAGGGCTCTCGGGACCATCTTCGAGGCGGCACGGCTCCTGAACGCCTTCATGTCCGAAAAGGGGTTCAAGACCACGGCCGATGCGATTTTCGTCCTGAAAGCCGCGGAGGACCGTCTGCGCGAGCTGGGGGGTGTTTTTGGGATTCTGCAGGAGGATCCCGATGTCTTCTTCGGAAAGAGTCGGGCCATCGAGGCGCAGAAGAGGGGGCTGGACATCGGGCAGATCGAAGGCCTGATCGCCGAGCGCAGCGCCGCCAGGGCGGCGAAGGACTGGAAGAGGGCCGATGAGAAAAGGGCGGCCTTGTCGGAGATGGGTGTTGTCCTGAAGGATTCCTCGACGGGGACCGAATGGAGTTTCGGAACCTGAGAGACCCTTGAAGATCAGGAAAAAACACGCCGGACTGTTACGACGGGCTGCGAGAAAACCCTGTCCCGCTGGACGGGGTTTTTCTTTCCTGATTGCTCGGCAATGTTTGCACGACCCTGTGGCGTCATGGAAAATCCTCTTGACACCTGTCGACTTCAAAACTATTAAGCAAAGAGATTCGCAGGCTCATTGAATTGACAGTTCTCGTCGGCTGGATGGAGGGACTATGCTGATTGGAGGATTGAATCAAAAAGCCCGATTCAGGAATGCAAAGTTCCTGTTTCGGGCTTTTGTGTATTCGCAATCCGGATTTGAATCTTTCTTTTCAGCATGAGCGATCTGAAGGAACGCGTACGATATGACTGAAAAATATTTTGCGCACAGCCTTCCGGGAAAACCGATAGCTGATTGGCAGCTGTTGGATGAGCATCTCTGCAACGTGGCAAAACGGGCCCAATCTTTTGCGGAGGCATTCGGCGCGGGAGCGTGGGCATATCACGCCGGACTGTGGCATGACCTCGGCAAGTACTCGGCTGCATTCCAGGATATGCTTCTCTCCACGGCGGATCCTGAGACGAATTCAGAGACCAAGGCAGGCAAACCGGATCACTCGACTGCGGGCGCACAGCACTCTTTCGCCAGCAGCGGCAAAGGGGGGAAGATATTGGCCTATGCTATAGCAGGCCATCATGCGGGTCTGCTCGACGGAAAAGGTCCCGATGCGTCCCTCGAAAAAAGGCTGAAAAAGACGATACCCGATTGTTCATCGGCCCCGGAGCACATCCTGACCCGCGCAAAACTGGACCATTTACCTTTCAACCCCGACCCGAAGCGATTCTGTTTTCAAGCGGCTTTTTTCACGCGAATGATATTCTCCTGCCTCGTCGATGCCGACTTTCTGGACACGGAAAGATTCATGGAGACGTCCAGGGCAAAATGGCGTGAGGGCTACCCCTTTTTGCCAGAACTACTGGCGAAACTGGACCTTTTTCTGGATGTCAAGGCGGTGGCGTCTCCCCGTACGCCGGTCAATCAAAGACGCGCGGAGATCCTGAAACGATGCATGGAGGCCGCCACGTGGAAGCCGGGCCTCTTTTCCCTGACGGTGCCGACCGGTGGCGGTAAAACCCTGTCCTCACTGGCTTTCGCCCTGAAGCATGCCATTCTGCACGGCCTGAAGAGAGTCATTTACGTCATCCCGTATACGAGCATCATCGAGCAGACGGCCGCGGTATTCCGCGATGCATTGAGCGGCGAAGCCGTGCTCGAACATCACAGCAACTTCGAGCCGGAAGAAGACGATCAGCGCTCCCGGTTGGCCTCCGAGAACTGGGATGCGCCCGTTATCGTGACAACAAACGTGCAATTCTTCGAATCGCTTTTTGCGTCGAAGACATCCCGCTGCCGGAGGCTCCACAATATTGCCCGAAGCGTGGTCATCCTCGACGAAGCGCAGATGCTGCCTTCGAACCTCCTTCGGCCGTGCCTCGAGAGCATACGGGAGCTGTCTTTGAATTATGGAGCTTCCGTTGTTCTTTGCACGGCGACTCAGCCGGCGCTTTCCTCATCGGAATCATTCCGGGACGGTCTGGATGGCGTTCGGGAAATCATCCCGGATCCCTGCGGGATGTACGAAGCGTTCAGGCGCGTAACCGTCGAGGATATTCGCGAGGTAGCCGATAATAGCCTGTCGCAGCGAGTGGGTGAAGAGAATCAGGTCCTCTGCATTGTGAATACGCGGCGGCATGCCCGCGCTCTGTTCGAACGTCTCCCGCCGGAGGGAGCATATCATCTCAGCGGCCTCATGTGCCCCGTTCACAGAACGGGCATTCTGAACAGGGTCAGGGAAGCGTTGACCTCTGGCAGGTCCTGTCGACTGATCAGCACCCAGTTGATCGAAGCAGGCGTCGATATCGATTTCCCCGTCGTTTACAGGGCCGCCGCCGGGATAGATTCCCTGGCGCAAGCCGCTGGTCGGTGCAACCGTGAGGGCCGTATGGCGGAACATGGAAAGGTATTCCTCTTTACGCCGGCAGAAGGCCTGCCTCCGGGGCACTTCAGGCAAACAGCCGAAACTGCCGACATGGTGCTGCGTCATCATATGGACCCGCTTTCCCTCGCGGCCGTGGAGGATTACTTCAGGCACTTCTACTGGCTGAAGGGAGACCAACTGGACGCGAAGCAGATCCTCTCGTCCCTTTCCGAGGGCGCCAGAAACGGCGATTTCCCCTTCCGATCGGTAGCGGAGTGTTTCAGGCTGATCGAGCAGTATGCCGATCCGTTGATTATTCCCTATGAGCCTGAAGCCGCCAAAATGATCAAGGCACTTCGATATGCCGAAAGCCCCGGACGGCTGGCGCGGGCTTTGCAACGATATACCATTCAGATACCGCGCGATGCTC
>DAOTMG010000035.1:0-27538 GCA_035450185.1 Syntrophales bacterium | reverse complement strand
AGAAAATACCATGACCCCTTTCCTGATCATGACACATAACTCTTGACGTTACCTAGTTGAAAGCCCGGTATCCGAGGAAGCGTCCATTATAATAATTTTTATTATTCAATAACTTAGAAGTTATAATTAACCTTTTATTTTACCTCTGAAGGCCCGCTCCATCTCCCGCTTGTCCGTCCTTCGCTTTAGTTCCTGGCGCTTGTCATGGAGTTTCCTGCCGCGTCCGATTCCGAGTTCCACCTTGACCTTGCTGTTCTTAAAGTAAACCCTCAGGGGAATGAGCGTAAGCCCCCTCTCCCGCGTCTTTCCGTAGAGGCGCTTGAGCTCCCGGCGGTGCAGGAGGAGCTTGCGGACCCGGAGGGGGTCGTGGTTCATGATGTTGCCGTGCGAGTAGGGGCTTATGTGCATGTCATGGATGAAGGCCTCGCCGTCCCTGATCACAGCGTAGCTGTCGGTGAGGTTGCACTTCCCCTCCCGGAGGGCCTTGACCTCGGTGCCCACGAGGGCGAGGCCGGCCTCGTAGGTCTCACCGATTTCAAAGTGCCGGCGGGCCTGCTTGTTCTGGCTGATGATCTTCATGCCCGGCTTTTCTTTCGTCATGGCCCTCCCCTGCTAATCCCCCGGCCGAAGCAGGTAGTCGGTCTTCACGTGCTTCATGGCCTTGAAGATGTTTTCGCGGACCTTCCGGTTGTCCTTCTCCACGGTGTCGAGGAGCTTCCGGATGAGACTGCGCCTTGAGTTACCGCTCGTGGGACAGCGGTTGTCGACGACGGGGAAGCCTCTTTCCTTTCCGTATCGTTTGACGAGGGGCTCCCGGACGTAGGCAAGCGGCCGGATGATGTGGAGCTTTCCCCCGAAGACGGACTGCTTCGGAACCATCGTGGAGATCTCTCTTGAGTAGAAGATGTTGAGAAGGAGCGTCTCGATGATGTCGTCCTTGTGGTGGGCAAGGGCGATTTTGTTGCAGCCCTTCTCGTCGGCGATCTCGAAGAGCCTCTTTCTCCTCAGTCTCGAGCAGAGGAAACAGGGGTTCTTTTTGTTGTAGTCGCTGTGGGACAGAGGCCCGATGTCCGTCTTCTCCATGACATATTCGTACCTCCCCTGCTCCAGGTGCTCCCTCAGTCTTTCGAAGTCCCCGTCGGCTCCGTCAAAGCCGGGATCGATGGTGGCCGAAACGAGCGAGATCCCCTGCGGGATGAAGATGTGGGGGGTGTTCAAAAGATCGAGGAGGACCAGGCTGTCCATGCCTCCGGAAACCCCCACGAGCACCCTGTCGCCCTCCTCCAGCATGGCATAGTCCACCGACGCCTTCTCGAGCCACTTCTTCAGATGGTGGTAGAGCTTGGACCGCCTTTGCGTCCCTGCCTCTTCTTCCTTTTTTGCCGCTTTCATCGACCCTGTGCCCCACGCCGTTTTCAGTTCGGAATGAAGCTTTATAACACCATATTTCCCGAACGATCAAGGGACTTTCGAGCGGCAGGGCTTCAGTATTTCTTGAAAATTCCCGGTACATGGGATATGGAAAGTCCGTCATTTCCTGATCCGGATCGAAGGATGTTCCCACAAGGAGGGGTTATGAACGAGATCATCAGCGTCCACGCCCGGGAGATACTGGACTCCCGCGGAAACCCTACCGTCGAAGCGGAGGTCGCCCTGATTTCCGGCGTCGTCGGCAGGGCCTCGGTGCCCTCCGGGGCTTCGACGGGCGAACACGAGGTCCTGGAACTCCGGGACGGCGACCGGAACCGCTATCTCGGCCGTGGGGTACGGAAGGCCGTCTACAACGTCAAGCACAAGATCGGCCCGGAGATCATCGGCATGAACGCCCTGCAGCAGCGGAAGATCGACTACGAGATGGTGGAACTGGACGGGACGCCGAACAAGAAGAACCTGGGTGCGAACGCCATCCTGGCGGTGTCGCTCGCCTGCGCCAAGGCGGCGGCGGAGAACCTGGGGCTCCCCCTTTTCCGGTACATCGGCGGTGTTTCCGCCACGGACATGCCCGTGCCCCAGATGAACATCTTAAACGGCGGCCAGCATGCCGACAACAACGTGGACATCCAGGAGTTCATGATCATGCCCGTGGGGGCCCGGAGCTTTCACGAGGGGCTTCGTATGTGCAGCGAGACCTTTCACCACCTGCGGGCCGTCCTCAGGAAGCGGGGCTACAGCACGGCCGTCGGCGACGAGGGCGGTTTCGCCCCGAACCTCAAGTCCAACGAGGAGGCCCTCGCACTCATCCTGGAAGCCGTCGAAAAGGCGAAGTACGAGCCGGGCAAAGACATTTTCATCGCCCTGGATTCGGCGGCCAGCTCCTTCTACACGAAAGGGAAGTACGTCCTTGCCGCCGAGAAGAAGCCCCGGAAATCGGCCGAGGAGATGGTCCGGTTCTACAGCGACCTTGTCCGGAAATACCCTGTTCTCTCCATCGAGGACGGGCTTGCGGAAGACGACTGGAAGGGGTGGAAGCTCCTGACGGACGAGCTGGGCGCAAAAGTCCAGATCGTGGGCGACGACATCTTCGTGACCAGCCGAAAGAGGCTCGAGGAAGGGATCAGCCGGGGGGTCGCCAACTCGATCCTGATCAAGGTCAACCAGATCGGCACCCTTACGGAGACGCTGGAGACGATCCAGAGGGCCAGGGAATCGGGTTACACGACCGTCGTCTCCCACCGCTCCGGCGAAACCGAGGACAGCTACATCGCCGACATCGCCGTGGCCATGAACTGCGGCCAGATCAAAAGCGGCTCCGCCTCCCGGAGCGAACGGCTCGCGAAGTACAACCAGCTCCTGCGGATCGAAGAGAGCCTGGGAAGCGTTGCCGTCTACCGGGGCAGAGGCGCTTTCTACAGCATCCGGCCCTGAACACGCGGCCGGATTCTAAACCCGACGGCCCATGCTCACGGAAAAGCAGAAGCTCAAAATCCTGACCGGTCTCGGCATCGAGCTGAACCGCGTCCGGGATCTCGACATCCTCATGGAGCGCATCCTGACGGAGGCCCGCCTCTTCGTGAATGCCGATGCGGGTTCCATCTACATCCGCGACGGCGGGCACCTGCACTTCAGCTATACCCAGAACGCAACCCTCCAGAAGAGGCTCCCGGCGGGGGCCAAGCTCCCCTACTCCACGTTCGTCATCCCCGTCAACGGGGAGAGCCTCGCCGGCCACTGCGCGGCGACGGGGGAGAGCCTGAACGTCGCCGATGTCTACCGGATCGGCCCCTCCCTCCCCTACCGGTTCGCGAAGCGCTTCGACGAGACCTCGGGCTACCATACGAAATCCGCCCTGGTGATCCCGCTGAAGACGATACCGGCCGAGGTCATCGGGGTCCTCCAGGTCATCAACGCCCGGGACGCGGCGGGACGGATCATCCCCTTCGCCAAAAAAGACGAAAGAATGATGCTCCACTTCGCGAGCGTCGCCGCCGTCGCCCTCCAGCAGGCCCGGCTGACCCGCGACATCATCCTTCGGATGATCCGGATGGCCGAGCTGCGGGACCCCGAGGAGACGGGGGCCCACGTCAACCGCGTGGCGGCCTACTCGGTCGAAATCTACGAGCGGTGGGCGTCGAACCGGGGGCTGGCGGCGAATGAAATCGAAAACGGGCGGGACATCCTGCGCCTTGCCGCCATGCTCCACGACGTGGGAAAGGTGGGTGTTTCCGACCTGATCCTGAAAAAGCCCGGAAGGCTCACAACGGAAGAGTACGAGCGGATGAAGGAGCACGTCATTGTCGGCGCCAGGCTCTTCTCGGACCGGACGTCGGAATTCGACAGGGCCGCCGCGGAGGTCGCCCTGAACCACCACGAGCGCTGGGACGGCACCGGTTACCCCGGCCCCGTGGACGTCCTCACGGGGGCCGGCCCGCGGAACCCGGGGGCATCCGGCAAAAAGGGCACGGAGATCCCCCTCTTCGGGCGAATCGTGGCGATTGCCGACGTCTTCGACGCCCTCTCGTCCCGGCGCTCCTACAAGGCGCCCCTCGAGGAGCAGGAAGTTCTCGAAACGATGAAGAAGGGTTCAGGGACGCACTTCGACCCGGGACTGATCGATGTCTTCTTCGCCTGCCTCGATTCGATCCGCGCAATCCGGATGCGGTACCCCGAAAGGGATATTGAACCGGGCGTCACAGGAACCTGAAGAGCCTCTGGCGGACGGATTCGACGCGCTTTCGGTTTTCGGTCAGGGAATAGAGCGTGAGGTCTTTCTTCTCGTCGCGCGCGACCTCGCGGAAAATCCCCTCATCCCGGAACACCCGCAGGGCGCTTTCGTAATTGGCCTGCGAGAGGGCCTCCGCCCGGATGACCTCCCCCTTGCGGAACATCTTGGCCCCCATCTTGAGGATGAGTTTGTTGAAGTCCCTGCCGGATTTCGGTTCCTTGCGCAGAGCGGAGGCGGCCCGCATCACGATCCAGTAAGACTCGATGTAATTGTGGACGAGGCCGGCAAAGGGCCTCAGCGCTCTGCGGCCCCTGCCGCTCACCTCGATCCAGGCCTCGCCGTTTCGCTCCTCCCCGATGATCATTCTCCGGCCGTACAGGTAGGAGAGCACTTCCCGGATCTCCTCGGCATCATCCTTCCGGCTGTCGAAGATGAATTCACGGCGGAAGATCCGCTTGAAAAACTTGTAATCCTCCATGAGGCTGATGAGAGGGATGGCGTCCTCCCGGAAGGACAGGATGGAAGATGCCGCGAAGGCAAGCGGCAGGAAGAAATGCAGGATGTTGTTCTTGTAGTACTCGAGGGTGGGCCTTTTTTCGTCGTCCAGGGAATAGACGATTTCCTCGAAGCCCTCCTCCTCTTCCTCGCCGCCGATCTTGCTGATGACCCCCTGGGCGATGAAGAGGTTGACGGCGTCATTGATGGCCCGTTCCTTTTGCGCGAAGGTGGTGGAGAGGGCCACGTGGTTGAAAGACAGGTAGTCGTAGAATTCCGCAATGATGTCGAGGAGGTCCTCGTGCGAAAGCCCGCGACGGTACTGGCACAGGAGCGAGGCCGCCACCAGGGCCGACGGCGTGACGACGGAAACCTTGCTGATCCGGTTCATGGTTTCGTAGCCGATCTTCCGGTAGAGGGACTGTCTCTCGCCCACGGTCATCTCCCGAAAGGGTTTTTCCTGCGAGGCGAGGAAGGCCTTCAGGAAAAGGGGCTCCCCCACATTGACATAGACACGGCCGTAGCGCTTGCCGAGGAATTTTGAACTCTGGATGACGGCCGTGGGTTTTTCCTTCTCCTTGGGGGCACCGCCCAGCTCTTTGAGATAAGCCTTTTCCTCGATCACCCGATCGTATCCGATGAAGACCGGGATAATCGCCAGATCTTCGCTCACTCCCTCGTCGTAGGCCTGGAGGACCATGGAAAGAAGCCCGTATTTGGGCATGACCATCTTTCCCGTGCGGCTTCTGCCCCCTTCGATGAAGAATTCGACGGGGTATCCCTCTTTGAGCAGCGTCTTGAGGTACTTCTCCAGGACTTCACGGTAGAAGAGGTTCCCCTTGAAACTGCGACGGATGAAAAAGGCACCGGACTTCCGGAAGATGTGGCCGAGGGGCCAGAAATCGAGGTTGGTCCCCGCCGCGACGAACGGGAGGGGAATCTTGTTCTTGTCGAAGACATAGGACAGAAGCAGGTAGTCCACGTGACTGCGGTGGCAGGGGATGATGACGAAAGGCATGTCCTTGGAGACGCATCGGATCCTCGCCATCCCCTCCTTGTCGACGACAACGCCGTCGTAGATGTCGTTCCAGAGCCAGGTGAGAAACTTGTCCCAGATCCCCACGTAGACCTCGTTGTAGTCCGCGGCGATCTCCCGGAGATATCGCCTCGCCCTTTTGACCAGGTCCCGCTCCTTCTTCTTCGACGTTTCGGCCAGTTGTTTCATGAACGAGACGAGCTGCCGCTCCTTGAGGGTCTCCTCCATGATCTCGTCCCGGGACTTCAGGACCGGCCCGATGATGGCCTTTTTCTCCCGGTCGATCCGGTCGGTCAGCTCCCGTCGCAGTTCGTAGGAGACGTCGACGAGGCTCATGTTCTCCATGTCTTTCATGAACAGCTCGAGGTTTACGGGTTCGGCGGCCAGGACCGACGTGCGCCGGTGATAACGGAGGAAGCTCAGGAGCTTCCGGATGCTCCCGGGGTTTTCCGCCTCACCGAAGAAAACGTCGATGAGGGGTTTCTCCTGCTCCTTTCTCGGACCATAGGAGACGAGGACCGGCTGGATGATAACGGGTCTGGCTTGTTCCCGTTGCGCTTCCATGAGCTGGATCAGGGGGTCTTTTTTCACGTCGGACCCCGAGTTCCGCAGATAGATGATCGCGCTTCTGTCGTCCCTGACGAGCTTTTTGAGACAGGTCCGGTTGGGGCGGAGGATTTTTCGCTTGAAGAGGAAATGATAAAGCCAGCAGGCCGCCGCGCGCCAGGCCCGGGCGACGGGCTGCCAGAGCATCATGTTGACGCTGTGGGCGAAGAGAGGCTTCGGGATGTCCTTCCGGAAGGAGAGGTCCCGCAGGATCAGACAGTCGAGCTGGCTTTTGTGCTTCAGGGCGTAGATGACGGTGCCTCCGTCGGCGAGTTCACGGAGATTCTTCTCGTGATCGGGGGGCAGGTCGGGCCTGGAGAGGTAATAACTCAGCAGCCAGTAGAAGGGAAAGAGCGACGGCTCGTAGAGGCTCCCGGCGAAACAGGCGTCGTCTTCTTTTTCCACGGAGCGGAACAGTGAGGCCATGGCCCTGCAACCTCTTCAGGGGGTTTCCTCGGCGAAAGCGTCGGGAAATTTCTTGACCATGTAACTGCGGACGAAGTATTCGATCTCGGCGGCTGTGGACATGGTGAGGACTTTCTTCAACAGGGCCCTGCACTCTTTCATGTTCACCTCCTGGATGATCTTTTTCACCCGCGGAATGACCAGGGCGTTCATGCTGAGTTCGTCCAGCTCGAGACCCAGGAGGACCATGGTGTAGAGGGGCTCTCCGGCCATTTCTCCGCACATGGCCACCTCGATCCCCGCATGATGGCCGGCGTCGACGACCCGCTTGATCAGCCGCAGGACAGCCGGGTGCAGGGGTTCGTAGAGGTAGCTGACCCGTTCGTTGACCCGGTCGATCGCCAGGGTGTACTGGATCAGGTCGTTCGTGCCGATACTGAAAAAATCCACCTCCCGGGCGAGGCTGTCGGCTACCACGACGGCCGACGGGACCTCCACCATGATGCCCAGCTTGATCTCCGGGTCGAAGGGGACCTCCCGGGACTGGAGCTCCCGCTTGACCTCGTAGAAGATCCGTTTCGCCTCGCGGATCTCCTCGATCCCGGAGATCATGGGGAAGAGAATCTTCACCCGCCCCAGGGCGCTGGCCCGGAGGATCGCCCGAAGCTGGACCTTGAAGAGCTCCACCTCCTTCAGGCAGAAACGGATGGCCCGTAAACCCATGACGGGGTTCATCTCCTTGGCGACCTTGGGATCGGAGATGAACTTGTCCCCGCCCAGGTCGAAGGTCCGGATCGTCGACCACTTCAGCCCCCGGGCCCCGACGATCGTCCGGTAGTTTTCGAAATGCTCCTCCTCCGTGGGCAGTCGCTCCTTGTTGATGTAGATGAACTCCGTGCGGTACAGCCCGATGCCTTCGGCGCCGTGCGTGATCGCCGACGGGACTTCCTCCATGAACTCGATGTTCACGCCGATCCGCACGCGGTGCCCGTCGGCCGTCACCGCCGGCCGCCCGGCGTACCGCAGGAGGTCGTCCTCCATGACCTTGTAGTGCCGCATCTTGTCTTCGTAGCGGCGCACCACCTCCGGGTCGGGGTTGACGATAACGACCCCCGCCGTGCCGTCGATGATGACCCGGTCGTTGGTACGAACCTCGCTGGTGATCTTCTGCAGCCCGACGACGGCGGGAATCTCGTAAGACCGGGCGACGATGGCCGTGTGGGACGTCTTGCCGCCGATGTCCGTGGCGAACCCGAGGATTTTCTCCACCTTGATCTGCATCGTATCAGCCGGCGAGAGGTCCCGGGCCACGATGATGACGTTCTCGCCGGCACCCGAAATCGCCTCGCCCTGCTCCCCGACGAGGTTCCGGAGAATCCGCTGCCCCACATACTCGACGTCCGTCATCCGTTCCCGGAGATAATCGTCGTCCACCTTGCTGAAGACTTCCTTGTACTTGTCCAGCGTCTTTCTCAGGGCCCACTCGGCATTGACGCCCTCCTCGATGTTGGCGACGGTCCGGTTGATGAGCATGCGGTCATTGAGGATCATGATGTGGACATCGATGATATAGAGAGGTTCGATGCCTTCCTGATCGCGAAGCTTTTTCTTGATGGCCAGCAGCTGTTTCTCCGACTCCTTCAGGGCTTTCCGGAAGCGCTGGATTTCCGCGGCGATCAGGTTTTTCTTGTCCAGGGAGCGCCGCGGGATGGGCGCCTCGTGATGATGAAGAACGTGGGCGCGGCCGATCACGATACCCGGCGAGACGGCGGTCCCTTTCAGGGCGATGGTTTCTCTCACATCGCGGTCCTTCATGAATCCTGTTCCTCTCCGAACCGCTCCTCGATCAGTTTCCCCATCTCATCCACGGCCTCCCGGGCGTCATCGCCCTCGGCCCGGATGACAACCCGGCCGCCCCTCGGACAGGCCAGGGTCAGGATGTCCAGGAGGCTTCGCCCGTCGGCCTGGCGGCCGTCCCGCTCCAGGCGAATGACGGACCTGTAGCGGTTTGCGACCTCGACCAGCCTGCCGGCGGCCCGGGCGTGAAGACCCAGCTCGTTCTTGATCGTGAATGTCTTTTTGACTGTCATACCAAAGCGAACACCATCCCCAGAGCGGCCGCCGACCCGTAAAGGATCGCCGTCACGGGAACACTCTTCTTCACCGCCAGGAACGATCCCAGGATCACCGCAAGGGCCAGCACCCTGCCCAGGAGGGGGACCCCGCCTCCGAAGACGAAAGCACCCCGGTCGGAAGCGACAAAAGCCACGACACCGAGGAGGACGGCTGCACACCACCGGATCTTCGAGGCGAGCTGCGGGATGTTCATCGCCCGGATAAAATCAACGCTTTCCTTCCCCCGCTCGCAGCCCGCGGTAAAGCCCCGGAACCTGATCCACAGGTGCAGGGGTGTGTACAGCACCAGGTACACCAGGGGGGCCAGCAGCGCCCCCTGGAGGGCGAAGAGAAGGCCCCCGGCGGCCGAACAGGGCCTCAGGGAATTCCCGAAGAGCGAATCCCCGAGGGCCGCGTACGGGGCCATGAGGGTTTCCTTGATGTGGGAAGCCTCTTCCGGCTTCCCCTCCTCCTCGAGGCGGCTCACGGCGCCCAGGATGGGCGCTGTGAAAACGGGGTGCGTGTTGAACCGCTGAAGGTGTCTCAGGAGAAACTCGCGGGGGTCGACCCTGTCGTCCTGCTCCTCCAGGAGGGGCATCATGGCGTAGGCGAAACCCAGGTTCTGCATCCGCCAGAAGTTCCATGACCCCTGTATCAGGAGGGACCGCAGGAATACTTTTCTCAAAACGGCCGATCTCAACCCTTGACGCTCCCCGGCTTGTATACAATTTTCACTGAACCCGAGATGAAAAAGGTTTTTCAATATATCCTATTCGGAAGCTTACGGCAAGATATACCTCAATGTTTTTACTCATTTTTTTCAGTCCATATTTTTCTTGACACGACCGGCGTTATCTGTTAGTTAACGGCGCCCGATACGAGGTGAAAGGAATCCAGAGGTGAAATTGTCCGGGTTCTTCGCGATCCGGCAATTTTTTTTGTTTCATCGGATCCGCAAAAAAATATTTCGATGGGAGGTGATTTCAATGGTCTGTCAGACGGTAAAGGCGGGAAGGGAGTGCGCCTTCATGACGAAGAACGGCTGCGCGTTCAACGGCGGCACCTGCCACCCGATCGTGGAGCAGTGTGAAGGTTGCGCGAGGATTTTCACATCAGACGCAGGCAGCTACTGCATGTTGTATCCCCATCCTGCCGGTAAATGGGCTGTGGGGGGCTGCGCCTCCGCCACGCACAGGAAGTCGGTCAAAACGGAAGCCGCTCAGAAGCTGAATCCCCTGAAGGCTTCCAAGCGTTCACAGAAAAGCTGATCCGGGAATGCATCGCGTGGGCGATTGAGGCCTCTGCCCTCCAGAGGGGCCTTCCTAGATTCCGGAGTCGCCCCGTCGCCGACGGAAGACCCGGGGTTTACCCGACCGTCGCTCCTGCCATCATCATTCGTGATCAAAAAGAAATGCCGGTCCCGGGGACCCCGGACCGGCATTCGTCCCTTCATCCGCCGTCTTTCTCAATCGATCATTTTTCGAATCTCTCTCAACCCGTCCCGGACCTTGTGCAGCGTCTTTTTCACATCCTTCCCCGCGCTGCGGGCCGCCGGGGGTCGGTGATCCTTTTTCTTCTCGGACAGTTTTTTCCTGGCACCGGCGATGGTGAACCGTTCCTGGTAAAGGAGGTTCCGGATGACCGTCAGTTCCTCGAGGTCCTTCCGGCGATAGAGCCGCTGGTCCGACCGGGTCCGCACGGGTTTCACCGTCTTGAACTCCGACTCCCAGTAACGCACCACGTAGGGCTCCACACCGAGGATCTTGCTGACCTCGCCGATCCGGAAATAGGTTTTGTCGGGGATTTCGACGCGCATCGGGGACCCCTTCTTCGAGGGCACGGGGCCCTTCGGCGGGCGGGGGGACCCGGGTTCCTGCACCACGTGGGGCGTCATGTCAAACAGCGAGGGGTGTTCATCCCTGGGGATGCGGCGCTTCATGAAACCGCCTCTCTGAATCCACCTCCGGGGAGAGGATGGATCCCTGATATCATCCTTTGGCGTTCAACGCCCGTCGAAGCACCTGGCTGGATTTGAACGTCAGGACTCTCCGGGCCGTGATCTCGATTTCCTGGCCGCTCTGGGGGTTTCTTCCTCGCCGGGATTTCTTCTCTTTCACCACAAAGTTGCCGAAACCGGATATCTTGATTTTTTCGCCTTTCTCGAGATGATCCTTCATCACATCGAACACGGATTCGACGATCTTGGCCGAATCCTTCTTTGAAAAACCGAGTTTGTCACAGATGTTTTGAATGATATCAATCTTGGTCATGACGGCCCCTCCTCCTGATGGGTTGTCTCCCTAACTCCCTTCTCCTCTGATCCTCGCCTCCGTTGCCTGCACAAGATTTCCGATGATCCGGCTGTGAATCGGGCTGATCTCCTCGTCCGTCAGCGTGCGCATCGCCGACCGGTAGGTCATCCTCAATCCGAGGCTCTTCATGTCCTCCGGTACACCCTTGCCGCTATATACATCAAAAATATCAACGTTTTCAAGTAATTCTTCGCGATTTTCACGCAGGATCTCCAGGATCCCCCGGGCATCAAGATCTTTCCGGACGAGGAGCGCCACGTCGCGGGTAATGGCGGGGAATCGGGAAAACTCCCTGTAACGGACCTTCCGCGAGTAGGCGCCCAGGAGAACGTCGACGGAAAGATCGAAGACCGTCACCCGCCGGCTCAGGTCCAATCTGCCGAGAACATCGGGATGAACCTCCCCAAGGCATCCGGCATCGCGCCCGCGGATCCGGATCCCGCAGGACCGCCCCGGATGCAGGTAGGGTAAATCCGTTCGCGGCGGAAATTCCGCCTCCCGGATCTTCAGCGCCTCCAGGAGATTTTCCACGCAGCCCTTGAGGTCGTAGAAATCGGCTTCGAGATCCTTGAAGTGCCACAGGCGGTCGTACCTCGCCCCCGTGACGAGCCCGCCGATGCGCTCCTCCTCGAGGGGAAGCTCGCCTTCCTTCTGATGGATGAAGATCTTGCCCAGCTCGAAGATCTTGAGATCATGGCAACCGGCGCGAACGTTCCGGCGGGCCGTGTCGAGCAGGCCGAAGAGGATGCCGGTCCGCATGACCGACTGTTCCTCCGTCAGGGGGTTGGCGATCCGCACGAACTGCCGGCGGTTGTCGGCCCCGGGCAGACCCAGAACATCGGCCGACAACGGCGTCGTGAAACTGTAGTTGATCACTTCCTGATAGCCGTACCCCGTCAGTACCGTCCGGACACCGTCCTCGAAAGACCGCCTCGCGTCCCCGGCCGCCTCCCGGGCGGGAATCGCCGGCAATGTGGTCGGGATCGCGCCATAACCCTGCACCCGCGCGATTTCCTCGATGAGGTCGATCTCCCTCAGAAGATCCACGCGGAAGGTGGGCGGCGTGACTTCGAAGTACCCTCCTCTGCCCTTCTCCAGGGTCATCTCCAGGCCGCGCAGGATGCGCCGGATCTCCGTCGTCGTCGGCTTGATCCCCAGAATCTCCGTGATCCTGTCCTTCCTCAGGGGGATGTTTTTCGCCGTCTCGATCTTTTTGGGGTATTCGTCGATGTACCCTTTCAGAACCTCGCCGCCTGCCAGCTCCGCCATGAGCTGGGCCGCCCGGTTGAGGGCCCGGATCACCCCCTCGGGGTCGATGCCCCGTTCGAAGCGAAACGCCGCGTCGGTGCTCATGCCGAGCCACTTCCCTCCTCTGCGGATGGTCGTGGGGTTGAAATAGGCGCTCTCCAGGAGGACCGTTTCGGTGTCGTCCTTCACCTCCGAATTCTCCCCGCCCATGATCCCGGCGATCGCCACGGGTTTCACGCCGTCGCAGATCATGAGCGTCTCGGCGTTGAGCGTCCGCGTCTTGCCGTCCAGGGAAACAAAGGGTTCTCCATGCCTTGAACGCCGCACGACGATCCGCCCCTCCTCGAGGAAGCGGAAGTCGAAGGCGTGCAGGGGCTGCCCGAGCTCCATCATGACAAAGTTGGTGATGTCGACAACGTTGTTGATGGACCGGAGCCCCACGGCTTCGAGCCGGAGCCGCATCCAGCGCGGAGAGGGCTTGATCTTCACCTTCCGGATCATGCGGGCCGAGTACCGGGGGCACAGGTCGGGGTCGAGGATCCGGACGGAGGTGACGCCCCGGATGTCTTCGGAGGATTCGGCGAACCGGATCCGCGGATAGCGGAGCTTCCCTCCGGTGAGCGCGGCGATTTCCCGGGCGATGCCGATGATGCTCAGACAGTCCGAACGGTTCGGTGTGACGCCGATATCGAAGACGGTATCTCCGAGACCGAGCGCCTCGATGAGGTCCCGCCCGAGCGGCAGGTGATCCGGGAGAACCAGGATGCCCGTGTTGTCCTCACCGATGGCCAGTTCATCCTCCGAGCAGAGCATCCCCTCGGAGAGCTCCCCCCGGATCCTGGAACTCTTGACGGCGAAGCCGCCGGGGATGACGGCGCCCACTTTCGCCAGCGGCACGACCTGGCCGACCCGGACGTTGGGCGCCCCGCAGACAATCGGCAGGACGGTGTCGCCCGTGGTCACCTCGCAGAGGTGCAGTTTTTCGGATTGCGGGTGGGGTTTGACGGAGAGGATCTTCGCGGTGACGACCCCCTCGAAGGAAGGCCGGAAGGGCTCGACGGAATCCACTTCGAGCCCCGCCATCGTCAGGCGGTCGGCGAGGTCTCTCGGCTCGATGTCGATGTCCACGTAATCCTTGAGCCAACGCAAGCTGACTTTCATAATGACCTTCGGCTCGAGGCTTCAGGCGTGAGCCATCCGGCGTCAGAAAAACATTCTGAATCTTTTTCCTGGTGCCGGGTGCCTGTTGCCTGCTGCCCGTTGTTAGAACTGTTTCAGAAACCGCATATCGTTTTCGAAAAACATCCGGATGTCCGATATGCCGTATTTGAGCATGGTGATTCTCTCCACACCCAGACCGAAGGCGAAACCCGTGAACGCCTCGGGGTCGTACCCGACGTTCTTGAACACCTCGGGATCCACCATTCCTGAGCCGAGGATCTCCAGCCAGCCGCTCTGGCCGCAGACGCGGCAGCCCTCCCCGCGGCACATGACGCACCGGATGTCCACCTCGGCGCTGGGCTCGGTGAAGGGGAAGAAGCTCGGCCGGAATCTCAGGGCCACGTCACGGCCGAAGAGCTGACCGACGAAATAGGTCAGGACCCCCTTGAGGTCGCCGAAGGTGATCCCCCGGTCGACCAGGAGCCCCTCGATCTGGTGAAACATCGGTGTGTGCGACACGTCGGAGTCCGGTCGATAGACCTTCCCGGGCGACACGATGCGGACGGGGGGCTTCTGCTTCTCCATGACCCGGATCTGGACGGGGGAGGTGTGTGTGCGAAGGAGGACGTTTCCGCCGATGTAAAACGTGTCCTGCATGTCCCGGGCGGGGTGGTCCTTCGGGATGTTCAGGGCTTCGAAATTGTAATAATCGAACTCGACGTCGGGCCCTTCGGCGACATCGAACCCGAGCTGCGAAAAAATTTCACAGATTTCCCGGGAGACCTGCGTGATCGGGTGGAGCCCCCCCGGGCCGGAGCGGCGGCCGGGAAGAGTCACATCGATCCGCTCGGCCAGGAGCCGGTTTTCACGATCCCGGGCGGCGAACGCCTGAAGCGCTTCGTCGATCTTGGCGGAGATCGCCTCCTTGATCTCGTTGGCGAACTGCCCCAAGAGGCGTCGTTCTTCTGCGGGAACGTTCCCCAGCTGGCGGAGCATCTGCGTCAGGTCGCCCTTTCGGCCCAGATACTTCACCTTGAGCGCCAGGAGATCCTCCCGGCTCCCCGAGGCCTTCAATTCCGCCTCAACATCCTTGCGAAGCTGCTCAAGCGCTTCTTTCATTTCTCGAGTCCGCCTGCGGCCACCTGTGCGACATGTGAAAACCCTCGCGGATCACTGACGGCGATGTCCGCCAGCACTTTCCGGTCCAGAATGACACCCGCCCGCTCGAGGCCGGCGATCAAACGGCTGTAGGTGATGCTGTTGAGCCGCGCGGCGGCGTTGATGCGGGCGATCCAGAGCCGCCGGAACTCCCGCTTCCGGGCCTTGCGATCGCGGTAGGCGAAGGCCATGGCCCTGTTCACGGACTCCGTGGCCAGGCGGTACTGCCGCCTGCGGGCCCCGAAAAAGCCCTTGGCCAGCTTGAGGATCTTTTTCCGTTTCTTTCTCCCGGCTACACTTCTTTTCACTCTTGGCATGTTCCTGCGGTCTCCTGTTCCGATATGATTCCCGTCTGAATGTCGGGACACCGGCGGCGCCGTGGGATGAAAACTCAAAAAGAGGGATTCCATCCCTCCTCCGGACGCTCGCAGCGTGATGAAAAAATGATTTTACTCCGAAGAGCCTATCTCAAGATGTCACACATAGGGGATCAGTTTCTTGATCGCGCCTTCGTCGACCTTCTTCAGGACGGCGTTCTGCCTCATGTTTCTCTTTCTCTTGGCGGTCTTCTTGGTGAGGATATGACGTGCGAAAGCCTTGCTTCGCTTGACCTTCCCGCCGGCCGTGAGGGAAAACCGCTTCGCAGCGCCCCTGTGCGTCTTTACCTTTGGCATGACTGAAAACTCCGAATAACGTTATTTGTCCTTCCTGGGGGAAACGATCATGACCATGTTGCGTCCCTCCATCCTGGGCGGCTGGTCCACGGCGGCGACATCCTGGATCTGTTCCCGGACGCCCTCCATGATCTTCATCCCGAGGCCCGTGAAGGCGATCTCTCTCCCCCTGAAAAGCATGCTGATCTTGACCTTGTTGTTGTGTTCGAGGAACTTCTTGACGTGACGAATCTTGACCTGCAGGTCGTGCTCGTCCGTCTTCGGCCGGATCCGGATCTCTTTCACCTGGATGGTCGCCGCGCTTTTCCTCGCGACCTGAAGCTTCTTGCTCTGCTGGTAACGGAATTTCCCGTAATCCATGATGCGGCAGACCGGCGGCGTCGAGTTCGGCGCCACCTCCACCAGATCCAGGCCGGCCTTTCTTGCCTCCTCCAGGGCCTCCGCTAAGGGTAGAATGCCCAGCTGATTGCCTTCGAAATCAATGACCCGGACTTGGGCGGCCCTGATCCCCTGGTTGATCCTCAGATTTTTTTCTATGAGTCACCTCCTCGAATCACCTTGAAAACGTTTACTCGTAACGGCTGCACTTCTCCCGGACCAGGGCGATGAATTCTTCGGGACTCATCATCCCGAGGATCTTCCCGTCCCTCTGCCGGGGCGAGATCTTCCCCGACTCAACCTCCTTGTCGCCGATGACGAGCATGTAGGGCGTTTTCTGCAGCTGGGCCTCCCGGACCTTGAACCCCAGCTTCTCGTTGCGGAAATCCTTCTCCACGCGGATGTCGGCATCGCGGAGCTTCTTGTACACCTCTTCCCCGTAGGGGATCTGCTTGTCCGTCACCGTGAGCAGAACCGCCTGGACGGGCGACAGCCACAAGGGGAAGGCGCCCACATACTGCTCGATGAGGACCCCCATGAACCGCTCGATGGCGCCGAGGATCACCCGGTGCAGCATGACGGGCCTGTGCTTTTCGCCGTCGGGGCCGATGTAGCTCAGGTCGAAGCGCTCGGGCAGGGCGAAATCGCACTGAATGGTGGCGCACTGCCACTTCCGTTTGAGGGCATCCCTGAGCTTGAAATCGATCTTCGGGCCGTAGAAAGCGCCGTCGCCCACGTTGATGTCGTAAGTCATGTGATTGTCTTTCAGGGCTTTTTCCAGCGCGGACGTCGCCAGGTCCCAGTCCTCATCGGACCCGATGGACTTCTGCGGTCTCGTGCTCAGCTCTACGTCGTACTCGAACCCGAAGATCTTCATGGCGTAGGCCACGAAATCGGCAATGCCACGGATTTCCGAATTGAGCTGTTCCGGCGTGCACAGAATGTGGGCGTCGTCCTGGGTGAACTGGCGCACGCGGAGCAGGCCGTGCAGAACCCCGGTCTTCTCGTGCCGGTGCACGGTGCCGAGCTCGAAATAACGAATGGGGAGGTCCTTGTAACTCCGGATCCTGGACTTGTAGATCAGCATGTGAGAAAGGCAGTTCATCGGCTTGATGCCGTACCCCTGCCCCTCGACCTCGGTGAAGTACATGAACTCCTTGTAGTGGTCCATGTGCCCCGAGCGTATCCACATGTGGTCCCGCAGAATCTGGGGACCGAGCACGATGTCGTAACCCCGCCTGAGATGCTCCTTCCTTTCCCAGTCCTCGATGATCGTCCGCAGGAGCGCCCCCTTGGGATGCCAGATGATGAGGCCGGGGCCGACCTCGTCGCTGATCTGGAAGAGGTCGAGTTCACGACCCAGCCGCCGGTGGTCCCGGCGCTTGGCCTCCTCGATCATCCGCAGGTGTTCCTCCAGCTCCTTCTCCGTCGCGAACCCTGTCCCGTAGATCCGCTGGAGCATCTTGTTCTTTTCATCTCCCCTCCAGTAGGCCCCGGCGACGCTCATGAGCTTGTAGGCTTTGATCAACCCCGTCGAGGGGATGTGGGGCCCACGGCAGAGGTCGGTGAACCCTCCCTCGTGGTAGAGGCTGACTGTCTTGACATCCTCGGGAAGGTCGTTGATCAGTTCGACCTTGTAGGACTCGCCCTTCTCTTTGAAAAAGGAAAGGGCCTCCTGCCTGGACATTTCCTGACGGACGAAGGGGAAATCCCCGGAGACGATCTCCTTCATGCGGTCTTCGATCTTTTTCAGGTCCTCGGGGGTGAAGGTCTTCTCGTAGTCGAAATCGTAATAGAACCCATCTTCGATGGAGGGCCCGATGGTGACCTTGACGCCCTGGAAGGTGTCCTGGACGGCATGGGCCATCACGTGGGAGATGCTGTGACGCAGTATCCCCAGCCCTTCGGGCGTGTGGATGTCGATCACCTCCAGGGCGCCGCCCTGTTCCAGGGGGCGGCTCAGATCGAGCAGGTCCCCGTTGACCCTGGCGGCAACGGCGCTCCCAAGGAGTTCTTTCCGCCAGGATGCGATGACGTCCCTGACGGCCGTGCCGGCCGGGAAGGACTGCTTCTTTCCGTCAGCAAACTGAACTTCGATTTTTCCCATCGGTACTCACCGGGTGATCAAAAAAGCAGGCCGATCGAATAAAGGACATCATCGACCACGGCCACCCTGATGCCCTTTAGCTTCCCGCCTGCTCACAGGATAAAAAATGGTAGGCACGCAGGGATTTGAACCCTGGACATCCACCGCGTCAAGATGGCGCTCTCCCCCTGAGCTACGTGCCTACATCCTCTTTTCATGCCGAAAAAAACCGGATAATGACTAACAATAAAAACCGCTAATGTCAAGACAAATCTCACTTTTTCTCCTTTTCAGCCGTGTCCTCGCTGACGAATTTCAACCCCTTCCGGATGTAGACGAACCCCGACGCCACCGTCAGGGTCCCCGTCAGCCAGAAGAGCGGCATGACGCGCTGGGCCTGGTCGGAACCGTTTACGTGCGTCAACAGGAGGACCAGGAAAACCGTGAGGAGCTGTAAGGCGGTGGTGATTTTGCTGATGAGGGTGGGCTTGAGCTCGTAAGGGATGGACATCAGGGACATGACGGAAATGCCCAGAAGAATGATGAAATCACGACTGATCACGATGACGGCGAGCCACGGCGGAATCATGCCCATGACGGACAGGGTGACAAAGGAGGTAATAATCAGGGCCTTGTCCGCCAGCGGGTCGAGATAAAGGCCCAGAACGGTCTTCTGGCGCAGGACCCTGGCGATGAACCCGTCGAGGGCGTCGGTGAGCCCCGCCAGGGAAAAGACGAGGAGGGCCTTGAGAAACGATTCCTGGATCAACAGGATCACGAAGACCGGAACCAGCAGGATCCGCAGAAGCGTGAGGAGATTCGGGATGTTCACCATGGAAGCCTGTACCGGGCCTTCGGATTTCTTCCGCGACGTCAGCCCAGGGCGTTCGGACCGTCAGGCAGAGTGGCCATTGCCTTTCGAACCACGTCGTCGATCGCGTCCTCGAAGGCAATTCTCGTTTTCCATTCGAGCCACTTTTTCGTGATGTCGTAATGCCGCATCACCGTCTTCTGGTTCGAGGACCACAGGACCTCCCCCGATCGGGTGTTCCTGAGCTCGAAGAGAGCGGAAACCGTGACCGGGGCGTAAACGCCCATGGAGCTGGTCACACTGGCTTCGAGGAGCGTCACATAAAGGGCGGCGTCGGCCCCCAGGAGCCGCCCCACCGTCTGCGGTGCGGCGTTGTACCGGAAATGATCGGGTTCGCCCTTGAAGGCCTCGTCCAGTTTGCCGTCGATCACCTCCAGAGGGATTTTGGGGTAACCCTTGAAGTATAGCTGGTCGTACAGCTTCTGCCGCAGCAGCCGCGGGACGTCCCGTTCCTTGGTTTGATTCAGCACGGGCATCACGGCAATGAGCCGGATATCCCCCTCGCCGGGAGGAAATTGAGGTTTCGCTTTTCCCGCCTTTGACCAGGAACAGCCGCCGAGGCCGATCGCGACGATCAACGCGGCAAGCAGGACCCTTGTCTTCATCCCCATCGGAATCTCCCGTCTCAAATGTAAAAGGCGTCCGTCGCCGATCGACGTCGCCTCTGAAATCCCGGCCACATCCGGTTATCCCGGACCGTTTTTTCTGTTCAGGCTTTTTTCAACTTTTCGATCTCTTCCCGGATCACCCGTTCCACGATCCCGGGCATCACTTCCCGGGCTACCTTTTCGGCGATTTCGACGGCCTTCTGCCGGATCTCCTCCCGGATCTGGTCCTCCCGGCTTTCATCGTAGAGGTTTGAGAGATCGTACACTTTCTTGCCCGTCGGGATCACAACCTCCTCCAGCACCGCCGCGGTCGTTTGCCCCTTCGTCGGGGGGGCCGGCACCGGCCCGGCATCCTCCCTGTCGACTTTCAGCTGCGGGTCCTCGACGACATCGGTCAGATCGTAGATCCGCTCGCCCTCCTTGTACGTAGGCTTCTCCATACCGGTCTCCTCTCTGCCTGTTGAGAAAAGATTCCCCCTGGATTCCCGGGGAATGTCGTCTACAAAATCCGCGTCGCGGCGCGGCGGGAAGGGGACGCCCGGCACCCCTTCAGCCGCGAGGCCTCCCGTCGGGGCGACAGAGCCTTCCTCCAGTTCCTCGCCCCGTCCGTAGACGACCTCCTCCAGGCTCTGGATCTCGTCCCGGGACAGGCCCTTCTCGGCGAGTTCTTTTTCGAGGTTGCTGATGGCCTCCTCGTACCGGTCCCGGAAGCTGCTGTTGCGGTTCTTCCCTGTATCGTCGTCTCGCTTCACGTCTTTTCCCGACCTCTTGAAATCCCTAATGTTTTGGGGTGAAGTATCACACCTTTCCGAACAGTTCAAGACTTTTCGCGGCGTGAGCGCACCGCGATCACCTCGCGGTACACCCTGCTTCTCGGCAGACCCGTTTCCGAGACGATGATCCCGACGATATCTTTCGTTGTCAGCGCCGGGTTTCCCTGAAGTTCCCTGATCCTCGCCGTCAACCCCCCGGGTTCATCCCGCACGGCTTCGGAACGCAGCCCTTCCACGAGGAGCGTGACCTCTCCGCGAACGCCTTCCCCCTCCAGGCGGAACCGGAGTTCTGAAAGGGTCCCCCGGCAGATCTCTTCGAACTTCTTCGTCAGCTCACGGGTGATCACGGCCCGGCGGTCCCCCCAGAGGGCGTGGAGATCCTCGAGGCACGCAAGAAGACGCCGCGGCGATTCGAAGAAGACGAGCGTCCTTGCCTCCCCGGCGAGGGATTTGAAAAACTCGCGTCTCCGGCCCGCTCTCGAAGGCGGGAAACCGCAAAAGACGAACTGGTCCGTCGGAAGTCCGGCCACGCTGAGAGCGGCCATCACCGCCGACGGGCCCGGGACGGGGACGACGGGCACGCCGCTCTCGATCGCCTTCCGGACGAGGAGATACCCGGGGTCCGACACCAGGGGTGTACCGGCATCGCACACGTAGGCCACATCTTCTCCTGCCCGGAGCCGGGAGATTAGAAGGGGCGCTTTCCGCGCCTCGACATGATCGTAAAGACTCATGACGGGGGTTTGGATATCGTAGGCCTGAAGAAGCCTGCGCACGCGCCGGGTGTCCTCGGCGGCGATGAGGGACACCTCCCTCAGGACCCGAAGCGCCCGGAGCGTGACGTCTTCCAGGTTGCCGATCGGGGTGGATACAATGAATAGGGACCCCCTACCGGAGGTTTCCTGCTTTGCCACTTCGGTCACCTCTCAGCGGGCCGCAAGGCCGAAGGCGTTTCGGACCAGTTCCACCCGCGGCCCCTCCTCGGAAAAAAGCACCGTGACGACGTCGAATCTCGCCGGATGGTCCAGCAAACGTTTCTCCTTCAGGTAACATAGGGCAACGGCCGACATCTTTCTCTGCTTCCTCCGATCCACGGCGTACTTGGGGTCGCCGAACCGGACGGACCTCCGTGACTTGACCTCCACGAAGACGCAGGCCCCTCCCTCCCGGGCGATGATGTCCATCTCACCGAAGACGCAGCGGTAGTTCCGCTCGATGATCCGGTATCCTTCCCGCTGGAGATGCCGGACGGCATGGGCCTCACCCTCCCTGCCCGTGTCAATTCTGCTCTTCGTCAAGGGACTCCTTTGAGATTTTGAAGGACCGCCTGTGAATTTTGCAGAGCCCGTGCCGTCTTACGGCTTCGAGGTGTTCCCGGGTGCCGTAGCCCCTGTTTCGGATGAAATTGTACTGGGGAAACTGGTGATGGTAGATCTCCATGATCCGGTCCCGCGAGACCTTCGCGATGATCGAGGCCGCGGCCACGGAGAGGCTCCGGGAATCCCCCCGGATGATGGTCTCCTGCGAAATGGAGATATCGATGCGGTGAATACCGTCGATGAGAAGGTGATCCGGCGGGAGGGCGAGCGCCGCGACGGCCTCCTTCATGGCCAACAGCGTCGCCTGGAGAATGTTCACACGGTCGATGACGGACGGTTCCACCACCCCCAGGCCGACGGAAAGGGCGTCGCGGGCGATGGTGTCGTAGAGCCTCGCACGGGACCGGGGTGTGATCTGCTTGGAGTCACGGACGTCGCCGTTTCGGTAACCCCGGGGCAGCACCACGGCGGCCGCGACGACGGGACCGGCCAGGGGTCCCCGCCCTGCTTCATCGATACCGGCAATGACCGTGAAGCCGCGCCGGTATGCCCTCGACTCGAAAGAATCCATGTCCCCGGATCAGAGCCTGACGGACTGAAGAATCACCTTCGCAAAAAACCGGAACCGGCTTGAAACAGCCGGTTCCGGAGAAACATCGTCCCTATTCCGCTTCTTTAATCTTGGCCTCTTTCCCCCGGCGCCCCCGCAGGTAATAAAGCTTGGATCGCCTGACCTTTCCCCGGCTGACCACGTCGATGCGGTCGAGCACGGGGGAGTGGAGCGGGAAGGTCCTTTCGACGCCCACGCCGTAGGACATCTTCCGGACCGTGAAGGTCGAGCGGCTGTTGCCCCGTCTCCTGCGGATCACGACACCTTCGAAAACCTGAATCCTCTCCTTCTGCCCCTCGACGATCTTGACATAGACCTTGACGGTGTCGCCGGGTTTGAAACCGGGGATGTCACCCCGCATCTGCTCTTTCTCGAGCATCTCGATGATATCCATTGGTGCAAAAACCTCCCTTGAGTCTGTCAAGTGTTTTCTATCTCCAGCCTGGCGGAAAGCGCCGTTCCCCTGTCATCGCTGCCGGCACGGCCTGTCATTCCCGGCACAGCCGGTCCAGGACCACGGCGACAGCGGACCGCACGGACAGGTGGTTATAGCTGCCGGCCCCCCTCAGGGGTTCGAGCACAAAATCGGCCCGGCCCGTGACCTCCTCCGCGAGCCCCGATCCGGTCCCGAAGACCAGAAGACAGGGAGCACCTTCGGCGTCCATGCGGCTGCGCAGTTCCTCGAAACCGGTCAGCCCCGAGGAAAATCCCGCCCCCGTGACGACGACCCTGGCCCGCTGCCCGGTCCTTCCGGAAATGTCGTCGAGCACTTCATCGAGAGAGCCCTTCACGTCCGCCAGGCCGAACGCTTCCCGCCTCGAAGGGTTGTATAGGGCGCCGGGTCCCTCTTGCCAGTGGCTGAGGATCCTGCGGACCAGCTCCTGCTGCCGCTCGATCGGCGTCACGATGTAAAACCGCCCGGCACCGTAAGTCCTCGACGACCTCGATATGTCGTGTATGTCCAGGTTCGTCACGGCCGTCGTTACGACGCGCCCCCGGCGGTCGTAGACGGGATAATGCAAAAGAGCAATGTAAAAACGCGGTGGCATCTCCGTCGTTGAAAGGCGGCTTCCTCTTTCATCGTTCCTTCCTGAGGGTTTCCAGGATCTTCAGGTCCGCCTCGGAGAGTGCCGCCTTCTCCAGGAGATCGGGCCTTCTTTCGAGCGTTCTCCTGAGTGATTCCCTCCGTCTCCACTCCTCGATGTTCCTGTGATGGCCCTCGAGCAGGATCCCGGGCACCTTCCACCCGCGGTACTCCGCCGGCCTCGTGTACTGGGGCCACTCGAGGAGGTGCTCCGCGTGAGATTCCGATGAGGCGGAATCGACATTGCCGAGCACACCCGGAACCAGCCGTGAGACGGCGTCCACAATCACGAGAGCGGGGAGTTCCCCCCCCGTCAGCACATAATCTCCGACGGAAACTTCCCGGTCAACGAGGTGTTCCCGCACCCGTTCGTCGACACCCTCATAGCGTCCGCAGACGAGGACGATCCTTACCTGACCCGCAAACTCGCCGGCCATTTTCTGGTTGAAGGCCTCCCCCTGCGGGGTGAGAAGAATGACCGGTGCGGTGCCCCTCTCCGGGAGCAGGGCATCCAGGGCCTCGGCAACGGGTTCCACCTTCATGACCATCCCGGCGCCGCCCCCATAGGGGTAGTCATCGGTCATGCGGTGTCTACCGCTCGCGTAATCGCGGATGTTGTGGAGGTTGACCCGGATCAACCCCTTCTCCCTGGCTTTTTTCAGAAGGCTGCTCTCCAGGGGAGACTGGAACATTTCAGGGAAAAGGGTCAGGATGTCAAAGATCATCTTCTTCCAGTCTACAGGCCTTTCAGCAGTCTGACCGTCATCAGACCTTTCTCGATATCCACCGTCCGGACCACCTCGGATATGGCCGGAAGCAGGATTTCTCTTTCCCCCCCGCCGCAGACATAAACGTCATGGCTTCCCGCGGGAAAAACGGCCTGGACTGTCCCCAGGGGCTCCCCCTCCTCGGTGACCACCCGGAGGCCGATGACTTCCCGCCAGTAATATTCACCTTCCGGCAACGACGGCAGGTGCCCGGCCGATGCGAACACCGCCTGCCCGACCAGCTTCGAGGCGGCATCCCGGTCGTTCACCCCCTCGAGTTTCAGGTGAAAAAACCGTTTATCCCGCCGTGCGGCCCGCTCGACCCTGAAGCGCCTGTATTTCCCTCCCTCCGACTGCAGAAAAGCCTCATCGAGGCGGTCGAGGATCTCTCCCGATTCCAGATAGGATGCCACCTTCAGGCCGCCGCGGAGGCCCTGTGACCTGACGATCTTGCCGATTTCAACCAGCGCCATGTTCCGTGAAACATCTATTCGATGATTTCCAGGACCGTTCTCTTGTGCACCTTGGCTGACGCAGCACTGAGGATCGTTCGCATGGCCTTTGCCGTTTTTCCCTGCTTGCCGATGACCTTGCCCAGGTCCTCCTTCGACACCCTCAATTCGATCACGGATGTCTGTTCTCCCTGGACTTCGGAAACCTCAACCTTGTCGGGGTTGTCGACCAGTGCCTGAGCGATGTACTTGATCAAGTCCTTCATCGTGACCACCTCCCCTGAATTCGTTTGCGGGAAACCTATCGACAGGAAACGACAAACAACCCTGAGTGCTCGGCTCTTTGATCGGGTGTCAGGCCGTCCTGGGAACGGCCCTCTGAGTAGTGATCCCCTTCTTTTTCAGCAGCTGGGAAACCGTCAGCGTCGGTTCGGCTCCTCTCGAGAGCCATTCCCGGACACGCTCTTCTTTGACTTTCACCTCCGGCGGGTCTTTCTTCGGATCGTAATTCCCGAGAATCTCGATGAAACGCCCGTCACGGGGCGACACGGATTCGGCGACGACGATCCTGTAAAAAGGTTTTTTCCGGGTCCCAGCGCGCGTCAACCTGATTTTCACTGCCATCGTATCCGACCATCTCCTGAGATTTTATTAAAAAGAGTTACTAACTATCATAACATTTATCGTTTTGAAACACATTATTTTTGAAACGGAAAGGGCCCCCGCCTCAGGACTTTCGTCCCGTCCCTGGACATCATCTTCTTCATCATCTTGCGCATCTCGGCGTAATTCTTGAGCAGGCGGTTGACGTCCTGGACGGTGGTGCCGCTCCCGCCGGCGATCCGCTTCCGTCTCCGGCCGTCGATGATGAGCGGGTTTTTGCGCTCTTTGATCGTCATGGAGTCGATGATGGCCGCGGTGCGGGTGAGTTCCCCTTCATCAACCTCCATGTTCTTCAGGGCCTTCATCCTGCCGAAGCCCGGTATCATCCCGAGAATATCGCTGAGGGAACCCATCTTCCGCATCTGGGTGAGCTGGTCCCGGAAGTCCTGCAGGGTGAACTCGTCCTTCCGGAGTTTCTTCTCCAGCGCCCGGGCCTGCTCGACGTCCATGGCCGCCTGCGCCTTCTCGACGAGGCCGAGGATATCGCCCATGCCGAGGATCCGCGTCGCCATCCGATCGGGGTGGAACACTTCCAGGGCATCGATCTTTTCGCCGACACCGACAAATTTGATCGGCTTTCCCGTCACGGCCCTGAGCGAAAGAGCCGCGCCGCCCCGCGCATCGCCGTCCATCTTGGTCAGGACGACACCGTCGATCTCCAGAATCTCGTTGAACTTCGTCGCCACCGCCACGGCATCCTGCCCCGTCATGGCGTCGGCCAGGAGAAGGATCTCCGACGGGTTGACGGCCGCCTTGATCTTTCTCAACTCCTCCATCATCTCCTCGTCGATGTGAAGTCTCCCGGCGGTGTCTATGATCATCACGTCGTAGCCGCCGCGGCGCGCCTCTCCGAGGGCTTCCGCGCAGATCCGGACGGGGTCGTCGTCGCTGCGGACGTCGAAAACACCGGCACCGATCTGGCCGGCAAGGATTTTCAGCTGCTCGATCGCCGCGGGCCGGTAGACGTCGGCTGGAACCAGGTACACCCTCTTGCCCTGCCCCATGAGGTGATGGGCCAGCTTCGCAGCCGTCGTCGTCTTCCCGCAGCCCTGCAGGCCGACGAGCATGAGGGGGGTCGGGAACTGCTTGGTAAGCTTCAGTCCCGGGGGGCTCTGCCCGCCCATGAGTTCCACGAGGCGTTCGTGCACGACCTTCACGACCTGCTGGCCCGGCGTGATGCTCGCGAGCACCTCCTGGCCCACGGCCCGGGCGCGGACATCCTCGATGAAGTCCTTGACGACCCTGAAATGGACGTCCGCCTCGAGAAGCGCCAGGCGGATTTCACGGAGGGCTTCACGGATGTTGTTCTCGTCGAGCCGCCCCCGGCTCCGGAGTTTCTTGAAAACCTGGTCCAACTTTTCCGTCAAGGCCTCGAACATACCGATCCCCCCTACCCGTTCTCCTGGGGCGCGACGAGACACTGGACCCCCTTGAGTTTCCGTTCGATCTCCCGGGCAACCCGGCGGGCATCCTCCCGCGTTTCGAATCCTCTCAACTTGACCCGGTACCACTTCCCCCTGCCGGGGATTTCGGCGACGTCCACGACGGGGTCGTAACCCATCTGGATCAGTGTCCCCTTCATCTCCTCCGCCTTTGAGCGGTCCTGCATGGAGACCACCTGGAGGACGAATTTCCCCTTCGCCGCCTTCGCCTTCTCCGCAGCTTTCGGCGGCGACTCCTTTTTATCGCCGGATTCCACCGAGGGCTTGACCGCGTCGGACTTCCTGGTCAGGGTATCGAAAAAGGACAGCTTGAAGTCGTCCTTCCCCTCCGCAGGCGGCCTCTTCGGCCCCTCCTCCCGGCCTTCTTCCTGTTTCGGGGCCTCGCCCTCCTCGGGGGCCTTCACGATCTTCTGCTTGATGAGCCGGGGGATGCTCTTCGCGATGTCCTCCGGCGCGCTTTCGATGTTCAGGCCCACCATGACGCCGAAGATAAAAGAGGCCAGAAGAAGACAGGAGATCCCGAGCGTGAAGAGAACCACGCCCAGTTTGCCGAGCCTCAATTCGAAATCCCTTTTCCGGTATTCCATGGAAACCCGTTCTCACATTCTTTCCGGGGCCGTGACGCCCAGGAGGGCCAGCGCATTTCGCAGGACCTGCCCGATACAGCGGACGAGATAGAGCCGGGCCCGGCTCAGGGCGGCGTCGTCCGAGATGACCCGGTTCCTGTTGTAGTAGCTGTGAAAGGTGCCGGCGAGGTCGTTCAGGTAAAAAGTCAGGCGGTGCGGTTCCAATGCGCGGGCGCCTGCCTCGACGACCTCGGGGAACCGGATCACGCTCTTGATGAGCGTTATTTCCTCCGGGAGCGTGAGCACCGCGGGGTCGATGTCGCGGTAGGTCGGAATCGAAAATCCCTTCTCCAGGGCCGTCCTCATGATGCTCGATATCCGGGCGTGGGCATACTGCACGTAATACACGGGGTTTTCATTCGACTGCCGCTTCGCCAGGTCGAGGTCGAAATCGAGATGGCTGTCGGACCGCCGCATCATGAAATTGTAGCGCGCTGCGTCCCTGCCCACCTCGTCGACGACCTCCCGCAGGGTGACGAACTCGCCC
>DAOTMG010000034.1:0-28082 GCA_035450185.1 Syntrophales bacterium | reverse complement strand
ACCTCCCGCAGGGTGACGAACTCGCCCGCCCTCGTCGACATGGCCACGGGCTTCCCCTGCCTGAGCAGGCTCACGAGCTGGACAAGGATGATCTTCAGCGTCTCCCGCTTTCGCCCGAAGGCCTCGATGCTGGCATGGATCCGTGGGATGTAGCCGTGGTGATCGGCGCCCCAGACGTCGATGATGAGGTCGAACCCGCGGGCGTACTTGTTCTGATGATAGGCGATGTCGGCGGCGAAATAGGTGGGCACGTTGTTCTCCCGTACCACCACGCGGTCCTTCTCGTCGCCGAAGGCCGTCGACTTGAACCAGGTGGCGTTTTCCGCCTCGTAGATGAGGCCCCGCTGTTTCAAATCCTCGAGGAGTTTCGCCACTCCGTCGCCCCTGTAGAGTTCCCGCTCGCTGAAGTAGACGTCGAAAACGACGCCGAAGGCCCGGAGATCGTCCCGGATGCCTTCCATGATCGAGCGCGCCGCGTAGTCCGTGAAGAACGGGAGGACCGTCTCCTCGCTTCCGGTGTCGAGATAACGGTCGCCCTCCTTCTTGAAGACTTCCCGGGCGAGCTCGACGATGTAATCGCCCCGGTAACACTCCTGCGGGAAATCCACCTTGACGCCCTGGAGCTCAAGATAGCGGTAATAGACCGACCGCCCCAGGTTGTTCATCTGGTTCCCCACGTCGTTGACGTAATACTCCCGTGTCACGGCATACCCCGTCGCCCCGAGGATGTTGGCCACCACGTCCCCGATCACGGCGCCCCGGGCATGCCCTACATGCAGGGGCCCGGTGGGGTTGGCGCTCACGAACTCCACCATGACCTTGCAGCCCCCGCCGAAGCCGGAGCGGCCGTATCCCTCCCCCAGCTTTTCCACTTCCTCCAGGAGCGCCGCCCAGACGTTCTCCTTCAGGTGGAAATTGATGAAGCCCGGTCCTGCGATCTCGACCTTCTGAAGAATTCCGCTCCGGTCATCCATGTGCTTCAGGATGCTCTCGGCGATCTTCCGGGGGTTTCTCTTCGCCCGCGAAGCGAGGATCATGGCCACATTGGTCGCGTAGTCTCCGTGAGCCTCTTCCCTTGGCGCCTCCAGTTCGATGAAGGGCAGATCCCCCGTCTCCAGGATACCCGCGGCCGAGCAGGCTTCCAGTGACGTTCTCAGCATTTCAAGCAGGCGATGCCTCATCCTGTGTCCTTCCTGATAAGAAAAAAGTTGGCCTGGGGGCCAACCTTCAGCAGCAAATCCAGCCTTCCACCCGGTGCGGGCGCCCTGACGGAAGCCCGAAAAAACGGGGTTCGAAATTCGACGTAACACTATATGCATCGGTCCGGGAAGTCAAGTTTTTTCATGTATATAAACCCCGGGATGTCGGAGGGTTTCCCATTCATCCTCCCTGCGGATCTCAGGCGGCGAATCCTATCTCCCGATGCGCCCGGAGAGAAGACCGGCGGATACGAAAAAAAAGAAAGGCGGGAACCTGCATCGGTTCCCGCCTTTCCGGCTGGGGTGAGAAGCCGGTGATTCTCGAAGGGAGGATCCCGGCCTTTATCTACTGAAGCCTCGTGTCACGCCAGTAGAGGACGTTGGTGCGGTTTGCAAGCGACGGCGGGTTGAAGGGTATGCGGGCGGTCCTCGCATCCGCGCCGCCGCCTCCGGCGCTTCCGCCGCTGACGGTCACATACAGGTCGGGACTTCCGCTGCCGCCGGGTTTCAGGGAAAGGACCGGCGCCGTGGGTATGCCGGTGCCGATCTCCATGCTGCGATTGCCGCCCAGGATGCCGCCGCCGCTTACATAGTTCACGGCGTAGAGTCGCGCCGAACCCGCCTGGTTGCACGGGTCGTTGCTCTGGGCGGGCGTGTAGGTCGTGAAGTAGGCCACGTTTCCGAAGACGGCCGAGTCGGCAAGGATCTTCTCGCCCTGCCCCGGGAGGTTGATATACCATCCCTTCTTGCCGGTGCCGTCCGTGTAGGTGCCCTGCGTGATGTTGTCAAGGTCACCGAGGTTTCTGGTGCCGGTAAAATCGATATCCTTAACGGCGAAGAATTTTTCCTGGGCGTTTGCGGCCGTAGGGTCCGTCTTGTCCCCCGTGCCGAAGTAAACCCAGATCTGTCCGCGGCTGTCCAGTGCCACCGACGGTGTCGTGTAGATCGGGCGGATGGTGCCCGTCGAGGAGTTAAAGAGTTTGGTTCCCTGCCAGTTTCCATAACTGCAGAGGTCCCCGTCGGCGGCCGAGCAGAATCTGAATCGCCAGACATTCCCGCCGAGGTCGCCGATGTAGGCCGTGTCGATGAAATTGTCGTTGTCGGTGTCGGCGATGGCAGGCGCCGCCGGGAGGCTGTAGGTCATGGCGGCGTCATTCCCCATGTTGTAGCTCCAGAGGATATTGCCCGTTTGCAGGTCTATGACGAAAAAGCCCTTCCCGCGGGTGTCGCACTCGCCGCCGCCCTGGCAGTCATCGCCGTTGTAGCCTCCACCGATAAAACCGACCCACTTCTCCTGGCCGGCCACCTTCACGCGGCCCACGTAGACCTTGCTCCAGGGGTCTCCAAGGTAGGGCCCCTGGGCAGCGCTGGGGTTGAGGCGCCACATGTAAGACGGGTTCAGGGAACTGGTGACGTTCAAGGCCCAGTAACCGCAGTAATAGGGCGTTGCGGCGCTGTAAGTGGCGCTGTACGTGATGGGGTCATCGGATGCGCAGTGCGGTGAACTGCTCCAGAGTAAAGGACCCGCGCCCTGGCCCTCCGCGAAAACGAGCATCGTTTTCCACTCGGCCGCCGTTTTCTGCGTGCCGCTTCCGTTCCCCAGCCAGACGTCGGCCACGGTGATGGGGCCGTCAACGAAATACTGGTGGCTCAATGCCGTGGGGTGGGTCGTATGGGCAACGTTCTTGAGTTTCGGAAGGAGGTTGGGGGGAATGAAGCTCCAGGCCTCCGAACCGTCGCCCGTCCGGAAACCGTGAAGCTGGCCGTCGTTCGCGCCCGTCACCACCACGCGCAGCCCGTTTCCCGACGACCGGATATTATTGTCCCGGAAGGTGTTGAAGGCATGGCTCTCGTCCCGGGCATCGTAGTAGTAGGGCGAGGGGGTCCCGATGTTGATGGGAGGAGAGTGGAAGACATCCCCGAGCCTCCAGCCGTCGGGGTTGTAACCGGCCTCGCCGCGGAAATAGTTGACGACCCTGTCCCTCTCGGTCGTGTCCGCCACGCCCAGGATCGAGGCCGTGATGTTGGAGGTCGTGAAACTCGTTTTGCTTCCATTCACAAGCGTGAACATGTTCCTGCTCGCCGCGGTCATGTTGCTGAGAACGGCACCGGCATCCCAGAGCTGGGCTCCGACGGTGCCGTCGGGATTGATCTGGTACTTCTTCAGATGCCCCAGCCAGAAGGGGTCGTTGTTGACAGGCTGGAAGGATCCCTCGTACAGGTAGTTTTCATCCATGAGCCTCGAGGAGGCGACAGAGGCCTGCGTGAAGGAATAGGTGGCCTCCCGGATGATGTTGATCGCGTACTTGAGAGCCGCCGTCAGGTCGGCGGAACTTGCCGCGAGAAAGGCGTAGCCCGACAGGTCGATTTCACCGGGGTCGTTCGTTAGGGCGTACCAGTGATCACCGTCGCCATCGATATTGTGATGGGCGAGATTTGAGGACACGGGGCACAGAGTCGCACCGAAGATGCCGGGGTCGTAGGCGCCGGTGTTCCCGTTGTTGGCGACACCGGGGTTGTCCGTCCCGCCGTAATAAGCCATCCAGTTGAGGGTGTTTCTGAGGTAGTGAGGCATCTGGACGCCGAAACCGATGACAAAGACCTTGTAGCCCTGATCGGCCAGATCCTTCGCCCTCTTGACGGAGGCCCTTCGGCGCACGTACTGGCTCTGTTGGTCCTCCTGGCCGTTGCCGCCGCATGCGTAGGTGTCCCCGCCGTCCGATATGAGGATGACGAATTTCTGCCGACACTCTTGGGCGGGGTCGGTGGCCTTGTGACTGTCGAGGTAGGTCCTGGCTTCTTGAAGGGCGCTTACAAGGGGGGTCCCTCCCGAGGCCGTCGCCCCGCTGATTGTGCCGGCCACGTTTGCGTTCGGGGCACAACTGGTGGCGTTGTTGCAGTAGAGGCGGCTGTAGCGGGCCCCGATGCCCATGTCGGTGGGCGTGGTGGGGATCTGGATGTTGCCGCTCCGGGGGTTGCCCGCCGTGTCATCGGCCGTCGTGAAGCGCATGTAACCGATGCGGACGTTCAGACTCTTGTCATCGGCGCTCGTGATGTTGTTGCTGTCGTTGTCGTCGAGGATGTCGAAGAGGGTCCGCTTGGCGATGGCCACTCTGCTGCAGTCCGTCGTGCCCGCGATCCCCGAGGTCCTTGCGAAGGGCCCCAGACAGGCCGGATCGCCATACTTGGGAACGGACGTGGATAGGATCGTGCATTCCGCCATGTGCCCGGCGCCTTTCTCACCCCAGAACAGGGCTGTGCTCGAGTTGCAGTTCATGGCGTTTGCGGTGAACATCGTCTCCCCGTAGGGCGTCCAGTTCATGCTCCCTGAAAGGTCGAGGATGATCAGGGCGTCCGGCGCGACGGTCGTGAAGAGGGCCGTGTCGTCGGCGCGGACAGAGGGACTGAAGAGCAGTGCGAATGACACAAAGAGGACGAATACGATCCTTCTCTTATCCATGATCCTGAATCCTCCTACCTTGACGTGGTGGTCAGCTCGATGGGGCCGAACCCAAGACCCACAACGACCTCAACCCGGCTGTTGTAGGCGGTGTTCTCTCCCCTCACCCTGGCGTTGAATCTCTCCTGCCCCCATGATGCCCCCCCCCCGATCTGGTAGCCCGTAAGCGGGACGATGGCCGGCCCCGTCGTGGGCTGTTCGGGCGGGCTAATCGTGTACACTGAATTGGGATCCACGGCCGAATTGACCACGCTGGTCTGCGGCTGCTGGGCTATAGTTCCGGGGTCGAAGTTGGCGGCCAGCGCGTGCACCCCCGCCTCGCAGGCGGCAAAGGCTTTCTTATCCCCCAGTACGGCGAAGCTTGCCCGGATGTCCTTCGTGGAGAGATGGATGGCAAGAACCCCCACGGCAAGAAGGATCACGTTGGCCAGAAGGGCCACGACAAGAGCGATGCCCCGCTGAGAATTCATTTTGACAGGCCTCCCGGAAAAAAGATTTTGTCACATGACCGGAGCATGGTTTCTCGGAATAACGCTGGTTGAGTAGATGAGCGTCCTCCTCTGGTTCGTGTTCGGGTCGACGTGCTCCGTCTGGACGGCGAGAGTGATGTCGACCCTGCGGATGTCGGGGATGACGGCCGGATTGGTCTCCGGCTGGATCTCCAAACCGGAGCCGTTGAAATACCTGAATACGGGGATGTTCAGGTCATTGTTGATCACCAGGACCGTCCGCTGGTTCACGTTGGCGACAGCATCTCCCAGAAAGGGCTGGGCGCCGCCCTGGCAGTTGACGAGTCTGGTAATGCGCTGGTTTCCCACATCGTAGGAATAGCGGATGATCTCGTTGGCGTCACCGATGACGGAGTTTTCACTGATGTCCATCTGGACGGTGATATTATTTGCCGTGGCTTCCTGGATTCCCCGGTAGGTCTGGTTTGCCCCCACCCCGTCACAGCGCGGCGCCCACAGGTTCAGGGCAAACGTCGGGTTGTAGGAGGCCATCCGGATCTCCGTGGCCATGAGTTCCAGGGCCGCCCGGGCATCCTCCACCGCCGTGACCTTCCGCTCGACCGCGACGGAAGAGCGATAGCCGAACGTCACGGCCGTGGCGATGGCGGCAAGGAGGATGAGACCGGCACCGATCGTGGCGAGAAGCTCGACGAGCGTGAAGCCTTTTTCGTTCGTTTTCATATGCATCCCTCGGGGAACCGGAACCGCTCCTGACGGGTGACGAAAATGGTCTCGGCGATGCCCGTCGTGTTCCCCGGCCAGGTCACCGTCACGGTAACCGTCCAGAGACCGGTGCTCGGGTGCTGCGTTCTGGTCGTGTCTACGACATACGAAAAATCGCCCTGCTTCGCGGGCCCGGGGCCGCTGGTGAAAACGGGTTTGGTCTCGCTGGCGGGCGGCGGCGGGTTGCAGGGATTCATTATCATCATTTCTTCAGTTTCGAGTTCCTTGTGGAGGATCCCCGCGGCCCTCCCCATGAGATCGGACCGGCCCGAGGCCCGCCAGGCCGTCGGGTGCATGGAGAGAAGCGCCATGATGCCGACGGCCGTGATGAGGGCGGCAATCATGAGCTCGATGAGAGTGATTCCCCTCTTATTGCATAGTGAACGTAGCATAGGTCTTTCCCGTGATGTTGACCGTTATCGTCGCCGTCGAGCCTCGGGCGTTGCGGAGCTTGACATGCCCCATGCTCGCTGTGCCTCTCTGCTCGCATCTCATGGTCGTTCCACCTCCGAAATGGGCTTCCGTTATGACGATGTCCGGGCTGAAGTTCGATGGCGTCTTGGTCATGTTTCCATCGGGTGTCGTCAGGATATAATTGTTGGCACCCGTGTTGAAGGTGATCCGGCACTGGGCGCCCCGTGCGAGGGCTGTCTCCCTCATATTCATGATGTCGGAGGTGATGTCCCGGGTGGCGGACCGCAGGTTTCCGTTTTCAGCGAATCTCAGAAACTGGGGTATAGCCATCAGACAGAGGATCGTGAAAAGGGCGATCGTCACCATGAGTTCCGTGAGCGAAAACCCATTTTTATTGAATAAAACCGGTTTTTTCATGCCCGACCCAAAGCGAAATCGGTAGTCCCGGGACGAACTTCGCCCGGAATCAAAAATTCAGCAAAAACCGTGCCGTTGAATCTGCCATGCCCAACCGGTTCCGCGGCGGCAGCGGCCGACATGCCCGGGCGGACGCCGGCAGAGACAACGGATGAATGATGCCTGTATGAACAAGGCGGCAGGGGATGCGGGAAGCCGGGAAGCGTAAGAGAGGATCGACGTGAGCACCCGAGAGAGGCGAAATAGCAGCACCAGAGCACCTCCGCAGCTTCCAAGGGCGCGTGAAGCACATCCATCGCTGCCGATGAGAGGTGCCGTACTCGCCCGGCAACCCTGCCACCTTATCCACCTTTCCTCGGCGGACTTAGGCCAGTGGTTTTGCGCCCCACCCTTTCAGGCGGTTTGCCCTTATCAGGCTTTTTTATCTATACACAAACGATATCAAATACTTACGAAGAACTCAGCGTTGATCTTATCTGGAGTCTATTATCGGTATTACCGGGAAAATCTTGAGAAGAAAAAGCAAAGAAAGGCGGGACTCCGGAGGGGTATCGCCGGCTCCTTCAAGGGATTGCAGAACCCGCAAGGAGGAAGGTCATGAAAAGCTCCCCCCAGAAGAGGTATGCCACTGCGGCGGCGGACAGGAAGGGCCCGTAAGGGATGGCGGCTCTGAACCCCTTGCGCTGGGCCATCAGGACGGCGACACCCACCAGCGCGCCGAGGAGGGAACTGATGAATACGATGAAAAAGAGGGATTTCCAGCCGAGGAAGGCACCCATCATGGCCAGCAGTTTGATGTCCCCTCCCCCCATGCCCTCGCGTTTGGTCAAGAGCTGATAGACCACGGCGACGAGATAGAGAAACCCGCCGCCGACGACGATGCCCAGCACGGCATCAAGCAGAGGGACCCCCATGGCGAAGACGCCCAGGGCGAGACCGATCGGGATCCCCGGCAGCGTTATGACATCGGGGATGATCTGATGCTCCAGGTCGATGAACGTGACGACGATCAGCGCGCCGGCAAAGGCGAAGGCCGCCGTGTACTGGAACGAAAAGCCGTACTTCAGGTACAGCACGAGGGAGAGGACGCCCGTGATCGCCTCCACGACGGGATATTGTACGGAGATCTTCCCACCGCAGTCCCGGCACTTCCCCCGGAGGATCAGATAGCTCAGGATGGGGATGTTGTCGGTGTGACGGATGGCGTGTCCGCATTGAGGACAATGCGACGCGGGAAAGACGATGGACTTCTCCCGGGGCAGGCGCCAGATGCAGACATTGAGAAAGCTGCCGATCGCCGCCCCGACAACAAAGAAAAATACAGACCAGAACAAATCCATAAACAACCCGACCCCTTGAAGAGAAAAGCAGTCACGGGGGGATAAGATCGGCACCGGGCGGCCGGCCTTGAGTCTTCGGTTCGACCTTCCTTCACCCGTCCCTGCGGTTCCAGTCGTAGGGGATGTCCTTTGTGTGCGGATCGACCCGGTACTCGTCGGGTTCCCGGTAACGGTAGGCCTCCGTGGGGACATTGATGACGACGGCTTCCTCCGTTGAAATGCACTTGAAGCCGTGGAAGACAAGGGGCGGGATGTGGATGAGCACCGGGTTGTGCTCACCGGCGAAGAACTCATTGACCTCCCCGAAGGTTTTCGACTCCCTGCGGCTGTCGTAAAGAACGATCTTCATCATTCCCCGGATCACCGCCATGTTGTCCGACTGCACCTTGTGATAGTGCCAGGCCTTGACGACGCCGGGATAGGCCGTGGTCATGTACACCTGACCGAACTGCGTGAAGAAATCATCGTCGCTGCGGAGGATTTCCATGAGCCTTCCCCGTTCGTCGGGGATGACTCGAAGCTTCTTGATCTTGACTCCGTCGATCATGGTCGCCATACCAATTTTGAGTTATGAGTTTTTAGTTTTGAATGATCCCTGTCTATCCAACTCGCAGGATTCCGGCCTGCCCCTATTAGGAGCTTTCATTCATGAATTATGAGTATGTCGGTTTTCATATAGTTTTTTTAACTCAAAACTCGACACTCAAAATTCAAAACTCTCCTATAGTTTATTGGCTCCCGTCTTCGCCACCATGCTTCCGGCGTACTGCAGGGATTCGAAGGTTCCCGCATCGGTCCACCAGCCGTCGAGAATCTCCCAGGTGAGCGTCCCTTCCCGTATGTAGTGGTTGTTCACGTCGGTGATCTCGAGTTCCCCGCGCTGCGAGGGCTTCAGGGTTTTGATGACGTCGAAGACGCCGCCGTCGTACATGTAGATGCCGATGACGGCATATCGCGAGGCCGGCACCGCCGGCTTCTCGTCGATCCGGATGATCCGCTCATTCTCGAAGGCGGGCACGCCGAAGCGCTGGGGGTCCGGCACCTCCTTGAGGATGACCTTGGCACCCCGCTCCTGTTTTTTGAAATTCTCGACGGCCTTCCGGATGTTCTTCTCGATGATGTTGTCGCCCAGCACGACCACGATCTTACCGCCGTCGGCGAAGTGCTGAGCGAGGCCCAGGGCGGCGGCGATCCCCCCCTCCCCTTCCTGGTAGGTGTAATTCAGGTGCTTGAGCCCGAATTCGCTCCCGTTCCCCATGAGCCTCAGGAAATCCCCGGCGTTGTTCCCGCCGGTGACAATGAGGATGTCGGTGATTCCGGCGTGGACGAGGGTCCGGATGGGGTAATAGATCATGGGCTCCTTGTAGACGGGAAGCAGGTGTTTGTTGGTCACCCTTGTGAGGGGGTGGAGGCGTGTCCCGAGACCGCCCGCAAGCACGATGCCTTTCATTCTTGACTCCTTTCGGATAACGCCGGCCCCTGACGGGTGCACCGGCAAGACCGTTTCATTTATAACAGGATCCCGGCGACCTCAAGGAAATATTCATCGCCCGAAACCCTGAGCGCCGCGAATCGACCTTTACAGGACCCGCGAGATTCAGTATATAAGCGCCAAACGCCGCCGGGGTCCTTTCGGGGCGATCCGTTAGAAAAACTGCAAATTACATTCCATCATGAAGCCGAAAACGTCGAGAACATCAACCCTCCGGGACGAATCCTTCATGAAAGAGGCCCTGAGACTCGCCGCGAAGGGCGCGGGGCGCACCAGCCCCAACCCCATGGTCGGCGCGGTCATCGCTCGTGGAAACCGGATCGTCGGCCGCGGCTATCACCGCGAGTTCGGGGGCCGGCATGCCGAGATCGACGCGATCGAAAGGGCGACGGGAAATCTCCGGGGGACGACCTTCTACATCACCCTCGAGCCCTGCAGCCACTTCGGGAAGACCCCGCCCTGCGTGGACCGCATTCTGGAAGCAGGTCCTTCGCGGGTCGTCGTCGGATCGGCCGACCCCAACCCCCTGGTGTCGGGAAAGGGCATCCGTCTTCTCAGGCGGCACGGTGTCGAGGTTTCCACGGGGGTCCTGGAAGAACAGTGCCGGGCGCTGAACGAAGTCTTCTTCAAGTACATGTCCACCGGCTGCCCCTTCGTCACCGTGAAATACGCTCAGACCCTCGATGGAAGAATCGCCACCCGGTCGGGCCGTTCCCGGTGGATCAGCTCACCGCCGTCGCTCCGGTTCGCCCATCGCCTCAGGAGTCTCCACGACGCCGTCCTTGTCGGCGCCGGTACGGTCGTGCAGGACGACCCGGAACTGACCTGCCGGCTGGTGAAGGGGCGAAACCCCCGTCGGGTGATCATCGATTCCGCCCTGCGAATCCCTCTTTCCTCGAAAGTTCTTCTCGGCCAGGACAGGGCGAAGACAACGATATTCACGACAGCCGGCGCCCGCCGGCGGAAGCTGAAGACCCTCGGCGAGAGGGGAGTCGATGTCCGTATGGTCAAGGGCGACGCCGGTGGCCGGGTCGATCTCAGAGAACTTCTGGAGACCCTCGGCCGGGAAGGCGTCTCGTCCGTACTGGTGGAGGGCGGCTCGGACGTCATCACCTCCTTCCTCGGGGCGGGCCTGGCGGACCGGCTGGTCGTCATCACGGCCCCGAAGGTTCTGGGGAAGGGTATTGAGGCGGTCGGCGATCTCGGCATCGACGACCTGGACCGGGCGGTTCGTTTCGAGATCAGGAAAACCATGCGAAGCGGTGACGACATCGTCATCGACGCGAGGGTGACAAAGGGAACCGTCCCGACCCGCCGGGGAAGGCGATAGGTTCCCCCGATACACCAAATCGCAGAAAGGGTGACCGTTCAAAACAATGGCGTGGTATGCCGTGCATACGAGGAGTCGGCACGAAGGCAAGGTCCACCTGGGGCTGACCCAGAAATCGATCCACACGTTTCTCCCACTGATCGAGGTGTGGAGCCGGCGGAAGGATCGCCGGAAGAGAATCCAGCTTCCCATGTTCCCGGGCTATCTCTTCGTGGAGCTCCCCGTCGTCGACAACGCCGTGAGGCTCGAGATCCTCAAGACCTTCGGCGTCGTGAAGATTCTCGGCAGGCCCCGGGGCGCCGACCCCATCCCTGTGCCCGACGAGAAGATCGAGGCGATCAAACGCCTGATCGAATCGAAGGTGGAGATTCAGCACTACTCCTACCCGAAGGTGGGGGAAGGGGCGAGGATCACCGACGGCCCCTTCAGGGGGATCGAGGGCACCGTCATCCGCACGGACCTCAAGAAAGACCTCTTCGTCATCTCGATCGACATGCTGCAACGCTCGGTGGCGATCGAGATCAAAGGCTTCCAGATCGAAAAGCTCTGAGAGCTTTCCTGAAACACCCGTCTGCTTTGTTTCCCTCATCCCTCATCCCTGCGATGTACCTCCAGCACGCCTCACTTCTCGGGATTTCCGGGGCCTCGCATCCGGGCATTTTAGAACAGCCCCGATGGGCCAGGAGTTCGGGGATAGGATTGGGGATCGCAAACCTGCTCCAATTTTGAGTTCTGAGTTATGAATTATGAGTTGGTAAATTTTTCATTACTGCTTTTTTAATTCAAAACTCAACATTCAAAACTCAAAGCCGGCCTCTGTCTCATGGTCTGCCATGAAGGCCCGTGTCGCTTCCTCCACGAGGAGGTGGCCGAACCCCTTGTACTTCGGTGAAAAGTGGAAGACCACCATTCTCTTCGCCTCGGCCCTCCTCGCCAGCATCCCCGCCTGTTTCGCCGTGAGATGATATTTCTCCGCCGCCCTGTCCCTGTCCTCATCGAGGAAACAGGCCTCGATGAACAGGATGTCCGATCGATGGGCCAATTCGGCTATCTTGCGGGCGTTATCCTCGCTGTAGACCACATCGGAGATGTAGCTGATCTTCTGGCCCGGTGTGATTTTAACCGCCCTGTCCCTCAGGTCACCCAGCCGGAAGACCCTCTCGATGACTTTCCTGTCTTCATCCTTCCACCAGGCCCGGACGGCCGTGTCGTCGGGATCACCCTGCAGGATGCGGTTTTTGAAATCCACCAGCCATGCCCCGACCGGCAGGCCCATCTCCTGAAGAACATTCTTCCTGACATTGACCCGCATCTTTTCCTCGAGAGAAAAAGCCAGGCAGGGGATCTTGTGGTCGAGAAAAACGGCGCGAACCCTGTATTGAGGCGTCTCCGTCACGAGGCCGTCAAAGGAGACCCTCTCCTCGCACACGGCGCCGGCCCGGAAGGCTTCCTGGCAGCGGTAACGCCGCATGGCGCGGCGATCCGGATGAATTTCCGTCGCGACGAGCTCGAAATCATTTTCGTAATTCTCGACGAGATTCCACGTGTAAGCCCCGAGTTTGCTTTCGAGGTTCGCGATGAAGCCCGGCGGACCGAAAAGAAAGAGGTGTTTGTCCCGGCCCAGGCACAGCCGGAGCATCTGGTCGAACCCGATGAAATGGTCCATGTGGGTGTGCGAAACGAATATCCGGACGGCCTTGAGAATGATGCGCGGGACCAGCCTGTGAAGATCCCCGAGATCGAAAAAAAGGGTTTCCTTCCGGAACTTGAATTCCACGTAAACGCCGGGATCCCCGAAAGGATCGTTGATCAGATGGGCATTGAACATAAGGGGTCCGAAAATGCGGCGAGGAAAGGAAACTCGCATCCGACAGGGCGATTCGCACAGTGACGCATTTTCCGCCAATCTACACCAGCCGGTTGAAACAAGTCAAGGAAGGGCACCGCCGGCAAGAAAGGATTCCCCGCGTCATCGAAATCCAAAATGTGCTTGACTTTCTTCGCCATTCAAGCTTTGATTCGCGTCATTGCGTTCACCCAGTATCCGGGAGGCGTTTTTTTCATGAAGGCCTACATCACCATCAACAGGGAACTCTGCAAGGAGTGCCTCCTCTGCATATGGGCGTGCAAGAAAATGTTGATCAGCCCCTCGGAGGAACTCAATTCCAGGGGATACCACCCCGTCACCTTCCGGGCCGGCGAGACCTGCACGGGCTGCGCCCTCTGCGCCATGATCTGCCCCGAAGTCGCCATCGAGGTTTACCGTGAATAGGGTTCTCATCCAGGGCAACCGTGCCATCGGAGAAGCGGCCATCCGCGCGGGATGCCGGTTTTACGCCGGCTATCCCATCACCCCGCAGAACGAGCTGACGGAATACATGGCGGAGCACATGCGGAAGGCGGACGGGGGCGTCTTTATCCAGGCCGAAAGCGAAATCGCGGCCATCAACATGGTCCTGGGGGCTTCCGCGGCGGGGGCACGGGCCATGACGTCCTCGTCCAGCCCGGGGATCTCCCTCAAGCAGGAGGGCATCTCCGCCCTGGCCGCCGACGAACTCCCCGCCGTCGTGGTCAACATCATGCGGGGCGGCCCCGGTCTCGGCAACATCCTTCCCTCGCAGGGGGACTACTTCCAGGCCACCCGCGGCGGCGGCCACGGGGACTACCGGACCATCGTCCTCGCTCCGGCGTCGGTCCAGGAACTGGCCGACCTGACGATGGACGCCTTCGACCTGGCCGATCTGTACCGCAACCCCGTTCTCATCCTCGCGGACGGCATGATGGGACAGATGATGGAGCCGATCACCTTCAAGAAACCGAAGCCCCGGAGCTACGAAGAGAAATACGTTCTCAAGGGTTGCGGCAACGGGAGAAGCCGGTTCATTCGCGCGCTTATCCTGGATGCTCTCAGCATGGAGGAACACAACTGGAAACTGCACCGGAAGTATCAGGTCGTCAGCGAGCGGGAAGTCCGCTGCGAGTGTTTCAGGACGGAAGACGCCGACCTGGTCCTCGTGGCCTACGGAACGGCGGCGCGAATCGCCAAGGGCGCGATCAAGCGATCCCGGGAGATGGGCCTGAAGGTCGGGCTCATCCGGCCCATCACGCTGTGGCCCTTCCCGTCGGCGGCGATCAAGGCCGTGGCGGAGCGCGTGGAGAAATTTCTCGTCTTCGAGATGAACACCGGCCAGATGCTGGAAGACGTGAAAATGGCCCTCTGCGGCAAGGGGTCCGTTCATTTCTACGGACGTCCCGGAGGGGTGGTCCCCACGCCGGTGGAGCTCACAAAGGTGATCGCCCTTCAGTACAAAACCAGGAACAACAACGCCTGAAAGAACCGGGCGTCTAATCGGTTTGAGCCATGAAGAAGGTATTTGGAAGACCCCGATCCCTGAAAGAAGCCGTATTGCACTACTGCCCGGGCTGCGGGCACAGCATCCTGCACCGACTCGTCGCCGAGGTAATCGACGAAATGGGGATTCGGGGGATCGCCATCGGGGTGCCGCCGGCGGGCTGCGCGGTGCTCGCCTACAATTATCTCGATGTTGACATGCTCGAAGCCCCCCATGGCAGGGGGTGCGCCGTCGCGACGGGCATCAAGCGGATACTGCCGGACCGCATGGTCTTTTCCTACCAGGGAGACGGGGACCTCGCCGCCATCGGTACGGCCGAAACACTCCACGCGGCGAACCGGGGTGAAAACATCACCGTCGTTTTCATCAACAATGCCGTCTACGGCATGACGGGCGGCCAGATGGCGCCCACGACCCTGCTCGGGCAGGTTTCGACGACCTCGCCGCCGGGCAGAAACGCGACCCTCGACGGCCATCCGATACGAATGAGTGAAATCCTCGCCGGCCTCGAGGGCGTGAAATACGTCGAGCGCTGCGCCGTCAATTCACCGCCGAACATCCTCCGGACCCGCCGGTCCATCAAAAAGGCTTTCCAGTACCAGAGGGACGGCCTCGGGTTCACACTGGTGGAGGTCCTCTCGCAGTGCCCCACGAACTGGAAGATGAGCCCCGTGGACGCCTGCAAGTGGGTGGACGAAGTGATGGCGAGGGAATTTCCGCTCGGCGTGATCAAAGACACGGGAAAACGGGGGTCCTGAGGGATGCTGATCAAGACGATCTTCGCCGGCTTCGGCGGACAGGGCGTTCTCATGATGGGCTACAGCCTCGCCCACGCGGCGATGAACGCCGGTTTTCATGTCACCTATCTCCCCTCCTACGGTGTCGAAGTCCGCGGGGGAACGGCCAACTGCACCGTCGCCGTCTCCGATGAAGAGATCGCATCGCCCATCGCATCGGAACCGGACAACCTGGTGATCATGAACAACCCCTCGCTGATGACCTTCCAGAACCGGATCTCATCGGGCGGTGCGTTCTATCTGAATTCTTCCATCATCAAGAATCGGCCCGGCCGCACGGACGTGACGGTCTATGAGATCCCGTCCGGGGAGATCGCCACGGCGCTCGGGAATTCCAGGGTCCAGAACATCGTCATGCTCGGGGCCTTTCTGAAAAAGGCAGGCCTCGTCAAACCGGAGGTGTTCCTCCAGAGCCTGAAGACTATCATGGGGGAGCGGAAAAAGGCAGTGCTCGAGGTCAACCGCAAGGCCTTCACGGCCGGTTTTGATTTCATGGCCTCTCACCGTTAGGAGGAAAAGGGATGGCGGTCCTGCAAATCTCCGTTCAGCTCGACAATGTGCCCGGCGCCCTGGCGAGACTCGTCGACCTCCTGGACAAGGAGGGGATCAGCACGAAGGCGATCTCCGCCGCCAGCGTCGACGAGGTGAGCACCGTCCGCCTCGTCGTCAACGACCCCCAGAAGGCCGTCTCCGTTCTCAAGAGCTTTCGCTTCAACCTGGATGTCTCGACGGTGCTCGCCGTCGAAGTCCCCTTCCACCCTGCCGGCATGAACGCTATCGTCAAGCCCCTCCGGGACGCCGAAATCAACATTCACTACATCTACACGACCATCGACCGGCTCGGGAAGGAAACGATCCTGATCCTCGGCGTCGACAAAATCGATGAAGCCACGGAAGTCCTGAAACAGCACTGGATCAATTTTGTGGGGGACAAAATTTACAACCTGTAGCAGCAGGCTGCAGGTTGTAATGATGAGTTTTGAGTTATGAGTTATGAGTTCGTCACTTTAACCTATTATTTCTAATTCAAAACTCAGCACTCAAACCTCAAAACGGACGCTTTTGCCCCTGCCTTCAGCCTTTTACCTAACGCCTAATGCCTATCTCCATCGAAAAAGAAAATGCGCTTCTCGACTGGATGAAGCGTCTCGGTGTCTCCGAAGAGGATTTGCAGGAGACCTTCATCCGGTCCTCGGGGCCCGGGGGCCAGAAGGTCAACAAGACCGCAACCTGCGTTTATCTCGTCCATGTACCGTCGGGACAGTCCGTGAAATGTCAGAAGACCCGTTCCCAGGCCACGAACCGGTTCCTGGCCCGGCGCATCCTTCTCGACCGGCTGGAACGCCTGCAGAAGGGGCGTGCATCGGAGGAGCGAAAGCGCATCGAAAAGCTCAAGAGGCAAAAGAGGAAGCGTTCGAAGCGGGCCAAGGAAAAGATGCTCCAGGCCAAACACCGCCACTCGGAGAAAAAGGCCCTCCGGTCCAGAGTACCGCCCGCCGCCGCTGATTGAGAAATGAAGAAAGGGGAGGAAAAGACTTATTGGCGGCTCTCCCTCCCCTTCCAATAATAACTGGGGTTATTAACCGAGGAATTTAATCAAGGGGTTTGCATAGAGTAACACCAGGGCGATAACCAGGGCGTAGATGGCCAGGGACTCGATCATCGCGAGACCGACCATCATGGTCAGAAGGATCTTGCCCTGCGCTTCGGGGTTCCGTCCGACGGCGTTGGTCGCACCGCTCAGACCGTGACCCATGCCGACACCCGTACCGATCGTACCGAGACCCATCGCGAGACCCGCAGCGATGACCGTGCACGCGAAGAAGATGATCTTCCCGTAGTCGCCTCCCTTGCCGGCGGCCTGCTCAGCAGCGAAAACAAGGGTTCCCGATACCATCACCATCACCAGCGCCAGAACTGCAATCGCGGCCTTCTTCATACCTTCCTCCTTTCTTTAAATTCGGGGGTCGATTCAGGGAAACCCGCCCCCTGTAACGCCGCTTCTTTATACAGAGGAAAATTAATTGTCAAGAATTATTTAGATATGATATGGAATCGCAACAGTTTTCACCCGCTTGTCCAAGAGCTTCAAGGCGTCGGACAACATGGCCAAGACAAAAAAAGAAAGAGTCCTCGCAGCCATCCAGGGGGACATCCCCCTGGTCAAAAGGCCCTTCAGAAAAATCGCCGAGACCGTCGGTCTGGAAGAAGAGGAGGTCCTGGACCTCATCGCGGGGGTCATTGAAAAAGGTCTGATCCGGAAATTCAGCGGAATCCTGCATCACCAGCGGGCCGGTTTCAAAAAAAACGCAATGATCCTCTGGGCGGCGCCCGCCGGGGGGGTGACCGGCGCGGGGGAAGCCCTTTCGGCCTTCAAGGAGGTGACGCACTGCTATGAAAGGACCCCCCCCTTCGAGGGGCGGTACAACCTCTTCACCATGGTCCACTTCCCCCCGGGGGACCCCGCGGAATTTGTCCGCGGGCTCTCGCAGGCAGCGGGTGTCACGGATTACCGCATCCTCGTGAGTCTGGAGGAATTCAAGAAATCGAGCATGGAGTACTTTTGATGCGGACCCGGAGGAATGGAATAAGGACTTGATGAGTCTCTTTTTTCCATTTTCCGGTATTTCATCATTCCAGCATGGGCCTGCATGAGGAATCCTGATGAGGAAACGCTCCGAGAAACTGTTTGACAGGGCAAAGAGGTTCATCCCGGGCGGCGTGAACAGCCCCGTGAGAGCCTTCCGCGCCGTCGACGCTTCGCCGCTTTTCATCGCCCGGGCATCGGGGTCGAAGATTTACGACGCCGACGGCCGGGAATACATCGACTACGTCTCCTCCTGGGGCCCCATGATCCTCGGTCACAGCCACCCCTCGGTCGTCCGGGCGATCAGCCGGGCCGCCGGAAAAGGGACGAGCTACGGCGCCCCGACGGAGATGGAGATCCGGATGGCCGAGATGATCCGGAACGCCATCCCCTCCGTGGAGCTGGTGAGGATGGTCAGCTCCGGGACGGAGGCCGTCATGAGCGCCATCCGCCTCGCACGCGGTTTCACGGGCAGGGAAAAGATCATCAAGTTCGAGGGCTGCTACCACGGTCATGCCGACTCGCTCCTCGTCAAGGCGGGTTCGGGCGTGGCGACGCTGGGTATCCCCGGAAGCCCCGGGATCCCGGCGAAACTGGCCGAGTTGACGATCAACCTCCCCTTCAACGATCCGACGGCCGTCCGGACGGCCGTCGACCGATACGGTGACGAGATCGCCTGCGTCATCGTGGAGCCCGTGGCCGGCAACATGGGCGTCGTCCCTCCCCGTCCGGGTTACCTGGAAGACCTGAGGAGCATTACCGAAGCCCGCGGCATCCTCCTCATCTTCGACGAGGTGATCACGGGGTTCCGGCTCGCCTACGGCGGCTACCAGAATCTCGCAGGGATCGAGCCCGACATGACCTGCCTGGGGAAGATCATCGGCGGAGGCCTCCCCGTGGGCGCCTTCGGAGGGAAAAAGAAAATCATGGAGATGCTGGCACCCCTGGGACCGGTGTACCAGGCGGGAACGCTCTCGGGAAATCCCCTGGCGATGGCCGCCGGTGTGGCAACCCTCAAGATCCTCAGGGACGACCGGTCCATCTACGACAGAATCGACACAATGGCCCGGACCATCTGCGGCGAGATGAAGGGCCTCTTCGCCGAAAAAGGCCTGCCGGCCTTCATTCACCGGGCGGGTTCGATGTTCACGACCTTTTTCACGAAATCGGAGGTGTTTGATTTCACCACGGCCGTCACCAGCGACACGAAGCTCTTCGCCCGCTTTTTCAGGGGTATGCTGAACCGAGGGGTGTACCTCGCCCCGTCCCAGTTCGAAGCCGCATTCATTTCGGCCGCCCACGGGCAGGATGATCTGGACCGGACCCTCACGGCCTGTTCCGAGACACTCCGGGAGCTTTGATTTTCGTTCCCGCTCATACCGAACGGAGGAACCGGCGCTATCCGCTCCCTGACAAAGAACTCTCGAGGCGGCCGACCACATCCCTATGGCTGTAAAAATCCGGCAAGCAGGCGGGCGCGATCCCTTCGCGTGCAGAACCCTGAATTTCAAGTCATCATCATCGGAACAGCCGGGATCGGGCCTGGCCCGGATATTGAGTAGATCCATCGGATGAACCACAGGCCGGCGGATGTGATAAGAGCATCCGTCTTCATCTCCCCGGGAGTCGGTCGCCGGGGATTTCGAAAACACGAGGAGAAGAAGAGATCATGCCCGGAAGAACAGGAAAAATCAGAAAGATGATCAAGGCCAATCATGGATCGGTCTCCGTCTGCCCCGCCGGTCGGAGCTACAGTCTTCCCAAGCCCGGTGATTATGTGCGGGAGCTCAAAAGGCTGCGGAAAATCGTGGCGCGGGAGCGCGCCAGGGGCATGGAAATCGTCGTCGTGATGGGCGTGGGTTTCGTCGGCGCCGTCATGGCGGGCGTCGTCGCAGACTCCACGGACCGGAAAACAAAAAAACCCATGAAGTTCGTCATCGGCATGCAGCGCCCGTCCATCCGCTCCTACTGGAAGATCCACTATCTCAACCAGGGGATCGCGCCCGTCGAGGCGGAGGACCCCGAAGTGGTACCGCTCATCCGTCGCTGCGTCAAAGAGAAGAAGACTCTCATGGCAACGTTCACCCACGATGTCCTGGCACTCGCCGACGTCGTGGTTGTCGATGTTCAGTGCGACTACAACAAGGAGACGCTCGGGGACATGCGGAAGGGTTCGGCCGACATCTCCGCACTGGAGGAGAGCTTCCAGATCATCGGGAAAAAAATCAGCCCCCAGTGCCTCGTCCTCATCGAGACCACCGTTCCCCCCGGGACGACGGAGTACGTGGCCTACCCGATCATCAAGAAAGCCTTCGAAGAACGGGGCATCCGCGACCGGGAACCGCTCCTGGCCCATTCCTTCGAGCGGGTCATGCCGGGCCGGGAATACGTCGCGTCCATCCGGGATTTCTGGCGCGTCTGCAGCGGAATCAACGACGAGGCCCGGAGGCGCGTCGTGAAGTTTCTCTCGGAAATCCTGAACGTGGAGACATACCCCCTCACGGTCCTCGATCGGCCCATTGAAAGCGAGACCTGCAAGATCGTGGAGAATTCCTACCGGGCGAGCATCCTCGCCTACCTGCACGAGTGGAGCCTCTTCGCCGAGCGCAACGGCGTCGATCTCATCAAGGTCATCGAGGCCATCAAGGTCCGGCCGACCCACTCGAACATGATTTTTCCCGGCCCCGGGATCGGCGGCTACTGCCTGCCGAAGGACGGGGGCCTCGGCGTCTGGGCCTACCAGACCCTCATGGGCTTCGATGACGACATTTTCAAAATCACCCCCCTGGCGATCGACATCAACGACACCCGCGCCCTCCACGCGGCGGAACTCACCCGGGACGCGCTGAGAAACATGGGTAAGATCGTCGCGGCCTCGAAAATCACCGTCCTCGGCGCCTCCTACCGCGAGGACGTGGGGGACACCCGCTACAGCGGCTCGGAGATCCTGGTCAGGAAGCTCACGGAGATGGGCGCCGAGATCGCCGTTCACGACCCCTACGTCAAGCACTGGTGGGAGATGGAAAAACAGGACACCTACCCCGCCCCGGGGCACTCGAGGGGGAGGTTTTTCCGAAACCAGGACAAGCTCTCGCAACTCCGCATCGAAAAGAGCCTTGCGAAAGTCCTGAAAGGTTCCGACGCCGTCGTGCTGGCCGTTCGGCACGACCCCTACCGGAAACTGGACCCCGATGATGTCATCGCGATGACGGGAAGACCCGTTGCCGTGATCGACTGCTTCGGTATTCTCGACGACGCCCGTATCCGCCGATACTTCGAACTGGGCTGCGAGGTCAAGGGGCTCGGCCGGGGACACGTCAAGCGCATCAAGGACGACGTTCGGAAAGCGATGATGAAGGCCAAGCCGGCCCGGTAGGACAGGCGTCCCGGCACCGCCGGGGCCGATGGTCGCCGCCACTTCAGAAAACCCCCGGGGGAAGGGCATGGACCCTTCCCCCGGACTGTGTCTAACGATTTGATATTCATGAGCGTTTCCCCCTGCGTGCGCCGGCATGATTCTGTTTGACATCCCCCGGTCTTTGTGCTAAAAGGCGCTGCGCCTTATGGAGGACAAGGACTCGAAAAAAGCCGCGATGCACTTCGTCTATGCCAGCAGTTTCGGCATTGCGATGGTGATCGCGGTTTTTGGCGGAATCCTGATTGGAAACTGGCTGGACAGGAAACTCGGCACGGGATACAAGTTCGCGTTTCTCTTTCTGATCATCGGCATCATCGCGGGATTCTGGAACCTCTACAAATGGGTCCGGCAGACCTTCAAGGACGACGACGAAGTCGTCATCATGAAGCACGTGAAAGATGAACCCCATCGAAAAAGACCCCCTGTTAAGAAAGCTTGAACTGAGAAACTGGTTTCTCCTCGGGGCCATGCTTCTGCTGAGTTTCCCCTTTGCAGGCCGGAACTTCCTGCTGGGCCTTCTCATCGGCGGGCTCATCAGCATCGCGAACTTCTACTGGATGGGCCGCGATCTCCGTGCCGCCTTCCGGAAACTCTCGGATCATCTCAAGATCTTCGTCGTCTTCAAGTTCTATGTCCGGCTGGCCGTCACGGCCGTGGTGCTCTACCTGGTCATCACCAAGACACCGGCGAACATCTTCGGTCTCCTGATCGGGCTTTCCATCGTGATCGTCAACATCGTCTTCTCGACGGTCATGGAGGTTCAAAAAAAAATTTTAATCGAGGAGGTTAGACGGTAAACGATGCACCCCCTTTCATTCCTTGAAAACCCCTATTTTCCGCCTCACGTCACCTATGCGTGGTTCATCATCGCCATGCTGGCCCTGCTGTCTTTCCTGGCCACGCGCCGCGTGGACATTCTCCCGGGCAAGCTCCAGAACGTGATGGAGGTGATCCTGACCAGTTTCAACAACCTGCTCGTCGAGACGATGGGGCCCCACGGCAAGGCTTTCTTCCCGCTCGTCGCCACGCTCGGCCTCTACATCCTCACATCGAATCTGCTCGGTCTCGTGCCCGGGTTCGAATCTCCCACCTCAAACCTCAACACGACCATCTCCATGGCTCTGGTCGTGTTCTTCCTGACCCACATCGTGGGTGTGAAGATCCACGGCGTGAAGTACCTCAAACAGTTCATGGGGCCCGTGTGGTGGCTCACCCCGCTCATGCTGCCCATCGAAGTCGTCAGCCACCTCTCCAGGCCCGTGTCGCTCTCCGTCCGGCTCTTCGGGAACATCGAGGGGGGTCACATCGTCGTCGCCGTTTTGTTCATCCTGGTGCCGCTGCTGGTGCCGCTCCCCATCCTCATCCTCAAGATCCTGATCTCCTTCATCCAGACTCTCGTTTTCATGCTCCTGTCCATGATGTACATTGCCGGCGCCATGGAAGAGGCACACCACTGATCCGCCGGGGCCGGGGCCCCCGTTAAATAAAAAAAGGGTCGAGGCTAAACCCCGACCCTTTTTTATGTCTGTCACTCCAAGATTTTCGTGCTAATCCCGGATATCTCTATCCTCCATCCTGTCGCCTTTTGCCTGTCTTTTTATAAACCCATCACGTATTTGTGGATGGCGCTGGCGGCCTTCCGGCCTGCCCCCATCGCGAGGATGACCGTCGCCGACCCCGTGACGATGTCCCCGCCCGCGTAGACACCCTTGCGGCTCGTCTCGCCTGTTTCCTCGTTGATTACGATGTAGCCCCACTTGTTGACCGCAAGACCCGGCGTTGTGGCCTGAAGCACCGGGTTGGCCATCGTCCCGATGGCCACGACGACGGTGTCGCACTCGATGACGAACTCCGACCCTTTCACGGGAACAGGTCTCCGTCTGCCGGACTCGTCGGGCTCCCCGAGCTCCATCTGCTGGCAGACCATCCCCTTGACCCAGCCCTGCTCGTTGCCGAGATACTCAATGGGGTTTGTGAGAAGCTTGAACTGCACCCCCTCTTCCTGGGCATGGTGGATCTCCTCGATCCTCGCCGGCATCTCCTTCTCCGTCCGGCGGTACACGATGTAGGCGTTTTCCGCTCCCAGCCTCAGGGCCGTGCGGACGGAATCCATGGCCACGTTTCCGCCGCCGATGACGCAGACGTTCTTCCCGACGGCGATGGGCGTGTCGTATTCCGGGAAGGCGTAGGCCTTCATCAGGTTCGAGCGGGTCAGGTACTCATTGGCCGAGTAAATGCCCGAGAAATTCTCCCCCGGGATGTTCATGAAGACGGGCGCGCCGGCACCGACGCCCAGAAATACGGCGTGGAAGCCGTCGGCAAAGAGATCGTCCACCGTCTTGAGTCGCCCGACGGGGAAGTTGGTGACGATCTTCGCGCCGAGCTTTTCCAGGAAATTGACCTCGGCATCGACGATCGCTTTGGGCAGTCGGAATTCCGGGATGCCGTAGATCAGAACCCCGCCGGACTTGTGGAGAGCCTCGAAAATGGTCACGTCATGGCCCATCTTGACAAGATCGCCGGCGATGGTCAACCCCGCCGGACCGGCCCCGACAACGGCAATCCTCCTGCCCGTGGACGGCGCCTTGTCCGGTATGCTGATCTGGCCGGACTGTCGCTCGTAATCGGCGGCGAACCTCTCCAGCCGGCCGATGGCCACGGGCTCCCCCTTCTTCCCGAGGATGCAGACCTTCTCGCACTGGTCCTCCTGGGGGCAGACCCTCCCGCAGACGGCGGGCAGGACGTTCGTTTCCTTGAGCTTGCGGGCGGCACCGATGAAATCACCCTCGGCAATCAGTTTGATGAAGGCGGGGATATCGATGTCCACGGGGCAGCCGGCCACACAGCCGGGTTTCTTGCACATGATGCAACGCTTCGCCTCCAGGATAGCCGTTTCAGGGGAGTATCCCAGGGGGACCTCGTCGAAGTTCCGGATCCTCGCCTTGGGTTCCTGCTCGGGCATCTTCTGACGGGGTATTTTTTCCTTCTTTTCCTTTTTTTCTTTATCCATTTTTCTCACACCTGCATCTTTCCAGTGCCAGTCTTTCCTGTTCCGAGTACATCTGAAGCCGGGTCGCGAGAAGCCCGAAATCCACCTCGTGGCCGTCGAACTCGGGTCCGTCCACGCAGGTAAACCGCGTCTTGCCCGCCACGGACACGCGGCAGGCGCCGCACATCCCCGTTCCGTCGACCATGATGGGGTTCAGGCTCACGATGGTCTTGATTTTGTGAGGCCTCGTCAGGTTGGCGAGCACCCGCATCATGGGCACCGGCCCGATGGCGTAGACCCGGTCGATCTTCTCGCCGGCGTCGATCATCTGCTGAAGAACGGCGCTGACGAAACCGTGGAAGCCGTAACTGCCGTCGTCGGTGCAGACCGTGAGCTTGTGGCTCACCGCCCTCGTTTCCTCCTCGAGGATGAGCAGATCCTTGGTCCTCGCCCCGATGATGGACACGACGTTGCAGCCCGCCTCCCGGAGGGCCTTGGCGATAGGGTAGATGACGCCCACGCCGACACCGCCGCCCACGCACACCGCCGTCCCGAAATTGTCGATTTCCGTCGCGTGGCCCAGGGGACCCAGGACATTCAGGATGAAATCCCCCTCCTTCAGGGCGGCCAGGTCGGTCGTCGTCTTCCCCACGATCTGGTAGATGATGGTGATGGTTCCGGCCTTGGAATCGGAGTCGACGATGGTCAGCGGGATCCGCTCCCCCTTTTCGTTGATCATGAGGATCACGAACTGGCCCGCCTTTCGCTTCACCGCGATATCCGGCGCGTGGATCACATTCTTCACGACGTTTTCCGAAAGCTGCTTGCGTTCGATGATCTTGAACAATGTCCTTCTCCTGTCTTGGTTTCGATGAATCGTTAAAGCGGGATCAATAATCCCTCGGGAGTTCCTCGAGCTGGGCCAACGAAAACACGGGCCCGTCCTTGCAGACGTATTTGTAGCCGACGTTGCAGCGGCCGCACTTGCCGATACCGCACTTCATTCTCATCTCCAGGGAGGTAAGAATGTTTTCCTTGGAAAAACCGAGATCGAAAAACACAGGCAGGGTGAACTTGATCATGATGGGGGGACCGCAGATCACGGTGACGGCGTTTTTGCTGCTCGGCGCCACTTCCTTGCAGACCGTCGGAACGAAGCCTTCCCGCCCCTTCCAGTTTGCATCGCCCTTGTCGACGGTCACGTGCATTACCATGTCTTTGCGCTTCTGCCAGGCGGCCATCTCATCCTTGTAGAGAAGAAGTCCCGGCGTCCTCGCGCCGTACACGACGGTGATGTCGCCGAAGCGTTTGCGGTTTTCCGGGTGGATCATGTAATTGATCAGGGAGCGCAGCGTCGTGAAGGCAAAACCGCCGCCCACGACCACCACGTTCTTTCCCTCCAGGAAATCAATGGGCCAGGAATTCCCGAGAGGTCCCCGGAGGCCGATTTGCGCGCCCTCCTCGAGATCGTGCAGCGCCGTCGTCACGATGCCCCCCACGAGGATTCCCGTCCGCTGAACGGTGAACTCCACGTATCCCGGTTCCGTCGGGGACGAGGCGATCCCGATGGGGCTCTCTCCCTTGCCGTAGATGGAGAGTTCCCCGAACTGCCCGGGAAGATACTTGAACTTATCCTCGTCCGCCTTGTTGACAAAGGTCAGCCGGAAGGTCTTAATGTCGTTCGTGTCCACCTCTGTCGTGATCTTCACGACATTCATCGGCATGGGGATGTAGGGATTTTCCATGACGTTTCCTTTGCATTCCTCTCTTGGGATTTTGAGGTCGGCTTCATCGGCCCGGAGTCCGTGCCGGCTTCAGAGTTTGCCCGCCTCCACCACGATTCCGAAAATGTCGATGTTCACGGGGCAGGAGCGGATGCAGCGCCCGCAGCCCACACAGGATATGCACCCGTATTTGTCCACATGGTAAGTGTATTTGTGGCAAACCTTCTGTCGGTATCTCTGGAAGATCCGGGGTCTGGGGTTATGACCGCTTGCCTCCAGCGTGAAGTCCGTGAACATGCAGGCGTCCCAGAACCGTTTCCTCGAACCCTCCCTGAAAAGCGTCTCGTCGCTGATGTCGAAACAGTAACAGGTGGGGCACACGTAAGTGCAGACCCCGCAGGCGATACAGGCCATGGAAACCTTCTGCCAGAATTCCCCGTTGTCGAAAATGCTCACGAGCTTTTTGGCGATCACCCGGTCGTCGATCTCGGCGGAGCGCGTCCGGACGGTCTTTCCTTTCTCCACCGTCTCCTCGAAAGTTTTTTCATCCCGGTCATCGCCCTTCTGGAGGCATCCCAGCGAATCGAGGAGCTTCTTTCCCCGGTCCGTCATGCCCTTGAAAAGAAGATCCTTGCCGGTCCGGATCATGAAGATGTCGCTCCCCTCCGGGTCGGCTGCGCCGTAACCGAAGGTGTTGTAGAAATCCGCCGGGTCGGCCGGCTGTGTGACATCGAAGGCAAAGCCGATGACCGTCGTGCTGTCCCGCTTGGCCTTCCAGTAAGGGTCGATCACGCCGGCACCCAGAAAGTGCCGGTCCATGATTTCAAAGCTCCTGACATCGCAGGGGCGGACACCCAGAATCACGGCCGGCCGGCTCTCCAGGGGCACGGGCTGCGCCTCCGGCGAGCCCTGGATGATCCGGTATCGGATATAATCTTCCGACTGGGGAAAGAAAACGAATTTAGGGCTCAGCACCGTGTTATAAAAATCAAGCGTCACGTCGGCCGGATCCTGGATCATCTGGAAATCAACGCCTTCCTTCCCTTTCACCGGCGCGTAGAGCGGGCCCCTGTCCATCAGGGCTTTGACGAGTTCACTGAATTGATCGATTGCGATTTTCTTCAACACGACTTTCTCCTTTGGCAAGCCATGAGACCCCTATGACCCCAGCATCTGATCCGAGTCTTCCCCCTTGAAGTCCGCCATCGCCGGTTTGTCCTCGATGTTCATGCCCGCCGCCTGACCGAACATCGCCTCGCATTCCTTGGCCACCTCCTTGTGAAAGAGGTAGAGGGGAATATCCACCGGGCAGGCTCTCGTACACTCCCCGCAGTCGATGCAGCGGCCGGCGAGATGGTAGAACCGGGTCAGGTGGTACATCAGCGTGCCGTCCACCGTGGGGGATTTGTCGGCCCAGCGGGGGCGGCTGATATCCATGAAGCAGGGATCGCAGTAGCACATGGGGCAGGCCTTCCGGCAGGCAAAACAGCGGATGCACCTCTCGAACTCCTTTTTCCAGAAGGCCCAGCGGGCATCCTTGTCCATGCTCTCCAGTTCCGCGAGGACGTCGTAGGGCGAGCCCGTCTTGACGCCGTGGATCTCGTCTCCGAGGAGGATATCGTGGATCACGGGATTGATGGTGTCGGCGATGGTTTTGGTGTCGATGATCTCTCCCGTCTTCTGATTTTTCATGCCCGTGACGGGAATCCCCAGGATGACCAGGTCGTCCCTGCGGACCTTCCCTTCCTGGATGAGCTGCACCACGGCACGGCTGTCCGCTCCCTTGACCGCCACGGCGATCTTGGTTCCCAGGGGATAACGGGTAAGGTATCTCGCCATGTTGTGCGTGCAGTATTCATTGAAAACAAGATGGTCCGCGTCGGCCACGGTCTTCGCGATGTAAGGGACCGGGTGCTTCTCGTCGTACCCTCCGGCGTAGGCGAGGACCAGGGCGACCCTGCCGCTCTCCAGCAGGCTCTTTGCCTCCTTCCTGAGGTTCTCTTCGATCTTCTTGAAAGCCGTCATAACCGCTCCCGGGCTTCACTGCCCATTTTTTGAGATCTTGAATTTCGTCTGCGGCCCCAAAAGCCGGATCTGCTCCGTGAACTCCGTCACAACTTCGGCAAACCTGTTCCCCTCGGAGGCGGAGATCCACTCCACACGGAACCGTTCAGGCTCCATGCCGGCGAACTCGAGGATTTTGCGTGTGATGGCCAGTTTCCTCCGGGCGTAGAGATTCCCCGTGCCGTAATGACAGTCACCGGGATGGCAGCCGCCCACGAGGACCCCGTCCGCGCCGAGCTGGAAACCCCGGATGATGAAGGAGGGGT
>DAOTMG010000033.1:0-28543 GCA_035450185.1 Syntrophales bacterium | reverse complement strand
ATTTGATACAGAAATGATCCTCGTTTGTCAACGAATTTATAACTCAGGACACTAGGATTATCTGTGCGAAACCCTCGTCGATTCCGCAGACGCTTTCCGATCAATTCTGGATGGCGAGTGGACCTACAGGCCTTCAAGCCACGATGATATCGAATTGCGAAGAGGACGGATAGAACGCAGTCATCTTTCTTTTACGGCCTGTTGTTTCTCTGCTTCAAACCCCTAAAAATCGAACAGCGGGCCCGGCTCGGCAAATCGTTTTCCTCGCCAAGGCGTGGTTGTGTCTCGCGATTCCCTTCGTGGGGATTTGTGTCAGGCCCCTCAGCCATATTTCCGGGCGATCGCTTGAGTCTGGCGGAGGGCCATCTTTATTTTCAAATCCTTCGGAGGACGTCGAGTGCCCCCGGTATTTCCTTTTCATCTCTAAGAAACATGACCGGTGCGGATAAAGTATCCTTGCTGGTGTAGCGCTTGTTTTCCTTGCCTGAACCTTACCATTCTTTCAAGGCCTCCCTCTTTGCTTTTGAGTTTTTTGTACATCGGACTCGGAATGTCCGCCTCGAGGGCGATTGGCTAATCGGCCAAACCCGTTTCTTCGCGAGTCATCATGGTGGCGAGCATCGTGGCCACCAGTTTCTCTTGCCCGCCCTTTATGGCATGCACTTCTCCGAAGCAAACGGTCAGGGCGCGGCCCGGCTTGAGTACACGACCCCGGGCAATCAGTTTTTCACCCTCGGCGGGGGATAGGAAGTTGATTTTATATTCGACAGATAAGACCGCGGCTGAGGCAGGCATCCGGGTCAGCGCAGCGTAACCGCAGGCGGTATCGACAATCATGGTCACCACCCCGGCATGGAGAAAGCCATGTTGTTGCGTAAGATCCGATCGAAACGGCAATTCGATGGTGACTTCACCCTGTTCCACTCCCGTAATGGATGCCCCTATCGTTGTCATCGCGGTTTGACGGGCAAAACTGTCTTTGATGCGCTTCTCGATAAAGTTTTCCATAAAAGCTCCTCTTCATTTTGGTATACCGGAAGGCTTCCGTCCGCAGCGGAAAAAGCGCCGGCTTGCCGTGAGCCTTCAGGTTCATTAACGTTATTTCGCCACGATTTTCCCTACAAGCTCGTTCAAATCGGCAGGCGGGGCAAATGCAGCCGTCTCGCTTGACCGGGACGATGGCATCGGCGGGACGGATGGATACGCAAATCCCCCATCCGATTCACGACCCGGCATCGGAATCCGCCCGGTCGATGGACTTCGCGAGGGCATCCCCCCTTTGTGTTTCGTGATCATCCTCATCAGATTACAGCGACACGGGCAGCCGTTGAACATGAAGATGAGTTTTTCCAGAAGACTGTGATCGTGATGCACATCCGCCTCCGACCCGTGTGTCTCTATTCATTTGAAGATGTCTGTTAAAGGAAGGGTCAGCCCCACCTCGGGTCGGTACCGCAGAAACGATGGGATGGGATAGCGGATTCCCGTTTCATGCGTCCGGGCAAGACCTTCCACCAGCTGCTTCAGATGGGACGCGGGAAGCGCGTAGACCATTTCGTGATCCTGCGCCGTTGCCCAGACCCGATCGCCGTTTCCGGGGACAACGACTTTCGGGGATTGGTCAAGGAACGCGCCGATGACGCCTTCCGTGCAGGAAGCCGCGCGGCCCGAAAACGAGCAGGTGATCGGGATGCCTGTATGATGGGTGCTGCCATGGAGGCAGCGCATGAGCTGTGCCGGGTTGAGATAGATCAGGATGACATCCGGCTCGACCCTGGTCCGCTCCAGCGGCGAATAGACAACGGCGTCGCACTCTCCCGGCTTCAGGCATCGCATGGATTGATAGACGGCCTTCGCGGCCTCACGGCCGCCCGCATAATTCATTTTTGTGAGAAACTTCACGACGGCATCCGGGTCGGCCGTTTCCCACCCGTAGGTATGACCTGAAATGGCGCATCCCAGGTCGTCTTTGGTCATCGCAATCGTCCAGCCGTACTTCCGGGCGACGGTCTGGACCTGGCAGTGAGCCATTTTCACCTTCATGTGCTTCAACGGGGTTCGAGTCCCTTCGGGCATATCTTCTTTGTTTTTCAAAAAGCGGATTGCCACCGGAAACGTGTCTACGTTGATGTAGCCCTTCAGTTGCCTCCCAAGATCTTGCCATTCCTTCATGGTCTCACTCCTTCGGTGTCTTGAATTTACGCAAAATACCGCCCAAAACCTTCTTGAAGGCTTCCACTTCCGCAGGCGAATAATCCTTCTTGATCTCCTCGTTGATGCGTTTGATGACGGTCAGCGCCGCGGCCGCTTCCTTGAGACCTGCCGGCGTCAACAGGATCGAAATCGCCCTTCGGTTTTGGGGGTCGATCTGACGGTTGACCAGCCCGGCTTTCTCGAGGCGATCCACCAGGCGCGTCATTGCCGAATTGTCGACCCCGATGATTTGCCCCATCTCCGACATGTAGCGCCGGTCTTTCGCCTTGAGAAGGAACAGGATGGCGGCCTGGGCAAGAGTCACCTTGCCGCCTGCCTCCGAGATGCTTCTGTTCGCGTGGTCCTTCAAGGCCTGCTGAGCGATGGAAAGAAGATAAATCAGGCGATCATCGTTACCCATAGTTCTCCACACAGGGGCTCATGTTTGCAAATAATATAGTTGATTAGTCAACTGTATGTCAAGCGCTTTCTGGATGCCGGGAAGGAGCCATTGTGCGAGTGTTTGAAGTGTTGGCTACCGAAGAAATTCTGGAGGAATAACAAAGAGAATCTGACTGTGCCGGCGGGCTCATGGCCATGCGGTTGATCCGGGAAAGCGGCCGGAACGTGTCGCTTCTCTTGCAGGATTTCAAAGCGGAATTCCTGAAGCGGGCGGAAGGGGATGTGTTTTTCACCTGCGAGGACGGCCCGGCGATTCGCGCCCTCGTCGAAAAGGCCATGGCGACGGATGACCGTGTCAATTCCCCGGTGCGCGTGACCCTCTAAACCGGGGTCGGGGCCCGCGGCCCGGTTCGAGCTGACCCTGACATTGAAAAAGAAGAGAAATCAGCCCTCCCATGAATCTTTCCGGCTGTAAAAATCACTTAAGTTTTCATGTATTTCGCCGATAATGTGTTCGAGAAAGGAGCATTCGGCGAAGGAAGCGACACGCGGGTCAATAGGATTTCAGTTCATTGAGATGATTGGGTTTTTCATAAGCCTGATAAAGGCAAACCACACCGAAAGGGTGGGGCGCAAAGCCGCTGGCCTAAGTCCGTCACGGCGGATAGGGTAGCAGGGTTGCCGGGCGAGCAATAGCCTCTGCATAACGGTCTCCATTTGCACGCCCAGGACACAATGTGGAGGTAACGAAATGCGCGGAGCGGAGGATTATTCTACAGACTGGAGGTACACTTCTCTGGGCAGCACCGCCGGCCGTCAGACGGCCAAGAAAGACATATCCATTGTCGGAGTCGTGGGAGACCTCCTGTTCATCACAGGTCTGATTTTCCTGGGATTCGAGATCTTTTTCTGGGTCCGGCACGGGGAGTGGCTGGGATATCCCTGCACGCTCATTCTCGATGCCGTCCCCTCGGCGTTTCTCGCATCCCTCGAGAACTCCCCGGTCCTGAAAGGTATCGTCGTCGGGGCTCTCAAGAGGCTCGATTTCTCGGTGGTCCTTGTCATATCGGGGTATATTCTTGGGCGGAAATTCGGAGACCTTCTCTAACCGTCCATAGCCTGCGGACAAGACAAAAAACGGGGCCCCGAAGCCCCGTTTTTCTCAGGCCCCCGCTTTGCCTTCATAGCCTTTGGTGGTGTAAAAGGCCGCCTTGTCGAAGAAGACGACGATTCGCCTGTCGAGCTCGAGGGCCATGTAGATGTCGAGGGTCTTCTGCCACATGCCTCTCGAGAGGGCGAATTCCCAGATGTGTTTCTTGAGGAGGCTCTGGGCGCTCAGGACCTCACTAAGCTTGAATCCCGCCTGATGTCTTTCCCTTCCCAGTTCCGTGTAGAAATTCCGGATGTCCTGATCCCGGTAGTAGCCGCCCAGCCAGCGTCCAAACTGCGATATGATCCCGTAAGCCCTGTTGAAAAGATCGTCGCGGTCGACGTGGTGGTACCCCGCCGTGGAATGGTTCGTCGTCACGTCCTCGAGCCAGAGACGGGCGATGCGGTCGGCGTTTTTTTCGATGACCTCGATCAACCGGTCCGAGAGGAGGTTTTTCTTCTTCTTTCCTGCGGTCCCTTCCGTCACGGCGAGATTGAAGGAATCGAGGATGGCCCAGGCGTCGGCTTTGCTGCGGATGAATGCCTCGATGGCCTTTTTGTTCGATGTAAAGGCAAGCCGCGGGATGCGATCGAGGGGGAAATATCTGACGGTGTCCGCGTCGCCTCCGCGGGCGAGCCTGCCGCCCGTCGCTTCCACCTCGAAGGTCACGAAGAGAAGGTCGCCGTAATAGTAGTTCTCGGCGGAGCCGAGATCCACGAGACCCACGATGGATCCCCGCATGCCCGTCTCCTCCTCGAGTTCCCGCAGGGCCGCGTCCTCGATGCTCTCCCCGGCCTCGGCGAAACCGGTGGGCAGGCACCACATGCCCCGGTAGGGTTTCTTGCCGCGTTTGACGAGAAGGATCTTCCGGTCCGACAGAAGGATGGTCGAGACGACGGGGAGCGGGTTTTCGTAAAAAAAGACGCCGCAGGTCTCGCAATAGCTGCGGGGGACGTTATCCTCCCTCCGGGTCACGGTTACGCCTCCGCAGAGGGAGCAGAATCGTTTGGGTTGACGTTTCATTTCCCCCCCTCCCTCAGGGGTTTCTCGGCGATGAAGATGGTGTCATCTTTGGAAATCGTGAATGAATCACGGGCGTGAAGCACCCGCTCGAGGTGCCGCCTTAAAAGACCGGCGACTGTCTCCGGTGAAAATCCCGTCCCGGACAGGAAAAAGGGGCTCTTGAATTGAAAGTATTCGACGATTTTCTGAAGGTCGCCCGGTGAGAAGATCAGCTCGTTCGGGTAATCCACGCTGCGGATATGACCGAACCAGGGGGAGAGGAGTTGAAGCCCGTTATCGGATGAGAACCGGCGGATGATCCCCTCGATGGGCAGCGTCTCTCCGGGGAGCATGTTCCGGGCCCGGAGCGCTTCTTTTGCCGCGTCGATGAGCTCCCCCAAATTTCCGCTGCTGTGCGTGATCGATACGAAAACCCCTTCGTTTTTCAGGACCCGCGAGATATCGGGGATGATCTCGGGGAAAAAATAAAGGGCATAGCTGCAAAGAACGAGATCAAACACCCGGTCGTCCAGAGCCCGGATGCTGTGGACGCCCTCGGAGGAGAAGCTGCCGCGCAGGCCCGCGCTCTCGCAGGTTCTGAGAAAGAGGGGGCCATACCCCTCGATGATGTCGATGCCCCGGACGGAGGCCTCCGGATGGACCCGGCCCTTCAGGGCTTCCGTGAAAAAGCCGAAGCCGCAGCCGAGATCGAGGATCGATTTGCAGGATCGGAGATCAAGGCCGCCGAGAGCCGGCTCCCGGATGTCCTCTTTGTTCGTCGAGAATCTCCGGATGATGTCGGCCGTCAGCCTGTGAGCCTCGACATCGAGAAACACTTCGATGACGTTCGCCTTTTCCATGGCTGTACCATCAGGGCAAAATCGTCTGCGGGGTTGACGGGAGATGAATTTTTCCGGCCGCCGGCTATTCGTTGCTGTAGAAGATAGCGTTGGGGTTGATGCTGGCGTCCTTCACACAGGACAGGCAGTAATACGCGGGGATGACCGTTCCGCATCCGGACCCGATGAGGTCGAAAACGGCACACTGTTCACAGAGGGGGATTTCACAGCCCAGGCACTTCACAAACTCGCGGCGCTTGCCGCAGATTCCGCAAAACTCCTTCTTTTCGGCCATGACTCATATCCTTGCCCCCCGTGTGAAAAGACGCTTCCGAATAAAACGAAACGGCCTCTTTGTCAACCCCAAATTCAACGCGCTGCAAATTCATGAAGAATATTAACATAAAAACCAAACAGGGGGAGTGCTCCCCGGTCAGCGACCGGGTTCGTCGGCTTTAATTGCCTGGCAGGTTCCACCGTCCTGTGATATAGAAGACGCCGGAATCACGGCGTATTCCGATTTCAAAAGAAAAAAGGGAGGGGTCATCATGTCAGCGCTGGAGGGTATAAAAGTTCTCGATCTTTCCAATTATGTCCCGGGGGCACTCTGCACGATGATTCTCGGTGATTTCGGAGCCGACGTCATCAAGGTGGAGCCGGCAGAGCCCTTTCCCTATGAGGACATGGGCTATTCCACAAAGGGTGAGGAGAAGAGGAAAAAGACGGCTTACTTCGCCCTCAACCGGAACAAGAAGAGCATCGGGATCAACCTGAGATCCGAGGAGGGGCAGAAGATTTTCTACCGCATGGCCGGGGAGGCGGACGTCATCATCGAGGGATACCGGCCCGGCGTGGTGAAGCGGCTCAAGATCGACTACGACACGGTCAAGGCGATCAACCCCCGTGTCATCTACTGTTCGCTCAGCGGCTACGGGCAGGACGGTCCCTACCGGCTTTATCCGGGTCACGACATCAATTATATCTCCCAGGCAGGCATCCTGGGCCTGCTCGGGCCGAAGGACGACAGGCCTTCGATCCCCCTCAACCTCATCGCGGACTTCGCCGGCGTCTCCCTTTACGGGACCGTGGCTATTCTCCTCGCCCTCCGCGTGAGGGACATGACGGGGAAGGGACAGTACCTCGACCACACCTACATGGAAGGGGCCCTGCACCTCCTGACCTGGTTCACCCAGGAGTATTTCTACAACGGCACGGTGATAAAACGAGGCGAGTCCTGGGCCCTCGGCGGTTATCCCCATTACGAAACCTACAAGACGAAGGACGGAAAGTACATCAGCATCGGCTGCCTCGAACCCCATTTCTGGGACAACCTGTGCAGGGCCATCGGCCGGGAGGATCTCATGCCTTTCAAGTGGTTCATGGACATGACGTTCCGCCCGCCCGATCAGAAACTCAGGGAGATCTACGACGAGCTTCAGAAGGTCTTCCTGACCAGGACCCGCGACGAATGGTTCGATCTCCTGATCCGTCAGGACGTGCCCATCGGGAAGGTCTACTCCCTGGACGAGGTCTTCGAAGACCCACAGATCAAGGCCCGCCGGATGGTCATCGACGTCGAGGATCCGAAACTGGGGAAAATCCGGCAGGTGGGGATCCTGCCGAAACTCTCCGACATGCCCGGAACCGTCCGGCGACTTGCGCCCCTCCACGGGGACCACACCGGAGAGATCCTGAAGGCGCTGGGCTACAGCACGGAGGAGATTCAGAAACTGCGGCAGGGAAAGGTCGTGGGGTAGGCCGGTCGGTGACAGGCAATGAATTTCAAGCCGGTTGAGATTGACGACTACAAAGCGCTGAAGCCCTTTTTCGAACATCAGCCGTACCGTCACAGCAATTACTCCCTTTTTTCCGTCGTCGTCTGGGGTGACCAGGCCTACCGGACAAGTTTTGCCGTCGACGGTGAACGGGTTGTCTTCCTGAACGACTCGACCATCATCCCGGGAGACCGTCACCTCTTCCTTCCCGTGTCCCCCGTGAAGAGGCCCAGACTCGCTCATCTCCGGGCTCTGGCCGTTGAAACCGGGGTGAAGCAATACGGGTTCGTCCCCGAAAGTTATCTCATGGACCAGGGTCGCAGGGAGGCAGAGGCCCTGTTCATCATCACGGAACAGCCCGAGTTCGAAGACTACGTGTACCTTGCGCGGGATCTGGCAACCCTCAAGGGAAACCGCTACGCGGGGAAGCGGAACCAGATCCATCAGTTCGTGAGGGAGTACGTGGAGAAAAACCGGGCCGTCATCGAGGAGATGAAGCAGGCTCATTCAGGGGAGTGTCTCGATTTTCTGGAGAAATGGTTCGAGATGCGGGACTGCGACGCCGACGAGAATTTCAGCCTGGCCTGTGAGAAGAAGGCCGCGATCCGGGCTCTGGAGAATATCGAGAGGCTGGAAGTGACGGGGATCCTGATCCGGATCGACGGCGCCGTCAGCGCCTTCGGGATCGCATCGCGCGTCACCGAGGACATGGGGGTCCTCAATTTCGAGAAAGCCTTCCCGAACGTGAGGGGCCTCTACCAGTTCCTGGACCGTGAATGTGCCCGGCGTCTTTTTCACGGCTGCCGTTATATCAACAAGGAAAGCGACATGGGCGTGCCAAACCTGGCCCAGATGAAGAAGGCCTATCACCCCGTCATGAAGGAGAAGTGTTACAGGCTGGAGCTTCGCACCTGAAGGCGGCCCTGCCCGATCCGGTCTGACCGTCCTTTGCGTCATAAGGTCAGGCAAGGGCGGACTGAAAGCGGAAAATAACGGGAAAGAGACGCCGTAACCGGGCGTCCCTTTCCCGTGCCTCGATCCGGAACCTGTTTTACCAGCAGTTCCGGGGAATCTTGGCGTAGATCTTTTCGTGCAGATCGTCCATTTCCTTTTCCATCTTGTTCAGCATCTCGTTGGACGTTTTGGGGTTTCTCAGCGCCTCCCGATAATCGAAGCGCTTGCTGTAGAGTTCCCTTCTGAGCGGCGCCGTTTCGTCGAAGGCCTTCTGGCACTCCGGGGTCATGCGGTAGTAGCCGCGACCGCCCCAACCGGGACCCATCATGCCTCCACGGCCCATCATTCCCGGACCCATCCCCCAACCGCGCTGGCCGTATGGCTGGCCGCAGTAAGGACAGTAGTAACCCTCGTCGTCGTACCAGGGCCCGCCGCCCCGGCCGTAACCGGGGCCCTGAGCCATGGCCAGGCCGAAGATCGCAAGGACAAAGCAAATCACCATAAGCTGCATCAACCTTTTCATGTTGAACCTCCTTTCCCTTCTAAATGTTGCCCCTCTGCTTCCGGGGATCTGCGTCGGGGACTTCTTGTTGAATTCTATATGCAGGCCCGCATGCCGGCCATCGGGGAGAATCCGATTCTCTTCGTCATGATCCCTTAGGATCCCATCAGCGAAAGGATGAGGGTATGCGAGCCGACCCGGGCACATCCCGGTTGTCTTCCCGGTAAATCCGAGTTTTCCTCCTGCAGAACGGGCGTTACCGTTCACCGTGCGGTCCAAAATCATTTACACGACATAGATCAGGTTCTCCCGATGGCAAAAAAACAGGCGAAATCGGCGAAAATAAAACATGGATTCGCATCAGACTGCCGTTACAAATGAGCAGGAGATGAATGCCATGACCGGGACGGTGAGCGGTGTACATGCGGATGGCTCCGCCGACATCCGGCCCCGATGGCGAAAGTGTACCTCCCTGTTTTCAATCGGATTAAAAAAAACGGTCCCCACTGCCCTGGATCTCAAACGGTGAAGGGGATACCGTCGGAATGACCCGTTTTTTCGAGGTCGGACGGACCTGAGAGCCGATTCATCCAAAGCCTTAGGAGACGTAAGGAATTTGGAAATGCAGGATCGGTGTTCACCCGATGGATGTTTTTTTTTCATTGTATTAGATATTCCCTGAAGGCGCTTTCAAGGCCTTTTGGAAGAAGCGGGTCCGTCAAGGAGGTCCCGGTGACTTCAGCCGGGACATCATCACAACCAGTTCAAATGAAAGGGGGAAATCCCATGTTTGCACCCAAGAGTATTCTCGTCCCGACGGATTTTTCCGAGTATTCGGACCGGGCCCTGAAAGAGGCTGTGGACATCGCAGTTCAGAACAATTCGAAGATCTACCTTCTCCACGTCGTCGACAAGCTGCAGCCCTGCGCCGTTGACTACTGCATCAAGGAGGAAGTGCTGATCGCCGTCGAGAAGGAAAGTATCCGCGCGGCGCAGGAGAAAATGCAGAAGGAAGTCGATAGAATCGCGAAGGAAAAGAAACTGGACATCGTCTATGACATTAAAACGGGCGTTCCCTGGGAAGAAATTCTGAAGGAGCAGTCGGAAAGAAAGAACGACCTGATCGTGATTGCCTCGCATGGCAGGACCGGTCTCCTTCACCACCTGGGTAGTGTGGCCGACAAGGTGATGCGAAGCGCGAAGTGCCCCGTTCTTCTCGTTCGCTGAGTCCCGGCAGTACAGAGACGGCCCTGCCGTTTCATCGCGTCGATGAGAAGGGGGGGCAGTCTCGTACCGTGGGGAACCTGTTCCTCCGGACGGAGGTCGCAGATATGGGCCCTGCGAAGAAGATGTTTCCACCGGTATCGATGCCTTCCGGCACGGAAAAGGAGAAGCCGTCGACACCGTTCAATCCGTTTATTCGTCCGTCGTTCGGCGCCGACCCGTCTGTCAGAATCCGGGCGGGTACAAAAGCCGTGATCGTGACGGCTGAAATTCCCGGCGCGGAACCGGGCGATGTGGATATCTCTGTGGCGGGACGGCGACTCATTCTAAAAAGGAAAGGAAACGGAATCGGTCGATCCGAAGATGGCGGCTGTAAGGGGGAGAGCGCGGGAACCGAGAAAACGATGGATCTCCCGTACAGGGTGAACCCGGGGGAACCCGAGGTTCATTGCGACAGGAAGTCCGCCGCCGTTATCCTGGAGAGAGAGGATGAGAAGGGGCTTTACAACAGAACGCTCCTCGAAGCGGCAATCATCAACACGATTTCCCGTTACTTCAACGGCCGACAAGGGGAGACAGCGGATCCCGGGCCCGAAGAGAATCAGTTTCTGATCCAGGCCCTGCAGAGATATTTCAAGGGAAGCAGGGAAGAGTAACGATAGCGAAAGCCTGGGGGATGTAACGCGGAGTGAAAGGAGGTGTTCATGATGGCCGGAAAAGACATGACAAGGCAGGAGGGTCGCCTCCCGGTAAGGCGCGGAGAAGGTCCTTTGTTCTCTCTCTGGAGCCAGATCGACAGGCTCTTCGACGATTTCGCCCACGGTTTTTCGATGAGGCCTTTCCGGGCCCTGGAGGAAAAACTGGGGGTTTTCGCCCCGTCGATTGATGTAAGCGAAGACGAAAAAACGGTGTTCGTCAAGGCGGAATTGCCGGGCATGGATGAAAAGGACATCGATGTATCGATCACCCGTGATGTCCTGACGATCTCGGGAGAGAAGAAAGAGGAGCAGGAGGAAAAGAAAAAAAATTATTACCGCATGGAGAGGTCCTTCGGGTCCTTTCGAAGGGTCGTCACTCTCCCGGAAGGGATCGATTCGGAGAAAGCCCAGGCGGAGTTCGGAAAAGGTGTCCTCACCGTGACGATACCCAAGACGAAAGAAGCACAGGCGGCCGGCAAGAAGATCCCGATCAAAGCGGAGAAGTGATCCGGCTCACGGCCGGTGAAACCGGCAGAAAGGGGGTTTGAGACATGCAAGCGACCAATGCCCGCGGCGATATCCTGATGTCCGCGCAAATGCGGGATTGCGCTTATGAAGGCCACCTGGGCCGCCTGGTCCAGTCGATCAGGCCCCTTTTCCCGGATGGTGCCAGGTTTAATACGAAGCCCTGTTACAACGATTTCTGCGTACTGATCGACTGGGAACTCCCGGGTGCCGGAAGCGGGCGTCCGAAAAAATCCAGAAGAATCAACCTGCTCATTGAGAGGGATATCATTGAAGACATAATGACCCGGCACAAGCCCGCTTGGCTCAGGATGGCGGAGACAAAACTCAGGCTGTTCATCGCCGGGAAGTTGAGAACCTTCAATCCGGTTCATGACCCCGCAGCAGGGATCGGGGAAGAGGAGATGTGGGTCGTCACGGCTCGGAGCTTCAGCGGGCCCGAATGACTTGAAATCGGGGCAGCCGTTTCACGGCGAGCCCTTCCTATCGCCTGCTGCTGAAAAGCCGGCCGGATGATCATCCGGCCGGCTTCATCTTTCGAGGGGCCGCTGAGTTTCTGTCACGGCCCGTCAGGTGCCCACGCGCTGGGTGCGGGTGATGCTGGTCGCTGCACCGTGACCCTGCCTGTGAAATGGAATGACCTTACCTCCTTTTGATGGATACTCCAGTTCCAGCCGGCAATCCCGACATACCATCAGCCCGCTTTTGTATATATACTGGAAGAAATCGCCTTTCGTGATGTCGTCATAGCTCTCCCGCCTTGCCCTGTCTCTTCTCTTCTTGCACCCGGACCTCGTGATCATGAGGTTGCCCGGTTGATAGGGACAACGAATAATCTCTTGCCGATGCCTGGCGAACCACTCCTCGGTCTGTTTCAATATGATATCCGCCATGGTCCTGTCCTCCTTCCTGGTCGTGTTGTCTGCGGGAAAATCAGCCATTTTCCGTTTCAGACTTCCACATTTTGATTTTTTTGACTATTGGGGTATACCTGATCTTGAAATTGAAAGAACATTATATTAGCCTAATCCGATGGATTAAGGTTTTTGAGGGATAGGTTAATAGAAAGTCAGTGTTTCCCTTATTCCAATCATTTCCTTCTCCTGTTATAGAAGCTGAAATAGACCCGGCTTTTGAGCGAAGATTCAGAGGGCCGCAGCATTTTCCCGGTTCGTGAATCATCATGGAGAGCACGTAATCGGCTGTTTTCAAACATTATTAGCGTTACTCAGTGCAGGCGGATTTCAACGGAGGATTTATGGGAGTGGAAGCGTTTCTCGGGGCGTTCCGGAAGGGAATCGGCGCATTCGTGGATCATCTGAGAGGACCGGCCCGGTCCGGGGACAGAGATGGCTCCGCGCCTGATGATTCGGGGGATTTCAGGGAAATCTGCCAGAAATATCGTATTGTGGCCGATTACACCTATGACTGGGAGGGCTTGGTAGGGCCGGATGGTTGTTTTGTCTATGTATCCCCTTCCTGCAGTCAAATCACCGGTTATCCGGCAGAGGAGTTCCTGAAAAATCCCGGTCTTTTACTGGAAATCGTTCACCCGGCGGACAGGGGTCTTGTCCGGCATCATCTGGATGAGGTCAAAAGAGAAAAACAGGGGAGCTGCCAGCTTGAGTTTCGCATACTCTGCCGGGACGGCAGTACCCGGTGGATCGGGCACGTCTGTCAGTCTGTCTTCGATGACAGTGGAAAATTTCTGGGGCGGCGGGCCAGCAACCGCAGCATCACCAAGCGCAAGCAGGCCGAACAGGCCCTGATAGAAAGCGAGGAAAGGCTGAGGGCGGTCGTGGACAATCTGCCCGTGGGGGTCTGGTTCACAGATGAAAACGGGGTGATCGTCTATGGAAATTCCGCGAGCCGGAAAATCTGGTCCGGAGCCCGCTATGTGGGGCCCGAGGAATTTCATGAATACAAGGCCTGGTGGGCCGGCACGGGTAAACCTCTTGCGCCGGACGACTGGGCCATTGCCCGGGCCGTCCGCAACGGCGAAACAAGCCTCAATGAGGTTCTGGATATCGAGTGCTTTGACGGATCGAAGAAGACCATCCTCAACTCCGCCGTCCCGTTTTACACTCCGGAAGGCGGTCTCTCCGGTGTAGTCGTTCTCAACGAAGACATCACAGAACGCAAGCAGGCGGAAGAGGAACTCAGAAAGAGCAACCGGCGCCTGGAAATTCTGGCCGAGACGGCCGGCCGGCTCCTGATCAGTGGTCGTCCGCAGGCGATCATCAACGAACTGTGCCGGAAGATCATGAATCACCTGGGTTGCCAGGTCTTTTTCAATTACCTGGTCGATGAACAGAGGGGTTGCCTGCAGCTCAACGCCTGGGAAGGGATTTCCGATGAGACGGCAGGCGGCATCGAGAGGCTGGATTACGGTGAGGCTGTTTCCGGGTGTGTCGCCCGGGATGGCCGCAGGATCGTGGCGGAACACATCTCTGAGACGCGGGATCCCCGGACGAACCTCGTCCGTTCCTTGGGGATTGAGGCCTATGCCGCTCATCCGCTGATATCTCAGGGGCTTGTGGTCGGCACCCTTTCCTTCGGGACCCGCACGAGGCCCACTTTTACAGAGGACGAACTGGCGCTGATGCGTGCCGTGGCGGATCAGGTGGCCATTGCCCTGGAGCGGATGGGGTCTATCGAGGAGCTCAAAGCCACGCGGAGAGATCTGCAGAAATCGCACGACATCCTGGAAACACGGGTCCGGGAGCGGACGGAAGAGTTGTGGCAGACCGTCGCAGGGCTGGAGACGGAGATCGCTGAAAGGCGGAAGACGGAGGAGGCCCTGTGGCGGGCGACGGCCTACAACCGCCGTCTGATCGAAGCGAGCCCGGACCCTCTCGTGACGATCGACCCCGACGGCAGGATCAGCGACGTGAACACGGCGACGGAGAACGTTACCGGCTGTTCGAGACAGGAGCTGATCGGAACGGACTTCTCGGACTATTTCACGGAGCCGGAGAAGGCCAAGGAGGGGTATCGGCTGGTCTTTCAGGAGGGGCTGGTGCGGGATTATGCCCTGGAGATCCGTCACCGGGACGGCCCTGTGACCCCGGTTCTATACAACGCCACCGTGTACCGCGACGAGGGGGGGAACGTCGTCGGTGTTTTTGCCGCTGCCCGCGACATCACGAAGCGCAAAAAGGCCGAGGAGGCCCTGCGGCGGGCGACGGCCTACAACCGCCGTCTGATCGAAGCGAGCCCGGACCCTCTCGTGACGATCGACCCCGACGGCAGGATCAGCGACGTGAACACGGCGACGGAGAACGTTACCGGCTGTTCGAGACAGGAGCTGATCGGAACGGACTTCTCGGACTATTTCACGGAGCCGGAGAAGGCCAGGGAGGGGTATCGGCTGGTCTTTCAGGAGGGGCTGGTGCGGGATTACGCCCTGGAGATCCGTCACCGGGACGGCTCTGTGACCCCGGTTCTATACAACGCCACCGTGTACCGCGACGAGGCGGGAGAAGTGATCGGGGTGTTCGCCGCCGCCCGGGACATCACGGAGCGTCTGAAGATGGAGGAGAGGCTCCGCCGGAGCAACAAGCATCTTCGCACGCTGGCTTCGGAATTACTCATGGCCGAGGAGAGCGAAAGGAGGCGGATTTCCGTCGATCTCCACGACAATGTCAGCCAGAGCCTGGCTGTCGCCAAGCTCAGGCTGGACGCATTGCTGGACCAGGCCCGGGAATGCGACATGATCGGGCCGATCCGGGAAGTGCGGAAACTGATTGATGAGTCCATCCAGCAGACGCGGGCGCTCATGACGGAACTGAGCCCCTCCGTTCTGTATGAACTGGGCTTCGAGCCGGCCGTGGAGTGGCTGACCGAACAGGTCAGGACAAAGCACGGTATAGCCGTCAGATTCGAGAGCGACCTGCGAAACAGGCGACTGGATCAGGATGTTCAAATTCTGCTTTTCCAGGCTGTACGGGAGCTTCTGATCAATGTCGTCAAACACGCCAAGGCGATCGAAGCGTCCATCTCGATCCGGGAGTTCGGCGATCATCTCCGGATCATGGTCCGGGATGACGGGGTCGGGTTCGACGTTTCCCGGATCGATGCGGGCGTGGATGCGGAGGGGGGATTCGGCCTCTTCAGTCTGCGCGAGCGGCTGCAGTATTTCGGTGGTAGACTCAAGGTCACAAGCAGGTCCGGTAAGGGGACTTTCGTGACGGTGGAGATCCCGCGCAAAAAGAAAAGGAAGATGAAGAGGAGGGCAGGACATGGTTATTAGAATTCTGCTGGCCGATGATCACAAGATTGTTCGTGACGGCCTTCGGACGCTGATCGAGAAGGAAGCGGGGCTGGAAGTGGCCGGAGAGGCGGATAACGGGAGAAAAACCCTCAAACTGGCGCAGAAGATTCATCCCCACGTGGTGGTGATGGACGTGACCATGCCTGACATGAACGGAATCGACGCCACGAGAAAGATCACAAACGAAATCCCCGGCGTGAAGGTGGTTGCCCTGTCCATGCACTCCGACCGGCGGTTTGTCCTGGGGATGCTCGAGGCCGGCGCTTCCGGGTACCTCCTCAAGGATTGCGCCTTCGATGAACTCGCCAAGGCCATCCGCAGCGTTGCCGCAGGGCACACCTACCTGAGCCCGAGTGTCGCCGATGTGGTCGTGAAAGGCTATCTCGACAAATTGTCCGAGCCGCTCACCGCAGCGAGGTCTCCCCTGACGCAGAGGGAGCGGGAAATCCTCCAGCTGCTCGCCGAGGGTTCGACCACCAAGGAAATCGCATCTCACCTCGGGGTGAGCGTGAAGACCGTGGAGACTCACAGGCGGAACATGATGCAGAAACTGAACATGAGGAGCGTCGCGGAACTGACCAAGTACGCCATCCGGGAAGGTCTGATCAGCGTTGACGGCTGACGGTCATCCTCCCGTTTTTCTCCGGGACGATTTCATTCAATGCCCATCAAGGATTCCCATCGCTCGTATTCCGTGCCGGCGGGAAGTCCCCTTTTTTCGAGAATGGCGATGATCCGCCTGTCGTTGAACCGGAGGTAGGGATTGACCTTTCGCTCCTCGGCGAGGGTCGAATAGACGCAACCCCGGTCGTAGCTCGAGAGGAAGGCATCCAGATCCCTGTTTCCCGGCTCCAGTCGTTTCGCGAAGGCCGCCGAGTCCCGGACATAGTCATGGCCCGCAAAGATGACCGTGTCGTCCGGGAGGGTCATGAGCTTCCTGACAGAGCGATAGAAGCCCCGCAGATCCCCCGTGAAGCAGTTCCCGATGGTACCGTTGAACAGGGTGTCTCCGGAGACCAGGGCATTTCCCACGTGAAAACAAACGGAGTCCCCGGTATGGCCGGGCGTCGGGACGATCACGATTTTTTCACCCTCGAGGATCACCTTCCCTTTTTTTGCAAGTTCCGCCGGTGCCAGGTATGTCGCCTGCGTTCGTTTGAGAAGTTCATCGTTTCCCATCGTGTGGTCGTAGTGGTCGTGGGTGTTTGTCACGTGAAGGAGTTCGAGTCGCCGTGCTTGCAGAAACTTGAGAATGTCGGCCACAGCGCCGCCGTCAACGGCGATGGCCGATCGTTCTCCGAATACCAGGTATCCCAGGTTATCGGAATGATAGCGGAATTGCTCGATGTGCAGCATGGTAAGCTCTTATGCGGCTAAAGTCCGCGACCGGGATTCTGACAGGAAACGGGGCGGGTCTCAAGAGGAAAATGCCACTGAACCATGGAGAACAGCAGCACCGTCTTGACTTTTCCGGGTCTTTTCTTATAGTAAAGCGACAAATCAAAAAGGAGGAGGGCATTTTATGAAGCGCAGCGTCTTGATCGTTGGGATTCTTGTACTGGTCGCCACATTCGCTTTTGTACAGGCCTCATGGGCCTATCAGGTCACGGGCCCCGTTGTCGAGGTGAAGGACGACTCAATCACCGTTCAGAAGGGCAAGGAGAACTGGAAGATTGCCAAGGACAAAAACACGAAAATCACGGGCGACCCGAAGGTGGGTTCGAAGGTGACGATCGAATACTTCATGACCGCCACCAAGATCGAGGTGAAAGACACCGGCAAGAAGACGGAACCCAAAAAGAAATAATAGATCTCTACTTTTCACGAACGCAGGACGGCCCGGGGCATCCCGGGCCGCAGTCCATCGCCTGTTCTTTCGTTACACTGTTCCAAGGTCTGAAACTCAGGCCTTTGCGCTGACCCCTGTCCGTTCGAGTCGGATCCAACCCCTGTCATCCATCGGTTTTGCAGGAGGAGAAAAAAGATGTCCCAAGCAGCCCCCCCGCTTCCCATCGCTAAGGGAGCCCGGGAGATATCCATCCTTCCGAAAATGGCCAACCGCCACGGCCTGATCGCCGGCGCCACCGGTACCGGGAAAACGGTGTCCCTTCGCGTCATGGCCGAGCAGTTCAGCTCGATCGGTGTACCCGTTTTCATGGCCGACGTCAAAGGGGACCTGGCGACGATCAGCCAGCCCGGGGGTGACAACCCGAAGATCATCGAGAGGATCAAGAACCTGAAACTCGAGGACTTCAAGTTCGATGCCTACCCCGTTGTGCTCTGGGATGTCTTCGGGGAAAAGGGCCATCCCCTTCGCGCCACAATCTCCGAGATGGGACCGCTTCTTCTGAGCCGCATCCTCAACCTCAACGACACGCAGAGCGGGGTGCTGAACGCCGTCTTCAAGATCGCCGACGACAACGGACTTCTGCTCCTCGATCTCAAAGACCTGCGATCCATGCTCCAGTTCGCGGGCGACAACGCCGCCCGGTTCAAGACGGAATATGGAAACATCTCGACGGCGAGTATCGGGGCCATCCAGAGGAACCTCCTCATACTGGACGGACAGGGAGGGGATAAGTTTTTCGGGGAACCGGCCCTGGACATCAACGATCTCATTCAGACGGACTCGAAGGGCAGGGGAGTCGTCAACATCGTCATGGCCGACAGGCTCATGCAGTCCCCCAGCCTCTACGCGACGTTTCTCCTGTGGCTCCTGGCCGAGCTGTTCGAGAACCTGCCCGAGGTGGGCGATCCCCCGAAGCCGAAGCTGGTCTTCTTTTTCGATGAAGCCCATCTTCTCTTCGAGGGTGTGCCGAAGGCCCTCGGGGACAAAATCGAACAGGTTGTCCGGCTGATCCGTTCGAAAGGGGTCGGCGTGTACTTTGTAACACAGAACCCGATCGACATCCCGGACACGATCCTGGGTCAGCTCGGCAACCGGGTCCAGCATGCCCTCAGGGCCTTCAGTCCGAAGGAGCAGAAGGCGGTGAAAGCGGCGGCCGAAACGTTTCGGGTGAACCCCAAGCTCAACACGACGAAGGCCATCCTCGAGCTTGCGGTGGGCGAGGCACTGATATCCGTACAGGACGAAAAAGGGGCGCCCACCGTGGTAGAAAAGGCCTGGGTCCTGCCGCCTCACAGCCGTCTCGGGACCCTCACACCCGATGAGGCGGCGAAGCTCATCAGGGGATCGGTTCTGTACGGCCACTACGAAAAGATGGTGGACCGGGAGAGTGCCTATGAAAAACTGAAGGCAAAAGCCGTTCAGATACAACAGGAAGAGGCCGCCGCGGCAGAGACAAAGAAGAAAAAAGAACCCCAGTCCGAGACGGAGAAAATGATCGGTGCCGCCGCCAAGAGCGCCGCCCATGCCATCGGGAGTCAGCTCGGGCGCCAGATCATCCGTGGAGTCCTGGGCTCGATCTTCGGCAGCAAGCGCTGACCAATACAGTTTTGAGTCATGAAAGGAAGGTCTACGGTTTACGTAGCGCTCTTCAAGGTGTAAGCGAAAAGCAACGGGGAGTCCGTTGTAAGATAGCAGATAGACAAGATAGACCTAAATGCCGCAGGCAATTATATGCTCTGGGTAGTCGACAGGATCAAGACCCGTCTCTTTCTTGAAGAGACGGCTTTTTTTCTCGAGGTACCGATCCAGATCGAGATCGAGTACGCGATGGAGGGGATGAGCGTCCGGCCCTCTTCGGTCGTGAAAAAAATATACTTCAACAGGCCTCTTCTCCTCAAGGAATGCCCCGGCCGTTCGGCCGATGAGCTGGACCGCCTGGTGGACCAGACCGCCTGGAAGGCCATTGAGGAGCATTTCTCGTCGCGGCACTATACGTTCGAGAGAGGGAGTCATGGCAATACGCCTCGGGTCGATGCATGCGGAACGACGGAGAACGCAGGTATCCGGAAAGGAATGCAAGGGGGAACGGGTATAAGGAGAAACGAGCGAAGGCACGACGGGCTCTGTGATTCTGTAAACAATTCGTCATCACCTTGAGTGGGAAAGAGGAAGTGGGAATGCTGGACCATCTTTTGACAAAGGAGCAGATCAAGTTCAGGGACGAGGTGCGGGACCTCGTGAAATGGGTGCCGCGCCAGATGATCCTGGATATGGACGCGGACAAGATCAAATTCCCCAAGGAGTTCCTGCAGGAGGCGGGGCGACGGAACCTCCTCGGCTGCCGTTACCCGAAGAAATGGGGCGGAAGGGAGATGGACTGGGTTACGACCTGCATGGCCATGGAAGAGGTGGGGACCCTGGGCTATGAATTTTCCTGTGTCTTCGGGGTCGGCGCCGAGCTCGTGTGCGACGCCATCGTCCTTCACGGCACGGATGAGCAGAAGGAAAAGTATGTCCGGCCGCTTCTGAGAGGAGATCTTTTCGCCGCCGAGTGCCTCACCGAGCCAAGGGGCGGATCGGACTTTTTCGGAGCCGCCACGAGGGCGGAGGACAAGGGGGATCACTTTGTCCTCAACGGCCAGAAGCGCTTTATCGTCGGCGCAGAGGGGGCGGATTATTTCCTCGTCTACGCCCGCACCAACCCGGAGGCGAAGCCCCAGGACTCGATCACCTGTTTCATCGTGGACCGGGGGCCCGGCGTCGAGACGAAGTACCTCTACGGGCTTATGGGCTGCCGCGGCGGCGGCACGGGACGGCTTGTCTTCCGGAATGCCAGGGTGCCGAAGGAAAACATCGTGGGGAAGCTTCACGGAGCCTACGATGTCTTCAACACCATGATGATCCCCGAGCGTCTGGGCACGGCCGCCATGACCATCGGCTCCGCCCGGGTCGCCCTGGATGTCGCAACGAACTACACCACGAGGCGCAGGGCCTTCGGAAGGATCATCAACACGTTCCAGGGGGTGAGTTTCCAGGTGGCCGAGGCGGCCATGCTCCTCGATGCCTGCCGGGCCATGGCGTACTCGACGGCCCGGGCCGTGGACAGCGCCGTCGGCCTGAACCTGATCCGGCGGTATGTGTCGGAGTCGAAAAAATTCATCACCGAGTCCTGCCAGAAGGTCGTGCACAACGCGATGCAGGTCATGGGGGGGATCGGCTACACGAACGTCTTCCCCATCGAGAGGATCTACAGGGACATCCGGCTGGCCTCCATCTGGACGGGGACGAGCGAGGTCATGTCCATGATCGCCGCCCACGAGTGGTACCGGGAGTTCATGAGAAAAAAACTGCCCCGGGACTACGAGGCCGATGCCCAGGAAGCCCATGCCATCGACGAGAAGATCTATACCGACGAAGACATGTGGAAGATGGGCTGGTAAAGCGGGTGTGATAAAGATCCATTGACGAAAAGCGCCTGAGGCATCGGCTTCAGGCGCTTTTTTTCTACGGTTTTAATACGAAAACACGATCTTGCTGAGGATGTCGACGTCACTCCTCCGCGTGACGGCGCCCTGGTAAGCGATGCCGTCGGCGTAACTGTTCTTACCCAGCGGGACCCGGTAATAATTTCTGTAGTTTCCTGTGGACACCTCGAGCACCAGAAAATAGGTCGTTCCCGCCGTCACAGGTGCCGGGGAGGGAAAAGTGACCTTGACCCAGCTGGGGTTTCTGTAATCCGTGGACGTGACCTGAGAAGGCAGAACCTGACCGGACGCAAGGATGGATCCCGTCGGAGACGTCTGTCGTATGCTGACCTGAACGGGCATGTTAGGCGACCGGTATCTCGCCAGGGCGACGCTTGCCGATTCGATCCTCGGGCCGGCGGCCTTGAAGGACTGCGCATAGAGCATTCTCGTGTTTCTGAAGCCGAGACTCCATGAGGTGTAAGGCTTTCCCGATATGACCAGCTCCTGAGACTGTTGCGGCGGGGGCGTGGCTGGGACCGTGTAGCGGACTTCGCTCGAGTAGCCGCTTTCGTTCCCCCCGGTGTTCAGTGCCGTGACTGCGAAGTAGTAGGTGGTCCCGGCCGCCAGGTTGCTGATCGTACAGTTTGTTGAATTGCCCACGTTACAGCTGTTCGTGTATGCCCTGCTTGCCGTGCCGCTGTAAACCTTGTAAGCCTGCAGGTTCGTTTCCGTGTTTGCGTTCCAGGCCAGGGTCACCTGTGCGGCATGGGACCTTCCGGGAAGAAGCTGAAACGGCATGCTCAGGGAAAGCAGAAGGAGGATGCTCAGGATGACAAGCCGGGGATATTTCCTGGTGTTTTTTCTTGCGAGGGTCATGGGTCCATGTCCTGGGGTGTGTTCGAAATATTTTCAGGCGTGATTAGCCTGCCTGTTTTTCTTCGAGAGCTTCCTGACCGCGATTCGAACGATGCAATATACCGCGAAGAACAGGCCGGGAATGAAGAGGGCCGGTGTCAGCGGGTGCCTGATGGCATAGATGACGGGTGCGAGCGCCCAGCGTGTCAGGGCCTTCAGGTATTCGCGGTCACGGATGAAATCGGCGGCAGGCGGGGAGAGGCTGTAATAGAGACCGACAAGAATTCGGCCCGGGGTGTTCGTCAGGAGAAAATCGTCCCGGAACTTTCTCAGAACCATGACCTCCGGGGCCATGCAGCTGCCGAATGCGGCCGTTGCGATGAAGCAGCCGCCGCCGCCACCACCCGAACCCCCAACGGGTGACGAAGGAGCGGGTGAAGGGTCAGGGGAGGGGGGAGGGTCAGGGGAGGGTGATGCCCCGGCGGGCACGGTGTAGCTGATCTCCGCCGAGAAGCCGCTTTCGTTTCCCTGGGTGTCGTATGCCGTGGCGGTGAAGAAATAGGTGATGCCGTTCTGAAGTCCCGAGATGACGCAATTTGTCCACCGTCCGACATCGACGACCGTTGAGTACACCCTGCTTGCCGTGCCGTAGTAGATTTTATAGCCCGCGACGTCCGACTCGCTGTTGGCATTCCATGCCAGGGTGATCTGGGCGGATTGAGCCTCCTGCGAAAAAACCGGAAGGGACAGGGCCAGACAGAGCAGAAAGAAGATGCTCGAAAAAACAGGAAGAGAGTGCTTCTTTCGAAGCCTTTTTGCTTTGATGGGTCTCAAGATTTTTTATCTATACGAATATGCTGGGGATTTTTAACGATGCCTCTCGGGCAGGAACCAATAGAGCAATGGCTGTACCAGGCGGACTTTTTCACTGTAACATAACGAGATCATTATGATTTAATTTTTTTCAGCGGTCTGAAGAATGGAAAATCAGTGGAAAAAACGAAGGATTTACCATACAGCAATTAGCAGTACAAATTATAACTAAACGTAAATACATTAGTTTTAAATTGTATGGGTTTCCCTTCAACCGGATCTGTCAGGACCTAAGACACCCTTCCCCTCGGGATCGATTAAGTCCCGATCGGTCCCGGCCGCGGTCGGATGCCATATTGTTTATCGGGAAGATTGAGGCGGGAGGTGAACATTTAACCTGTTGATACCAAGTGGAAAATAAAAAAGAGATTAGTGCAGGGCCGGTTCGATTCCCCGTTGCGGTGTGATTTTGTCGTCTTGATCGTCGGCGGCGTGAGCGGCAATCGCAGGAATAAAGCCCTGGGTGGAGGGTTTATCCTTCATTCCTGCTTGAAGTCTTGCGGGCTGATCTTGTGTTTGTTTAGAAGTTCGTAAAGATCGGCTCTGTATTTACCGGCCAGCTTTGACGCTTGGCTTACGTTTCCCCGGCTGATCTTCATGAGCTGGATGAGATAATTCTTCTCGAAGTCCTGCTTGGATTCCCTGAAGGGTTTGAAGAGCTGATCGCTCACATCCTGACTCGAAAGAATGATCATTTCTTCCGAAACGATATCCTCCGTCGACATGACCACGGCGCATTCGATGATATTTTCGAGTTCTCTCACGTTTCCCGGCCAGGGGTACAACATGAGTTTCCGCATTGCCGCCGGGGAGAGAACCTTGGCGGGTTTTTTCATCTTTTCCCCCACCTTGGCCAGAAAATAGGACACCAGAAGGGGGATGTCCTCCTTTCTGTCCCTCAGGGGGGGGACCCTGATCGGGATTACGTGGATGCGGTAGAAGAGGTCCCTGCGGAAGTTTCCCGCCTCGACTTCTTTCTCGATGTCATGGTTCGATGCGGAGATGATTCGGACATCGACCTTGGTTTTTTTGTGGGTTCCCAGCGGATAGAATTCTTTTTCCTCTAGGGCCTTGAGGAGTTTGCCCTGCATGGGGAGCGGGACTTCGGATATCTCATCCAGGAAGATGATCCCCCCGTCGGCCTGAACGAAAAGCCCCTTCTTGCTGGCGACGGCGCCGGTGAAAGCCCCCTTTTCAAAACCGAACAGCTCGCTTTCGAGGAGGTTGGCGGGGATGGCCGCGCAGTTGATGGCGACGAAGGGCTTGTCTTTCCTTTCGCTCAACCGGTGGAGAGCCTTCGCAATCATCCCTTTCCCCGTCCCGCTCTCTCCGCTGATAAAAACGTTGGAATCGGTTCCTGCCGCGAGCGCCACGACCTGGGAAACCTGTTTCATGGCCTCACTCTCGCCGATGATGTTCTGCCCTTCAAGGTCGGCCCGGACGAGGCTCTGAAGACGTTTGACCTCTCTCGATAACCTTGATGTTTCTATGCCGTGCCGGATCTGCACAAGCAGATCGCGGTAATCGAAGGGCTTGGTCACATAGCTGTAGGCTCCTTCTTTCATAGCCTCCACGGCGCTCTCGATCGTCCCGTGGGCCGTGAGGATGATCACCGGCAGGTCGGGATCAACCTCGCGGAGGTCCTTCATCAGGTCGATTCCGTCGGCCTCCGACAGTTTCAAATCCAGAAGCGCCAGGTCGAAATTCTCCTCCAGGATTTTCCCTTTTGCCTTCTGGGACTCCGAAGCCGTCACCACGGCATACCCCCCTGATTCAAGGCGCATCCGCAGCACCTTCAGAATGTTCAAATCATCGTCGACGACCAGTATTTTCTCCATCCGAGACCTCACTTGCGCGGCGATTGTCTTCGTTTCTCCTCCAGGTTCCGGTCAATAGCCTTCATCGCTTCGATTTGATTTTCCAGGCTTTTAACCTGCTTTTCCAGGGTGTCGACCTGCTTCCGCAGTCCGGCGCTCCTCCTGTCCCTGTTCGTCACTTCAATCAGGACGGGAATGAAGGATTCCGACGGCGGTCGGTAGTCGCTCTGGGGATACGCGGAGACCAGCCGCTTGAAGACATCAAGGGCTTTCTCATAATCCCGGTCCGGGTTTTTGGGATGGGCATAAATGTACCCCATGCAGAAAAGCGCCCGATCCGCCGACTTCGGGTATTTCTTGACGATCTGCTGGTACTCCTGGATCGCAGCCTGGTAGTTCCCCGCGGCTGTCTGTTCATCGGCCTGCCAGTACTGAAGCCTGGCGGGGATGACCTGTAACGGGCCGCATCCCGGGATGCCCGCGCTTATCCAGAGGACGCAGGCAATAAGAAAGTAAAGGTGCTCCCCTGGCCGACTTCGCTTTCGGCCCATACCCGACCTCCGTGGGCGTTGATGATATGCCTGACAATGGCAAGCCCCAGTCCCGTTCCGCGAACGGCGCCCTTCCCGTCATCGACACGCCTGAACTTCTCAAAGACCTCCTTCAATCCCGAGGCGGGAATCCCCCGACCCGTGTCTGAAACGGCCACTTCGACCCCCTTCACTTCAGCGCGGTATCGGACGGCGACCCTGACGCGGCCGCCCTCGGCGGTGAATTTCAGGGCGTTACTTAAAAGATTCTCCAAGGCCACGTCAATCCTCTCGGTGTCCATCCTCAGTTTGGGGAGACCCGGCTGGATCTGCGCCTGGAGGGAAATATTCTTGCGCTCCGATACCGGTGAAAACCGGAGCAGGTTTTTCTCCACGATGGGTTCCAGGGGAGCGTTTTGCAGGGAAAGCGTCATCATCCCCGTCTCCATCTTCGAAAAGTCAAGCAGCCGGTTGACGGAGCGGATGAGCCGCCCGCATTCCTCCTGGAGCAGGTTGTAAAGTTCGTCCTGCTTTTCGGACATCCCCGCGAAAACACCCTCCTGGAGCATGCTCGATGCCTCCTTGAGGGCGGTCAGGGGTGTGCGCAACTCGTGGGAGAGATAGCTGATGTAGTCGATTTTCATCTGGTCCAGCTCCCTGAGTCTGTCACACATCGCATTGAAGGCCTCGGCCAGCTCACGGATCTCCGGGGGAGACCGGATCTCCAGCGGTGCCCCGAAATCGCCCTTTGCGACGGCTTTGGTCTTTTCCAGGAGGCGCAAAATGGGCGTGTTCACGGCCTGGGTGTTGATCACGGAGATGATCACCACCATGACAAAGGCGGCGATGAGAGAAAGCTGAATCACATTGGTTGCCAGCGTCGAGGTCTCCTCGAGCTTCACGATTTTTTCATAGCGGGCATAGGAGAGGGCCTGGTTGAGCTCCCGCAACTTCTGGCCGGCCTCCGAGGCGATGCGGTCCCTTTCCGCCCTGTAGTCGGTCATCTCCGAATCCGCCGGCTGCCGCGTACTCATCCGGCCGACGACATCGTCAAACAGTGTGCCGTACCGTCCGTGCAGGGCCTTGACGGGTTCCAGAAAGTTCTGACGGTGTACCGGGTCGACATGATTCGCCAGATCGGCCAGCCGGCTGTCGAAGTCGCTCTGAAAATTCGTGAACTGCTGGGAATACTCTGCATCCTTCGATACGAAAAACTTTTCTTCCGCCGCGTTTTCCTTGTCGAGAATTTCGAGACACTCTTCGGAAAGACGGATCATTCGCGTATCCCTGGTGGTGATCGAGCGGATGGATTTGTTCAGCTCGCTCAGAGTCCAGATGGCGTAAAGGCCTGAGAGGAGGACAATGATGATGATAAGGAGATAACTGCTGATCAGCCGCGAAAGGATGGATAAATTCAAAATCGCCCTCATGATCCCTCTCAATGACGTCAAATCTGAAATCTGATCGGGACCCTTTCCAGCCGGGGAAACAGATTTCACGGGGGAACATCCGCAGAATTAGTTATCAGAAAAACGGGCTTTTTCCCAAACATTTTTTGCCGGAGGAGACGAGGAAGACACGGTCGCAGGAGATCGGAGAACCCGAAACGGACAGCGAAGATTGCGGTGAATCGGGCATCTCGCCCCCGTCCGTCGAACGATGACGCCGGGTCGTCCGAATCTTTGCATTGATATGAATAAGGGGTTGTGTTAGGCTTCCGCCGCACACGGGGCCGTGAGCAACAGGGGCCGTCGTGGATCACACCAGGGAGGTTCTGTCAGCATTTTGAATCGACGGCTATCCGGGCTGTGGCGTCCCGTGGCGGCGCTGATCCTGCTTGCGGTCATCTGGGGTTACAACTGGGTCGTCATGAAGCAATCCCTGCAGTTCATGGGACCTTTCGATTTCAACGCGCTTCGCATGGCCCTCGGGGGGGTGATCCTGCTTTTTTTTATGCTTGTCAGCGGGATGTCCCTCCGCCCGCGCCAGATGTTCCTTACGATCCTGCTGGGGCTTTCCCAGACCGCGGCAGGGACGGGGCTCATCCTCTGGGCGCTCGTAGACGGCGGGGCCGGGAAAACGGTCATCCTGGTTTACACCATGCCCTTCTGGATTCTGCTTTTCGCCTGGCCGGTTCTGTCGGAGAAAATCCGGGGTCTCAACTGGCTTCCCGTCCTTTCAGCCTTCGCCGGAATGGTCCTGTTGCTGGAACCCTGGGTCCTGAAGAGCACCGTCTTCAGCGAGGTCATGGCCGTCATTGCCGGCGTGTGCTGGGCCGTCGGTGCGATCATCATCAAACTGATGCAGAAGAAGCCGGGCTTCGACCCGGTGTCCGCCACGGCATGGCAGTTTGTCTACGGCTCGATCCCCCTGATCGCGGTGGCCCTTCTTGTCCCGGAGAAACCCGCGGACTGGAACCCCTATCTCATCACGGCCGTCATTTACAATGCCGTCCTCGTGTGCGCCTTCGCCTTCCTGCTCTGGACCTATATCATGAAGAAGCTGCCCGCCGGCGTGGCGGGCATGGGAACCCTGGCGGTTCCCGTCATCGGCATCGCGGGGTCCATGCTGGAACTCGGCGAACGTCCCGACACCTGGGAGGCCTCGGGCATGGGCCTCATCCTGGCCGCGCTCTTTCTTCTCGCCTTACTCAAAAACCGGGAGAACAGGCGCAACGGGCTCCCCATGTCCCCGGAGTAGGCCTGCCGCGGCTATTCCATCTTGCGGATACGTACCTCGATCCCCTTTTCATCCTTCAGGAGAGCCGTGAGCTTCGAGACGTCCGTCTTACCGTAGTGGTAGGGATAGAGGATCTTCGGTCTGAAGGCCTTTGCGGCGTCGGCCACCATTTCCGGCGTCATCGTGTAAGGGAGGTTCATGGGGAGGAAGGCCGTGTGGATGTTCGTGAGCGCCTTCATCTCCGGGGTGTTCTCCGTGTCACCGGCGATGTAGACCCGCCTGAAGTCGAAGCGGATGATATAGCCGTTACCCACGCCCTTCGGGTGGTAAGGTACCCCGGGGCTTCGCATGTGGACGATGTTGTAGGCGGGGACGGCCTCCACGGTGAAGCCGCCGAGGGTTTTCGTATCGCCGTTTCGCATGATGACGGCATCCCGGATCTGGCGAGCCGCGGCTTCCGGTGCGGCGACCACCGTCTTCGGCGTCCGCACGGTCTCGATGGCCTTCAGATCAAGGTGGTCCCGGTGCTCGTGGGTGATCAGGATGAGATCGGCCTTCGGGAATTTCCGGTAGTCGGCAAGCTCCGTCCAGGGGTCCACGTGGATGATCTTCCCGCCCTGCCGGAACATCAGCGTTCCGTGTCCGATGAAGGTAATCTCCGGGCTCGTCGGGGATTTGTCGAGGAATTCGCGTTCGAACGCCGCTGCGGGGTCGGTCGTCGCGAATACCAGGGCCAGGATGGCAAAAATAATTCGATCCATGGCTATCCTCCTTTGCGGATGATATCCGGATTTTACCGCATGCCGTTGAGGCGTTCAAGGATGATCATCCACGCTGCTTTCATGAACAGGGGTCTACCACGCGAGGAGACCGAGAGAGCGGGGTCAGGTCTATACGGGCTGTTGTCCAAATAATGATTGCATGTCGATGCTGATG
>DAOTMG010000032.1:0-28567 GCA_035450185.1 Syntrophales bacterium | reverse complement strand
TGATCAAGATGAAGGAAATCATCCAGACCACCGAGACCGCCACGGACATCTGCGAGGACGTTTCCAACATCATCGAAGGGATCATCTTGAAACATTGACGGCTCCACGATGGCCGCCGTCGGGGGATGTTCCATGCCGGACGATTCCCGGGCCGAGAGACCCGCGGATTTATGCCTGCTGAAAAGGGCGGTCAAGAACCTGCTCGAGCAGCATCCCGAGGGAATGACCCGCACGGAAATCTGCCGTCGGCTCTTGCTCGGTGCTGATTTTTCCGGCACCTATCGCAGCCTGCTCGCACAGGTAAATTCCATCCTGAACGTCATGGTCGAAGAGGGCAGGGTCAGATGCCGCGGAAGCGGCTCCGCCGGGATCTACGTACGCGCAGACGGGGCAACCCCCTCCCGGTCCGTTCTTTAATGAAGCGCGGACGACTCATCATCAGGAATCCGTTCAACGGTCATTCCGTCGATGCGCGGTGGCAATCATACCGGACAGAGCGATCCTTATCGTGGCCCTTCTCCTGCCGGCGGTCCTTTTTTCTGCGAAAAAGGTGTCCACGGGGTGGCTCCTCATGACCAGGCCGTTTCTCTCCGCCCTTTTCGTTCTAACGGCCCTGGTCGGGCCCCATGGAAACCCGCTGTTCTTCCGCCTGGTCCTCGCCGGGTCTTGCCGCGATCACCTTGACGATGCCCTGATCCCCCGGGTGTTTAATGCTCTCCACTCGAAAACCCGCCTGCTCGATCATCTCCAGCGTCAAATGGTTTTCGATATTCAGTCCGGGGAGTCGAACGGCGAGGAGGTTGAAAAATCCTATCAGCGTCCCTGTCCTCCGCCGGCCGTTGCGGAGGTGTTCCGGAAGAAGGATCTGCCCGCCCGGACGACCCGCCCCAATTCCCCCCGTCCCTGACGGAGTCGGGAACGGAGCAGAAAACAAAGGGGGAGACAACCGTATCAGATGAATCGTCGCGAAAATCCGGATCCTGAACATCCGCCGCCATGAGCTGGACCGGGAGCTTCATTTTGAGAGCTCTTTCACGGGCGGGTCGAAGCATTTTTCCCGCGATGTCCGCCCCGACGAGGCTCACGCCCGGCGGATAACAGAGGGAATTCTCGCCCGTGCCGATACGGACTTCGAGCACCCGTCGGCTCGCCCGAGTCGGCATCTCCCGTCGCCTCCAGTTCGCTCCGGATCCGTAGGGCCTCTTCATGCATAAGCGGATTTCTTTCCCGTCCATCTTCGGATCGTTGGGCTCTCTGAAATGAAACAACCCCTGCGCGACTCCTGCGGGGAAGCCCTCCTTTTTTCTCATCTACGGGATCATTTTAGAGACAGGCGGGTCGTCGATCCATCGGGCATTCCCCGAATCCGGCGGCCGGAATACCCGAGGATGAATGAGTCCGGGGATGAAATGGCGGGGCGTGGCTTCGTCTCGTAACTTTTCCGGTTGTAATCATGCAAAAAAGGATTTAGCCTGAGTACGGAATCCCGGGAAGGAGACGAACATCATGAACCCCGTCAGCCAGGAATACGTCCTCAGGTTGGCCCGCCATTTTATGGAGAGCCGGATCCTTCTCACGGGAGCGGAACTGAACCTTTTTACGCTGTTAAGCGATTCGAGTCTCTCCGCAGGGGAAATCGCGGTCAGAACAGGCTCCGACGTCAGCGCCCTGACCGTCCTTCTCGACGCCCTGGCGGCTATGGGGTTGCTTGACAAACAGGGAGAGACGTACCGCTGCGAATCCGAAGCCTGTCGGCATCTGTCGGAGAAAACCCCCGATTCTGTTCTGGCCATGGTCCTGCACGGGGCACACCTCTGGCGACGCTGGTCCGGACTGACGGACGTCGTGCGGGGCGGGAGGCCGTCCGGAAAATCGGCGCGGTCCTCGCGGAATGCGGAGGAGATGAAGGCGTTTATCGGCGCGATGCACGCCGTTGCGGCGCCTCTGGCGGACAGGATCGTTGCGACGGTCAAACCGGGCGATGCCAGAGCGCTGATCGACGTGGGGGGCGCCTCGGGGACGTACACCATCGCCTTTCTGCGGGCCGTCCCCGGCATGAAAGCGACCCTTTTCGACCGGGTGGGGGTGATGGAGATGGCCCGCGAACGGATGGAGAAGGAGGGAATGCTTGATCGCGTGAGGCTGGTCGGCGGGGACTTCTACCGGGATGAGCTGCCGAAGGGGCATGATCTCGCCCTCCTTTCCGCCATCATCCATCAGAACAGCGCCGGGCAGAACCTGTCTCTCTTCCAAAAGGTGTTTCACTCGCTGAATGCGGGAGGGAGAATCATCATTCGCGATTACGTGATGGAACCCGACCGGACTCACCCGAGGGGCGGGGCCGTTTTTGCCGTCAACATGCTGGTCAACACCTCCGGCGGCGGCACCTATACATTTGAAGAAATCCGTTCCGGCCTGTCGCAGGCGGGGTTCGGCCGTATCCGGCTCCTGGAGAAAGGGGAGCACATGGATGCCCTTGTGGAGGCTTTCAGGCCCTGAGCGTGCGGGCTCGCAACAGGAGGTTTATCGGTAGAGACAGACGTAGGACAGGTCCTCGCCGATGTCGAGTTGAAATTTCTGGTTCGCTTCCACTTCGAAACGATCGTAGGGCTTGAAGGTTTTCCATTCGTCTGAACCGGGGAGTTTCACCTTCATGACGCCCGTGGTGACGATCATGATTTCCTTCCGGGAAGTGCCGAATTCATACCGGCCCTCAGCCATGACGCCTGCCGTCGCAGGCCCCTCCTTTGTGTTAAAGGACAGGGACTTCACCTTCCCCCCGAAATACTCGTTCACTTTGAACATACAAACCTCCTCTTTTATGGTCCTATTCCCCCGCGAGAGGATCGTAAGGGAGATAGGGGTGCCTGTCAATGAATGATCCGCTGAAAAAGAGAAAGCCCTGCAGTCTTTCACCGGGAGTACAAGGGATTTCCTTGACAATTCAAGGGAATGTGGCCAGACTAATTCTGATTTCGAAAATGTTCAGAGGAGGCAAGATATGCCTAAATTCGACATCTGTGTCATCGATTTTGCAATGCAGGCGGAAAAGGACGGGGTGAGCTTTTACACGAAGGCGGCGGACACGTTCAAGGAAAAGGACCTCCGAGCGCTGTTCCTGAAGCTTGCGAAAGATGAGGCCAGGCACCTCGAAGAGTTTATCAGCCTCAAGGAAAAGGCTTTGAAAAAAGGGGTCGAAGAGTGTTTCCTGTCGGTTGAAGTCGGTGATTATCTCAACGCCGTCGCCCGGGAGGGGGTGTTCCCGAAGGGCGAAGACATCGCGCGGAAGCTCGAAGCGGTGAGAACGGTGGAGGATGCCTGCAAGATCGCGTTACAGGCTGAGCGGAATGCCATCCTTCTCTACACGGAGCTTGTCAAGCTGTCGAAGGACAAGGATCAAAAGAAAATCCTGGAGAAGCTGCTCGAGGAAGAGAAGTCTCACCTGGTCAGGATCACGAGCCTGAGAGCGGATTATGACCCGATGTACATGTTCTCGAAATTCGGCAGAGACTGACGGAGGGGATCCCCGGGCATGACAGCAAAGAGTTCTCACGGTTTTGAGTCCCGGAAGGCCTCCTCTGATCCGTGACCGCTCAACCTGCCTTTATGAAAAACAGCCCCAGGGTGATACAGGCGATAGCCGCCCCTTTGAGGATTGTCATCCGCTCCCGGAGCAGAAACACGCCGAGCAGGGCGCCGACGACGACGGAGAACTCCCGGGCCGCGACGATGTAGCTTACGGGGGTCTGCTGGAGGGCAAAAAGGATCATCAGGTAGGTCCCGATCGAGCCGACGCCGATAATCATGATGGGGCCCGGATGGGCCCTGGCGGTATGGAGCACTTCGCCCCGGTGGCGTATCATCACCGACGGCCAGGTGACCGCCGCGGCGATCAGAAACATGAGCCAGATGTAAAGGACAGGCGTCATCCTGCCCACTCCGACCTTGTCCACCAACGAGTAGGCCGCGATGGAAACGCCGACACTGAGAGCGATCCTGTATTGATCCGTCTCCGCGCCCCCCCTGAGAAGGGGGATGCCCATCAGTACAATGCCCGAAAAAACCAGGCCGATTCCCGTCAACCCGATCGGAGAAATCTCCTCTTTCAGGATGAGCGAAGCCAGGATCGCCGTCAGGCCGATTCCGGAACCCCGCAGGATCGGATAAACGACGGAGATCTCGCCCCGCTCGTAGGCTCTTCCGAGGAGATGGAAGTAAACTCCGTGAAGGAGGCCCGTCGCCACGACGCAGCCGACGGCGGAGGCGGGCACCTGCGGGGAAATTACCCCCAGAACGGCAAGAACGACGATCCCCGGAAGCAGGGCGAGGCACCCCGCGAGAAGGGCAAGCCAGATGACGACGATATTCCCCGTCGCCTTGCGGGCAGCGAAGTTCCAGAGAGCGTGAAAGAAAGCCGCCGCAACAACGAGGGTGAATATGCCGATGGTCATCTTCCGCCTTCCGCGGCCTTAAAGTCCGGAAACGCCTCGAGATGAACGTCCCGCCTCAAGATCGTTTTATCCATATCACGAATCCCCCCTTATCAACAATCGGCATGATCCCTTCAGGTCATTCCGGCTGCGTGCCGCAGGGCTTGCCATTGCGCTCCGGAGAAGGTAGACAGAGGATCATCCTGGTGATGTTCACCCGACCGGGGAGGTAAAGGCTTGAGGGACATACCCTTTCGAGACGTTCTCCAACCCTGGCGGCTCGAATTTGCGCGGTGCCTGCCCGGCCTTGCCGTTGCCGGCAGCCCCGAGAGGAGCCTCTTCCGGACCGTCATCGAAGACAGCGAGGAACGGCGGTTTCTCCTCGAGGAGATCCGCCCGGCAACGCTGGATCGAAGGAGGGAAATCGCGGTATCCGTTGAAGTCCTCGCCACACGGGGGGTTCCCTGTGTCTTTCCTTATCTCCGGAATGGCCGCGACGATGTCATCACCAGGGCTGCCGGCAGCCTCTGGCAGCTGTCCCCCTTCGTGGAGGGCGTGGAACTGGAAAGGCCCGGTTACACGCGCGATGAATGGAGGGGCCGGGCGCTTGCTCGGTTCCTCGTCGAAATGAGAAAGGTGTCATTCGGTATCCCCTCCGGTGATCCCTCACGGTCCTTTTCCATCGAGGCCTTCACGAGCGACCTCATGAGAAAGATGAGCCGTTTTGACCCGGAACAGGCAGGGCTCGTCAGGCCAGCCTTTGTCTTTCTGGAAGAGCGCCTGTTTCCTCTCTCCAAACGACTCCCGGTCGCCTTCTGTCACGGCGACTTTCATCCCCTCAACGTGATCTGGGGGGAGGACGGTATCCGTGCCGTCATTGACTGGGAGTTCTCGGGGTACAAGCCCGAGATATACGACGCGGCGCTTCTCCTGGGGTGCATCGGGATGGAAGACCCCGAAAGCCTCGGCGGTTCCCTGGTTCTTTCGTTTCTCGAGGAGGTCCGGGCTTCGGGTTGCTTCGACCCCTCGGGTTTTACCGTACTCCCCGAGTTCGTCCTCGCCGTGAGGTTCGGCTGGCTTTCGGACTGGCTGAGAAAAAAAGACGCCGAGATGGTCGAACTTGAGACGTATTTTATCAACGTGCTCCTCGACAACCTCGAGAATCTGCGCCTGAGCTGGCGGTTGTGAACCCGGAGACGAAAAAAAGACGGGATTTTTCTCAAAAGATTTCTTGACTTTGCGCCGATTGTGAGTATTATAAGTACAAAATTGCACGATGGCCTTTCATGGAAAGGCCGATGCAGTAAAGGCCGGATGTAAACATTTTGAAGTGTGGGAAGGAAACCACCATGCTCTCAGAAGTTTGGTGGTTTTTTCATTCTGCCGTTGTTGTAATCCGCCTTGGAAAATCTTAGAAAGGAGGATGAAAGCAATGTCAGAAGGCAAAGTCAAGTGGTTCAATGAGCGCAAGGGCTTTGGATTCATCGAAAGCGATGAAGGCCAGGACGTGTTCGTTCACTTCAGCGCTATTCAGGACAACGGCTTCAAGACCCTTCAAGAGGGTCAGCGTGTCAGCTTCGATATCCTGAAGGGTGAGAAGGGTCTTTCCGCAGCCAACGTGAAAACCCGGTAAATTCGCACGAAGAAAAGGCTTTCCGCATTACGGGAGAGCCTTTTCCTGTTTTAGGTCCGATGCGTTTTTTTGCACAGGGCTTCTGAAGGACATCATGCCTCCGTAGACCCGGTATGAGAGGATGAAAACGTAACATTGAAAGGATCAAAAAATGAATAAAAAACTGTATATCGGCAATCTGGCCAGCGGCGTCACGGAGGAGGAGCTGAAAGGCAACTTTGCTACCGTGGGAAACGTTGTGTCTCTGGCGATCATCCGGGACAAGTTCACGGGGCTGAGCAAGGGCTTCGGGTTTGTTGAGATGGAAACCGAGGAAGCCGCCCAGGAGGCGATCAAGCAGTTCAACGGCGGGGAACTTCACGGGAAGGTCATTGTTGTCAACGAGGCCAGACCCCAGAGGGGCCCGGGTGGTCCGAGAGGCGGCGGCGGATCGCGGTCCGGAGGATTCCGCAGAGGTCCGGAAAGAGGGGGCGGGGGGCGGAGATACTAACCCCCCCGGTGGCACGCCGGGTTTCCCCTGCAATCGGTGAAAACCGCGGGAAAAGGCAGGACTTACCCCTGCCTTTTCCCACGGTCAATCGGGAATGCATGCGACATCTTTTAAAGGTCATTCACTCAAAATAAACATTGACTTGAATCATTTTGTGTAATAGGGTGCCCTCGATCTTATGCATATGCCGCTTTTTCCATCGGCAGGACAGAGTCAGGGAAGTTGGACGGAGATTTTTAGACGTAAAGGCAGGCCACCACGCTCTTGAGCGTCTGGGTGGTTTTTTTATGAGAAAATGTTGATCCGTTTTATTAAAAAACAGAAACAAGGGGGATAAGCAGTATGGCAGAAGGAAGAGTCAAGTGGTTTAATGAGAAAAAGGGTTTCGGTTTCATCGAATCCGATGAAGGTGGAGACATTTTCGTGCACTACAGCGCGATTCAAAGCCCGGGCTTTCGGACTCTCACGGAGAACCAGCGGGTCAGTTTTGACGTCGAGCAGGGACAGAAGGGACCGGCCGCGACGAATGTCAAAATCCTGTAGGATCCAGGATCCGGATGGAATGAAAGGCGCTTCTGGGTTGTTGCCGCAGGGGCGCCTTTTTTATTGCCCTGTTCGGGGATCGGCCCGGGAAGGTCAGAGCCAGCAGTCCTGGAGGCTCCTCCGGGACCGTGTGGGGTTCCGGTGACCTCCGGGTTTTCGCCCGTGGTCGGACCTGCCCCTCCCCGCCGGCGCCGGCACGTTGTAATCGAAGTCCTCGAGCATCCGCCGCTCGATCTGCTCCCCGATGACCCTTTCGATGTCCCACACGAAAGCGCGGTCCTGGAACGTGACAAAGGTGAAAGCGTCGCCCGTTCTGGCCGCACGGCCCGTGCGGCCGATCCGGTGGATGTAGGCATCGACGGTGTCCGGCATATCGAAGTTGATGACATGGGAAATCCGTGAAATATCGAGGCCGCGGGCCGCAATGTCGGTGGCCACGAGAATGCGGTGCCGGCCGTTGCGAAACCCTGTCAGCGCCGCTTCGCGCTGACGCTGCGAGAGGTCGCCCTGAAGACAGGCTACGGGGAAACCGGCCTTCTTCATCTTTCTCGCGAGGCGCGTCGCACCGTCCTTGGTGCGAGTGAAAACGAGCACGGATTCCGTGTCCGTGCGGTCAAGGAGCTTCATCAGCAGGGGTGTTTTCAGATGCTGCTCGACGGGGTAGAGGTAATGGGAGACCGTGGAGACGGGAGCCTCCTCGCCGACCCGGACCGTGACGGGGTCGTGCAGGATTTCCTCCGCCAGGTCTCGGATGTCGCCGGGCATGGTCGCTGCAAAAAGCAGCGTCTGCCGCTCCGATGGAATCCGCTTCGTGATCTCCCGAATGTCCGGCAGAAACCCCATGTCGAACATCCGGTCCGCCTCGTCGAGAACGAGCACTTCCAGGCCGGTGAGATCGATCATCCGCTGGTTCATGAGGTCGATCAGACGTCCCGGGCATGCCACGGCGACCTGGGCCCCGCCCTGGAGCCTCCGGATCTGAGGGACTTTGCTGACGCCGCCGTAAATGGCGACACTCTTCACTTTTGTGAACCGGCCGAGCCGGCCCACGGCTTCGTGTATCTGCTCTGCCAGTTCCCGCGTCGGTGCGACGATCAGCGCCCGGACGCCCTTTCGCGGGCCTGTCAACAGGCGCTGCAGGATCGGGAGCACAAAGGCGGCTGTTTTTCCCGTTCCGGTCTGGGCAAGCCCCATGAAGTCCCGATTCTCAAGGATGGAAGGGATCGATTGAGCCTGGACCGGCGTAGGTTGTGTATAGCCCATCGCCTGGATGCCGGATTCGATCCGGGGGTCCAGGTTGAATGATTTGAAACTCATGTGTACTCCTGTTTATTGAATTGAAAGCGGTTTGGCGGTCCGGCCTGATAAAAAAATCCCCATTCGCCTTTATCCAGGCTCTGGGGACAGGGACCAAAACCGTCTTAAAGTGCGCTTAAAATAAGCTTTTCAGGCGCTCCTGTCAAGGACTAATTCGTGGCCATTCCTGTTTCCGTATGCGAACAGGGCTTACGTCCAAAGAAAAAGCGTCTCAAGAATTCCGATTTCTCCACTCCAGACGCAGGGTGTGTGTGATGCACGGCGGGATCTCGTCGGGATAGTGGGTCGCGAAAAGGAGGTGCGTTCGAGTCTCCGATCCGATGTCGTTGATGAGTTTGAGGACCTTCTCACGATGATCCCCGTCCAGCCCCTCACAGGGTTCATCGAGGATCAGGAGACAGGGCGACTTCACCATGGCCCGGGCGATCAGCACCCTTCTTCGTTCGCCGTAGGACAGTTGATCAAAGGCCCGCTGCGAGAGAGGCGAAAGCTCCAGCCGGTCCACCCAGCGACGGACCCGGTCGTGTTCCGCCGGGGTTATGAACCGGTACATCCCGATGGAATCGAAAAGACCCGATGCCACCACTTCGTAAGCGCTGATTCCCTGGCGGTACTCCATCTGCAGTCGGGAAGAGACCACACCGATCTTTTTCTTGATCTCCCAGACCGTTTCGCCCGAGCCCTTCCGCCTTCCGAAGAGAAAAATCTCGTTGGCGTACGCCTGCGGATGATCGCCGTTCACCAGGCTCAGGAGCGTCGTCTTTCCCGATCCGTTCGGACCCACGATCGCCCAATGCTCTCCCTTTCTCATGACCCAGTTGAGACCGTCGAGGATCGTCACGTCCCCGTACCGGACAGACACGTTTTTCATTTCCACGAGAATGTCCGGATCGCCGTCGTCGGTCATGGCCCCCCGGGCCAGCTCGGGCACGGGTGAGCCGTAACCGGCCCTTTTTGTTTCATAGAGATCCCGGATCAACCCGTCGGTCAGAATGTCACCCTGCCTGCCCTGGCGGAAGACCCTGCCGTCTTTCACGCAGAGGACATGGGTGATGCCGGACGGGATTTCATCCACGCGGTTTGTCACGAGGACGATCTGCGTTCCTTTTCTCATCAGTGCTTCGAGCGTTTCGGTGAGGCGGGCCCGGAACGTCTCGTCAACGCCGCTGAAGGGCTCGTCGAGGATGAGAAGCCGGGGGGCCTTCATGAGCGCCCGGGCGATCAGGACCCTTCGCATTTCACCGGTGGACAGGAAGGCCGTCCCCCGGTCGAGGAGATGGCGGATCCCCATGAGGTCGACGATTTCGTCAAAAGGGGGCCTGCCGTCCGCATCCTCCAGGGTGGAGAGGATCGTCTGCCGGACCCGTTCACGGGAGTCGACTTTTCCGGAAAAGGATCGCGACGCCTCCAGGCGGTCTTCCCGGGCCATGAACCATTCATGCAGCTCAAAAGAGACGTACCCGATTCGGCGCCTGTTCAATCCGTGAAAGACGATTTCACCACGGCTGTAAGGAATGTCGTTGACAAGGAGCCTTGCAAGGGATGATTTGCCTGACCCGTTCGGCCCGAGGATAGCCCAGTTCTGACCGGCGCGGATCTCCCAGGACGTGTTCGGGAGGATGTGCCGGTCACGCACGCGGACCGTGACGTTTTTGAGTGCTACAACGAGCTTCTCGGTCGGTCCGGGGGGTTCACCGCTCCGCGTTACCGCGGATCGGGTGTCCTTCCCCTTTTTCCGTTTGCCTGTCACGTTCTGAACCAGCACCTGTTTTTTTTTGAACGGCTCTGCCATATCAGAATATGCCGTGAAATGGAAGTCCCCCGGCCTGGCGACGGTGGGGAAGGAGGTCAAATTCCGTCGAAAATAAGGGAACGGATCGAAGAAACCGTGGTATAATTGTACGCCGTTCAAACAGGGGATGCGGTTCCTTGACCGGGTCCGGGATCAAGCCGGACATCATATCATGGGGGCCCCAGGCCCTGCCGGAGAGGAGGTGGGGATATGTTAAGGAAAGCGGTGCTCACGAAGCAGATCTACGTGACCGTGAACAACGAGATCGGCGTGCTGAACAAGCTGGCGGATTACGTGGCGGATCGGGGGATCAACATCGAGGCCGTCGCGGGTCATGAGGTGCAGGGGACAGACAAGGCCCGGATCATGATGGTCGTTGAGGATGTCCGCAGGGCAAGCGACGCGCTGAAGGAAAAAGGATTCACGTCCATTGATGTCAGGGAAGAGCTCCTGGTGGAACTCGATAACAGGCCGGGTGCCTTGAAGATGGTGACGGGCCTGCTGGCCTCCAGGGAAATCAACATCAGGCAGATTTACGGCACGGCAAGCCCCGGGGACAGCCCCGTCAGGGTGATCCTGTCGACGAGTGACAACCAGAAAGCGCTTGTGGCGCTGAAGAAATCCATCCAGAAGTAGGCGGGAACAGGAGCCTTCTGTTTTTCTGCCTGGCCGACGCCGGGATGGGCCGGGGAGGGGATATGGAGCCGTTCAGGGTCGTGACCATATCGAGGCTCATGGGCAGCGGAGGGGCCTACATCGGTCACCTCGTCGCGAGGAAACTCGGTGTCCGTTGCGTTGACCGGGAAATTCTCCGGGAAGCGGCGAAGAAACTCGGGACGGACGTGCGCTTTCTGGAGGAGGTCGACGGGAGATCATCGAGCCTTCTGAAAAGCATCGTGAGGAGCTTCGGCATGGGATCGCCGGAAGCCATCAGTCAGCCGCCTCCGGCGCTGCCGGTCCATGAGAGGGAACTTTTTGAACTGCAGGGCCGGATCATCCGGGAAATCGCGCTGCAGTATGACGCCGTCATTATCGGGCGGGGCGCCTTTCACGTCCTGCGAGGCCATCCGGGTGTCGTTCATGTCTTTGTGCATGCCCCGGAGGCCTTCCGGGTCAGCCGCGTGATGAAGGTTCAGAACATCACCGATGTCGACGAGGCGAGGACCCTGGTCCGCGAATCCGATCAGAGAAGAAGGAAATTCATCCGGGACATGACCGGCAGCAATTGGATGGACGCCCGGAATTATCATCTCTGCATCGACTCGAGCCTGGCGGGTTTCCCCTCCTGCGTCGAGACGATTGTCAAGCTCGTCAATCCGTCGAAGACCCCATAGTGTGTCCGGTCCGAATTCCATTTCCGTCGTTGATTCATACAAACCGGGGACCCCCGCAAAGGACAAGACGTGAAAGTTCTTCTCATATCCGCCAACACGGAACGGATCAATCTAACGCCGCTTCCCCTGGGTCTGAGCTGCGTGGCCGCAGCGGTGCGCGGGGCGGGCCACGACGTCCGGATGATCGATCTCATGGCCGATGGAGACAACCGGTCGGCGGTCGGAAGAGCCATCGGATCTTTCCGGCCCGATGTCATCGGCATCTCCGTGAGGAATATCGACGACCAGAACATGGAGGATCCGAGATTCCTGTTGGCCGGTGTCAGAGGGGTCGTGGAGGAATGCCGTCGTCTCTGCGGGGCGATCATCGTCCTGGGCGGGGCGGGCTACAGCATTTTCCCGGAAAGCGCCCTTGAATACCTCGAGGCCGACATGGGGATCCAGGGGGAAGGTGAAGAGGCCTTTCCGATTCTCCTGGAGCGATTGGAGAACAAGGCGGACCTTCGGGGAACACCGGGTCTGTATCTGCGCCGGTTCGGTCTCCAGGGAAAGAGAAGATTCTCCAAGAGCCTCGATCGGTTCCCTTTCCCCGATGTTCATGTGCCCTCCTTTACCTCCACTCCCGGGGAGATCTGGGTGCCGGTTCAGACGAGCCGCGGATGCCCCATGGCGTGCAGTTACTGCTCCACCCCCGTGATCGAAGGGAGGACCATAAGAAAACGATCCCCCGAAAGGGCCGTGGAGGAGATCTCCCGCCATGTTGAAGCGGGTTTCAGGAATTTCTATCTCGTCGACAATGTCTTCAACCTCCCCCTGCCTCACGTGAAGGCGTTTTGCGAGAAGATCATCGAAAGGGGCCTGGAGATCTCCTGGCGCTGTATCCTCTATCCCGGGAAGATGGAAGGTGGTCTCGCGGACCTCATGGCGCGAGCCGGCTGCGTGGAAGCCGGCCTGGGGTTCGAGAGCGGGTGCGAGCGGGTCCTGCGCGGAATGAACAAGCGGTTTGACCTCAGGGCCGTCCGTCGGACCGCGGCATTGCTCCACCGATCCGGCATCAGGGTGATGGGGTTTTTGCTGCTGGGGGGGCCGGACGAAACAAAAGCGTCCGTTGAAGAAAGCTTCGACTTCGCCGATTCTTTGCCGCTGGAAGCGGTGACGGTCACCGTGGGTATCCGCATCTATCCTTACACGGCTCTGGCGAAGATCGCCGTACAGGACGGTCTGGTCTCCCGGGATGACAACCTCCTGATGCCGAGATTTTACATCGCCGGCGGTATCCGGGACTGGCTGTACAAAACGGTCAGGGACCGCGCGGGCGCATCCCGCCGCTGGGTCATCGATTCGGAATAGTTTCGATATCACCGGAAGCAACCTGTGGGTCCATTTACCGGCAAGGTCGCCGTGGTGACAGGCGCGGCACAAAGGAGTGTCTTTTCCGTCCTGGAACGCTTGTTGCTCCAGATGGGTGTGAGATTAACCTGCAAAGGAGGCCGCATCCAGATGGTAGATCAGGTATTGATCATAATTTCAGTATGTTGGGCTTTGTGTATATGGGTCACCGTGAACAGGACGGCACGGGAGATGGTCCTGAAATTTCACACAGAATGCGTGCGCCGGGCACGGTCGGGAAGTAAGGCCAAATCGACGTCCACGATATTCGACGCCTGAACCGGACCCGCTTTTCATAAAGAAAGCCCCGCAGTTCCTGCGGGGCTTTCCGTGTTCCGATCTTTTAGAATGAGAACGATTCACGGGTCAGGACGGTGGTGAATAAGGCGTCTTCAGATAAAGGCCTGCGTCCGCCCGGGCGGGATCTCCCCCCTTGATCTCCGGAGCCTTCAGGCGATACTCCTCCGCCTACCCCCACTCACAAGAAATAACACCCTGCGATCCATCCCCGTGAGCCCACAGAAGCACGCGGGAGGGGAAGAAGTCTCCTTCTTGACTGTTGCGGATAAAGCAGCGGAGAAAGCGGCATGACCCCTGCCCGGGGATGATATTTCAGTCGAGATGTGGTAAGAGCCTTACCGGCAACGAGGCGAACGGGGAATCCCGGGTTCATACAGGAGGAAGAGATGGCGAAAGAGTACATGTACCTTGATGACTATGCCGTCGGCGAAAAAATGACTTCGCCGGCGAGAACCGTTACGGAGACGGACATTGTGAATTTTGCGGGTCTCACCGGCGACTGGCACCCTCTTCACACGGATGTGGAATACGCGGCCCGGACGCCTTTCAAGGGCCGGATTGCCCATGGCATGTTGACCCTGAGCATTGGGATGGTCCTGCCGTTCCGGCTGGGGCCCTATTCCAGTTACCTCCCGAAGTCTTTTATTGCCTTTTATGGGATGGAGGAGGTTCGTTTCACGGCGCCCACCCGCATCGGCGACACCATTCACTGCGAGGTGGAAGTCATCGACATCACCGACAAGGGCGAGGACAGGGGAATTCTCACCATCCGAAACCAGATCAAGAACCAGAAAGGGGAGACGGTGGTTTCCTTTGTCATGAAACTCTTCTGCGGAAAGAGGCCCCGTTAGGATGCATGGAATCAGACGGATGTGGGTGGGGATGTGAAGATAAAAATTCCCTTGAATGAAAGGAGAAGAACCGATGGCTGATGGACCCGAGAAGAAAATGACCCGCCGGCAGAAAAAAGAGATGGAGCAGGCGGAGAATAAACAACACTGGCTGGCCGAGGAACAGAAGATCTACGACCTGTGGGAGCGGGCCTACAACCCCGGGGGGCAGGTTCAGAACGAGCGACTGGCCAAGCAGGGCAAGAAACCTCCGCGTCAGCTCGTCAGGCAGTTGATCGACCCGGGAACGGAGTTCTTCGAGCTGAGCCGTGGGGCGGGCTTCGGGATCGACTACGAGGGCGTGAAAGACGTTCCTTCCGCCGGGCTGGTGACGGGGATCGGGAAGATCCATGGCAACTGGGTGATGATCCTCGCCAACGACAGCCGTGTCAGTGCCGGGGCCTATTATCCCATCAGCTGCAAGAAACATCTCCGGGCCCAGGAGATCGCGGAGCGGTGCGGTCTCAACTTCGTCTACATTGCGGACTCGGCAGGCGCCTTCCTGCCCATGCAGGACCGGATTTTTCCCGGCCGGAACCAGTTCGGTCATTTCTTCTACAACATGTGCCGGATGTCGGCGAAGGGGCTCAAGCAGTACACCCTGAGCACCGGCGGGAACACGGCCGGCGGGGCCTACATCGTCTACCTGGCCTGTGAGTCCATCATGATCGACGGGATGTCCTATTCCTTTCTGGGCGGCCCGCCCATGGTGAAATCCGCCATCGGAGAGACGGTGAGCATGGAGGACCTGGGGGGCGCAAGGGTCCATACCGCTATCTCCGGAGGGGCCGATCACTTTGTGAAGTCGCAGGACGAGGGGATCGAAAAGCTCCGTGAGCTTCTGGCCTTCGACCCGAAACAGACCCTCTACATAGAACGGCGCAAGCCCGCTCCGCCGAAGGTCCCGGCGGATCATCTGTATTCGGTCCTGCCGAAGGAGACCGCAAGGGGAATCAACGTCCGTGAAGTGCTTGCCGCCATCGCCGATGACAGCTACTTCAGCGAATACAAGCGTAATTACAACCCCGGCCGGGGGGACAATGTCCTGTGCGGGAAGATCCACCTGAAGGGAATTCCCGTCGGGGTGATCGCCAGCAACAACAACGGCGTCATCTTTGTGGATTCGGCCCGCAAAGCCATTGAGTGGGTGATCCGCTGCTCCACCATGAAGATTCCTCTGCTGTACATCCAGAACTCCCCCGGCTATATGGTGGGGACGGCCGAGGAATACGCCGGCATCGGCAAGTACGGCTCCGGTATGGTCCGGGCTGTTGCCTGCACCGAGGTCCCCCGGATCCAGTGGATCATCGGGCCGGATCACGGCGCCGCGAACTTCGGCATGAGCGGGAGGACCTTCGATCCGCTTTTCATCTTTGCGACCATGCGGGCGAGGACATCGGTCATGTCGGGAGAGACGGCGGGTTTCATCCTCACGAGCCTCGAGCGGGTGAACAGGAAAAAGCGGGGCGAGGAGATGGACGAGGAGGCGGCGAAGAAATTCCAGCAGATGATGATCGACAAGTACAACCGGGAGGCCCACCCCTTCTACATGGAGGCACGGCTTTTCAACGACGGGACGCTGCCGCTCAAGGACTGCCGCGACGCCCTGGCCCTCGGATTCGAGGTCTCCCTTCTGCAGCCCATCAGGGAGTCCAATTTCGGCAACTTCAAATTCTGACCGCAGACGAAGGGCGGATTTCGAAAAAGTTCGACCGACCCCGGGACGGTCCTCAGATGAACTTTTCCTTGTGCAGGGCGTTCAGGATGATCGTCGTGAAGGCGGCGATTTCCCGTGCGCCTCTGCCGGGATTGACGGTTTCCGTGTTCGAGAACCAGATGAGCCTGCCCGTTCCAGCATCGAAGAGCCTTGTGCTCATGGTGACGACTTCATCCCGCTTGATCAACGGCGAGTCGTCGGTTATCGGGGTGGCTGTCATCAGGTACGTGTCAAACCCCCCCATGTAGTCGCCCAGGGAGGGGCTCTGCGACTGGACGGGTTCGAACCTCGTCCCCGCCTGTCTCATCTCCACGACGAGGACCCCGTCCACGCCGTTTTTGATCGCGGCTTTGACGATTTCCTCCCTTGTCAGATCCCGGATGTCGGGAATGCAGGAATAGCATGTCAGGGAATTGACGCCCCTCTCTTTCAACCGGCCGGCGAAGTCATCCTCGATGCGCTGGCGTGTCTCGGCCCGCTGGATGAGGGAGACGACCATGATCTTCTTGAAGGCGGGTCCTTTGAACTGATCGTCCTTCCAGGTCTCGACAATTTTTGTCGATGCGCAGGAGCCAAGAAGAAAAATCATTGCCAGGAGAAGGGCGGAGGAGAATAGTTTTCGGCCGGCCATAAGAACCTCCCCGAGAATCGTTGTCTTCACTTATCATGAATTGTCGCGGGTCGCAATGATGAAGGTCTGTCGCGAGAGGCCGGCCGTGCCGGTGCATCCGAGACATTTTTATCTGTTGTCCCTCTGACGCGAATCTGATATCGCAAAACCGCAGCCTGCCCTGTGAAACACGACACGGACCCGCCGCCCCATGGCGGAGCCGTCGGGCTCATCCGGCTGCCGGAGATCGTTTCAACGCCGTATCCCGGGAGGAATGCAACCTATGCAAACTCGCAGGCTGGGCAGGGAAGGCCCTTTCGTTTCGGCCCTGGGGCTCGGATGCATGGGCATGTCGGAATTTTACGGTCCCCGGGACGATGCAGAATCGATCGCCACGATCCACCGTGCCCTGGAACGGGGAGTGAACTTTCTCGATACGGCCGACGTTTACGGTCCTTTCAAAAACGAGGAACTGGTCGGGCGGGCGATTCGTGACCGCAGGGACCAGGTCTTTCTCGCCACCAAGTTCGGCATCCTCCGGAGCGACGATCCGGCATACCGGGGAGTCTGTGGCAGGCCCGATTATGTCCGGAGTGCCTGTGAGGCGAGCCTGAGGCGGCTCGGCGTGGAGGTCATCGATCTTTACTACCAGCACCGCATGGATCCCGATACACCCATCGAGGATACCGTCGGGACCATGGCAGAACTGATCCGAGAAGGAAAGGTGCGCTACATAGGGCTCTCCGAGGTCGGACCCAGGACGCTTCGCCGTGCTCAGGCCGTTCATCCCATCACGGCCCTGCAGAGCGAGTATTCCCTGTGGACGCGGGATCATGAGGAGTCGGTTCTTCCCCTCTGCCGGGAACTGGGCATCGGTTTTGTCGCCTACAGCCCGCTGGGTCGGGGGTTCCTCACGGGCCGGCTCGAGAAGAGGGAGGACCTAGCGGACGATGATTTCCGTCGAACCAACCCCCGTTTCCAGGACGACCTCATGGCAAGAAACCTCGCCGTCGTCCGGCAGCTGGAGAAAATGGCCGCCGCGAAGAGTTGTACGGCCGCACAGCTTGCCCTTGCCTGGGTGCTATCCAGAGGGGAGGACATCGTTCCCATCTTCGGCACCAAGCGCCGGACCTATCTGGAGGAAAATCTCGAGGCGCTGAATGTCCGACTCTCCGCTGAAGACCTGAGACGAATCGAGGACGTGGCGCCGAAAGGGGTCTTTGTCGGGGAACGATACGCCGAGGCGATGATGAACCTTCTGAAGAAATCCCAATGACGCGTGAAGAAAAGATGCCGGTGGGAAGGGGCTACATGGGGGTGATCCTGAACGTGGATCTTTCGAGCGGCGCGATCGACGAGGAGATCGTCGCCGATTCGGTCTATGAAAATTACCTCTCGGGAACGGGGCTTGCCGTCTGCCTGCTCCATGATCGGATCCCGGCCGGGGCCGACCCCCTCGGGCCGGACAACATCCTCGGGTTCGTGTCGGGGCTCCTCACGGGAACGGGAAGCCTGTTCACCGGGCGGTGGAGCGTCGTCGGAAAATCCCCGCTCACGGGCACCTGGGGCGACGCCAACTGCGGCGGTAATTTCTCGCCGGCCATCAAGCGAAACGGCTACGACGGCATTTTTTTTCGGGGCATCAGCGAAAAACCCGTTTACCTCTATGTGACGGAGGGAAAGGCACAGCTTCTCGACGCAGAGGATCTCTGGGGGAAGGACACCCGGGATGCCGAGGAGTTGCTGACGGTGAGGCACGGGGATACCGCCCGTATCGCCGTCATCGGTCCGGGGGGGGAACGGCTTTCCCTCATCTCGGGTGTCTGCAACGACCGGGGACGGATTGCCGCACGTTCGGGTCTCGGCGCCGTTATGGGTGCAAAGAGACTGAAAGCCGTCGTTCTGGACGGCAGGAAGAGGATCCCCGTCCATGACCGCGAGGCGATCCTGCGCCTGAACCAGGTCTGCAACCGCTGGGTGCAGATGCAGCCGCCGTTTCTCTCCGGATCGGCGATGACCCTGCTCGGGGCGCTCATGCGCATTCTGCCGATCCAGATGGCTATCGACGGGATGCTATACAAGATCCTCCTGAAGAAATGGGGAACGGGGAGCATGAACCGGATGTCCGTCGAGATGGGGGATGCCCCTGTCAAGAACTGGGAGGGAAGCAACGTCGACTGGGGGATGAAACAGTCTTCGACGGTCAATCCGGACCTCATATGCGCCCTCGAAAAGAGGAAATACCACTGTTATGACTGTCCCCTCGGCTGCGGCGGCATCTGCGTGACGAAAGACGGAGAGGTCCACAAGCCGGAATACGAGTCGGTGCTTTCGTTGGGGGCCCTCTGCATGAACAGGGACCTGGAGAGCATCTTCCGGATGAACGAACTTCTGAACCGGGCCGGCATGGACACGATCTCCACGGGGGGCACCATCGCCTTTGCCATGGAGTGCTACGAAAAGGGCATCTTGAAAAAGGAGGAGCTGGATGGGCTTGATCTCACCTGGGGGAACTCAGAAGCCATGATCGCCATTGTCCACAAGATGATTCTGCGGGAGGGCATCGGGGATATCCTGGCCGACGGGAGCCGGGTCGCCGCCGAGAGGATCGGCAGAGACGCCGCTCAATACGCCATGCACGCCGGAGGGCAGGAACTCCCCATGCACGACGGCCGGAACGATCCGGGGTTCAACATCCACTATTCCGCCGAGCCCACGCCGGGGCGCCACACCCTGGGAGCCCGGATGTACTACGAGATGTTCCAGCTCTGGAAGAAGGTGAAGGGGCTTCCCAAACCCCCACTTCTCTATTTCAAGGGCCGGAAGTACGCCGATGACGAGGAAAAGGCCGTCATGGCCGCCGCCTGCAGCAGATTCATGTGTGTGGCCAACGGGGCCGGCTTCTGCCTCTTCGGGCTCTTCCTGGGTTCGACGAGAATCCCCTCCTTCGAATGGCTGAACGCCGCTACGGGGTGGAACAGGACGCCCGAGGAATACATGGCGATCGGGGAGCGCATCCTGACGGCCAAGCAGGCTTTTAATATCAAACAGGGCATTGATCCCCGTTCGCACCGGGTCCCCGACCGCGCCGCAGGGCACCCCCCGATGGCGGAAGGGGCGAACAGGAGGAGGTCCATGGATGTCGGTAAGATGGTGAGCGACTACTGGCGGCAGTTCGGCTGGGATGAGCGGACGGGAAAGCCGCCGGAGAGAGTCGGTCCTTCCTGAGCGGAGGACGCCCGGTTTTACAGTGCATGAATTGCCTGCTTGACAAAAAGAAAAAAAAATGTATGATGCGCCAACACTGTTGGAGATGAAATCGACGATGGACAGACAGAGATCAGGAAATTCCTACTGGCGGTTCGGCTTTTATTATTACGGCGCACAGGTCTGCCCATCGGCGAGGAGGGCTTTGACGTAAGGTCGGAATCGTAAAAAGCTTGAGCCATGGGTAGATCGAGAGACGCTGCCCATGGCTTTTTGTTTTGAGGCCGTGGAGGCGGGAAACTCCACGGCCTTTTTTGATGGAGGGTTCAGAAGCCATGATCATCATCATGAAGAAAAACACCGCAGACAGTCAGGTCGACAAGGTCATCGAATGGATCGAGTCCGTCGGCTACCGCCCCCACGTCTCCCGGGGCGTGGAACGGACCATCATCGGCGCCATCGGGGACGGCCGGGGGAAAGACCAGCTTGCATCGATTTCCTTTCTCCCCGGCGTTGAAAAGGTGATGCCGATCCTCAAGCCCTACAAGCTCGCGAGCCGCGAGTTCAAGGAGACCTCCACCGTCATCCGGGTCGGCGATCTCGACATCGGGGGACCGCGCTTCATGGTCATGGCCGGACCCTGCGCGGTGGAGAGCGAGGAGCAGCTCATGGAGTGCGCCTATGTCGTCCGGAAGGCGGGGGCGCACATCCTGAGAGGCGGCGCCTTCAAACCGAGGACTTCGCCCTACAGTTTCCAGGGGATGGAGGAAGAGGGCCTGAGGCTCCTGAAGAAGGTCCGGGAGATGACGGGACTGCCTGTCGTCACGGAGGTGATGAGCCCGACGGAGGTGGACATGGTCGAATCCTACGCCGACATCCTGCAGGTCGGCGCGCGCAACGTCCAGAATTTCGCTCTCCTGAAAAAGGTCGGCCAGGCGCGGAAACCCATCCTCCTGAAACGCGGGATGATGACGACCATCGAGGAACTTCTCATGTCCGCCGAGTACATCCTCTCGTCGGGCAACAGCGAGGTCATCCTCTGCGAGCGGGGCATCCGGACCTTCGAGACGGCCACCCGAAACACCCTGGACCTGAGCGCCGTGACGGTTCTCAAGGAAATGACCCACCTGCCGGTGATCGTCGACCCCAGCCACGCCGCCGGTTACTGGAAGTACGTGACACCGCTGGCCCGCGCCGCGGTGGCGGTGGGGGCCGACGGCCTCATGGTGGAGGTGCATCCCGAGCCCGAGAAGGCCGTCTCCGACGGGATGCAGTCGCTGAAACCGGAGAAATTCTACCAGCTCATGGAGGAGATCGGACTGCTGGAGAATGTCATGAGAAGGGAGGTGAGGGCGAATCCATGAACCGGATCAAAGTACATCTGGAACGCAAGTATTCCGCCTCCTACGACATCCACATCGGACGGGGCATCCTGGACCGGCTGGCCCTCATCCTGTCGAAAAACGGCTGGGGTTCGAGGTACTTCATCGTGACGGACGCCGTCGTTTCACAGCTTCACGGGGACCGGGTCGCGGATGTATTGGGCCGGACGGGGCTTGCCGTCGAAAGGCTGGACCTCCCGGCCGGCGAGACCTCGAAGAACATCCAGACCTGCGTCAATGTGGCGGAGCAACTGGCGCAGCGCGGCGCCGACAGGACGTCGGCCCTCATCGCCCTCGGAGGCGGTGTTGTCGGGGACGTGACGGGGTTCGTCGCATCCATTTTCATGAGGGGCATCCCTCACGTGCAGGTTCCCACGACGCTTCTCGCTCAGGTGGACAGCAGCATCGGCGGAAAGACGGGCGTGGACGTCCCGTCGGCGAAAAACATGCTCGGAACCTTCTGCCAGCCCAGGGCCGTTTTCATCGACATCGATTTCCTGGAGACACTTCCCGCCCGGGAGTTCACAAACGGCCTGGCGGAAATCGTCAAGTACGGGATGATCGAGGATCCCGATCTCCTGGAAGACCTTACATCCGGCATGGAGGCGCTCGACAGGAGGGACAAGAGGTTCCTCGAGACGATCATTTCGCGGTCCTGCCGGATCAAGAAGACGATCGTGGAGATCGACGAGACCGAACGAGGACTTCGCCGCATTCTGAATTTCGGCCACACCGTGGGTCACGCCCTCGAGGCCGAGTCCTCCTACGCCCTCTCCCACGGGGAGTCCGTGGCGCTGGGCATGAACGCTGCGACGGTCCTCTCGGAACGGCTGGGGTATCTCTCCGCCGAGGACCGGGAGCACATGCTTTCCGTCATCCGCCACATGGGCCTTCCGGATCGCATCCCCGCCGGGCTGGACACGGAGGGAATCATGGCCCGTCTGAAGAGGGACAAGAAGAAGGCGGGGGAGAGCATCCATTTCGTGCTTCTCAAGAGACCCGGCATGCCTTTCGTGAACGGGGGCGTGCCGCTGGAACTCGTGAGAGAGACGATCGAGGCCATGAAGACATGAAAAAGGAATCGATGGAGAAGATCAGAAAAGGGATCCGGGAAAAGGACCGGCAGATCGTCGGGCTCCTGAACGAGCGGGCGTCCCTTTCCGCCGAGATGGGACGGCTCAAAGATTTACTGGGCCGTGAGATCTACGATCCCGCTCAGGAGCGCAGGGTGCTGCGCTGCGTCGCGGAGATCAACGAGGGACCCCTTTCGGCGGAGGCCCTGGGCCGTATCTACCGGGAGATCCTCTCCTCGTCCCGGCAGATCCAGGCGCCCCTTTCCGTGGCATGCCTGGGACCGGAGTCATCGTTCACGCAGATGGCGGCTCTTTCCCACTTCGGGGGGAGCGCCCGGATTCTTCCGCAGAAGTCTATCGGCCGGGTATTCGACGAGCTGGAAAAAGGACGGGTTTCCTTCGGCGTCGTGCCCCTGGAGAATTCCGTCGAGGGAACGGTGAAACTGACCCTCGACCGGCTGATCGACACCCCCCTCAAAATCCGGGCGGAGATATTCCTGAGAATCTCCCACTGCCTGTTGTCCCGGGGTACGAAGGAGAATGTCCTCAGAGTCTACTCCCATCCCCAGGCGCTGGCCCAGTGCCGGACATGGCTGGCGAGAAACCTGCCTCGCGCGGAACCCGTTGAGACGGACAGTACGGCGAGCGCCGCCGTCCGGGCCCGTGAAGACCGTCGTGGAGCCGCCATCGGAAGCCGAATGGCCTCCCGGACATACGGCCTGAGGATCCTTGCAGAGGGCATAGAGGATCAGCCGACCAACACGACGCGGTTCATCGTTCTCGGCGGGGGCCGCAGTGAGCCCACGGGGGAGGACAAGACCTCGATTCTTTTCGGGACCCCTCACATCCCGGGCGCGCTCCACGCGTCCCTCGGGCCCTTCAGCCGGGCGGGAATCAACCTGCTGAGGATTGAGTCGTACCCGATCCGCAACCGGATGTGGGAGTATCTATTCTTCGTGGATTTCGCGGGCCACACCGATGAAAAGAATGCGAGAAACTGCCTGCGGCGTCTGGAAAAGAAAACGGTGTTTCTCAAGGTGCTCGGCTCCTATCCGAAGGGGGACGAAAACAGATGATCTGTGTTTCCATTCTCGCCGGGGGCCGCCGCGACGGCCTGCGAAAGATGGGAAAGGCTTTTGACGTCGCCGACGCGGTGGAGCTTCGGATCGACCGGTTAGAGGCCGCGGATCTGCCTTCGCTCATCGCGGCGAAGAGAGGGAAGCTCATCGTGACCAACCGCCGTAGAAAAGACGGCGGATTCTTTGAGGGCGATGAGCGGGAAAGGGTGGACCTATTGAAAAAAGCCGTGGTCCTGGGCGCCGACTGCGTGGACATCGAGGTTGGAACGGCCAAAAGGCTGATCAACGGTCTGCAAGCCGCCGTCGCGGCCGGGGGAGGCATCACGGAGGTCATGGTTTCCCATCACGACTTCAGGAGCACGCCGGCCTGGAAGGTTCTTCTGAGACGGCTGGACGCCTGCCGGGCCCTGGGTGCCGGCACGGTGAAGGTTGTCACTTTCGCGAACTCCATTGAAGACAACCTGCGCCTCCTGCAACTCATCCCGGAAGCCCGGGGCAGAGGACAGAAGATCATTGCCTTCTGCATGGGTCCGAAAGGCCGCCTGAGCCGGATCATGGCGCCGGTTTTCGGATCGGCGCTCAGTTACGCGAGCCTTCGGAAAGGTGCCGAGACGGCTCCGGGTCAACTGACCGTCCCCGAGATGAGGGAGGCCCTTCGATTCATCAGCGGCGGGGGTCGATCATCGTGAAAGAAATGAAAAACACGAAAGGCCCCGAGGATCTATTCGCCCTGTTCGGGAATCCCGTTGCGCAGAGTCTCTCGCCCCTGATGCACAGTGAGGCCTACAGGGCGATGGGGATTCGCGCCCGCTACGAGGCATGCCGGGCGGGAGATCCGGAGGACGTGATCCGGAGGATCCGCGAAAAGAACATCCGGGGTGCGAGCGTGACCATCCCTTTCAAGACAGCCGTGATGGCTTTCCTTGATGAGGTGAACGAAGACGCCAGGATGATCGGAGCCGTCAACACGATCCGGAACCTCGGAGGGAGGCTCGAGGGGTTCAATACCGACTGGATCGGCCTGACCCGGAGCCTCAAAGAGCGTCTGGATATCCGTGGAAAAAGATTCGCCGTCCTCGGCTCCGGCGGCGCCGCGCGGGCGGCCGTTTTCGGTATCGCCCGGGAGGGCGGTATCCCCATTGTCTTCTGCAGAAACCGGGAGACGGGGAAAGCCCTGTCCCGGGATCTGAGATGCCTGATGCTTCCCCTGTCCCGCCTTCATACGGCGGAAGTGTACGGCCTCGTCAACACGACACCGGTCGGAATGGCGGGGTGTGAGACAGTGACGCTCGTCGACCGGAGCGTCCTCGACCGCATCGGGTGGGTCATGGACACGATTTACAACCCCCTTCGGACGAAACTCCTTCAGGATGCCGCGACGTCGGGGTGCGGCGTGATCGACGGTCTTTCGATGTTCGTTCACCAGGGGGCCGAGCAGATCCGGCTCTGGACGGGGATGGATCCGCCCGTGGACATCATGACCGCCGTGGTCAGGGATGAGCTGCTCAACCGAATGAACCTGACAGGTGCGGATGAAAAAGACAAGCGTGAGGGAAGGTATGCCGGATCCTGACGAGATCAGGACGATCGAGAAACTCGATGCCACAGTCGGTGTCCCGGGTTCCAAGAGCTACACACAGCGCGCCCTGGTGATCTCGGCGCTCGCCGAAGGGAAGACGTTGCTGAAAAATCCTCTTTTCTCCGAAGACACCCGGCACATGACGGAGGCCCTGCGCCGGTTGGGCGCGGAGATCGTCTCTTCCGGCGAGGAACTGATCGTCACGGGCACGGCCGGCAGGATTGCCCGGCCCGCCGGGGGTATTCACCTCGGCAACAACGGAACGGCCATGCGGTTTCTGGCGGGTGTTGCCTCCCTCGGGGCAGGGGATTTCCTTCTGACCGGCGACCGCCGCCTCTGTGAGAGGCCCATGAAGCCGCTGCTCGATGCCCTCCGGGTTCTGGGCGCCGATTCGACCTGCCGGGGAAAGGACGGGTGTCCCCCCGTCGTCATTCACGCGAGAGGGCTGAGCGGCGGAGGCGTGTTTTTTGACGGTACTGAAAGCAGCCAGTACATCTCGTCCATCCTGATCAGCGCCCCCTATGCGAGCGGCGATGTGGAGATCGCACTCGGTGGTGCCGCTGTTTCCCGGCCGTACATCGACATGACCGTCGACGTCATGAACGCCTTCGGCGTCCCCGTTGAGAAGGACGGCGGCAGCGGTTTCCGGGTGCGGGGGGGGCGGTGCTACAGGGGGGGGCGTTTTGTCGTCGAGGCGGACGCATCCAGCGCCTCCTATTTTTTCCTGGCTGCGGCTCTGTGCGGCGGCAGGGTCCGCGTCATCCGCCTGAACCCGCAGACGCTGCAGGGGGATATCGGGTTCGTCCGCATCCTGGAAGATCTCGGCTGTTCGGTGTCCGCCGGTGATTCCTGGGTGGAGGTCGCCGGGAGGGAACTGCCTTCGGGGGAACGGGCCTTTGACATGGGAAACATGCCCGACATGGTGCCCACCCTCGCGGTGCTCTCCGCCGTGCGGCCCGGCAGGACCGTGATCCGGAACGTGGCCCACCTCCGGGTCAAGGAGAGCAACCGTCTGGAGGCGCTGGTCAGGGAACTCAAGAAGGTCGGCATAGGGGCAGCGGAAACGACCGACGGCCTGACGATCGAAGGGGGGAGACCTCGCGGGGCCGAGATCGAGACCTATGACGATCACCGCATCGCCATGAGCTTTGCCGTGCTCGGGCTCGTTGTCGGCGGCATTCGCATCCGGGACAGAGCCTGTGTCGGGAAATCCTTCCCGGGGTTCTGGGAGGAGATGGGGAGGTTGTACCGTCGGCCATGAACATCGTCCTGATCGGGTACCGGGCGTCGGGAAAGACTGACGTGGGGAAGAAGCTCTCTGCACTTCTGGGCCGTCCCTTCTACGACACGGATGATCTCATCCGGGAGCGGACGGGAAAATCCGTCCGGCAGATCGTCCGCGAGGGGGGGTGGCCGGCATTCCGGACGGTCGAGAAGACGGTCATAGCCGGGCTCTCCGGCCTGGAAGGGGCCGTCATCGCCCTGGGCGGCGGCGCCGTCACCGAAGCGGAGAATGTGGAGATCCTGAAAGAAAAGGGGTTTTTCGTGTGGCTGAAGGCCGAGGCGGCGGCCGTCATTGAGCGCATGAGGGGCGACGATGCAAACGAGGAAATGCGTCCGCCCCTCGGGAACAGGGAGATGGCTGAAGAAGTTCGGGAAATGCTCGCGGTGCGAACACCGCTATACCGGGCCCATGCCGATCTCGTCATCGACACGACGGGAAGAAGCGCCGGGCAGGTGGCTTCCGAAATTGCAGGGGCGGTCAGGGCGGGGAGAATCGGCGCTGATTCGCGAGCCGGTTTGAAAAACACGGGCAGGTCTTAAAAAGGAGATCGAGTATGTCAGGAAACACTTTCGGCACGTTCTTCCGCGTGACCACCTGGGGGGAATCTCACGGTCCTGCCGTCGGCGCCGTCATCGACGGGTGTCCCCCGGACATCGAGATCACCCTCGCGGACATCCAGCGGGATGTGGACCGGCGCAGACCCGGCGCTCTGCCCTCATCCTCGTCGCGGGACGAAAAAGACCGGGTGGAGATCCTCTCGGGCGTCTTCGAGGGACGAACGACGGGGACACCGATTTCGCTTCTCATCCGGAACAGGGATGCGGACAGTTCCTCTTACGAAGAACTCCGGGATGTCTTCAGGCCCGGTCACGGGGACTTCACGTACTTCAAGAAATACGGCGTCCGCGATCACCGGGGCGGCGGGCGGGCCTCGGGAAGGGAAACGGCGGCCCGAGTGGCGGCCGGGGCCGTTGCCCGGAAAGTCATCGCCCCTGAGGGCATCGAGGTCCAGGGCTTCACCGTGGAAATCGGCGGGGTCGCAATCAAGAAGTTTTCAGGCGTGGAGATCGGGAAGAACGGTCTCCTGTGCCCCGATGCCGGCGCGGCGGAAGAGATGATGCGAAGGCTCGATGCGGCAAGGAAGAAAGGCGACTCCCTCGGCGGTATCGTCGAGATCCGGGTGAAGGGCTGCCCGCCCGGCCTGGGGGAGCCCGTTTTTGACAAGATCGACGCGGAACTCGCCCGGGCTCTTATGAGCATCGGCACCGTCAAGGGGGTGGAAGTCGGCGCGGGTTTCCGGGCGGCCGGGATGAAGGGGTCGGAATGCAATGATCCCATCGGACCGGGAGGGTTCAGGACCAATCATGGGGGAGGAATACTCGCGGGCATTACGACCGGTGAGGAGATCATCCTGCGCGCCGCTTGTAAACCCATCCCGTCCATCGGCCGGGAGCAGGCGACGATCGACACGGAAGGAAAACCCCGGAAGATTTCCATACGGGGTCGGCATGACGTCTGCGTCATCCCCCGCATCATCCCGGTCTGCGAAGCCATGGTGCGCCTGGTGCTCGCCGATCACCTGCTGCGTCAACAGGCCATCGCCGGGAGAAAAACGCGGAAGACGCGGCGGGGGACGAAGGAGACTTGAGTCATGGATAAATTTTCCGTCGGCATCATCGGCGGGACCGGCGGCATCGGGCGCTGGTTCGCCGGATTTTTCAGCCAGGAGGGCCACACCGTTCACGTGACGGGACGAACCAAGGGCATGGACATCCCGGACCTCGCCATGGTCTGCCAGGTCATCATCGTGAGCGTTCCCATCGGCGTCACCGCCGAGGTCGTCCGTCGGGTGGGGCCCTTCCTGAAAGAGGACGCCCTGCTCATGGACCTGACCTCTCTCAAGACGGAACCCGTGCGGGCCATGCTGTCATCCTCTTCCTCCGAGGTCATCGGTCTCCACCCGCTCTTCGGGCCCGGGGTGCCCTCTCTCGAGGGGCAGAACGTCGTCCTGTGTCCCGGCCGCGGGGAACGCTGGCGCCCCCGGATCCGGGCATTGCTGGAGGGGAGGGGCGCGCGCGTCGTGGTGACGACGCCGGAGCGTCACGATGAAATCATGGCGATCGTTCAGGGGCTGAACCACCTGAACACGATCGCCCTGGGGCTTGTCCTGCACGAAACGGGCATGAAAGAGGCGGATCTGGAGAAATTCACGACGCCCGTGTTCCGGACCAAGATGGAGATCATGGAGAGGGTCTTTTCACGGCCGGATCTCTATGCCGAGATCCTGGCCCGGAATCCCCATGTCGGAAGGATCTGCGATCTCTACGAGAAAAACCTTGCGGAGTTGTGCAGAAGCATAAAGAAAGGCGACACAGGAAGGCTCAGGGCCTGTATGGAGAGACGCTGAAAAGCCCTCCCTTCCCCTGTTGCCTCATAAATAGATGATTTGAGCGTTGTCTAACCGGTCATAGCCGATCCATTGCCTGACGTGAGTCCAGTTTTTTTGTTCTACATGGG
>DAOTMG010000031.1:0-29915 GCA_035450185.1 Syntrophales bacterium | reverse complement strand
GCCCGTCGGCCTCGCACATCCCGCCTTCATCTCTTCAGCCAATGCTTCCACCTCCCTTCCCGTTCTAATGCAATTTATTCGACCGTGGGCAGTTCCCGCAAGGCCCTATCCGGATATCCTCTATCGGACCTGCGAGACCACCGTCCGTCCTATCGCCGAAATGTCCGCGTGACGTGAAAAGAGCTTCCCCTTACCCACAGGGTGAGAAATCTGCTTCATTGCGCCGTCTTTGTGATGATCTTTGACACTTCCTCATCCGACGCCGACATCACCTCGGCCACCTCGGGGGGCATCATCTTCGCAAAGGCCCCCGAGTTCATTCGAGCGATGTATACCTTCCCCCCGGTTGTCTGGTAAATGCTAACGCGGCAGGGCATGAACACTGAAACGGGACGATAATCGTCTCTGCCCAGTATGCTGGCGCTGTATTTACCGCTGCAAACATCAAAAATCACCACCGGATTCAGCGTAAAACCACGCTCGGAAAGAACCCCGGCCATGTTGTGCGCATTGAGCACACTCCATCCCGCTTTGTTAACTTCTTCCCTGAAAGCCTTCAGTGTTGCGGCAAATGACTTTTGACTCTGCACAACCGCGACAAATTGCGGCTGATCTCCTGCGGTACCCCGGGCAACGGAAAGACCGGGCGACATCAGAATGGTAAAGAACAGCATAAAAACGGTGATCTTCAGCGCCCGAACTTCGCGTGCCGGTTTTACGGAAGTTTTACCCGTCGCCATGGATAACGCTCCTTTCCTGTGACCTGGTTTATGAAAAGCTCTTTGCGATTCACCACGGGAATATTTTGCGTGGGCGGTGGCGATGCCCCGCTGCCGCCGTGGTATCGCCACCGACCGCCGCCCTGCCCTCGTGTCGAGGCCGGGCGTCAGCTCCTGGGTACTTCAGAAAGCGGGATGCCGATTGCGTCGGCCACCCCCTTGCCATAGGCCGGGTCGGCCTTCATGCAGTTGCCGATGTGACGGATCTTGATTTCCCTCGGCGCCTCGGCGATTGCCCGGGCCGTGTTTTCGAACAGGGCCTTTTTCTGCCCCTCGTTCATCAGACGGAACAGGGCGGCCGGCTGAGAGTAGTAATCCCTGTCTTCTCGGTGGTTCCAGTGGTCGGCGGCCCCCTCCAGACTCGGCGGCGGCTCGGCATATTCCGGCTGCTCCCTCCATTCGTCGTAGCTGTTGGGCTCGTGCCCTAGGGTGCTGCCGAAATTGCCGTCCACCCGCATGGCACCGTCGCGGTGGTAGCTGTGACGGGGGCACCGGGGGGCGTTGACGGGAATGAGGTAGTGATTCACTCCCAACCGGTATCGCTGGGCATCACCGTAAGAGAAGAGCCGGCCCTGCAGCATCTTGTCCGGTGAGAAACTGATGCCGGGCACCACGCTGGCCGGATTGAAGGCCGACTGCTCAACCTCGGCGAAGTAATTTTCAGGGTTGCGGTTTAGCTCGAGAACCCCCACCTCCATCAGGGGATAATCCTTGTGGAGCCACACTTTTGTGAGATCGAAGGGGTTGTATGGGCACTTTGACGCCTCCTTTTCAGGCATGATCTGCACCTTCATGGTCCACCGGGGGAAGTCTCCCTTTTCAATGCTGTAGTAGAGGTCGCGCTGGTGGCTTTCCCGGCATTTGCCGATGAGTCCCTCGGCCTCCTGATCGGTGAGGTTCTTGATCCCCTGGTGGGTGATAAAGTGAAACTTGACCCAGTAGCGCTCCTTTTTCGCGTTGATGAAGCTGAAGGTGTGGCTGCCGAATCCGTGCATGTGACGATAGGTGGCGGGGATGCCGCGGTCGCTCATCACGATTGTGACCTGATGCAATGCCTCGGGCAGGGACGTCCAGAAATCCCAGTTGTTGAGAGCGCTGCGCAAGTTTGTGCGGGGGTCGCGCTTGACGGCGTGGTTGAGATCGGGGAACTTCAGGGGATCCCGCAGGAAGAAAACAGGAGTGTTGTTGCCCACGAGGTCCCAGTTTCCCTCTTCCGTGTAGAACTTGACCGCAAAGCCCCGGATGTCGCGTTCGGCGTCGGCGGCGCCGCGCTCGCCTGCCACCGTGGAGAATCGGACGAAGCATTCTGTTTTCTTCCCCACCTGCGAAAAGATCTTGGCCCGGGTAAATTTGGTAATATCCTTGGTTACCGTGAAGGTGCCGTACGCGCCTGAACCTTTGGCGTGCATGCGACGCTCCGGGATAACCTCCCGGTCGAAGTGCGCGAGTTTCTCCAGAAACCAGACATCCTGAAGGAGTTGAGGGCCCCGCTTACCGGCCGTGACGACATTCTGGTTGTCAACGACAGGTGCGCCGAAAACCGTCGTAAGTCTGCTTTTCGATTCCTTCTTCTTGGTCATTTTTCTTCTCCTTTTTTTTCACGTCGGCCTGTTCTTAACCCGTGATCATCGATAATGTTTTTTTCATAATTAAATATATTTATGGATAATAATTATCGCTTTTCTGGCAAAAAAAAGTGTAACCGAGTCAGTTCGTCTCCTGGCATTCAGGGCAGATGCCGAAGAAATCCAAACGGTGATAAAAAATCTTGTATCCAGTCATACGGCCCATCTCTTCGCTGATTGCGTCAATGCTTATCAGTTCCGGATCCACGATCTTCTTGCACTTCACACAGATTGCATGAGGGTGCGGTGATGGGTTGCTTCCATCATACCGGTTGCTCCCGTCGGGAAAACCCAATTCCAGGACTTCGTTGAGCTCTTTTAAAAGAGAGATCGTCTTGTATACCGTTGCGAGGCTCGTCGTGGGAAATTCGGCTTTCACTTCACGATAAATTTCATCGACAGTCGGGTGCTCCTCGCTCTCAGCGACAATCCTCAGGACGGCGAGCCGTTGCGGCGTAATGCGGAAATCCCGGCTCTTGAGCTTGGAGAGCATCTCCTCGATGCGTCTTTGCGGCTCCCTTGTCGTTGCTTGGCGCATGGCTTGCCTTAGCCAATAATAATTCTTTTTCAATAATGATTTTCCAACTACACGTATCCCGTTTATTTGTCAATAACTTTTTTCAGCCTTTCAAACAGGGTAAAACAACACATCACCGGAAGCTTAACCGGCCTCTAAAGCAGTAACTCCATCCGATCCTCTGTCTCTCGCAAATTGACAGACGTAAGACGGCTCAGCCCATGGTCTCGAGGAGACTCTCCAGAATGAACGCGGCCGCTTTCTTGTCCAGCGGCCTGTTTTCGTTGCCGCACTTGGGCGAATAGACACAGGCGGGACACCCTGCAAGGCAGGGGCAATCCCTCACCAGTTCGAACGTCAGCCGGGCGAGCTGCGGGAGGAGGTCGTAAGCCTTTTCCGTGAGGCCGATCCCCCCCTCGAAGCCGTCGTAGATGAAGATGGTCGGTTGCATTGTGTCGGGATGGCCCGGCGTGGAAAGCCCCCCCACGTCCCAGCGGTCGCACATGACCTCGAGGGGCATAACGCCGATCATGGCATGCTCGATCCCGTGGAGACCGCCGCCGAAGTGCATGTTCTTCTCGATGACGGCCCTGCGGATCTCCTCGGGGACCGTGAACCACAGCCCCGCCGTCCTGAAGACGAGGGGCGGCAGGTCCAGGCTCTCCGTCGCGATGACCTGCTCGTTCTTCAGGATCTTGTACCCGATGAACTGCTCCGTCACCTCGAGTCTGCCAAAGCGGGCTTCGAACCGCCCGAAGCGCCTCCTGTCCAGTTCCTCGAGAACGGTGAGATCGACGATCTTGAGGGAACGGGTGTAATGATCCACGTCGGTCCGCTTCGCCTCGATGACGTGGTTTTTGAGATCCATCTCCTGGACCGTGTAGGTCTCCCCCTGGTGAAGGAAGATCGCGCCCCTGTGGGCTTCCCGGAAGGCCTGCGCCCTGTCCATCGTTTCGAGAATGGAGCCGTCGCAGGTGATCCGGAAGACCTCTTCGGAGATCCGGTCCAGGCCGACGACTTCCGTTGCCCTTCCCCTCCCGGCGTAGACCCAGCCGTGGGGCGTCTCGCGGACCAGCTTCTCGCTCGAGAGGATCTCGAGGATCCCCTCGAGGGGATCGCCGAAATAAGCCCTGTCCTCCGCCGCAACGATGGGCATCTCCGCTGCGGCGCAGAGCACGTGGCCCGAGAGGATGTAGGGGTTTGCGAGATCGATGACGGCATGCTCGTGGGATTTCCCGAAAAAGAGAGACGGGTGTTTCATCAGGTACTGGTCGAGGGGGTTCTGGAAGGCAACGAGCGCCGCCACGGACTCCCCGCGGCCTCTCCCCCCGCGGCCGGCCTGCTGCCACGTGGACATGATCGTGCCCGGATAACCGGAGATGACGACGCCGTCGAGAGTTCCCACGTCGATCCCGAGTTCCAGGGCGTTTGTGGCGGCCACGCCGCTGAGCACCCTCCGTTTGAGGCTGTCCTCGATCTGCCGCCTCTCCTCGGGGAGATAACCCGCCCGGTAAGATGCAATCCGTCCTGAAAGGGCGGGATCCGACTCGCCGACGGCATCCCTCGCCCAGCGCGCGATCAGCTCCGCCATCCGCCTCGAGGCGGTGAAGCAGAGCGTCTGCAGCGAATGCCTCATGAAAAGAACGAAGAGGTCCCTCGTTTCCTGGTGAGTCGAAAGCGTCCCGACGGCATCGAAAAAGGGATTGTAGAAGACAAAATGCTTCCTGCCCCGGGGGGAACCGTCCCTGTCCACCAGTTCGAAGGGAAGGCCCGTGAGTTTTTCGGCCAGCTCGATGGGGTTTGCCAGGGTGGCCGTGGAGAGCACGAACCGGGGCTCCGACCCCGAATACCCGCAGAGCCGCCGCAGACGGCGTATCACGAAGGCGACATTGGAACCGAAGACACCGCGGTAGCGGTGGGCTTCGTCGAAGACGACGAAACAGAGCCTCCTCAGGAAGCTCTGCCACTTCTGGTGCCAGGGAAGGATCTGATGAAGCTCATGGGGGTTCGTGATGATGATCCGCGCGCCCTCCCGGATGGCGGAGCGCCTTGAGGGGGGCGTGTCGCCGTCATAGATGGCCGGTCGGATGGAGACGCCGCAGGAGCGTTCCATTTCTTTCAGAACCTTCAACTGATCGTTGGACAGGGCCTTCGTGGGGTAGACGAAGAGGGCCGTCGCGGATTCGTCCTCGAGGAGAGTCTCGAAGACGGGAAGGTTGAAGGCGAGGGTCTTTCCCGAGGCCGTCGGGGTCGTGATCACGACGTTCTTCCCCGAGCGCAGGTGGTCGACGGCCTCGCACTGGTGGCTGTAGAGCCTGATCTTATTTCTGTCGAGATAGCTCTGGAGTGCCTGCGGGAGCGGCCTTTCGAGTGCACCGTAAAGGGGCTCCCGGGCGGGGAGGATTTCCACGTGCTCCACCCGGGGTCGGAACCGCCCGTCCGTCTTCAGGGTCTCGATGAGATCGGCGATCAAAACGACCACTCCTCGTGGAGGCGGGCGAAGAGGTTGGCGAGGGTCACGAGGTCCATCCGGTTGTGCTCGACGATGGGGATGAGGGGGCCGGCATTCCCGGTACGCATGTAGGTCTCATAGAACTCCGGGACAAGGCTGCTCGGGACGTCGCCGGCCCGCTCGACACCGAGGAGGTTTCGCTCCAGCGTGGTTAAGCGGCAATCGGGGAACCGGCCCCGCCAGGCCCGCCGGGAGAAGTGCAGGACGTCGAAGTGGTTTCTCTCGAGATCCCCCGGCATCCGGTAGTAGGCCAGCCGGTCGCGGATGTAGGGGATGTCGAAGGCCCGGCCGTTGAAGGTGATGAAGGCCCTCGCGCCGTCCAGGTGCGAAAGGAGCCCCGCGAGCGCCGCCGGCTCCTCCTCGATATCCCGGACCAGGTACTGGCGGATGGTGAGGCCCTTCCCCTCGAGACGGGCCACGCCGAGGAGGATGATCGGTCGCAGGAAGATGCCCAGGGTCTCGATGTCGAGGATGATGAAGTCATCGTCCGGATGAAAACCGGAAGCCAGGAATGCCAGGGGGTGGGATTTCTGAAACCACCTCCCGATCCAGGCGAGGAGGTTCGACGTGTCGCGTCTGTCCATGAGCTTCATGAATTCCTTCGCCGACCGGCCGAAGCGGGGGTGGCCGGCGAGATCCTCGATTGTCCCGTATCCCTGCCGCTTGAGGATCTTTTCGGTGGCCTCCCCGATGCCGTAGATGAGCTTGAGATCCGAGAGGATCTTCTGCCTGGTGCGCTCGGGATCAAGGCCCCGGAGCCCGAGCGATTGCCGGTCCCGGACGAGATAGCAGGGCCCCTTTCCCGTTTCGATCACTTCGCCGGGGATGACGTCCTCGAGGCGAAGCCCCTCGTTCTCTTTGAGGAGCCGTCTTTTCAGCCTCTGGGCTTCCCGGTACTGCCCCTCGTCCATCTCGGTGTAAAAGAAAGAGGAGATCCCCCGGCGCATGACTTCCCCTTCCGCAACGATCCTGTAATCGCGGGAACGTGCGAGGCCTTCTCTCAGCCGGCGGCCGATCCGCTCCAGTGCCTCCTTCTTCGCCCCGTCGCTCTTCATGCCGTGATCTCTTCCAAGTCTACCGGTCCCCATTCGCCCTCAAGAAAGCGATCATCCGCTCTGCAACCTCCGATGCCCGCTCTTCCAGGGCGGGCGAGATGTGTCCCTGCAACGTGATTTTTTGCAGTTTATCGCGATCGACCGCGAATGGTTCCCCGCCCTCCCGGCGGACGACGTCGATTTCAAGATCGACGTAACGCACACCCCAGGGATAGAGCTCAACCGGCGTGTTGATGTTCACGTAGACACCCTTCGAAACACCCTTCCGGGAATAATAGGTGTGACGGACAAACATGTCCCCCTCGCGACACTCCGTGAGGGCGTAATCCCCCTCTTCGATCGGGAGGTCGAGTCCGTCGTAGCGGCCCCCGCGGAAGAACCTCCGGATCACGATCCGGCGATCCGCGGCGTCGGCCGCCGCCAGCGTCCCCTCGCCGAGGCTGATCACCTTCCCGTCGACCCGCACATGCTCGATGCGGGCGAGGCTTTCACGGGCCAGGGGCTGAAAGACAAGTTCCCGGTAAAGCTCCGCTCCGACTCTATCGCAATCCCCGGAGCTTTGCGAGAGATTTCCCTCCCGCCTCTCGAGCCTGCGGGGATCGACGAGCCGCAGGCGGTGATGGCCTCTGACCGTGGGGAGGATGCCCGCGCGGACGACATCGAGATGCTCCTTGGAGGCGTAAGGGAACTCCACCGCGGCCTTCGCCTGCTCACCGAAATTCACGGGGGTTTCAAAGGACGAAACGATCATGTCGGGAAGCTCCAGGAGGAGAAAGACAACGACCTCCCGGGTGAGTTCCCACTCCCCGAAGAGGGTTACACCCTGCCGGTCCGGCCGGTCGCGGATCTCCAGGTCGTGGAGTTCACCGTCGTTTCCGTCGAGGGAGAACCGTTCCCTGGCCGCACCGGAGGGGTCCGCGATCCGATAACCCCCGCCGAGAAGAAGCCTCGTGAGGGCCGTGGTGTAAATTCCTCTGATCCTGATCCCGGGACGTTCCATGCCGAATATGCATCCTTACATCTTCTTCCCGTGCCCTGAAAAGCCGACCCCCTCCACACGCAGAACAGTGCCATCGAGCCCGGTCCGGACGCCGAGGATCTTTTCGACGAGCCAAAGATTGGACCGGACGTGATCCGTCAGGAAAGGGATCCGGTACGCCGATGTGCCGTCGGCAAGGGCTGCGAAGAGAATGAGCTGGTCGGCGAGATAGCGATCCACCGTGGCCCCCGTGTCCAGATCCTCCAGGAGGGATTTGACGACGAACTCCGCGATGGCTTCCGACCTTCTCCCCGGTCTCCCGGCCCGGTCCGACCCGATCAGGCAACCGCAATCCGTCTCCGCAAGGAGCAGAAGAGCGGCACCCTTTTGATCGGCTTCGCTGTCACGGAGGACCTCGAAATCCGCTTCGATGCCCCGTGACCCGAGAAGCTCCCGGCACCGTTTGGCCATGCGCTCGCTCACTTTCTCCCTTTCGAGATGGGAAGAGAGCGAAATGCCGGTGACTTTTCTCACCGCCCCCTGCTCCGTCATCCGCAGCGGCCGGAGGGGTTCCCTTCGCGGTTCGACCTGGAGAAAAATCTCGCCGCCCCCCTTCGGCACGTAGCCCGGTCTCCTGATCTCCAGCCGGATCCCGGCGCCCATCCGCCGCAGAAGCGGGATGAGGACCCTCTGCATGTGGAAGGCGCTCGGCGCGAAATCCTGGAAAAGCCCCCCCGTCAGGGTGAAACGGCAGGTGTCTTCGGCATGAAGTGCGAGGGGAAGGAGAGTGAAGGCAAGCATGGTCGTGGAGCCGGCCGTCCCTATGTCGAGCTTGAGATCGCCGCCCCGGAGGTCCGGCCCGGGGCTGTAGACGATCTCCTGTGAATCCACGCGGGCCCCTTCCATCGCGCCGCCGGAAAGGGCGGCGCAGGCGCGCAGGGCCTGCAGGTGCTGGGGTCGAAGGCCCGGTTTCTGCCGCTTCGCCCGGATGCGGGTCATGTGGATGGGTATCCCGGCGAGTGTGGCCAGCGCCACGGCGTAGCGAAGCAGGGTGCCGCTTCCCGACTCGACGGAGCCGTCGATCTCTATCATCGGACGAACCGTGCGTCCGGTTCCATCTGGAATCTCAGGACGCCTTGATCTTCGCCGCTATCCCGCGGCCCAGTTCATCGCAGCGCTTCAGGGTGTCGGCATCGGGAACATAGCGGACCGCGATTCCGCCCGCCACGTCCAAACCGGCGGCCTGAAGCTCCGCCGCAACGGTCTTCGTCACGCCCGGCGTCCAGTCGCAGGACCCGAAGGCGACGACGACCCGGCCCTTCGGACGGAGCCCTTTGACATAGGTGAGAAATTCGGCAACGGTCGGGAAAAGGTTGTTGTGCAGCGTGGGGGAACCCGCCAAGAGGGCCCTGAATGGTCCATTTCCACGTGGTTGACGACCATGTACCGGATCTCCCGCGGATCGATTTTTTCCGATCTGCTCCCACATCTCCCCGAAAAAAGGCGCCTTGACGGTGTCGATGAGAGCGGACTTTTCACCCCTGACGAGGCAAGCGTTGTACGTCGTCCCCCGGTGGGTGCTGTAACCGTGAAAATCCCTCATATTCCAGTCGATGACGCCGACCCGGTCAATGCCCGGCTTGGGCTCTGTTTGCACGGATTTTACCCCGCCCTGTTTTTCAGTCGATCGGTTGAAATTCGCTCTTTGCCGCCCCGCAGACCGGGCAGACCCAGTCGTCGGGAAGTTTCTCAAAGGGTGTCCCCGGAGGGATACCGCCGTCCTTGTCCCCTTCCTCCGGATTGTAGATGTAACCGCAGATCGTGCATTCGTACTTTTTCATCATCATGTCCTGCCCTTTCGATGTGATCATCATCATGGAAATGCGGATTTCCGGCGCTTCGTGGAGAATTTAACGGTTTCATCTCCCTTTGTAAAGGGTCCCGACGGGTCTTTTTTTACCCCGCCTGGCAGCCGGGACAGTAAAAGGTCCCGCGCCCGCTCAGGGCGACCCTCCGGACCTTCGCCCCGCATCGGCGGCATGCCTCCCCCGCCCGGCCATAGACGAGAAGATGACCCTGATACTCCCCTTTTTCCCCGAAGAGATCCCTCCAGTCCGAGATCGATGTCCCCCGGCAGCGGACCGCCCGGCCGAGGACTTTCCGGGCCGCCCCGATGATCTTCGTCCAGTCGCGAAGGGAAAGACTTGAAGCCGGCCGAAGGGGGCTGATTCCGGCGCGAAAGAGGATCTCGCTTGCATAGATGTTCCCGATCCCCGCGATCACCTTCTGGTTCATGAGAAGGTTCTTGACCGGCAGGCGACGCCTCTTCGCGATTTCGAAGAGCCGCCGGTGATCGAGGTCTTCGAGAGGATCCTTTCCCGGGGAAAGCTCCTTTCCCTCACAGTCGCACTTCAGCGTCGCCAGTCGTCTCACGTCGGTCAGAAAAAGGTTTCCATGGGAAAAGGAGAGCTGAAGGCGGGCCCGCGGCGGGACATCGTTCCCCTCCTGCCAGTGGAACCGGCCGGTCATGCGAAGCTGGATCAAAAGGGAGAGGTCCCCTTCGAGCTTTAGCTCGATGGTCTTTCCCCGGCGAAGGACTGAGAGGACCTTTTTCCCGCCGGGATCCGCCATCGTTCCCAGGCGTTCGTCCAGGATCAGGCCTTTGAGGACTCGGGTTCCGAGGACGACGGGCCGGAGCTGGCGGCACAGGGTTTCCACTTCAGGCAGTTCGGGCATCGTCTCTTTCCGAATCAAGGGCAAGGGGTACCGCCGCCGCTGCGGGCCGTCTTTCACGCGGGAAGGAGCGGTCCGGCGAATATAACCCTGAACCGGTTTCGAGTTCTTTCACTGGGCGGCCGCGGATCGTGATCTCACCCGGATGATCACTTCCACGGCGGGTGTTTTCCCGCCATCGAAATAGACCTCCGGGGGCGGCAGGAGCTTGGGGGTGATCGTCGTGGTCTTGCTGATCCGTCTCAGGTCGATGGTTTCCGTCGGGATCAGGATGTCGGCGCTGCGAAGGCGGCGCGGCACAAGGACGGGAACCGTCACGGGCTTGGCCTCGATCTTCTGGAGAACGAGCCCCGTGGCGAGGGCCCCCTCGGTCCGAATCTCGACGGGCGCCATCCTCGCGTGAAGTTTGGATGCGGAGAGAGCGATCCGCTTGGGGTTGATATCCAGCACGGCGATGCTCGAGGGCGTTTTGATCATCTCGGCCGTCAGTTCTATTTCCTGTCTGCCTTCTCGGATGCCGGCGAGATCCACGGACACCTTCAGGTGGGCGGGGTTGATCAGGTTGAAGGCCTGCGCCGGGCCCCTGAGAAGCACCTTCGTCTCCGTGATCTTCGGTCCCTCGATGACCCACTCCGCCGCCAGGTTCCGGTACTCGATGGGCACGATGAAGTCCCTCTGGACGAACTCCCGCTGGTAACCGAAGAGGAACCACAGGGTGACGGCCAGGACAACGGCAATGCTCTTCTCGAGGGTGTTTTTCCGGAACCAGCCGGCAACCCGTTTCGATTTCTTCCGGCTCGGCATCTGTTCGCCGTAGAACTTCTGGAGGACCACCTTGAGTTCGGCCGCGCTCTTGAGAACCTCGAGCCGCTCCTTGTGGGCGATCGATATGGTCCCCCGTTCCTCGGAAACCACGATACACAGGGCGTCGGACCGCTCGGAGAGCCCGAGGGCCGCGGTGTGACGCAACCCCAGGATCCCGTATCTCTCGGCGTTGGCGGAGAGCGGCAGGTGACAGCCGAATTTCGAGACCCGGCCGTCCTCGATGATCACCGCACCGTCATGACCGATGGAGTGGGGGTCAAAGATGCTCTCGAGGAGCGGCTGGCTCAGAACCCCTTCGAGGGTGTTGCCGCCCGTTACGTGACGGTCCAGGGGGTCCTCGGCTCGAAGGACGATGAGGGCCCCGACCCTCTTCCTGGCGAGACTCCCCGCCGTCTGGGCGATGATCTCCGCCTCCTCGTAATGAGAGGAAACGCGGTCCTTTTTGTGAAACCGGCCCCACACGGCGATTCGTTCGAAAAATCTCCTCAACTCCTCCTGGAAGATGACGACGAGGGCGAAGAGAATGATGGCGAAAAAGCCCTGAAGCACAACGGCCGTGAGGTAGAGCTGGAACTGCCGGGCCAGGATGTAGACGATTCCGATCAGACTGATCCCGCCCAGGACGAACCGGGAGGCCGTGTCCCTGAACCAGACGAGGAGCCCGTAGATAATCGTCGCAATGATCAGAATATCAAATAGATCCTGGACCCGGAAGCCATGGGGGATCATGAGAAGGTCATTGAGCATGAGTCCGCTGGTCGTCTCCTTTCGCGACCCTGGATTGTGCGAACGACTGGAGGTATGATCGGACGGGAAGACCGGGAGGGTTCTCTGATTGTCGGCCCGACCACCGGTATCGGATTCTCATCCCGGGATTAAAAAAAGAATTCAGAAGATTCCGATCAAAAAAAGGGCAACAAAAAAACTGCGGCATATTACGAAAAAATTCGATCATCTGTCAATACAAAGATGCGAATTCGGCTCGAAAAAAGTAAAATGGGCCGCCCGGAGGCCGGCGATCCCGCGAAGCAAGCCCCTTCAGGCGCGGAAGGTCAGGCCTGTCCCCGCCATGTTCAGAATAAATTGTTCCGGCATCTTCTTCTCGATGGCCATGACGGCCTTCCTCCCCGTGCAGTGGCAGGGGATGACATAGGACGGAGCCAGTTTTTTGAGTTCCGTCGCCGTGCGGCCGATAATCGAATCGAAGGCCGGTCCGGCGAGGTGAAAACCGCCCATGACGACATGAACCCGCTCCACACCGGTGACCCGCCGGGCATGCCTCACGGTGTTGACGATCCCCGAGTGGGCGCAGCCGGACAGAACCACAAGGCCTTTTCCCCGGAGGTTCATCACGAGGGCGGAATCCTCCTCGATGGGGTCCCACTTTTCCCCGTCCCGATCTTCGAAATGGGCCATGGGCATGCCCTTCTCGAACGGAGTGTCGCGCATCACCTCACCCAGGAAAAGGGCGCGGCCGCCGAGCAGCGGATAGGGCGAACGGGTTTCGACGAGGCGTATGCCCAGTTTCTCGAATCTCTTGCGCATCACGGCCGGAAAGTAGTGCCGTGTTTTTCCGAACTTGAGGTACCGGGACGGTTTGAAGGCCGCGGGGTGCAGAATGAGGGGAATGCCCTTTCGGCCGATCCGTCCGACGAGGGCTTCCAGACCGCCCAGGTGATCGCTGTGGCCGTGGGAGAGAACCATGGCCTCCACCTTCTTCAGGTCCACGCCCAGAGTATCGGCGTTCCGGGCCGCACCATTTCTTGAAAACCCGAAATCAAAAAGAAGGGTTCTTGTCTTTCCGCCCGCCGTGACCCGGACGACAGCCGAAAAGCCGTGCTCCGCGAGGATGGAGTTTTTGATCTCGCCGTCCTTCACGGCTTTCGCCCTTGTAATCACATCGCTGTTGTCGCTCGCCGTGATCTCGATGTAGTTGTCCTGCAGGGACAGGATCTCCACGCTGTCCGCTTCCCTGATGGTGATTTTTTTCATCATGCCCTTCCCCCGAAAGTCCATAGACGTTCTCATGCCCTGATTTGTAACAGCATCAAAGGAGAATTGCCACCGGTAAATTGCCGCCCGCCGTTGAAGGAAAGACGGCAAATGCGGTTTGACCGGCCATGCAAATGTTGGTATACCTCCTTGCTGAAAGATCACCGGAAGGACGACGGGCGTGAAGATTCTGCTTGCGGGCTACAACATCGACTACGAGACGATCCGGGAGATGAGGAAGGCCCTTCCCGGTGCCGATTACCTCACGCCCGAGACGATCTCGGCGGCCTACGCCCGGATCAGCAGAAACCCCCTCCCCGTCAACGAACTCAGGAAGATCTCCAGGACGGAGGTGGAAAGCGCCAGGAAATCGAACCGGAACATCGTCTTCGCCATGGGGCACAGCTCGATCGCCGAGCACGCCGTTTTCAATATCGATGTCCTCGGTGTCTCGCGACTTCTGGCGGAGGAGATCGAAAAATTCCGTCTCTGCTCCTACACGGAGAAATCCCAGCGCTACGTCCTTCTGAAAGACGATTTCGTCGTGCCCGAGGAGATCCGCGCCGCCCGGCTCGACGGGCTCTTCACCGGAATGATCCGGTCCCAGAACGAATTCTACCATGTCCTCTACGGCAAACTCCTGCCCCATGTGCTGAAGAAGAACAGAGAGATGGCGCGGGAACCCGCCCATCGTTCGACCCTCGAGGGGTGGGCGAAGGAGGATGCCCGCTACGCCCTCTCCCTGGCGACGGAGACACAGCTCGGTATGACCCTCAATGCGAGAAACCTCGAGCTGATGCTCCGGCGCAGCGCGGCCCACCCCCTGGAAGAGGCCAGGCGCTACGGCCGGGCCCTCTTCGAAGCCACGAGCGGCATCGCCCCTTCTCTGGTGCGTTACACCGAGGCCACGGAATACGACCGCCTGACGCGGGAGGCCCTCAGGGAGAGGTTCATGGAACATGTCTACCCGAAGATCACCGGCAAGACGAGGAAAGAAACCCCGAAGGCGGTCCGTCTCATCCACGTGACGGCCGACGCGGATCTCCGCGTGATCGCCGCACTCCTCCACGCCTCTTCAAGCCTGCCGATGAATCGGTGCCTGGCCCTGGTCGAGGCGATGGGCGCCAAAGAAAAAAAGGAGATCATCCGGACCGGCCTCCGCCACATGAAATCCTACGATCCGCCCCTTCGGGAGTTTGAAAACGCCGACCTTCACTTCGAACTTGTCGTGAGCGCCTCCTGCTTCGCCCAGCTCAAGAGGCACCGGATGGCCACCATGACCTGCCAGGAATACGACCCGGGGCTGGACATCACGGTGCCGGCGGCCGTCTCCGACATCGGGATGGAGCGTGCCTTCCGCGAGATGATCGGGAAGACGGAAGAGGTCTACGATCAGATTCGCCGCGCCGCGCCCGCGGCGGCAGCCTACATCCTGACCAATGCCCACCGGAAGAGGGTCTTCCTCAAGGTCAACGCAAGGGAGCTCTACCATATGGTCCGGCTTCGGGCCGACCGGCATGCCCAGTGGGACATCCGGGAGGTCACCGAGGAGATGCTCACCCTGGGACGAAAGGCCATGCCCCTGACGTTCATGCTCGCCACGGGGAAGGACCGCTTTGCGTCGCTTTACGAACGCTGTTTCCCCGATGAAGGTCCCTGACCCCGGATGACGACATCTCCATCGAGCCCTGGAAGCCATGATCGAGTGGAACGCCCTTTTCATCGTCTTTCTTCTTCTGTTGCTTGCCGGCACGGCCGTGAGATGGCGGCTTACAAAGATCAATGTCGATCATCTCATGAAGTACGGCCACGTCGTCCCCGAGGAATTCCGCGGCGAGATCGAAGCCGAAACCCTCTCGCGGATGACGCGCTACACGGCCGAGTCTTCGCGATTCGCCTCCCTGGAGAGTCTCTTCGACGACGCCGTCCTGGTCCTCGCCCTCTTCGCGGGGTTTTTCCCCTGGCTCGCCGGAATCGCCGCGGTCTGGAACCCCCAGCCCCTCTGGGCGGGTCTCCTCTTCTTCACGCTTCTCTACATCGCCGGCACGATCCTCAATATCCCCTTCAGCCTCTACGGCACCTTCGTTATCGAAAAGAAATTCGGGTTCAGCACCATCACGCCCCGGCTGTGGCTCATGGACCTGCTGAAGAGTTTTCTCATTTCCGTCATCTTTCTTGTCCTTCTCATGACGCCGGTCCTCGCTCTGATCGAGTACGGAGGCCCTGACGGGTGGCTCTGGGCATGGCTCTTCTTCGCCTTATTCCAGGTGTTCGTCATCTGGCTCTACCCGATCGTCGTCGCGCCGCTATTCAACCGGTATGAGCCGGTCCGAAACGAGACCCTCCGGAAGATGATCCTCTCCATGGTGAAGAAGGCCGGGCTACGAGCAAGCGGCGTCTACCAGGTCGATGCGGGAAAGAGAAGCCGGCACTCCAACGCCTATTTCACCGGACTCGGGAAGACGAAAAGGATCGTTCTCTACGACACCCTTCTCCATACGCACACGGCCGAGGAGATCCTATCGGTCCTCGCCCATGAAATCGGCCACTGGAAAAAGAGACACGTCCTGAAACAGCTTGCTCTCATCGGTTTTTTTTCTCTCCCGGTCTTTTATCTCGTCTTCCGGATGATCGGCTGGCCGCCTTTATACCGCACCTTCGGGTTCGGGGAGATGACACCCTACGCGGGCATCCTTCTTGCGGCGATCCTGCTGAAGCCGGCGGTCTTCTTCCTCTCTCCGCTCGGCGCCATGATCTCCCGGAAGTTCGAGCGTGACAGCGACCGTTACACCCTGGAGCTGATGGGGTCCACGGGCGCCCTGCGAGACGCGCTGAAACGGCTGGCCAAGGACAACCTCGCCAACCTCCATCCCCACCCCCTCTACGTCTGGTTCTACTACTCCCACCCGCCGCTTACCGAAAGGATCCGGAGGCTCCGGGACATGGAGACTGTAAAAGGCCCTTGATTTTCCGTACCCGGTTTATAAAATAGTCGCCGAACATTTCAGAGGAGGCCGGAGCCGTGCCCATCTATGAGTTTTACTGCAGGCGGTGCAACACCGTTTTCAATTTCTTCTCGAAGACCGTCAACACGGAAAAGGTTCCACAATGCCCCCGCTGCAAGCGGGTGAAGCTGAAACGCCAGATGTCCCTCTTCGCCAGGGTCTCGCCGGGCAGGTCCGACCCGGGCGAGGACGCTCCGCCCATCGACGAGTCCCGCATGGAGAAAGCCATGGCCATGCTCGCCTCGGAAGCGGGGTCGATCAATGAGGATGACCCCCGCCAGGCGGCGAGGCTCATGCGGAAGCTTTCGGACGCCACGGGACTCAACCTGGGGGCGGGGATGGAAGAGGCCCTGAGCCGCATGGAACGGGGGGAAGACCCGGAGAAAATCGAGGAAGAGATGGGCGATCTCATGGAGGGCGAAGAGCCCTTCACCTTCGGCGAAAAAGCCCGGGGGAGCCGCAAGCGCCCGAAGCCGAAGGTGGACGAAAAGCTCTACGATCTTTGATCAACATGCCGTTGACCCATGCAACACCCGGCGCGGCGAGCCCTTCGAGGACCCCTCTGACTCGGACCCGCCGAAAAGTCTCATGGAGGAATGGGTGTAATCTTTCGAAGGGGTCCAGGTCCATCCGGCGACACGACGTTCCTCGACTCAGAGTCCCAGCAATTCCTCGGGCGCGTCGATCAGGAAATCGGGCCTCGCCTCCTCGAGCCTTTCCCTCGGGTGCCATCCCCAGGTGACGCCGATCGTCCTGACGCCCGCGCTTCTCGCCTCCTTGATGTCCCCTTTGGTGTCCCCGATGTAGTAACTCCGATCCCCGTCGGTGCCGAATTCCCTCAGGGTATGAACGATTTTTTCGCGCTTGCTGAACATGAACTCGTAGCCCAGGATGTCGTCGAAACAGTGCTCCAGGCCGTTGCGCTCGAGGATCAGGCGGATCGCCCGTGAGGAGTTGGAGGAAACGATGACAAACCTCTTCCCCGCTCTCAGCTTTTGCAGGACGGGGACGAGCCCGGGGAAAACCGTGACGCCGTCATAGCTGAGCGTCGGGACAACGGCCGCGGAGACCTTTGTGAACTCCCGTACGTCGACCCCCCGGCGGGCGATGGCCTCGTAGAAATTGTCATCGAAGAGGGACAGGAATTCCTCGCGGTCCCGGATGGGGGGCTGCCCGACGGCCTCGAGGCACAAATGGACGGATTTCTCGTAAAGACCGAGAGAATCGACGATCACGCCGTCGAAATCAAAGATGAAAAGAATGGGGGCTTTTTTCATCGCGAGGTCCAGGGGACTAAGATTTCAGGAGCTTCCGGATGCTGTTCATGTAAGGTTTCCGGGCCACCCCCCTCTCGGTGATGATGGCCGTGATGTACCGGTTCGGAGTCACATCGAAGGCAGGGTTGTAAACCCTGATCTTTTCCGGCGCCGTCCTCACGCCCTGGAGATGTTTCACCTCGTTTGCGTCCCGCTCCTCGATGGGGATGGCGCCGCCGTTCCGCATTGACCCGTCGACGGTGGACAGCGGGGCCGCCACGTAGAAGGGGATCCCGTGCGCCCCCGCCAGGACCGCCAGGGCGTAAGTACCGATCTTGTTGGCCGTATCGCCGTTTGCCGCGATTCGGTCGGCCCCCACGATAACGAGGTCGACCTTTCCCTGCTGCATGAGAAAGCCCGCCATGCTGTCCGTGATCAGTGTCGCGGGGATTCGGTCTTCCAGGAGTTCCCAGCAGGTGAGCCTCGCCCCCTGGAGAACGGGTCTCGTCTCGTCGACATAGACATGGACCTTTTTCCCCTCCTCGCGGGCGGCCCGGATCACGCCGAGGGCCGTGCCGTAGCCCGCCGTGGCCAAAGCGCCGGCATTGCAGTGGGTGAGAATGTTCGCGCCGTCCCGGATGAAGGCCTTGCCGTAGAGGCCGATCCTGCGGTTGGTCTCGATGTCCTCCTCGCCGACGGTGACGGCCTCCTCGATGAGGGCTTTCTTCACCGCCGTGAGCCCCGCGGGCAGTGACTCGGCAAAACGGCGCTGCATCCGCTCGATGGCCCAGAAGAGGTTTCGCGCCGTGGGGCGCGCCTTCGAGAAGGCTCGGCAAATCCTGTCGAAGGATCTGCGGAACTCGCCGGCGGATGTCTCGGGAAGGTGGAGGGTGCCCAGGGCGATCCCCATGGCGGCGGCGACACCGATGGCGGGCGCACCGCGGACCGTGAGATCCCGGATGGCCCTCACAACGTCTCGCCAGTCCGTAAGGGTCCGGTAGCGGACCTCCCCGGGGAGGGCCCTCTGATCGATGAGGACGACGGCGTCGTCGATCCAGAGGATGGTCCGGATCATGATTCTGCCAGCATCTTCTTGAGCAGGTCGTTGACGAGCTGCGGGTTCGCCTTGCCCTTCGTGAGTTTCATCACCTGCCCCACGAAGAAGGCGAAGAGCTTCTCTTTGCCGGCCCGGTACTCGGCGAGCTGCGCCGGGTTTTTCGACATGGCCTCTTCAATCGCCTTCATGACGGTCTCCTCGTCGGTGATCTGGGTGAGGCCCTTCTCCCTGACGATGTCGGCGGGCTTGCTCTGTGTCTTGTACATCGCCTCGAATACTTCCTTGGCGATCTTCCCGCTGATCGTTCCGTTTTCGATGAGATTGATCAGATCGGCCACGTGGGCGGGAGAAACGGGGCTTTCCCGGATGTCGCGCTTTTCTTCGTTGAGGTACCGGAGCAGGTCGCCCATCACCCAGTTGCTCGCGATCTTGGGCTTGCCGCAGAGCTTCACCGCTTCCTCGTAGAAGTCGGCCAGGGCCCGGGTGGCGGTCAGAACGCCCGCGTCGTAGACGGGAATGCCGTACTGCCTGACAAAACGGTCCTGTTTTTCGAGCTGAAGCTCGGGGAGCGTCCGGCGAACATCCTCGATCCAGTCGCCGGAAATCATGATAGGGACGAGGTCCGGTTCGGGGAAGTAACGGTAATCGTGCGCTTCTTCCTTGCCTCTCATCGGATGCGTGGTGCCCTGGGCGTCGTCCCAGAGACGGGTCTCCTGGACCACCTCGCCGCCGCTCTCCAGGATGTACCGCTGACGCTTGATCTCGTATTCGATGGCCCGCTGGACATTGCGGAAGGAGTTCATGTTCTTGAGCTCCGTGCGGGTACCGAAGGCCTCCTGGCCTTTCGGCCGGATGGAAACGTTGGCGTCGCAGCGGAAGGAACCCTCCTCCATGTTGCCGTCGCAGATCTCAAGGTAGACCAGGATGTCCCGTAGCCTCCGCAGGTACTCGGCGGCCTCCTCGGGGCTGCGCATGTCGGGCTCGCTCACGATCTCGATGAGGGGCACGCCCGAGCGGTTGAGATCCACGTAGCTCCAGGGATTTCTCTCGTCGTGGATGAGCTTTCCCGCGTCTTCCTCCATATGGATGCGGGTGATGCCGATCCGCTTCTTTTCGCCGTCGAGCAGGATGTCGATATGACCGTGCTCGGCCAGCGGGTGGGCGTATTGCGAGATCTGGTAGCCCTTGGGCAGGTCCGGGTAGAAGTAGTTCTTCCGGGCGAAGTTCCCGTAGGCGTTGATGGTGCTGTGAGTGGCCAGGCCCATCTTGATCGTGAACTCCACGACCTTGCGATTGAGAACGGGCAGAGCGCCGGGCATGCCAAGACAGATCTGGCAGGTGTGCTGGTTGGGCTCGGCCCCGAATCGGGTGGAACAGCCGCAGAAAATCTTCGAGTCGGTCAGAAGCTGGGCGTGGACCTCCAGCCCGATGACGGTTTCATAAGCCATCAGAATTTCGGCCTCCTTCGCTCGATTCCGGAATGCTTCTCACAGGCATGGGCGACCTGGAGAAGTTTACCCTCCTGGAAGTGGTCTCCCAGGAACTGCACCCCGATGGGCAGGCCCGTCTGCGTGTACCCGCAGGGCACCGAGAGGCCCGGAATGCCCGCGAGGTTCGCCGAGCTGGTGAAGATGTCCGACAGGTACATCTGCAACGGGTCGTCCGTCTTCTCGCCGATCCGGAAGGCGGGCGTGGGGGTTGCAGGGGTCAGGATGACATCGCAGGTCTTGAACGCCTCCCGGAAGTCGCGCGTGATCAGGGTGCGCACCTGGGAAGCCTTCTTGTAATAGGCGTCGTAATAGCCCGCGGACAGGGCGTAGGTGCCGATCATGATGCGCCGCTTCACCTCGACGCCGAAGCCCTCGGAGCGCGAACGCTTGTACATCTCCAGGAGGTCTCGGCCGTCAGGGGAGCGGTAGCCGTACTTCACGCCGTCGAAGCGGGCAAGGTTGGAGCTCGCCTCGGCCGCCGCGATGATGTAGTAGGTCGCGATGCAGTAATCCGTGTGGGGAAGCGAGATCTCCTCGCAGCGGGCCCCGAGGCCTTCAACGACGCGGATGGTCTTCCGGATAGCCGTCATGACCTCGGCATCGATGCCCTCGACGAAGTACTCCTTCGGGATTCCAACGGTGAAGCCCCGGATGTCCTTTCGCAGGAACTCGCGGTAGTCGGGGACATCCCGGGGCACCGAGGTGGCTTCCTCCGGGTCGTGACCGGCGATGACGTTCATCATGATGGCACAGTCTTCCACGTCCTTGGTGAAGGGCCCGATCTGATCCAGGGACGACGCGAAGGCGATGAGCCCGTACCGGGATACTCTCCCGTAGGTCGGCTTCAGCCCCACGACCCCGCAGAGGGCCGCGGGCTGCCGGATCGACCCGCCGGTGTCCGACCCCGTCGCCGCGATGCACTCGTCGGCCGCCACGGCCGATGCCGACCCGCCGCTCGAGCCCCCGGGGATCCGCTCCAGGTCCCAGGGGTTGCGCGTGACGCCGAACCAGGAGGTCTCCGTGGAGGATCCCATGGCGAATTCGTCCATGTTGGTTTTACCCACGAAGACGGCGCCCTCCTCGCGCAGTCTTCTCACCACCGTGCCGTCGTAGGGCGGCACGAACCGTTCGAGTATTTTGGACCCGCAGGTCGTCCTCACGTTCCGGGTGCACAGGACGTCCTTGAGGGCGATAGGGATACCCGTCAGGGGGCCGGCCTTCCCCGCCCGGATGTCGCGGTCCGCCCCGGCGGCCGCCCCGTAGGCCTCCTCCCGCATCAGCGTGATATAGGAATGGACCCTGCCCTCGACGGCGTCGATCCTTTTGAACACGTCGTCGACGACCTCCCTGGCGGAAACTTCTTTCCGTTTCAGCTTATCCTGTAACTCGTGAATCGTCAGTTCGTTTAATGCCATTCAAAACTCTCTTTTTCTTTTATTTTCGATACCCGAAACCCTATTCCCTCGCCCCTATTCAATGACCTTCGGGACCCTGAAACAGCTTCCGCTTGCATCGGGTGCGTTCGAAAGGGCCGCCGCGGATCCCAGGGACGGCCGCACTTCATCGTCCCGGAAGACATTGACCATGAAGGTGGCGTGGGTCATGGGCTCCACGCCCTCCGTGTCGATTTCGTTGAGTTTGTCCATGTAAGTCAGGATGCCGTTCAACTGGCCGGTGAGCTTTTCTTTTTCCTGTTCCTGAAATTCGAGCCTGGCCAGGTGGGCCACATGCTCCACTTCCTGTTTCGTAATTTTCAAAGGATACCTCCAAAAATGGCAGAAGGCTCAGGGCTTATGGCTCAGGGCAAAGGAGGCAGAATTTTTCATGCCCCAGAGCCCTGTACCACATGCCTCAAGCCCGTTTTTTGCCCTTTCGCCTGGCCTTCTGTCCTGTGCCTTGCGCCTGTCCTATTGAAAAACCTTCCAGAAGGGTTTGATCTGAGCGATGACGGTGTTGAGGACGGCATCAATCGCCGGGTTGGCCTTCTGTTCCACCGAATCGATTTCGGCAGCCGGGATATGGGTTGCTCCGACCATCTCGTTCAAAACCACCTTGATCGACTGGGTCAGCCCTTCAATGTGGTATCCCCCTTCGAGGGTGACGACGAATCGGCCCCCGCAACAGGCATCGGCGATGTCCATGAGCACACGCGTGAGGATTCCGAACCCCTTGGGAGTAACTTTCATCCCGCCGAGGGGGTCCTGGAAGTAGATGTCGAAGCCGGCGGAGAGCATCACCATGTCGGGCTTGAATTCCAGCGCCACGGGCTGGAGTATTTTCCGGAATATTTTCAAATATTCTGCGTCACCGGGTCCGGTTCTCAGCGGTACGTTGATCGTATAGCCCCTGCCGTCGCCCTTCCCGATCTCCTGGAAACCGCCCGTACCGGGATAGTAGGGGTACTGGTGAGTCGAGAGGTAGAGCACGCGGGGATCCTCATAGAAGGAGTGCTGTGTGCCGTTTCCGTGATGCAGGTCCCAGTCCACCACGAGAATCCTCTTCATGCCGTGCCGCTTGATGGCGTGCATGGCCCCGATGGCGACGTTGTTGAAGAGGCAGAAGCCGGCCGCGCGGTTCGCCTCGGCGTGGTGCCCGGGGGGTCTGACGAAGGCGAAGGCGTTTTTCACCTCGCCTTTCACGCAGCTGTCCACGCTGTTTAAGAATCCTCCGACGGCCAGCCTGGCCGTCTCGAAGGATTCGGGGGAGGTCTCCGTGTCGGGATCGAGGTAGGTGTGGCTTTTCCCCGCCGTGGCGGCCACCATCCGGTAATAGGAGGGCAGGTGGATCGTCTCGATCTCTTCCTCGGAGGCGAAACGGGGGGCGATCTCGGTGAACCGCCCCTTCATGTCGGCACCCTCGAGCATCTTGTAGATCGACTCCAGCCTGCGGGGAGACTCAGGGTGATAATGCCCCGTCTCGTGGTTGAGATACCGATAATCCTTGACAATCCCCGTTTGAGAGGGCATGATTCACCTCCTGAATTGGCCTGAAAATCTTCGTGCTCATTATCACGAAACGCCTTAAAAAGCAAAGATTTTGGTCCCGGGATGGACGCCTGGAAAACCGTTGACAAGCCCGGGGGCAAGATATATGCACTTTCAATAACGGGGCGAGGACGGATCCTTATGTTCGGTATCGGGATGCCCGAACTGATCGTCATTCTCATTGTCGCGCTGATCGTGATCGGCCCGAAGCGCCTGCCGGACATCGCCAAGGCCCTGGGAAAAGGGGTATCGGAATTCAAACGGGCCATGGACGGTGTGAAAGAAGAGCTCCAAGTCGACGAAATCCGGAAAGAAGCCGGCGACCTGAAGAATTCTCTCCTCTACGGTTCAAAGGAAAAGCCGGAGGAGGAACCATTGCAGGCGGAGGACCGGAAGGTCCCGGACGAAAAGATAGATTCCACCGGGACTGCCGGAACGGACCTGGACCATGAGAAATAACCCTGCGGCCTCACGGGGACAGCGCCCGGCGCCTGACTCTGGATCCCCGGATCCAGAGTTCGACTTTTATGCGCGGAGATGAAGAGGGCCGGAGCGTGACCAGGACATGAATGATCCCACCAATGAAAAAATGCCCCTGACGGCACACCTCGAGGAACTGAGGACACGGCTGATCCGGAGCCTTATCGCCGTCGGTGTCGGCTTCCTGATCTGCTACGCTTTCAAGGAAAAGCTCTTCTGGATCATCTCCAGGCCCCTCATCGGCGTCCTCCCCCAGGGCAGCTTCATGATCTTCACGGGCCTTCCCGAGGCCTTTTTCACCTACCTGAAAATCTCCTTCTTCGCCGGTCTCTTCCTCGCCAGCCCCGTCGTGCTCTACCAGATCTGGAAATTCATATCGCCGGGTCTCTACCAGAAGGAAAAGAAATACGTCGTTCCCTTCGTCATCACCTCGACCCTGCTTTTCGTCGGAGGGGTCTGCTTCGCCTACTTTCTCGTCCTGCCGCCGGCGTACAAGTTCTTTGTGGACTTCTCGACCGATTTTTTCCGTCCCATGTTCACCCTCAGGGAGTACCTGTCGCTCACCCTGAAGCTGCTTCTGGCCTTCGGGATCGTCTTCGAGATCCCCGTTTTTCTTTTCTTCATGACCAAGATCGGTCTCGTGAACCCCCGCATCCTGGCACGGCAGAGAAAATACGCCATTCTCATCATCTTTATCGCAGCGGCGATCCTGACCCCCACTCCCGACGCCTTCACGCAAATCCTGATGGCCCTTCCCATGATGGTCCTGTACGAGATCGGCATCCTCATTTCCAAGTGGGGGGAGAGATCAAGACCGGCCGCCTCCGAGTGACGTCATGACCTACAGGAAAATGTCCCTGACCAGGCTTCTGCTGACAAGGATCAAGAAGAGCCGGATCTTCCGCAGGATCTTTGTCGGCATCCTGTTTCTGTCCGTCGCGGGCTTTCTCGGGGGGCTGGGCTATTTCGGCTACCTGGTGCTGAACGCCCCGAGCGTCGAGACGCTCAAGGACTACAGGCCGAACACGATCACGAGGGTCTATTCGGACAAAAACGAAATCATCGACACCTTCTTCATGGAGGACCGCCGGATCATCTCCGTCCAGGACGTGCCCCCGGTGGTGATCAACGCCTTCATCGCCTCGGAGGACGCCCGTTTCTTTCACCACAAGGGCCTCGATCTCTTCAGCATCTCCCGGGCTTTTCTCAAGAATCTCGTCGCCAGAGAAATCGTGCAGGGGGGCAGCACCATCACCCAGCAGGTGGCCAAGTCCATCTACCTGTCGCCGGAGCGAACGATCATCCGGAAAATCAAGGAAGCCATCCTGGCCTACAAGATCGACCGGAACATGAACAAATGGGAGATCCTCGAACTCTACCTGAACCACATCTATCTCGGCCACGGGGCATACGGAATCGAGGCGGCGGCCCAGGTCTACTTCGGCAAAACCACCCGGGAGCTGAAACTCCCCGAGGCGGCGTTGCTGGCCGGGCTGCCCAAGGCCCCGAGCAAATACTCCCCCTACTCGAACCTGGAGCGGGCCAGGCAGCGACAGGACTACGTCCTCACCCGCATGGTGGAGGACGGCTACATCACCGACGGGGACAGAAACCGGTCCCTGAAGACCCCCATCAAGCTCATCGCCGCCGCGCCGAAGGAAAAGGTCGCCCCCTACTTCACGGAAAACGTGCGTCGTTACGTGATCGAGAAATACGGCAGTGACGCCCTCTACAGGGAAGGGCTCGAAATATACACGACCCTGAACGTGGAGATGCAGAAGGCGGCCGTTGCCGCCGTGGAGAGGGGGCTCCAGGAGGTCGAGGCCCGTGTGAAGTACGAGGCGGGTTCTCTTCAGGGAGCGCTTCTGTGCATGGACGTCAAGACGGGAGAAATCAAGGCGATGGTCGGCGGGCGGGACTACAAAAAAAGCGAATTCAACCGGACCACCCAGGCCAGGCGGAGGCCGGGATCGGCCTTCAAGCCCTTCATCTATACGGCGGCCTTCGACAAGGGCCTGACGCCGGCGACGGTCATCGTCGACGAGCCCATCGAGTACGAGGACAGGAAACGCAACAGGGTCTGGGAACCCCAGAATTTCGATCGCAAGTTCCACGGCCCCACGACCCTGAGGACGGCCCTCGTCCACTCCCGGAACGTGGTGACCATCAAGCTTCTGGAGGAGATCGGTCTCGGTTACGCCATAGACTACGCCGGCAACATGGGCATCTCCTCGCCCCTGACACGGGACCTGACGCTGGCCCTGGGGACCTCCGCCCTGACCCTCCAGGAAATGGTCCGCGGATTCGGTGTGCTCGCCAATCAGGGCAAGAGGGTGGAGCCGTTTTTCATCAAGAAGATCGTCGACAGGACCGGCCATATCCTGGAGGAAAACATCCCCAAGGAAGAGCAGGTCATCGATCCGAGGATCGCTTACCTGACAACCAACGTACTCAAGGACGTCGTGCAGGAGGGAACCGGGGAGAGGGTCAAGGTCATCGGGAGACCCGTGGCCGGGAAAACGGGGACGACGGATGATTTCAGGGACGCGTGGTTTATCGGGTTCAACCCTTCTATCGTCACGGGCGTCTGGGTCGGGTTCGACGACGAACGGAACATGGCACACAACGAAACAGGGGGGCGGGTGGCCGCACCCATCTGGCTTTACTTCATGGAGCAGGCTCTGGCGGGACAGCCGGTGGAATATTTCCCCGTACCGGACGGCGTGACCTTTGTGCGGATCGATCCGAAGACGGGGTACCTTGCCGGATTCGGCCAGAGGGATGCCATCTTCGAGGGCTTCCTTGAGGGGACGGAGCCCGCCCGGCACGCACCGGGTTCGCAGGACACCCTGCATCCGGAACCCTGATGAAAAGGCAGGGAACAATTTGCTTGACAAAATATTTTTTTTATATCATAAGACTCACTCCAAACCAGGTTTCGTGGAATAGAGAAACATGATTCCTTCATTTCCGGCGAGCGTGATCTCCGTAGGCGTCGTTGTCGTCGTCATCGTACCGACGGGGACCGCCGCTCGTCTTGCGTGAGGGAAGGAGATAACAGACACGAGCCGCGGGCCCCGAAACCCCGCGGCTTTTTTGATTTCGTGAAAAGCCGCAGCGCAGCATCGCCTGCGGCTTTTTACGTTCCGGAAGATTTCAAGACCCTATCGATCAGGAGGTGTTTCAGGTGAAGTTGAAAGGTGCACAGATTTTTATCCGGTGCCTCAAAGAAGAGGGTGTCGACACGATTTTCGGCTACCCCGGCGGGGCCGTCATCGACATCTACGATGAATTGTTCAAGAGCGAGATCAAACATATCCTCGTCCGCCACGAACAGGCGGCCGTCCATGCGGCCGACGGTTACGCCCGGTCCTCGGGCAGGGTCGGCGTGGCCCTGGCGACCTCCGGACCGGGAGCGACAAACACCGTCACGGGTATCGCCACGGCCAACATGGACTCCATCCCCATCGTCGTCTTCACCGGCCAGGTCCCCACGCACCTGATCGGAAATGACGCCTTCCAGGAGTGCGACATTACGGGCATTACACGGCCCTGCACGAAGCACAACTACCTCGTGAAGAATATCGATGACCTCGCCAGCGTCATCCGGGAAGCCTTTCATATCGCCCGAACGGGGCGTCCCGGCCCGGTCCTCGTCGACCTGCCGAAGAACATCATGGTCGCCGAGACGGAGTACGACCCGACCAAGATCCGGATCAACGCCACAAAGCTCTCGATCCCGGCGAAACCGGCTTCCAGGAAATATGTCCAGATGATGGAGATGCTGAAAGCCTCGAAGCGCCCCCTGCTCATGACGGGCGGGGGCATCGTCCTCGGCAGGGCCTGGGAGGAGCTGAGGGCCTTCGCCCACCGGGCGAAGATTCCCGTCACTTCGACCCTCATGGGTCTCGGCGCCTTCCCCGGCTCCGATCCCCTCTTCCTCGGAATGCCGGGGATGCACGGCACCTATTACGCCAACATGGCCATCAACCACTGCGATCTTCTGATCACCATCGGCGCGCGGTTCGACGACCGCGTCACGGGGAAGATCGACACCTTCGCGACGAACGCGGACATCATCCACATCGATGTGGACCCCTCGTCGATCAACAAGAACATCGTCGCGGACCTGCCGATCGTCAGCGACGCCCGGAGCGCCCTGGAGATCATCAACCGCACCCTCAGGGACCACAACTACTCACCCACCGACGCGGAGCGAAAGGACTGGCTCGGGGAGATTGAGTCCTGGAAGAAGAAGGCCCCCCTGAGTTATTGCCAGAACGCGGATCACATCAAGCCGCAGTGCGTCATTGAAACGCTCTACGAACTGACAAAGGGCGATGCGATCATCACGACGGAAGTGGGTCAGAACCAGATGTGGGCGGCGCAGTTCTACAAATACGACCATCCCCGAACCTTCATCTCCTCCGGGGGTCTCGGAACGATGGGATACGGATTCCCCGCCGCGATCGGCGTCCAGTTCGCCTTCCCGGACAGGCTCGTGGTGGACATCGCGGGGGACGGCAGCATTCAGATGAACATCCAGGAGATGGCGACGGCCGTACAATACAACGTCCCCGTGAAGATCGTGCTTCTCAACAACGGGTATCTCGGGATGGTCCGGCAGTGGCAGGAGCTCTTCTACGAGAAGCGGTACTCCAACACCGACATGACCTACCAGCCCGACTTCCTCAAGGTGGCCGAAGCCTACGGATGGCAGGCCTTCCGGGCAACGAAGCCCGAGGAGATCCGGCCTACTCTCGAGAAAGGGCTCGCCGTCAAAGGGCCCGTTCTCATGGACTTCCAGGTGGCCCGGGAGGAGAGCGTCTACCCCATGGTCCGACCGGGGGCCTCCATCAGCGAGATGACGCTTGGAACGCGGGAGATGATCAATTGAGCAAACAGGCGCGAGGCGAAGGGCTAAAGGCGCCGGGAAATCGTGCGCCGATCCGCCGAGCGGATCAGCGTCAATCTAAACCATCAGAAAGGCAGGAGGGTTATGGAAAAGAAGAAGGAACACATCATCTCACTTCTCGTAAGCAACAAACCGGACGTGCTGGCGAGAGTTGCGGGCACGCTGGGCGGTAAAGGCTACAACATCGAGAGCCTCTGCGTCGATGTGACGATGAACCCCGATGTTTCGAAGATCATCCTCACGACCATCCAGACGAAGGCCACGATCTCGAAGATCGAAAAGCAGCTCGAGCGGCTGATCGACGTGGTCAAGGTGGAGGACCTCACCGAGGTGGAGACCGTCAAGCGCGAGATGGTCCTGATCCGAATGAACCTGACGGAGGCCAACAAGTCCGAACTGATCCGGACGGTGAACAGTCTCAATTGCAAGATCCTCACCTTCAACACGGACCACTGCGTCCTGGAATACACGGGGGCGAAGGACGAGGTCGACAGACTCCTGCAGAAACTCGCTCCGCTGGGCATCGACGACATCGCGAGAACGGGGATCGCGGCTCTGGAGAGAAAGAACTGAGGCAACCCGGATCAAGGAGGATCATCATGGCAGAGATGAATTTCGGCGGTGTGCTCGAAGAGGTCATCACGTCGGAGGAATTTACCCTCGAAAAAGCTCGCCAGGTCTTGAAGAGTGAAACGGTGGCGGTGATCGGCTACGGGGTGCAGGGACAGGGACAGTCCCTGAACATGCGGGATAACGGAATCGGGGTCATCATCGGTCAGCGGAAGGGGGGCGCCACATGGGAAAAGGTTCTGAAAGACGGCTGGGTGCCCGGCAAGACCCTCTTTTCCATCGAGGAAGCTGCCCAGCGCGGCACCATCCTTCAATACATGCTTTCCGACGCCGGGCAGAAGGCACAATGGCCGACGATCAAGCCCTACCTGACGAAAGGGAAGGCTCTCTATTTCTCCCACGGCTTTTCCATCACCTACAAGGATCTCACCGGCATCATCCCCCCCGCCGACATCGACGTGATTCTCGTGGCGCCGAAAGGAGCGGGCCGGACCGTGCGGAGCAACTTCCTGGCGGGAAGCGGCATCAACTCCAGTTACGCCGTCTTCCAGGACGCCACGGGGAGGGCCCGGGAAAGGACGCTTGCCCTCGGTGTGGCCATCGGCTCGGGATATCTCTTCCCGACAACCTTCGAAAAGGAGGTCTTCAGCGACCTGACCGGGGAAAGGGGTGTGCTCATGGGGTGCCTCGCCGGCGTCATGGAGGCCCAGTACAACGTCCTCCGCAAGCACGGTCACAGCCCCAGCGAGGCGTTCAATGAAACGGTGGAAGAGCTGACTCAGAGCCTCATGCCGCTCGTCGCCGAAAACGGCATGGACTGGATGTACGGCAACTGCAGCACCACGGCCCAGCGCGGCGCCCTGGACTGGAAAAACAGATTCCGCGACGCCGTCGCCCCCGTTTTCGAGGAGCTCTACGAACGGGTCACCGCAGGCGAGGAAACCAGAATCGTTCTTGAGGCCAACAGCGCCCCGGACTACAGGGAAAAGCTGGAAAAAGAACTCTCCCGGATGCGCGACTCCGAGATGTGGAAAGCGGGCGCTGCGGTCCGGTCCCTGAGGCCGGAGAGGAGAAAGAAATAGAAGCTAAGAAGTTGATTGCAACAAAAACGCGTTACCTACGGGATACGCTCTTAGGGGCA
>DAOTMG010000030.1:0-30017 GCA_035450185.1 Syntrophales bacterium | reverse complement strand
ATGGTCTCAGGGGACATTTCCTTATCCCCTTCAGAACATCGATTCCGTCCACGCGGGGCATCTTGAGATCCGTGATCACCACATCGAATTTGTTCTTCCGGCAGATGCTGAGGGCTTCACGCCCCCCGGGCGCCGAGGCGACCTGGTAGCCCTCCCGGGTCAGCATGATCTCGAGAACTTCCCTCATCCCCCTGTCATCATCGACGACCAGAACACTGGCCATAAAACACCCCTTTATTCATCGATTCCGTGATCATCCCGCCCGAAGGGCCGGGGTTTCCTTTGCAGGTTCTTCCGCCTCGACATCCCGCGCCGGGAACACAACCGTGCAGGCCGTTCCCCGGCGGACGTCGCTTTCGATGCTCACGGACCCGCCGTGGCTTTCGATGATCCGGCTCACGATGGCGAGTCCCAGCCCCGTCCCTCCCTCTTTGGTCGTGTAAAAGGGCTCGCAAATCCTCTCCAGGTGCTCCCGTTCGATCCCGCAACCCGTATCGCCGACCCGCACCTGAACGAGGCGACGCCCGTTCTCTTTCGGCAGGGGCATCGTCTCAACGGTGAGGCAGCCTCCGTCGGGCATGGCCTGGATGGCGTTGACGAGGATGTTCCAGAAGGTCTGCCGAACCTCCGTGCGGTTTCCAAAAACGGGGGGAACGTCCTGATAAACCCTCTCCACTTCTATATAATCGTTCCAGTCGGGCACTTCCTTGAGGGCTTCGATGGTCTCGTCGAGCATTTCATGGACCGGTATGTCCTCGCGGTCGCCCGCCGCGGACCGGGCAAAGATGAGAAAATTCTTGATGAGGTTTTCGAGCTGATCTTTCGCCCGGAGAATAACTCTCATGAGCCGCTCGTCGGTGGCATCGAGCTTCAGGCCCCGCTGCAGCATCTGTATAGAGCCGCTGATGGAAAGCAGGGGGTTTCTCAGGTCATGGGCGAGCCCCGCGGCCATCTCGCCGATGAAGGCGAGCCGCTTGTTCTTCTCCGCCCGGGCCTCCATCTCCTTGATCACCGTGAGATCCTGAAAAATCAGAATACCGCCGATCCTTTTTTCCCGTTCATAGAGGGAAGAATAGGAAAACCCCAGGATGATCTTCCGGCCGGATTTCTGCGAGACTGCCGCCTCGAAGCGTTTCCTCGAGGATTTCTCCCCCTCGTCGCCGATCTTTTCGAGAACGGTCATGAAGCCCGGGAAGACCTCGTCGATCCGTTGCCCTTCGACCTCGGAAGCGGAAAAACCGGTCAGCTCCTCGGCGGCCCGGTTGAGCGATTTGATCCTTCCAAGGAGATCCACCGTCAGGATGCCCGTGTCGACCGACTCGATGATGCTCCGGTGGAACCGGTCGAGTTTGTCCAGGGCTTTTTCCTTCTCCGCCAGCCGAAGCCTCAACTTCTTTTCCTGTTCGACGGCGAAACTCGTGAGCAGGGCCACGACATAAAAGGATGCGACGTGAATGACGGCCCTCATCAGTACGAACTCCGCTTTCACAACGTCGCCCTGCACCGGGCCCGGGTAGGCGGACAGGATATACCCCCGCTGCGCCAGGTAGAGCATGAGGCCGTAAATGAGGCTGCAGGCGGACGCCACGCTCAGACCCCCGCGGCGGCCCAGAAGAAGGGCGGAATAGATGATAACGAGCGGGTACAGGACGGAGTAGATACTGCCGATGGCGCCCGTGTAGTAGACAAGGGTGCTTACGATGATGACATCGAAAAAGGCCTGCAGGGTGATGTTGAATTCCCTGCGTTGCAACGTGCGGACCATGGCGAGGTAGGCCGCGCAGAGAAGGTAGGTAAGACCGACAAGGACGTAGATGGGGCCCAGCGAAGCGTGCCAGAGGGACCGGGTCTCATGGTACTGCACCCCGACGGAAAGAAACAATATAAAGGTGACGACGAGAAGCCTGAAGAGTATCAGCCAGCGGACCCTCCTCGGCGCCATTTCATCATCGGCATGAGGATCTTTCAGCAGAAAATGTGTCCACTTTCCCATACGTTCCGGCGACCTCAGCTTCAACGGCATCGAATATGTAATATTCTTTGGGATTTATGCATAAATCATGCATAAATACCTTTCGGCCGGAAGGCTCTCATCTTTAGAAATGATCCGAAATTTTTGTATTCCTTCAGGGGAGCGTGCTTACACTGTTTCATATGAAATATCCGTTAGTTATAAAAAGACCCCTCTTCCCTCTTCTTCTCGGCCTCATTGCCGGCATCGTCACGGCCTCCTTCCTTCGACTTCCCCTGATGCCCATGGTGGCCATGCTTGCGGCGGCGCTTTTCTTCCTCTTCTACCTCGTGACCCGTCCGACGGGCACAGGGACCCTCCCGGTCTGCATGCTGGCCTTTTTCCTCATCGGCCACATCAGCATGCATAGTGTCCTCCAGCCGACGGCGGAACCGGAGGACATCTCACGCTTCGACGGCCGGGGGCGTGTGCGGGTCGAAGGCGTCGTCATCGAAAGTCCGCATGCCGCCGCCGACAGGACCGAGATCGTCCTGGATACAAGATCCGTCCTCGTCGATCACGATTCCCACGCGGCCCGCGGGAAAGTCCTCCTGGTCATGAGGGGAGAGGTGGATTCCTTCAAGTACGGCGACTTTCTGAGAGCCGAGACAAAACTCAGAACCCCGATGGGATACAAAAACCCCGGCGCCTTCGACTACGCAAGGTATCTCCGCCTGAAGGAAATCCGTCTTCAGGGGTTCGTCGATCATCCCTCCTCGATCGTGCTCATCCGGGAAAACCAGGGCAACCTGTTCCGGCAGTGGATCGAGGCATACCGCAGCCGTCTCCGGTCGATCATCCGCCAGGCTTCGTCGGGACCGGCAAGCGGAATCCTGGAAGCCCTGATCGTGGGGGAGAGGAGCGGTATACCGAAAGAGATCCAGGAGATCTTCAACCGTACGGGGACCGCCCACATCCTTTCCATATCGGGACTTCACATCAGCATCATCGCCATGGTCTCCCTGTGGCTGATCCGCGTCATCCTGAAGCGCTCCGAACACCTTCTGCTTCGATTCAGCCTGACCAAGGTCGCCGCTTTTCTGTCCCTGGCACCCGTCTTCTTCTACGCCTTCGTGGCGGGGATGAGCATCCCGACGGTCCGGTCCGTTATCCTGGTTGTGTCCTTTCTGGTCGCCGTCCTTCTCGGCAGGTTTCGGGAACTCCTCAACGCACTGTGGCTTGCGGCTCTCCTGATTCTGCTTTTCTCCCCCGCGTCTTTCTTCGACATTTCATTCCAGCTGTCCTTCATGGCCGTCTTTTCGATCCTCTACCTGACACCGGCACTCGCCGACCGCATCCCCCGATGGGATCATGAGATCACCGGCGGTCCCAAATGGCGGCTCTGGCGTGGAAAGGCTCTCATCGGTCTCTTTCTCTTCCTGGCGGTTTCGTTTTCGGCCACACTGGGCACGGCGCCCCTGGTCGCTCATTACTTCAACCGGGTATCCCTCGTTTCTCTCCCGGCCAACCTCGTGGCCGTTCCCCTTCTCGGATTCGTCGTTCTGATCCTGGGTCTCGCCGCCATGGCGGTCTCCTTTTTCTCGACGGCGGGCGCCTCGTGGCTCTTTCACGGCGCCTCCCTCTTCATCGGCCCGGCGCTCGGTCTCCTCGACCTCATGGATCGGATACCCGGCTCTTCCGTCATCGTGACCACACCGAGCCTCATTGAAATCGCCGCTTCCTACCTCCTTTTCGGCGTCGGAGCTTACTGGTTTTCGAAAGGCCGCGGAAAAGAAAACACGGGATCGCTCATGGACCGCCTGAGATATCACCGGGGAGCCACGGCCTTGTCGATCGCTCTCGTTATTTTTTTTGCCGGAGATGCGGCCTATCTTTTTCTCAAGGACCGGAACCCGGGCGTTCTCCGCGTGACTTTTCTCGACGTGGGGCACGGAAGCGCCACGCTGGTCGAGTTCCCGGGCGGTCGGAGAATGCTCGTCGACGGGGGAGGTTCCTTCGACGGCCGTTTCGACTTCGGCCGATACGTCGTCGCCCCCTTCCTCTGGAAAAACCGCATCCGCAAAATCGACATCGTCGTTCTCACCCACCCCCACCCGGATCACGCGGGCGGGCTTCCGTTCATCCTCGAAAACTTCTCCGTGGAGGAGATCTGGACAAACGGGGAAAAGACGAAAAGCCCTGCCTTTGAATCTCTCCTGAAGACGGCCGGGGAGAAAAAGATCACGACACGGGTCGTCAGCGCCCGGAGTGAGCCCCTTCTGGAAAACGGCATTTGCGTCAGGGTGTTGAACCCGCCGAAACCGCTGGTCGGCCGGGGGCCCTTTCTCTCCGACCGGGAAATCAACGACGGTTCCCTGGTTCTGAAACTCTCCTACGGCGAGGTGAGCGTACTCCTCAGCGGCGACATCGCGGCGGCGGCTGAAACCGCCCTGGTCCGCTCCGGCGTCGATCTGAAATGCGATGTCCTGCTCGTGCCCCATCATGGTCTGCGGCATTCGAGCACCTCTCCCTTCCTGAATCGCGCGAAACCTTCCTACGCCGTCATCAGCGCCCGGGAAACCCCCTTCATGAAAGCCCCCCATCCGGAGGTCGTTGACCGGCTCGAGCGCTCAGGCGCCCGGGTCTACCGCACCGACCTGCAGGGTGCGGTGACCGTGGAAACGGATGGCCGGTTCGTCCGCATGACGACCCATAAACCCCTGCCGGAATAATCATTTTGATTGCCTTTGAACGGCGAATGTGCTAAGGACTCCGGTCCGACAAGAGTCATCCAGCACCCGGTGAACCCATGGAAATCATTACCGCTGTCCGGGGATTCAAGGACATCCTCCCCGGCGAAACAGAACGCTGGCAATTCGTCGAGGAAACGGCCCGGAAGATCTTTTCCGATTTCGGTTTCAAGGAAATCAGAGTCCCCGTTCTGGAAAAAACGGAGCTTTTCCGGCGAAGCATCGGCGAAACCACGGACATCGTGGAAAAGGAGATGTACACCTTCGAGGACCGCGGAGGGGAGTCCCTGACACTCCGCCCCGAGGCCACGGCCAGCGTGATGCGCGCCTTCCTCGAGCACAGCCTGCACGGAGGCGACAGCGTCAGCAAGCTCTTCACCTTCGGACCCATGTTCAGGCGGGAAAGACCCCAGAAGGGCCGCTACCGGCAGTTTCATCAGATCAATGTGGAGCTCCTCGGTTCCGCCGACCCCCTGGTGGACGCCGAGGTCATCCACATGCTCATGCTCTTCCTCGAACGGGTGCACCTCAAAAACGTCAGCCTCGAGATCAATTCCCTGGGATGTCCCGGGTGCCGTCCCGCCTTCCGGAAGGTCCTGGGGCAGTTTCTGTCGCAGAAGGAGAAGGATCTCTGCGAGGACTGCCGCAGGCGGCTGGGGACGAACCCCCTTCGTGTCTTCGACTGCAAGGTCGAGGGTTGCAGAGCGGCGGTATCGTCGGCACCTCTCCTTATCGATTATATCTGCGCCGGCTGCGCGGGGCATTTCCGGGAGGTCCAGGAAGGGCTGAAGGTCCTCGAGACCGGTTTTTCCCTCAACCCCCGCATGGTGCGGGGCCTTGATTACTACACGAAGACCACCTTCGAGGTGACAACGAAAGCGCTTGGCGCGCAAAACGCCGTTGCGGGCGGCGGACGTTACGACCGGCTGGTCAAGGACCTGGGGGGACCCGAGGTCCCGGGCATCGGATTTGCCGCCGGCGTGGAAAGACTCATCTCGCTCCTCCCGGAGGGGATGGAAGGTGTCTCCCGCTCCCCCGATCTTTACGTTGCCGCACTCGGCCCGGAGGCCAAGAAAATCGCCTTCCGGCTCTGCAACGGGATCCGCCGCCAGGGATTTCTCGCCGAAACAGACTACTCGGGCCGCAGCCTCAAGAGCCAGATGAAACGCTCGGACCGGCTGGGCGCAGGCTACACGCTTCTGATCGGCGAAAACGAAATCAGGGAAGGAAAGGCCCTCCTGCGGAACATGAAGGACGGCTCCCAGGGATCCATCGGTCTCGAGGGTGCGGAGGCTCAATTGCTGTCGCTGCTGAAAGCGAGGTAGGACGGGTTTGTCCGAATTCATCGACAAAAAGAAACGGACACACTATTGCGGTGCCGTCGGCACCGACGACATAGGAAAAGAGGTCGTCCTCATGGGCTGGGTCCACCGGCGGCGCGACCACGGCGGCGTCATTTTCGTCGATCTGCGGGACCGGGAGGGACGGGTCCAGGTCGTCTTCAACCCCGAGGTCAATGCCGAGGTCCACCGGGAAGCCCACCGGATCCGAAGCGAGTACGTCCTCGCCGTGCAGGGCCGTGTCCGCAGGAGGCCCGAGGGGATGGAAAACCCCGAGTTGAAGACGGGCCATGTCGAGGTGATGGTCCATGAACTCGAAATCCTCAGCGAGTCCAGGACGCCCCCGTTTCTGCTCGACGTCGATGCCGAGATTTCCGAAAACATCCGGCTGAAATACCGCTATCTCGATCTCCGCCGCGCCCCGATCCAGCGGAACCTCATCCTGCGGAGCAGGGCCGCTGCGGAAGTGAGGAGCTACTTTCAAGAACAGGGGTTCATCGAGGTCGAGACGCCTTTCCTGACCAAGAGCACGCCCGAGGGCGCCCGGGACTATCTGGTCCCCAGCAGGATCAACCCGGGGGCGTTTTATGCGCTGCCCCAGTCCCCCCAGCTCTTCAAACAGATCCTCATGGTCTCGGGGTTCGACCGCTATTACCAGATCGTCAAATGCTTCCGGGATGAGGACCTCCGGGCGGACCGGCAGCCGGAATTCACCCAGATCGACGTCGAGATGTCCTTCATCAACGAGGAGGATGTGTTCTCCGTCATGGAAGGGCTCCTGGTCCACGTCTTCAAAAGGGTGCTCGGTATCGATCTCCCCCGGCCCTTTCCCCGGATCCCCTATCACGACGCCCTGGACCGCTACGGCCGGGACAACCCGGACACGAGGTTCCCCCTCGAGCTGCGCGACCTCACGGACCTCCTGAGATCCTGCGATCTCACGGTGTTCAAAGACGCCATCGGCAGCGGCGGCGTCGTCAAGGCCTTCAAAATCGAAGAGGCGAAACAGCTTTCACGGAAGGATCTCGACGGTCTGACCGATTACGTCGGAGCTTTCGGGGCCCGGGGTCTTGCCTGGGCGAGGATCAACCCCGGCGGCTGGACATCTCCGATTGCGAAGTTTCTCAGGCCCGGGGAAATCGAGGCGATCAACCGCCGGATGGAGGCGAAGGAGGGAGACCTGATGGTCTTCGTGGCCGACGCGCCCCGGATCGTCAACGACGCCCTCGGCAACCTCCGAATCCATCTCGCGAAAAAACTCGGACTGATCCGGCCGGGAACGTTCGCCTTCGCCTGGATCACCGAATTCCCGCTCTTCGAATACAGCGACACGGAAAAGCGCTACGTCTCGATCCACCACCCTTTCACCTCACCGGTACCGGCGGATATCCCCCGGTTGAAAGAGGATCCGGGTAAGGTCCGGGCCCGTGCCTACGACCTCGTCCTGAACGGCTCCGAGATCGGGGGCGGGAGCATCCGGATCCACCGGAGCAGCATTCAGCAGATGATCTTCGATACCCTGGGCCTGTCCCGCGAAGAGGCCCGGACCAAGTTCGGCTTTCTGCTCGACGCCCTGGAATACGGCACACCGCCCCACGGGGGGATCGCCTTCGGGTTCGACCGGCTGATCATGATCATGACCGGTGCGGAGTCCATACGGGACGTCATCGCCTTCCCCAAGACCCAGAAGGCGATGGATCTCATGACCGACGCGCCTTCACGGGTGAGTATCGAGCAGCTCATGGAGCTTTCGCTCAAGATCCTGTGAGACCCCGAAGAACCCGGAAGGGGCAGACTTTTTTATTGACAAAAGGCCCGACTTCCCTTATGGGTGGACTCTGGTTTGCATGTCTTTTAAAGGTATGGAGACAGCCATGAAAAGAGCGATACCGCGGCCTCGCGCAGAAAAGCCCGGGAGGTGTATCCCTGTGTCCTCACCGTGACATGCCGGCAGCGATGAGCCAACAAGGACACAGATTTTTTGATTGTGTCCTTTTTTATTTCTTTGAACGACCCGCGCCTCGCCCTTTGTGAAAAACCCGAAGGACGACCGGGGAAGAAAGAAAGCGGGGTGATCCGATGGCGAAATGGAACAAGGAAAAGAGGGTCCTCGACCACGAACATACGAAATTCTGGCGATACGAGTTGAAAGATATCGCGGAGCCCAACCTCCAGAAGGACGTTTTCCCCTATGAAGAGGTCTGCCGGATTGTCTTCGACCACAAGGTCACCATGATGAGCCCGGCCGACGACATTTTCATCACCGACACAACCTTCAGGGACGGGCAGCAGGCCAAACCGCCTTTCACGGTGAAACAGATCGTGGATCTCTACACGCTGATGAACAGGCTGGGGGGGCCGAAGGGCATCATCCGCCAGACCGAATTTTTTCTCTACAGCAGGAAGGACAAGGAAGCCGTCTCGAAGTGCCTCGAACTGGGGCTGCCCTACCCCGAGGTGACGGGCTGGATCCGGGCCCAGGGTGAAGACATACCCCTGGTCAAGGAAATGGGTCTCAAGGAGACGGGCCTCCTGACCTCCGTCTCGGACTATCACATTTTTCTGAAACTCAACCAGAGCCGCAAAGCGGCCCTGGATGCCTATCTGGGGGCCGTCAAGTCCGTCCTGGATGCGGGTATCAGGCCCCGATGCCACTTCGAGGACATCACGAGGGCCGACATCTACGGTTTCTGCATCCCCTTTGCCATCGAGCTGATGAAACTCAGGGAGGAAAGCGGCATAGACATCAAGGTCCGCCTCTGCGACACCATGGGTTACGGTGTGACGTACCCGGGTGCGGCGCTCCCGAGGAGCGTCGACAAGATGGTGAGGGCCTTCGTCGAGGACGCCGGTGTCCCGGGACACCTGCTCGAGTGGCACGGCCACAATGACTTCCACAAGGCCCTGATCAACGCCACGACGGCCTGGCTGTATGGTTGCGCCGCGGCCAACGGGACCCTGGTCGGGCTCGGGGAGCGCACCGGCAATCCGCCCGTTGAGGGTCTGATCATGGAGTACATGGGCCTCCGGGGGACCGCCGACGGGATCGACACGACGGCGATCACGGATATCGCGCGTTACATCGAGAAGGACATGAACATCAAGATCCCGCACAATTACCCCTTTGTCGGCCAGGACTTCAACACCACCCGGGCGGGGATCCACGCCGACGGCCTGGTCAAGAACGAGGAAATCTACAACATCTTCGACACCACCCGGATCCTGAAACGGCCCATCACCCTCGAGGTGACGGACAAATCGGGCAAATCCGGCATCGTCCACTGGATCAACAACCGGCTCGGCCTCAAGGGGAGCGACGAGGTCGACAAACGGCACCCGAGCGTCTCCCAGATCTACAAATGGGTGATGAAACAGTACGAGGACGGGCGGGTAACGAGCATCTCCACGGAGGAGATGGAAAAGGTGGTCCGGAAGTTCCTGCCGGTACTCTTCATGTCCGATCTCGAAAAGATCAAGTACAGGGCGGCCCAGGCGGCCGTCGAGGTGGTCAAGCAGGTCATCGAGCACCCCGTCATGAAGTCGATGACGGCGGACCTTCAGGAACCGATCATGCAGCAGTTCATCGACGAAAACCCCTCGATCCAGTTCGCCTATGTCGTCGACATGAACGGGAAGAAAACGACGAAGAACATCACCCACCTCGCCGACAGGCCCCGGTACGAGAACTTCGGCGTGGGCACGGATTATTCGAACCGCGAATGGTTCCTCAAGCCGCGGGAGACCGGCAAGATCCACGTCACCGATTTCTACATCTCCAAGATGACCGGGGCTCTCTGCATCACCGTTTCAGGCCCGATCATCGACGACCGCGACGAAATGGTCGGCATCTTCGGTGTCGACATCCGCTTCGAAGAATGGGCCAAGAACGTGGATCTCATCTCCGAGGCGACGGAACTCGCCCTGAAGGCGGAGTACGAGGCCAAGATGAAATCGAACCAGTGGCTGTAAACGGGAAAGGATCGGACAACAGGAGGGCGGCCCTTTCGGGGCTGCCCTTTTTTTGTTTTCCGGAACAGGTCCGGCTCTCCGGATCCGTCATCGCCCCGGGTCACGCCTCGTCGATGACCCATTCCTGATAGGGCCGGTCCACCCGCCCGAGCCTGCGCGTTTCCAGTTCCTCGATGAAACGGGATGCCTTCAGAACGGTGTATCCGACGCCCCGACCGTGATCCATCAGGGGATAACAGAGATAGAGGTGGTCCTTCGCGCGTGTGGAGCCCACATAGAAGAGCCGCCTCTCTTCCTCCTCCCCCCCCGGCTCCTGGAGGGCTCTGCCCAGAGGCATCATCCCCTCGGCGCACCCGATGAGGAAAACGGCCGTCCATTCGAGTCCCTTGGCCTGATGGATGGAACTGAGGACAACCCGGTCTTCCCCGGCCCGGCGGTCCCCATAGCGTTCGTAATCCTCCGTCATGCCGGTCAGAAGCGCCAGCTCGCCGAGAAAAGATTCGAGATCCTCGAATCGACCGGAAAAAAGGCTCAGTTGCGTCAGGTCGTCTTCCCTCGCAGCACTGTCCGAGTAAGTGTCTCGCAGATAATCCCTGTAAAAGTTGTCGAGAACGGCCTCGATGCAGGGCCCGGGGCTTCCGCCGACGGACGGGCCCGAGAGGCGCTCCAGGGTGGCGAGGAAACGCCTGAACCCCTCCCCGGCCGCTCTGGGGACGACCCCCGCCTCCTGCGCGGACCGGACGGCCGAAAGGGGATCGGGCATTCTCGAGAGCCACCGCCAGAGCCTGTCCGCCGTGGTTTTCCCGATCCTGTCATGGAGCTGGAGGACCCTCTTCCAGGCCGTCTCGTCGAGGGGGTTGACGAGGAGCCTCAGGTACGCCGTCACGTCCTTGATGTGAGCCTGTTCGAAGAACCGCATGCCCGAACGGACCTCGTAGGGGATCCCGCGCCGGGTCATCTCCATCTGGAGTTCCATGGAGTGGTGATGAGCCCGGTACAGAACGGCGATCTCGTGAAGCGGCACCCCGTTCATGATCAGTTCGATGATGCGCTGGGAAACAAAATCGGCCTGCTGAGACGCATGACGCAGGGGAACACAGACGGGCTTGACCCCCTCCCCGCGCACGGCTTTCAGCTCTTTTTGAAACTGTTCCCGGTTGTTGATGATGCTCAGGTTCGCCAGTTCCAGGATCTCGGGTGTGCTCCTGTAATTCGTCTCCAGCTTGAAGAGTTTCACATCGGGGTACCGTTCGGGAAAACGGAGGATGTTGGTGAAATCGGCGCCCCGGAAAGAATAGATGCTCTGGGAATCATCCCCGACGACCATGAGGTTCCTGTGGCGGGAGGAGAGAAGATCCAGGATTTCCGCCTGGACGGCGTTGGTGTCCTGGTATTCATCGACAAGGATGTGCACGAACTTTTCCGCATAGAGATCCAGGACCCGGGGGTGTTCCTTCAGAACCTTCAGCCAGTTCGCGAGCAGATCGTCGAAATCCATGAGATTCATCTCGCGCTTCTTTTTCGTGTACAGAGCCGCCGCCTGGCGGATTTCGTCGAGGCGGTGGCGGAAGAAGGGGTATTTTCGTGCAATGACCCGCTCAAGGGTTTCCCCCGTGTTGGCGTGAAAACTGAAGATGTCGGCCAGGAGGTCCCCCTTGGGGAATTTTTCCGTCCTGGCGTCGATCCGGAGTTCCGAGATGCAGCTGTTGAGCAGCCGGCGGACGTCGTCCGTGTCGAGGATGGTGTAGTGGGGCCTGTAACCCACCAGGTGGCCTTGCCGGCGCAGGATGAGGTTCGCAATCCGGTGAAAGGTCCCCCCCCAGAGCCTGCCGGTATCCAGCGATGTGAGTTTCTCAACGCGGGAGAGCATCTCCCGCGCGGCCTTGTTGGTGAAGGTGGCCAGCAGGATCCGGTCGGGTTTCTCGCCGGTTTCGATCAGTCGCGCAACGCGGTAGGTGAGTGTCCGGGTCTTCCCGCTCCCGGCCCCGGCGATGACCAGCATCGGCCCGCCCCCGGCCATGACCACGCTGTACTGCTCCTGATTCAACTCTCTTTTATAGTCTATCGCCAATCAAAAATGCTCCCGGTGAGGTGACCGTCCGGCAGGGAAGAGTTTCCGGTGTCCGGGGGGGATGAAGAAGGCCCGTCGGCCCCGGTCCCCTCACAACACATCGGCCGCATCGAGAGCCCGTGCGCAGCGCTCTCAGGGCGATTTCAACGCCTTCTTGATTTCTTCGACGGCCGTCTGGCTGCTGATGGAAGAGAAGTGCCTGAGGCGCCCTTCCCTTTCGTAGAACCCGATGAGAGGGGCGGTCTTTCGGTTGTAGGTCTCCAGACGAAACAGGATGGCTTCCTCCGTTTCATCGGCCCGCTGCACGACGGGACTGCCGCACCGGGTGCACTTGCCGTCGGCCGTGGGCGGTTTGCTCTTGATGTTGTAGATCTCCTGGCAGTCGGGGTTTGCGCAGGTCCTTCGGGTGGTGAGACGGTCGAGGATGACATCCTTCGGCACATCGAGGTTGACGACGAGGTCCAGCCGGATCCCGAGCTTCTCGAGGAGTTTTTCGAGCGCCTCGGCCTGACCGGTGGTGCGCGGAAAACCGTCGAGGATGAACCCCTTCGCGCAGTCGGGTTTCTGAAGCCGTTCCTCCATCATCTTCATGATGAGCCCGTCCGGTACCAGGTCACCGCGGTCCATGTAGGATTTCGCCTCCTTCCCGAGGGGGCTTCCGGCTTTCACCTCCGCCCGGAGAATGTCGCCCGTGGATATCTGAACGGATCCATCGAAATCGGAAAGCAGTTTCGCCACGGTGCCTTTGCCGGCCCCCGGAGCGCCCAGGAGAATGATTTTCATCGAGGAACCTCCTCCAGCGAAATGGGTTTTTTCGAGATCGGGAATCTTAGGAAAAATGATCCCGATGGTCAAGGAAATATTAAACGGCGTTTCCCCTTCTCTCTCACTCTTTTTCTTGACACCGGGTGTGGGCTTGATGTCTAATGGATTGGCGCAGTTGCGTCTGTTTTATTTTCTTCTCCCGGGGGGGAGGTTTCGGATGAAGGTGTTGGACGACTGGAAGGGGGCTTATCCGCAGAAGTTTGTCTCTGAGGAGGTGATCTTCGGGCACATTCACCGGGGGGACACGATTTTCATCGGTTCGGCCTGTGCGGAGCCCCAGCATCTGGTTCACGCGATGATCCGTTACGTCAAGTCTCACCCCAAGGCGTTTTTTGATGCCGAGGTGTTGCATGTCCGCACTCTGGGGGTGGCCCCTTACACGAGCGAGAAGTTCAGACAGAACTTCCGTCACAACTCTTTTTTCATCGGCGACAGCACCCGGGAGGCCGTCAACCAGGGGATGGCCGACTACACGCCCGTTTTTCTCTCCAAGGTGCCCGACCTTTTCCGCGGGGGTCTGGCGCGGGTGGACGTAGCCCTGGTCCAGACCTCCCTGCCCGACGATCACGGCTATTTGAGTCTGGGGATCAGTGTGGACATTGTCAAGGCGGCTACGGAGGCGGCCTCGGTGGTGGTGGCCCAGGTGAACCGTTTCATGCCCCGGGTGCACGGCGACGCCTTCATCCACATCGACGACATCGACTTCATCCTCCCCTACGATGAGCCTCTGCTGGAGTACAGTCCCGGGGCCGACACCGACATTGTCCAGCGCATCGGCAAGTACGTCTCGCGCCTCATCGAGGACGGGGACACCATCCAGGTGGGCTACGGCAGCATCCCCAACGCCATTCTCGCCAACCTCTCGGCCAAGAAGCATCTGGGGGTTCACACGGAGCTTTTGAGCGACGGTATCGTGGCGCTCATGAAGCAGGGGGTGATCGACAACTCCCGCAAGACCCTGGACCGCGGCAAGGCCGTGGCCACCTTCTGCATGGGGTGCAAGGAGACCTACGACTACATCCACGACAACCCCTCCATCGAGTTCAAGGCCATCGACTACACCAACAACCCCCTCGTCATCGCCCGGCACGATAACATGGTGGCCATCAACAGCGCCCTGGAGATCGACCTCACGGGGCAGGCCACGGCCGAGTCGATCGGCAAGACCTTCTACAGCGGCATCGGCGGCCAGGCCGACTTCATGCGGGGGGCCGTGCTGTCGAAACGGGGCAAGACCATCCTGGCCCTGCAGTCCACGGCGGCCGAGGCGGTCGTCTCCCGCATCGTCCCTTTTCTCAAGGAGGGCGCAGGGGTCACCCTGATCCGGGGGGACATCCAGTACGTGGTCACCGAATACGGCATCGCCTACCTCCAGGGCAAGAACATCCGGGAGCGGGCCATGGAACTCATCGCCATCGCCCACCCCAAGTTCCGCCCCTGGCTCATCGAAGAGGCCAAAAAGGCCGGCCTCATCTACAAGGACCAGGCCTTCATCCCCGGAGAGCGCGGCCAATACCCCGAGGAACTCGAAACCTACCGCACCACCAAAACAAACCTCAACATCTTCTTCCGCCCCGTCAAAATCAGCGACGAACCCCTGCTGAAAGACTTCCTTCATCTTCTCTCCGACCAGAGTCTCTACCGCCGGTTCCTCTCCAGGCGCCAGCACCTGCCGCACGAGTTTCTCCAGGAACTGGTGGTGATCGATTACACGCGGGAAACGGCCATCCTGGCCGTGATCGGCAAGGACGAACGAGAAGAGATCGTGGGGGTCGGCCGGTATTTCGCGGACCCGGACACGCACATGGCGGAGGTGGCCTTCGCCGTCCGGGACGACTATCAGGGCCAGGGGATCGGGACGGAGCTTCTGTCCTACCTCACCTACCTGGCCCGGCGGCAGGGGTTGCTCGGGTTCACCGCGGAGGTCCTCATGGACAACCAGTCGATGCTTCACGTCTTCGAAAAAGGCGGCTTCGCGACGGAGAAAAGGACCATCGCCGGGCTCGTGGAGCTGCAGATGAAATTCACGTAGATGCTTTTGATTCGGCTTCACCGCGCCGAGACCATCGCAAATACAACAAGGAGAAGACATCATGGAAAAATCCTCACAAACACATCGATCCTTTGACAAGATCATCGAGGAGCAGATCAAGAAATGGCAGGTCACGCAGAGGAAAAAGTACAAGAACCCGATCCGGCCGGTGATCACGATGTCCCGTTTGCCGGGCGCCGGAGGAAATTGCCTGGCCCAGAGACTCGCCGATTCGTTGAAGATCGATCTCTTCGACCATGAAATTGTCGAGAAGATCGCCACGAACTCCAAGGTCAGCCGGCAGATCGTCGAGTCCCTGGACGAGCAGGATCGATCGGTCTTCGAGGAATGGATCAACGCCCTGGGCGAGGATCACATGTGGTCCTATGAATACCTTCAGCACCTCACCAATGTCGTCGGGGCCATCGGAACCCACGGCCATGCGATCATCGTCGGCCGCGGTGCCAGCTTCATCCTCCCCCGGGAGGTCAGCCTCAGGCTCCTCGTCACCGCGCCACTCGATGTGAGAGTCCGCAATGTGGCTCGCATTTTCAGCGTTCCGGAGAAGGAGGCGAGGCGACGGGTCATGAGAACGGAGGCGGATCGCAGGGCCTTCATCCGTAAGTACTTTCAGGCGGACCTGACGGACCCCAACAACTTCGACCTCGTGATCAACACGGAGAACACGGATCTGTCCCTGGCCGCCAGGATCATTGAGGAGACCTTCAATTCCAGGCAATGGTTCCAGTACAAACCCTGACAGATCGAGAACGAGGATCCACCCATTTTATTTGAGTTCCGATGTCCGTGAGGAAGAATGACATGAACAGCCTGAATGCCGTCTTTTCACCGGGAACGGTGGCCGTCATCGGCGCCTCTTCGGCTCCCGGGAAAGTGGGTCACGACATTTTCGCGAACATTCTCCGGGGCGGCTACACGGGGACACTCTACCCGGTGAACCCGGGTTCCAAATCGATTCTCAGCGTCCGCACCTATCCCTCCATCTCGGAGGTCCCGGAGGCCGTGGACCTTGCAATCATCATTCTGACGCCGCAGGCGACACTGGCCGCCGTGGAAGAGGCCGTCCGCTGCGGTGTCAAGGGCCTGGTGATCGTCTCCGCCGGTTTCCGGGAGGTGGGGCAGGCGGGGCTTCAGATCGAAAACCGGATCGTCTCCCTGTGCCGGGAGGCCGGGGTGCGCATGATCGGCCCCAACTGCCTCGGGGTGATCAACCCCCTCCCCGCCGTCCGCCTGAACGCCAGTTTTTCCGCGCGCATGCCGTCGCCGGGCAACATCTCCTTCCTGTCCCAGAGCGGGGCCCTCTGCACCGCCGTTCTCGACTTTGCGGCGGATCGGGATTTCGGGTTTTCGAAGTTTATTTCCATCGGGAACAAGGCGGATGTGGACGAGGTGGATCTTCTGCGCTATCTTCACGAAGACCAGGAAACGGCCGTCATCGTGATGTATCTCGAGGAGTTGCGCCGGGGGCAGGAATTCATCGACGTGGCGAAGGAGATCACCTCCGGCCACCGGCCGACTCCGGTGATCGCCGTCAAATCCGGACGGACGGCGGCAGGGGCGCGCGCGGCGGCATCACACACGGGTGCGCTGGCGGGCTCGGAGGCGGTCTACGACGCGATCCTGAAACAGGCCGGGATCATCCGCGCCGAGTCGATCGACGAACTCTTCGACTTTGCCAATGCCTTCACCTACAAGTATGAAAGCAAGGTGGGGAAGACTCGAAGGCGGCTCCCCCGGGACAATCGGGTGGCCATCATCACCAACGCCGGGGGGCCGGGCATCATCGCAACGGACGTGACGGCCTCGTCGGAACTCGAGCTGGCCCGGTTCAGTCAGAACACCATCCAGGAACTGGCCGGCAGCCTTCCGAAGGCGGCGAACCTGAACAACCCCGTGGATGTCATCGGAGACGCGCCTCCCGACCGTTACGAAAGGGCCCTGCAGACCGTCATCAACGACGACGGCGTGGACGGCATCCTCGTCATTCTCACACCCCAGTCCATGACGAACGCGCTCGGCACCGCGGAGGCGATCGTCCGGATCGCGCAGTACTCTCCGAAACCGATTCTGTGCTGCTTCATGGGCATTATCGACGTTTCCGCCGGTGTCAAGTACCTGCAGGAAAACGGGTATCCCGTCTACAAGTTCCCGGAGAACGCGGCCAAATCCATGGCCGCCCTCTATCGATTTTCCCGATGGGTCAACCGCGAGGAGATTGCGCCGCTCGTGCTGTCCCATGACCCTCAAAGGGCAGGAGGAATCATACAGGACTGTTTGAAGGCGGGGAAAACCCATCTGGGGGAACTGGAGGGAACACGGATCCTGGCCTGTTACGGCTTCAACGTCCTCACCACCACGCTGGCCCGAAGCGATCAGGAGGCCGCGGATATCGCAGACGGGATCGGCTATCCCGTGGTCATGAAGATCGTCTCGCCCCAGATCCTGCACAAATCCGATGCGGGCGGGGTCGTCGTGGGGGTCCAGAACCGGGATGGAGTGCTACGCCAGTACAGGGCCATCATGGAAAACGCGAAGCGGTTCGCCCCGGACGCCGAGCTTCAGGGCGTCCTGGTCCAGGCCATGGCTCCCCCGGGGGAGGAAGTCATTCTCGGCGCCAATCGGTACGCCATCGGCCCGTTGATCATGTTCGGAATCGGGGGCATCTTTGTCGAAATCTTCAGGGACGTGGCATTCCGCATGGCCCCCCTGACCCGCAACGACTCGAACCTCATGGTCAGAGAAATCAAGGGGTACAGGCTGCTGACGGGTTTCAGGGGACGACCTCCGAGGGACATCGGGGCGATCGAGCGGATGATCGTGAGCCTGTCCGATCTGATCGTGAATCACCCCGAAATCACCGAGATGGACATCAACCCCCTGATCGTCCACGAGGAGGGGCGGGGGGCTACGGTGGCCGACTGCCGGATAATCCTCGGAACGTCTGCCGACGCACGAAGACCGTGACAGGGGCCGCTGCGCGCGACCCCGCCGGCGGATCGCAGAAATGCGACACCCCCGGCCGCCGGGAACGCCCGAGACCGTCCTTCGTTCCTTCCTCTCGGTTCCACTGCCGGACAAAGGAACCCGCAATGAAAAAAAGGGGGCAGCCGATAGGACTGCCCCCTTCCGCAAGTCGTCGCTTCCCCCGACCTCCTGATGCGGCACGATCCTATTTTTTCCTGATATCCTTCACCGAATAATCATGCCATCGTATCGAATAATCATACCAGTGCCTGGCATTGAAGGCTTCTTTCACGACCCGCGTCGCGGCATCAAGGTCGAAATTCTGCGTGTTGATCACCAGGTCGTAATGTACCGGATCGGACAGCTCGGCGTGAAAGTATTTCCGTATGAAAGCCTTCCGGTCGGATTCCACCCGCGTCAGGCGCGCCTTGGCCTCGTTCTTGGAGATTTTGAACCACGCCGCCACATTGTTGATGCGGACCTCCAGGGGGGCGACCACAAGAACCCGGAGGCTCACCTCGGGCGGGATGATGAAACTTGCGCCCCTCCCGACAATGATCGCACGGCCGTGGGCACCGAAAGTTCCTATGACCTTCGTGAGATGATCGATGTACTCGTGGGGCCACACGTGCCTTTCCCCGAGCGCGTCGATCCAGTCATCGAGGATTCCCCGGTCCTGCTCGTCCAGTGTGGCAATCAGCCGCTTGCTGACCTTCATGCTTTTCGCTATCTCTTCGATGATTTCACGGTCGAAGTAGTCGATCTTGAGCTCCTCTGCAAGACGCCGGGCCAGGAACCACGCACCGCTTCCCGGGAGCCTGGACATGGTGATGACCGGCCGAATGGGCTCCTTGTATTTCTTCTTCTTTTCCGCTTCCCACTTTCTCATCTGACTTTCTATCATCTGACCGATCGACGCCTTCGTGGGGGTTTTAAAATTCATGGCACCTCCTCATGGGCCTTTTTTTGAAGTTGATATCAACCATCAGCACGTTCAGGGCCCGTCATCTCAAGGCGATGATATATACTGTTTACGGTCCCGGGAATCAAGGAAAAAAGCAGGCGTTTCCCCTTCTCTCTCACTCTTTTTCTTGACACCGGGTGTGGGCTTGATGTCTAATGGATTGGCGCAGTTGCGTCTGTTTTATTTTCTTCTCCCGGGGGGGAGGTTTCGGATGAAGGTGTTGGACGACTGGAAGGGGGCTTATCCGCAGAAGTTTGTCTCTGAGGAGGTGATCTTCGGGCACATTCACCGGGGGGACACGATTTTCATCGGTTCGGCCTGTGCGGAGCCCCAGCATCTGGTTCACGCGATGATCCGTTACGTCAAGTCTCACCCCAAGGCGTTTTTTGATGCCGAGGTGTTGCATGTCCGCACTCTGGGGGTGGCCCCTTACACGAGCGAGAAGTTCAGACAGAACTTCCGTCACAACTCTTTTTTCATCGGCGACAGCACCCGGGAGGCCGTCAACCAGGGGATGGCCGACTACACGCCCGTTTTTCTCTCCAAGGTGCCCGACCTTTTCCGCGGGGGTCTGGCGCGGGTGGACGTAGCCCTGGTCCAGACCTCCCTGCCCGACGATCACGGCTATTTGAGTCTGGGGATCAGTGTGGACATTGTCAAGGCGGCTACGGAGGCGGCCTCGGTGGTGGTGGCCCAGGTGAACCGTTTCATGCCCCGGGTGCACGGCGACGCCTTCATCCACATCGACGACATCGACTTCATCCTCCCCTACGATGAGCCTCTGCTGGAGTACAGTCCCGGGGCCGACACCGACATTGTCCAGCGCATCGGCAAGTACGTCTCGCGCCTCATCGAGGACGGGGACACCATCCAGGTGGGCTACGGCAGCATCCCCAACGCCATTCTCGCCAACCTCTCGGCCAAGAAGCATCTGGGGGTTCACACGGAGCTTTTGAGCGACGGTATCGTGGCGCTCATGAAGCAGGGGGTGATCGACAACTCCCGCAAGACCCTGGACCGCGGCAAGGCCGTGGCCACCTTCTGCATGGGGTGCAAGGAGACCTACGACTACATCCACGACAACCCCTCCATCGAGTTCAAGGCCATCGACTACACCAACAACCCCCTCGTCATCGCCCGGCACGATAACATGGTGGCCATCAACAGCGCCCTGGAGATCGACCTCACGGGGCAGGCCACGGCCGAGTCGATCGGCAAGACCTTCTACAGCGGCATCGGCGGCCAGGCCGACTTCATGCGGGGGGCCGTGCTGTCGAAACGGGGCAAGACCATCCTGGCCCTGCAGTCCACGGCGGCCGAGGCGGTCGTCTCCCGCATCGTCCCTTTTCTCAAGGAGGGCGCAGGGGTCACCCTGATCCGGGGGGACATCCAGTACGTGGTCACCGAATACGGCATCGCCTACCTCCAGGGCAAGAACATCCGGGAGCGGGCCATGGAACTCATCGCCATCGCCCACCCCAAGTTCCGCCCCTGGCTCATCGAAGAGGCCAAAAAGGCCGGCCTCATCTACAAGGACCAGGCCTTCATCCCCGGAGAGCGCGGCCAATACCCCGAGGAACTCGAAACCTACCGCACCACCAAAACAAACCTCAACATCTTCTTCCGCCCCGTCAAAATCAGCGACGAACCCCTGCTGAAAGACTTCTTCTACTCCCTGTCCGACAACAGCATGTACCGGCGCTTTATTTCCTACCGCCAGGACATGCCGCACGAGCGCCTCCAGGATTTCTTCGTGATCGACTTCACGAAGGAAATGTTCATTGTCGCCACGGTGGGCGACGAGGAAAAGGAGGAAATCATCGGCCTCGGTCAGTACGGCATCGACGACAAGACCCATACGGCCGAAGTCGCCTTCGCCATCCGGGATCAGTACCAGGGTCAGGGGATCGGGACGGAGATGCTGTCGTACCTGACGTACCTGGCCCGGAGACAGGGTCTTCTGGGATTCACGGCGGAAGTTCTCACCGAAAACAAACCGATGCTCCGGGTCTTCGAAAAGATGGGTTTTGACATGAAAAAAAGCATCGGATCCGGCGTTTATGAACTTCAAATGACGTTCACATGATGATTTTCCTTGCAAAAATTGCAAACTTCCATCAGATATATCGAAAAGACATAAACCGCCTTGCCTGCGATCCCGATACAGACCGGGATCCCGGGGAGATAGCGAAGGTGACGACATGGACCCCCGTTTCTTGAAGTGGCTGGGTGAGGCTCTGGTCCATTATTCAAACAACATCCAGGCGATGGAAAAAGTCATGGCCTTCGCCGGTGCGGACAAGACCTTTGTTTCGAAAATGTCCGAACTCGTGCCCACCCTCACCCCGATGCCCCTTTCTTCCGAGAAAATGGATGACTTCTACCGGGAGTGGCTCGCCTTCTTTGACGCCGTGCCCCGGAAGGATCACGAGGCACTGAAAGGCAAGGTCACGGCCCTGGAGAAGGAATGCGATCAACTGCGGGGGACCCTGGAAAACCTCGTTCAGGGCATGACGGGTCTCAAGCACTTTCCGGAGACCATGAACCCCTGGCTGGAGCTGGCCCGGAAGACCATGGCGGCCCACATGGAGTGGTTGAGCGAATTCGGGAAAATGGGCAGCACCGTCCCCGAAGAAGAAAAAAAGGAAAAATCGTGAGGCAGGCGTCAGGTCCTCATCGATACCGCTTGCCGGCTGAAAGGAGAGAGTCCTATGACGGGGTCGACGGATAGGCCGAACGAGTGGATGGCTCAGTGGTTGAAAATGCAGGAAAATCTCATGAAGGAGTGGGCCCTGAGCCTGGGGAAGATGATGAAGTCCCAGGCTTCACCCCAGGAGTGGATGAAAATGTCCATGACCCCGGGCGGTCTGTACGAACAATGGGCCAAGACCCTGGCCGACCTCACGCCGGAACGGGAAACGGAAGGTCTGGGAAAGCAGGTCTACAACCGGATCGCCAGCTCATCGAAAGTCTACATGGATCTCCTGAATTTCTGGGCGAAAGCGATGAGCACGATGAAGGCCGTTCCGCTCGACAGGACCCTCACGGCGGAGGAAATCGGCGAGTTCCGAAACCAGTGGATGAAGAACTACCGGCGGTTCATGGAAACGCTCTGGGGCAGTATGCAGGCCGGCGATGACGAGAGCCTCGGCAGGGTGCTCGACGGGACGACCCTGTCGGCCTCGGATTTCACCTGGGGTCTTGTGGAGCCCATCATGAAAAACATGACTCAGATGCCCGACATCGTCCAGAAGATTTCGCGGGGTGATACCTCGGCGGTCCTGGACCTCGGCGGAATCTTCGCGAAAAACTATGAAGACACCGTCGGCCGGGCGATGATCGCCCCCTCGCTCGGATACTTCAATCAGCTGAACGAAAAGATCGGCCAGACCGTTCACGCTTACGCCCGCTTCAACACGGCGAAAAATGCCTTCAACTCCATGATGTACGGGACGGGCCTCAGGGCGGCGGAGAAGGTTTACCAGCGTTCGTCGGATTTCATCGGCAAAGAGCCCACGACGGAGACCTTCAAGGCCTTCTATCGTCTGTGGTGGACCGTCAACGAGGAAACCTACCATGAGCTTCTCCGTTCCGAGGAGTTCGCGACGATGACGAGGGATATGATCACCCGGGGCCTTCTCTTCCGGAAGTGGGTCGACGAACTGGTCGATCACCTCCTGAAGTTCACGAACATCCCCGGCAAAAAGGACATGGACGAGATCTACAAGACGATCTGGGAGCTTCGAAGGGAGGTGCGGACCCAGAAACGGGCCGTCAAGGCGCTCGAGAAACAGCTGGCGGTGAAACCCAAAAGGAAGAAACCGCCCTCGGAATAGAAGCCCTCTGAAAGATCCCGACGAATCCAGGAGGTATGAAAATGGCCGAGAACATCATGGAAACGATGATGCAGGAAAGCGCAAGGGTGCAACAGAAACTCCTCAAGGGCTTTGAAAGCATGATGCAGATCCGGGATATGGAGGAGGGCGTCACCCCCCGGGAGGTCGTCTACCGCGAGGACAAGATACAGGTTTTTCACTATAAACCGGAGGGAGAGGACATCTGCCCGGTCCCGCTTCTGATCGTCTACGCGCTGGTGAACCGGCAGTACATGATGGACATTCAGGACAACCTTTCCCTCTTTCGCAAGCTCATCGGCCAGGGTCTGGACCTCTACGTCATCGAGTGGGGGTACCCGTCGAAGATGGATAAATACCTGACGATGGAGGACTATGTCGACGGTTACATCAACAATGTCGTCGATTTCATCCGGGAAAGTACGGGAAGCGAAAAAGTGAACATCCTGGGCGTGTGCCAGGGCGGCGCCCTCTCGACCATTTACGCGGCCCTTTACCCGGACAAGGTCCAGAACCTTGTCGTCATGGTCGCACCGATCGACCTGGACACCACCGACGGGCTTCTCCAGGTCTGGGCGAAATTTTTCGATGTGGACCTGATGGTGGATACCATCGGGAACGTTCCCGGAGATTTTCTCAATCTGGTGTTTCTCTGGCTGAAGCCCTTCCAGCTGATCATCGACAAGTACGTCGGTCTCCTCGACCGTCTCGACGATCCGGAAACCGTCAAGTACTTCCTGCGCATGGAGAAGTGGATCTTCGACTCCCCGGACCAGGCCGGCGAAACCTTCCGGAAATACGTGAAGGAACTTTTTCAAGAGAATCTGCTCTGCAAGGGCGAGTTCAAGCTCGGGGGCCGCACCGTCGACCTCAGGAACATCACCATGCCGGTCCTCAACCTGTTCGGCGAGCAGGATCACCTCGTACCGCCTTACTGCTCGAAGCCTCTGGCGGATCTCGTGGGAACAAAAGACGTGACGACGATTGCCTACCCCGTCGGTCACATCGGCATGTACGTCAGCTCCAAGGCCCAGAAGGAAATGCCTCCGACGGTGGCCAACTGGCTGAAGGAAAGATCCGCCCCCCGAAAAGCCAAGGGGCCCGGTAAGGAAAAATCCTGATCAGTTCCGGTGCCCGTCCTGTCGCCTTTTCTCGAGTCATAAAACCCGGTTGATCCGCTCGAACCGGGTTTTTTTTCAGAGGGGGGGATACTCCCGGCATCGAAACAAGCGAACATCTCTCGAGCATCCTCATTGCGTTCATGAAACTCCATCGGTTCATCGGCATACTTTTTGTCCTGACCTTCGCCGTCCTCATGATCATTCGCGTGGGCGCCTTCCGGGACCATCCGCCGGAATGGAACGTCGAGCCTCCCGACGAGGTCCAACCCTATCAGGAGCAGGACGCCTGGATGGGCGTATTTCTTCAGGGGCACGCGATCGGCTATGTTTACCGGCAGCGTTCCAGGACATCGACGGGGCACCGCGTTCTGGAAGCCGTTTTCCTCCGTCTGAACACGATGGGCATGGTGGAGGACGTCAGGTTCAAAACGGAGGGGGTCCTGCTGCCGGATTTCACGCTGTCTTCCTTCGAGTTCGACCTTCAGTCGAGTCTTTTCCGATTCAGGGCCCTCGGTATCCGAAGCGGCAGTACGCTGACCCTTTTCACGGGTTCCGGGGATCTCGATCGCAGGACCCGAATCACCCTTCAGCAGGACCTCTACCTCCCCGTCGATCTCTTCCGCCCCTTTGCGGAAAGAGGTTTCAGTCCCGGCGAGAGCCGGACCCTTCAGTTCTTTGATCCGGCCACGGCCTCACAGCGTACGGCGAAGATCACCCTGTTGGGTGAGGACATCATCCCGGTGACGGGTCGGAATCGAAAGGCAATGAAATGGGCCGTCGATTTCATGGGAGTGCCGCAGTACGCCTGGACCGGTGAGGACGGCAGCGTTCTCCGGGAAGAGGGATTCCTGGGCCTGACCCTCGAGCAGGTCTCCAGGGAGGAGGCGCTCCGGCTGTCCTCTTCCGGAGGAATGGTTGATCTCACTCGCCTGGCGGCCATCCCGGCCAACCGCACGCTCCCCCGTCCGGAAACTCTCCGCCGACTGACGCTGAGGGTCGAGGGGTTGCCGCCGCAATTCGGATTCCTCGACGGGGGGCGCCAGTCCTACCGGAACGGCACCCTCGTCATCGAAAAGGAGTCGATCCCCTCTCCGGCCGCTGCCGATGAGGCTGATGGCGATCTTTTGAAACGTTACCTGGCTCCGACCATGATCATCCAGGCCGATCATCCGGAGATCCAAGAGAAAGCCCTTTCGATCTGCTCGGCACAGGACGACCACGCCACCCGGGCCCGAAAGCTGACGGACTGGGTCCATCGAAACATTGAAAAGCGCCCCGTTCTGTCCATTCCGAACGCCCTGGAAACCCTGCGCCTGAAGAGGGGGGATTGCAACGAGCACGCCGTGCTTCTGGCCGCGCTCGCCCGCGCCGCCGGTCTGCCGGCCCAGGTGGAAGCCGGGGTCGTTTATCAGAACGGGCATTTTTACTATCACGCCTGGAACGTCCTGTTTCTGGGCCGGTGGGTCACGGCCGATGCCACCACGGGGCAGATGCCGGCGGACGTCACCCATGTGCGCCTGGTCCGCGGCACGGAGGAGCAGGTCGATCTCGCAGGCGTGATCGGCACTCTCAAGCTGGAGATCATCGATGGCCGACAGGATTGAACTGAAAAATCTGACCAAGCTCTACGGATCCCTCCGGGCGGTCCATCAACTGAACCTGAGCGTCGGCGAGGGCGAAATATTCGGTTTCATCGGGCCGAACGGCGCGGGGAAGACGACGACCATCCGCATGATGGGCGGCGTCATCCTCCCGACGGAAGGTGAAATTCACATCGACGGCATTTCCATGTCCATCGACCCCGTGGAGGCCAAGAAGCGGATCGGCTTCATCCCGGACCGCCCTTTCCTGTATGAGAAACTCACAGGCCGGGAGTTTCTGAAATTCACGGCGGATCTTTTCCGTGTCGAGAGGGAACTTTTTGATCGGAAATCGGACGAGATCCTCAGACTGTTTTCCCTGACTGACCGGGCCGACGAACTGATCGAATCCTATTCCCACGGGATGAAGCAGCGTCTGATCATCGGCGCGGCGGTCCTGCACGAACCCCGGGTCATCGTGGTCGACGAACCCATGGTCGGTCTGGATCCCGCGGGGATCAAACTCGTCAAGGATCTCTTCCGCCGCCTCGCCGACGGCGGAACCACCCTCTTTCTCTCGACCCATTCCCTCGGGGTGGCCGAGGACCTCTGCAACCGCATCGGGATCATTCACCGGGGGTCCCTCATTGCCACGGGAAGCCTCGACGAATTAAGACAGATGGCCCGCGTGCAGGCAAGCGACCTCGAGGCCGTCTTTCTCAAACTCACGGAGGAGGAAACCTCGTCATGACGGACGTGCTGACCCTGCTCAGGCCCCGGTTCCTCTCCATGAAAAACCGGATGGCCTCCGCGCCGCGGCGAGGGAGAGTGCCGGTCCGCTTCTTCTATGGGGCGGCGGGTCTTGTCCTCTGGGGCGCCCTTTTCGCCCTCTTCTACCGGGTTCTCAAGTATTTCAAGCACGTGGAGGTTTTCGGCGACCTTCTGGCTTTCAAGCTGCTCGCCATGTCGCTCATCACTTTTTTTGCCCTCCTGGTCTTCAGCGGTATCCTCACGGCGCTTTCCAAATTGTACCTGAGCAGGGACCTCTCACTCGTCCATTCCCTGCCGGTGCCATCGGTGAAGATTTTTCTCACCCGGTGGCTGGAGTCCTCCGTCGATAGTTCCTGGATGGTCGTCGCCTACAGCCTGCCGCTCTTTCTGTCCTACGGCGTCGTCTACAAGGCCGGCGTCCTGTTCTACACCACCCTGTTTCTGAATATCCTCCCCTTCTGCCTCATCGCGACGACGCTCAGTGTCCTGCTGGTCCTGGTCTTCGCCCCGGTGCTCCCCGCCGGCCGCATGAGAAGCCTGTCCTTTGTCCTGGGTGTCCTGGTCTTTCTCCTTCTCCTCCTCTCCTTTCGCCTCATGCGACCCGAGAGATTCGCCAACCCGGAATCCTTCGCGACCCTGCTTCTCTATCTCAAGGAAATGGGAATGGCGAATGACCCCTGGCTCCCCACCACGTGGTTTTTCGACAGCCTCCGCGCCGCCCTCTCGGGCGCCGTCGGAAAGACCCTTTTCCACACGGCCCTGTCCTGGAGTTTCTGCGGGTCCCTGGTCTACCTCACCGCGGGGGTCGCGCGGCCGCTCTACCTCAAGGGGCTGTCCAGGTCGCAGACGATCTTCAGAAGACGACCGGAACTGCCGGTGTCCCGGAGACTGCGACGGCCCGGCACGTTTCAGTGGTTACCGGGCCCTGTGAGGGCTTTTGCCCTGAAAGAAATCCGGACCTTCCTCCGGGATCAGACGCAGTGGCCGCAGCTCTTCCTCCTGGCGGCACTCGTCGTTTTGTATCTCTACAACTTTTCCGTGCTTCCGCTTGAGAGGGCACCCGTTCAAATCGTCTATCTGCAGAACCTCTTTTCCTTCTTGAATATGGGGCTTGCCGCCTTCGTGCTGACGGCGGTCGCGGCGCGTTTCGTCTTCCCCGCAATCAGTATCGAGGGCGGCGCCTTCTGGATCGTGCAGTCCGCCCCCCTCTCCGCCCGCACCTACCTGTGGATCAAGTTCATGATCTATTTCATCCCCCTGTTGCTTCTCTCGGAGCTTCTCGTCGTTGCCACGAACATCCTGCTGCGGGCCACTCCCTTCATGATGACACTCTCGGTCACCACCATGTTCTTCCTGGCGCCGGGCGTCGTTTCGCTGGCCCTTTGTCTCGGGGCCCTCTACCCGGATTTCTCCTCTGAAAACCCGGCTCAGTCCGTCACGAGCGTGGGCGGGCTGATCTACATGACACTCTGCGCCGGCTTCATCACCTCGGTGATCGCCCTGGAGGCAGGCCCGGTCTACACGATATTCATGGGAGGGATGCGCGGGGTGAGCCTCTCGACGCTCCAGTGGGTCTGGCTTGGGGGATCCTTTTCAGCGGCCGTTACTCTGTGCTTCCTCGCCTTCGCCGTCCCGATGCGGATCGCCGTAAGACGCCTCGGTGAAAAGAGCGACCGCTGATCCGCAAAAAGAGCGGTCCCTTTTCGTCCGCGTCGGGAAGCGACCCGCTGAACGGAAAGGGGCTTGTGGACGGGGAATGAAAGACGGGTGGCGCCCCTCAAGCGGGGCACCTGTTCTTGAGCGGTTGTTTTTCCCCGATCCCTTCTTTTCGCCCCGCCGGATCTCGACGAGGAGAGCGACGGCGGCAAAGGTTGTAAAAAAGCCTCCTCGGACGAACAGGCCGACCGCACCCCGATTCAGGAATGCAAGCGCCTTGCGGCCTTTTTTATTCCCTTGCCGTCGCCCGGCTTTTCGTTTAAAAATATATTGATAAAGCCGGCCAGCCCCTGCGGCAGCGACCGCCCCGGCTGAATGGACCGACACCAAGGAGGAGCCGCCATGATCAATTTTTCCCTCTCTCCGGAGCAACTGAAGATCCAGCAGGAAGCCAGAGCCTTTGCCCTGCAGGAAGTGCTGCCTGTGGCATGGTGTTACGATGAAAAAGACGAACTGCCCCTCTTCGTCCTGAAGAAAGCCCACGACCGGGGGATTATGAATATCACCATCCCCCGGAAGTACGGCGGACCGGGGTACGGCCTCATGGAGTGTGCGCTGGTCGTCGAAGAGATTTCCGCCGCCTGTGCCGGCCTCGCCACGTCCATTTTCGACAACTCGCTCGGCGCTGAACCGCTTCTTCTTACGAAAAACGAACAGGCCCGGGCGAAATATCTCCCGATCATCGCGAAAGACTTCAAGCTCATCTCCTTCGCCACGTCCGAGCCGACGACCGGTTCCGATGTGGCCGGCATCCGCTGCCGGGCCGACAGAGTCGGGGATGATTACGTCCTCAACGGCACGAAATACTGGATGACAAACGGGGGCGTGGCCGACTACTACTCCGTTTTCGCGACCGTCGACCCCACGGCCGGTCACAAGGGGATCTGTGCCTTTCTCGTCGAGAAGGACTGGGAGGGTGTTTCCACGGGGATGCACATTCCGAAACTCGGGCAGCGCAGCTCGAACACGGTGGGCATCCACTTCAGAAACACAAGGGTCCCCAGGGAAAACGTGCTGGCGGAGCCCGGGCAGGGGTTTCTCCTGGCCATGACGACTTTCACGAGAACCCGGCCGATCATCGGATCCTTCGGTGTCGGGGCGGCACGCACCGCCATGGAGCTCGCGATCGATTACGCCAAACGGCGGCGGGCCTTCGGCTTCCCCATCAAGGAATTCCAGGCCGTGGCCTTCAAGGTCGCCGAGATGTACCAGAAAGTCGAAACGGCACGCTTGCTGACGTGGAAAGCAGCCTGGGAGGCCGACAGCGGCCAGGACCCGACGATCACCGCATCCATCACGAAGTTCTACGCCACGGAGGCCGCCTTCGAAGTCGTCGACGAGGCGCTGCAGATCTTCGGCGGTTACGGCTACACGCGGATGTACCCTATCGAGAAACTCTTCAGGGACATGCGTCTTTTGAGAATCTATGAGGGCACCAGTGAAGTCCAGCGCGTCATCCTGTCACGATTTGCCTTCGACAGCTACAAACCGATCATGCCCGCCCTGGAGGACTTTCCCCAGTTCGCGCACCTGGACGTTCATGAACGGCCCGGCGAGACTGCCTGGCGCTGCCGCATGTGCGGATACGTCCACACCGGTCCTGAACCTCCCGACGAGTGCCCCTACTGCTTCTTCCCGAAGACGGCATTCAAGAAGGTCTGGCCGAGACCGTAGCGGGCCTCACCCTACGCCTCCCCGTTCAAAAAAGGGGCTCCCGACGCCGAAAGCGCGGGGGCCCCTTGCACTTCCGGAATCAGAAAAGCCCTTTTTTTTCTGATGTTCGCCGTTCATACCCGGTCCCCCCTTGTCTGTTCCCGTATTCCTTTCTCTTTCCGTTGACACGTTACCCCGGGCCGACAGCCGGAAGGGATTTTTGCCTGCTTGAACATTTTTTTCATCGTTTCTTTCAACGGTTTGAACGTTTCATGGAAAAAGGGGCGTGGTGTTGTCTTTTCTGGAAGGGGCGGCGGTTGCGGGAAAATCGTCAATTGGTTCATGATTTCCTGATGTTACAATTATTTCTCTCCCGGTGCCTCTTTCTGGCACGGTCATTTCAATAGAAGAGGGCAACCATCAAGACACCAAGGA